>JBGTLA010000122.1:0-17463 GCA_041744375.1 Acidimicrobiia bacterium | reverse complement strand
CGCCCATGGCGTGGTACTGGGGGCTAGTGCTGCGGGCATTCGGGCAGCCCCATCGGGCGCGGCTGATTGCGCCCGCTTACTACTACGGCAATCTCGGCAAGTACGTGCCCGGCAAGGCGATGGTAGTGGTGCTGCGCACCGCGGCGGCCAGCGCCCATCCAGGCCGCCACTGCAGTTCTGCGTCGCCCAGGCTGGTCCAAGCCTTGGCGATCGTGCTCCAGACAAACAGGGCCACCAGCCCCAGCACCGCCACACGCAGGGCAATCATCAGCGGTCGTCTAGGGATACTCAATCGGCTTTCCCCAGAGGATGGCGCTGCGTGATACTGGGCGGCGGGTACAATCGGACGGCCCGGCCCAGAACCGCCCCTCGCATAATTGTCGACATGCCGAAGAAGTCCGCTACGCGCAGAAAAAAAGGTAAACCCTCGCCGGCGCGTAAAGCGGCGAGGGAGATTCTGACTCCTCGCCCGGACAGCGGCAATGCCTTTGTTCCACGGTTGGTGTCGCTAGTCGCTCTGCTGGCGGTGGTCGTTCTGACCGGCGCCCTGTTTTTTCAGGTCGTCGCCCAGTTCATGGTGCCGCTGTTTCTGGCCGGGGTGCTGGTGGTCGTGTTCCTGCTCGTGAGAGCCCTTCCCGGGGAACCGTGTACCGCCATGTTGGGAGAACGGGCGACCGCCGAGGCCTGTGAACGCTTCAACGAGGCGCAGGGCCTCAACGAGCCAATCTTCGTCCAGATGGGCATCTATGCCCGCAACGTGCTCGGCGGAGATTTCGGCAACTCGATTCGTTTCTCCCGGCCGGTGAGCACCATTCTCATCGAACGACTCCCCGTCACATTCGAACTGGCGGTGATCGCCCTCGTCTTGGCCGTGGCGGTGGGAGTTCCCCTCGGAGTGGTGGCAGCCCGTCGGCACAACAGCGCCGTCGACGTCGGGGCCATGGCCGTCGCCAACGTGGGCGTGTCGATGCCCATCTTCTGGCTGGGGCTGCTGCTGGCCTATGTCTTCGCCTTTCTACTCCGAGATACCTTCTTGGCCCTTCCCCCCAGCGGCCGACTGTCGGCCGGAGTCAGGCCGGTTCCCTTCTACACGATGTGGGGCATCGAGCTCGGGGAAAGAGGCATCGCCGTCAACGCGGCGCGCTTCATCACCAACATGGCGATCGTCAACGCCTTGATCACCGCCCAATGGACGGTGATGTGGGACGCCATCCGTCACCTCATCCTCCCCTCCATCGCCCTCGCCACCATTCCGATGTCGATCATCGCCCGCATGACTCGCTCCTCCCTCCTCGACGTGCTCCGCAAGGACTACATCCGAACCGCCCGCGCCAAGGGAGCTGCCGAGAAGCGAGTGGTACGCCACCACGCCTTGCGCAACGCGTTGCTGCCGGTCGTCACGGTCATCGGCCTCCAACTCGGTGGGCTCTTGGGAGGAGCGGTCCTCACCGAGACGGTGTTCGGGCTGGCCGGGATCGGCACAGCACTCTTCGACGCCATCACCAGTCGCGACTTCCCGATCATCCAGGGCTTCACCGTGGTGATCGCCGCCACATACGTGCTGGTCAATCTCCTGGTAGACATCTCCTATGGCTACCTCGATCCGCGGGTGAGGTTCAAATGACGGCCCGACCAGACGCAGTCGGGCCAGCATCGGTCGGACCCGAAGGAGATCAGTTCCTCGAGGGCCCCGGCTCGGTATGGCGCATCGCCATGCGACGGTTCTTCCGACGCAAGATCGGGGTGGTGGGGCTGATTCTCGTCGGATTCATGGTCTTGGTAGCGGCCTTCGCGCCTGTAATAGCCCCATATCCCTCGACCCAGAATTTCATCGGCGTGGAGGGGGCCGAACGGTGGGGGTCCCCCTGCGTGGAATTGTTGGGCTGCGAGGGCCCTCAACATCTCATGGGCCTCGACGGGAACGTCCGCGATGTCTTCAGTCGCGTCGTGCACGGAGCAAGAGTCAGTCTCCCCCTCGGTTTCACCACCGTCCTCTTGGCGATCATGGTGGGCACCGTGATCGGTTCGGTGGCCGGGTATGTGGGCGGGTGGATCGACAACATCCTGATGAGACTGATGGATGTCGTGTTGGGTTTCCCATCACTGATCCTCGCCATCGCCATCGTCTTCGTCCTCGGACCCGGCATCCGCAACGCTCTCCTCGCCATAGCCATCGTGACGATCCCTCAGTACGCCCGGGTGATGAGGGCGTCGGTGCTGTCGATCAAAGAGGTCGACTACGTCGCGGCGTCTGAAGCGCTGGGGGCGTCGTCGCTGCGGATCCTCGTCACCCGCGTCGTCCCCAACGCTCTCACTCCCTTGGTGGTGCTCGGCACCCTGGGAATCGCCGGAGCCATCCTCGAGGCGGCCGCCCTCGGATTCTTGGGCCTCGGCGCCCAGCCCCCAACACCCGAGTGGGGAGCCATGTTGGCTCAGGAACGGGCCCGAGTGTTCACGGCTCCCCACCTCATGCTGTTCCCCGGCTTGGCCATCATCGTCACGGTGCTCGGATTCAACCTGCTTGGTGATGGGCTACGCGACGCCCTCGACCCATCGTTGAACGAATGAGGCATTTGGAGTCGGAAGTCGAAAGTCCGAAGGCGGAACCGGCGTCGCCTGGTCTGAGCGGGGACCGGGGGCGGCCGAGTGACTGAGCACCTCCTCGAAATCACCGGGCTCAAGACCCACTTCTTCACCCGCGACGGTGTGGTGCAGGCGGTGGACGGGATCGACCTCCATGTCGATCGGGGTGAGGTACTGGGGGTGGTCGGCGAATCAGGATGCGGAAAGTCGGTGACGTCGTTGTCGATCATGGGGCTCGTCCCCTATCCCGGTCGTATCGTGGAGGGTGAGGTCCGCTTCGACGGGCGCGATCTCCTGCAGATGCCGGAAAAGGAGCTCACCGGCCTGCGCGGTGAGCACATCTCCATGATCTTCCAACAGCCGACCTCGGCGCTGAATCCCGTGCTACGCGCCGGCGCCCAGATCTCAGAAGTCTTCGAGCTCCACCGCGACTGGAAGGAGGAGGTTCGAGCGGAACGGACTGTGGAGATGCTCACCAAGGTCGGGATCCCCGATCCGGGCCGCCGCTCCAAGGCCTACCCGCACGAGCTCTCAGGCGGAATGGCCCAGCGGGTCATGATCGCCATGGCATTGGCATGCCAGCCCGAGCTGCTGATCGCCGACGAACCAACAACAGCGCTCGACGTCACCATCCAGGCCCAGATCCTCGACCTCATCCGAAACCTGCAGACTGAGTCGAACACGGCGGTGGTCCTCATCACCCACGACCTGGGCATCGTGGCGGAGATGGCCGATCGTGTGTCGGTCATGTACGCCGGCCAAATCGTCGAAGAAGCCAGCTGCCCCAGCCTGTTCACGGAACCAAGACACCCCTACACACAAGGATTGGTGGCATCCATCCCGGTGCTGGGCCAGGTGCAGGATCAGCTGACGGTCATCCCCGGCACCGTGCCCAGTCTCGTCGAACCGGGAACGGGCTGCCGATTCGCCGACCGCTGCACCGCACGCGTGGAAGCAGGCCTCCAGATGTGCACCACAACCGACCCCGAACTCATCGAAGTAGGGCCCGGTCACCGCGTCCGATGTTTCCTCTACGACGGCGAGGCAACGTGAACCTGCTCGAAGTACGCGGGCTCGTCAAGCGCTTCGGTGTCCAGGGCGGACCACTGCGGAGAACCGTCGCTCATGTCGAGGCCGTGGCGGGCGTGGACCTCGATATCGCCGCTGGAGAAACGCTCGGTCTGGTAGGCGAATCGGGCTGCGGCAAGACCACCTTGGGTCGGATGGTGGTGCGGCTGCTCGAGCCGACCGCCGGCTCGATCGTCTTCGACGGGGACGACGTCACCCATCTCAAGGGCCCGCAGCTTCGGAAGTTCCACCAGCACGTGCAGATCATCTTCCAGGATCCCTACGGCTCTCTGGACCCCAGGACACCGGTGGGCAACTCCATCGCCGAAGGCCTCCGCATTCACGGAATCGGAGATCGGGACGACCGCCGGCGTCAAGTCCAGGACATGCTGGAACTCGTAGGCATGCGACCCCAGCATGCCGACAGGTACCCCCATGAGTTCTCAGGAGGTCAGCGACAACGGATCGGTATAGCCCGGGCACTGATCCTCCGCCCCAAGCTGGTTGTAGCCGATGAGCCGGTGTCGGCACTCGACGTGTCGGTGCAAGCCCAGGTCCTCAACCTCCTGCGCGAACTGCAATCCGAACTCGACCTTACCCTGCTCTTCATCGCTCACAACCTCGCCGTGGTCGAACACATTTCCGACCGGGTGGCGGTCATGTATCTGGGAAGGGTCGTAGAGATCACACAACGTGACACTTTGTACCGTCAGCCCGCCCACCCCTACACCGAGGCGTTGCTGTCCGCCATACCGATTCCCGACCCGAACAGGCCACGCCGCCGGGTCATCCTCGAAGGCGAGATACCTTCGCCGCTGAACCCGCCACCCGGATGTCGATTCCACCCCCGGTGCCCCATCTTTCGACCTGGTCTGTGCGACATGGACGAACCCAGCCTCATGAAAGTGGCCGAGTCGGAAACCCATCGGGCTGCCTGCTTCTTGCGGGCCGGCGAGCACGCCGTCGCTCGCTGAGATCGGGGAAGGCGATGCCGGCCTCAGGCCAAGGTCGCGTCGAGTGAGATGTCGACATTTCCCTTCAGGGCCTGAGAGACGGGACATCCGTCCTTGGCGGCCTCCGCCGCGCCCAGGAATTCTTCTTCGCTCATTCCGGGAACGTCGCCCTTGACCGAGAGATGCATGGTCGTGATCCCGGTTCCGGGCACGAACGTTGCGGTGGCTTCGACATCCAGCGACGCAGGGGGGTTGCCCGCCTTGGCCAATCCGTTGGAGAGTGCCATGGAGAAGCAAGAGGCATGGGCGGCGGCGATGAGCTCTTCGGGGTTGGTAACCCCCGAGGCCTCTTCGGTCCGCGCCTTCCAGGTGATTTCGAACGGGCCCGCCACGCCCGAGTCCAGCGTGGCGGTGCCGCCACCGCTCATGAGGTCGCCCTCCCAGTGGGCTCGGCCGGTGCTGCTCAATGCCATATCAACTCCTGATGGTCGCTTCTAGCCAACTTAGTGCTCTGTCCCTCGATGAGGGAGCGACTCACCGTGCCCGTCCCGACATCGAGCTCAGGCCACCTTGCGCCGTTCGAGCCACCAAACCGAGAGCGCAACCGTGACGAGAGCATATCCCGTAAGGATGACCAATAGGTGCGGACTCGGCGACTGTGCTCTGAACATGACGTCATGGAGGGCAACGGTGCCGGGAGTCGCCGGCACCATGAAGGCCAGCTCGCGCACTCCCGGGGCAAGACGACTCAACGACACCACCAGCCCGCCGAAGAAGATCGTGAAGAGCAGGGCAAGCATCGAATACTGGACGGCCTGTGCATCAGAAGTGGCGGCGGCGGCGATGAGGAATCCCAAACCCAGCGAGGCGGCCATCGTCAGGCTTATCACGACTACGAGCCACGCCCAGGAACCCGCCATGGGGGTACCGAGGGCGAAGATCACGGCCAAGGTGAGCGCGACCGCCACCACCGCACCCAGGAATGCGTATCCCAGATACTTCCCCAACAACAGCTCCCATGTCTTGATCGGGCCGACCCGGAACAGCTCCGTGGTGCCGAGCTCTCGCTCTCTCACTATCGAGAGAGCGGCGAAAGTGAGCACGACGTGCTGGAGGAGCACCAGCACCACCGCCGGCGAGTAGTAACTCGTCAGCGGGACATCAGTGGCAATGAGAGTCTCGGTCTCGGCGATGAACGGCTGGACGAGGGTTTCTGAGGGCACAGCTCTGAAGTCCGCCAAGGCGATTTCGAGTTCGGCGAGGTCGGCTTCCAGCTCTTCGGATCGGGCGAGCGCGTCGGGATCGGCCACATCGATCTCTTCGGCACGAGTCCGGGAGTCCGCCACCCTCCCGGAGGTACCTTCGTCAGCTGTGCCCATGCTGCGGTCGACGCCGTCGAGGAACTCGCTCGATGGACCGTATCCGGCCGCCACTGCATCGAGCGAACGGAGAGTCCGACTCCGGGCGACCACCGCCCCGGTCTCGTCACCTTCCCGTAGCGCCTCGCTGAGTGCGGCAGCGTCCTGACGAGCCCGGGGCAATGCCTCCTCGAAGTCGCCCGTTCGCTCCTGGGCCACAGCAACCACCTCGCCCAACACCAGCCGATTGAGCTCATCCACCGCCGCCTGAGAGGACACGGCGATGAGGGCCCGATCGAAGGGGTCGAGCCGGTCGTGGAGGACCGTCACCACCGCCTGGTCCCCAGTACGAATCGTCTCGGCGGCGTCTTCGGGAGCCATCACGATGATGTCGGCTTCGCCTGCGCCCAGTCGGTCCCTGGCAGCCCCGAGATCGGACTCCGTCGCCACGATGTCGACCTCGCCCCCGAGGCCCTCTTCGATCTGATCAATCTGTGCTGCCAAAGGCGAGCCCTCCGGGAAGACGAGCACCGTTCGTAGGGCCGGTGGGTTGGGCTGAAACCCCACGGCGAAGAGGGCGAGAATGATGAACGGTCCCAGGACGAGAGCACCCATCAGCTTGGGCTGGCGCACGACGAGGCGGATCTCCTTGCCGGCGAAAGCGATAATCGAGATAAGTGATCTCACAGGGGGGCCTCTTCGCCGGATCGGTGCCGGTGGACGAGCCGCACGAACACATCGTCGAAGTCGGGGACAAACCGCTCCGTCTCCGCCACCTCGACCCCGGCCTCATCGGCGGCGGAGCTCACGAGGGGAATGGCCGAACCGGCGTCCGCCACGACGAAGCGGACCGAACGCGACCCAAGCGAAGTGGTATCGGAGGCGCTGATCGCCTGGGCGATGGCGTCGATGGCATCCAATTCGGGACGGCTGGCAAAGACAACATCGACCAGCTCACCCCCGAAGGCCGAACTCCTCAGCTCCTCCGGCGGCCCCAACTCGACCACCTCACCGTCCGACAGGACTGCGATGACATCGCAGTAGGCGGCTTCGCCCACATACTGGGTGGTGACGATGATCGTTCTACCACGCTCCTTGAGTTCGGTCAGATGCTCCCAGACGACCTTGCGCAGGATGGGGTCCAGCCCGGACGTGGGCTCATCCAGGAAGATCATGTCGGGCTCATGGACCAGCGCGGCGGCGAGGCCCACCCGTCGACGCATGCCGCCCGAGAGGTCCGCCAGACGCCGTTCTTCGACATCACCCAGCTCCACGAATTCGAGCACGGCCGCACAGGCTGCGGCACGCGGCTTCCCGCGCATGCCATGGAGAGCTGCAGCAAAGTCCAGATTCTCACGCACCGAGAGGCTCGGGTAGAGGGCCGCGTCCTGTGGTAGGTAGCCGATTCTCGACTTGGTTTCTGGATCGAAGGCAACAGGGTCGAGGTCGAGGACGAGAAGATCGCCTTTGTCACAGTCGAGCAGACCGGTCAGCAGACGAACCGCGGTGGTCTTTCCGGATCCGCTGGGACCGATCACTCCGACGATCGTCCCTTCGGCGACATGCAGGTCGAGACCGCGTACGCCGTCTTGGCCGCCCGGGTAGGTTTTGGCGACGCCAACCGCCTCGATTGTGATGGTCACGGAATGCTGCCTCTCCACCTGAAAATATTCCTGCCCCCGACCTACTTGCCCCCCTGCGGGCGACCCCAAACGTGGACGTGGGGTTTTTCGATGTGCCGCTTCGGGTATGGAAGCGAGATGCCCCAAACCCCCTCCTCTGTGTCTCGCGCTTCAGTCGTATGAGCACCCCACTGTTGGTGCGCCTGGCCGCCCTAACTCTCGCTCTGGCCACCATCGCCGCATCGGCTTTGGCGTGGATGGGAGTGGGGGTAATCGAGACCGCCATCGACCTCGCTCCCACCGTCTCGATCGCAGCCGAACCAACCGATGATCTGCTGGCTACGACCGAACAGGCGCTCACGGCTGTCAAAGAGAGCCTCGGCCTGGTTGGGTCCATCACCGACAACGTCGCCGAATCAACTGGTGACGTCGCCGACGTCGTCGGGGGAATCGCCGATCTCGCGACCGGTCCCATCCCGGACTCGTTGGCGGCGCTCCGATCGAGCATGCCGGCCCTCATCGACACGGCGGCGGTCATCGACGAATCCATGCGCACGCTGGCCGTGTTTGGAGTGCCGTATGCCCCTGAGGCTCCTCTCGACGTCGCTCTGGCCGACATCCAGGCGGGACTCTCCGATCTCCCGGAGAGCATCGAGGCACAAGGCGAAACGCTCGCCCTGATCCTCCCCCAGATCCGCCAAACCGGCACGGACACGGCCGCCCTCACCCGCCAGGTCTCCGCCATCGAAGCGAACCTCGATGAGATCCTCATCAGCATCGAGAGCTACCGAACCTCAGTCGACGAAGTCAGCGCGATGGCCGAGATGGCGACCGGCCTCGCAGGCGCCCTCCCTCTGGCCCGGGCGGCAGTCGTTGTGATGATGTTGTCCGGGCTCGGCCTGGCGTTGATCGGTTGGAACCTGAGCGGACGTTTACCCCGCCGGCTCTAGTGATCGCCACCGACACAACCGATGCGGCCAGGCTCGGCGGCCGACCTTCCGTTCGGTACCCATCTCGATCAGTTCGAACCCATGCCCCAACGCTCCACTCACGTCCTCCACGCTCATGGCGTATGGCGGTGTGTCAGAATCGGTTCGACCAATCGGAAAGACGATCGAGACCAGCTGGCCTCCTGGACCGAGGACCCTCCGGCACAGGTCACCGAACCGCCCCCGTTCTTCAGGAGGGATCGCACAGAAGAACGTGTGGTCGAAGATCAGGTCCACCGGCTCTTCCCACTCGAGAGCGTCGACGACCAGTGCTCGTCCACCTCGATCGTCCAGGAGCCATCCTGCGAGCGCCACTGCGCGGGGGGACACGTCTAGAGCCGTTACCACCCAACCGGCTTCCGCCAGGGCCATGGCATCCCATCCCTGTCCGCATCCAGGCACCAGAGCGCCGCCGACCTCGGCCTGGCCCAGGGCGGGATCGAGAACGAGCCGTTCGGTCAGCAACGGATGAGGACGCCCCATATCCCAGGGAATGTCACCGCTGCGATAGCGGTCGTCCCAGTCGGCCGGCCCCGGAGCGGTGGAGTGGCTCATGCTGCAATCATGGCGTACTCACGAGTGTGTGTGGATTGGTGCTGTCGTTGGCTGCCGCTGCAGCAGAAAACCGTTTCATTCCGGCGTTCGTCGATCCGCTCATGTGCTCAACAAAGACAGGAGGTGCGCGGGTGATCGAACGGGTTGGAATCATCGGAGGCGGACAGATGGGGGCGGGGATCGCCGAGGTTGCGGCCGGCAAGGGCTGCGATGTGGTGATACATGAAATCTCCCCTGAAGCTTGCGAAGCGGCACGAGGTCGCATCGAAAAGTCCCTCGATCGGGCGGTCGAGCTAGGGAAGATCGAACCGACCGGGCGAGAGGACATATTGGGGCGGATTGCCTTGTCAACCGACTACGACGAGCAATCCGACCGCCAGATAGTCATAGAGGCCGTCACCGAGGACGAAGCACTCAAGCGAGAGATCTTCTCTTCCCTCGACGCGGCGGTTGGCCCCGAGACGATCTTGGCCTCCAACACGTCGTCGATCCCCATCACCCGGCTGGCGACGGTGACGGGTCGCCCGGAGCGAGTGGTGGGTCTCCACTTCTTTAATCCGGTCCCGATCATGGGACTGGTGGAGCTGGTGACGACGCCACTCTCAGACGAGGCGACGGGGTCGACGGTCGAGAAGTTCGCCTCAGACCAACTCGGAAAGACGGTGATCCGGGCCAAAGACAGGGGCGGTTTCGTGGTCAACTTCCTGCTCGTGCCGTACCTGCTTGGTGCCATTCGCCTCTACGAGGCGGGACATGCCACAGCCGAGGACATCGACACCGGCATGAAGCTCGGCGCCAACCATCCCATGGGTCCCCTCGAGCTGTGCGATTTCATCGGGCTCGACACCATGAAGCTGGTGGCCGATGTCCTGTTCGATGAGTACAAGGAACCCCTGTACGCATCTCCACCCCTTCTCACTCGAATGGTGGAGGCAGGGCTGCTCGGGCGCAAGGCCGGACAGGGCTTCTACCGCTATCAGGGGTGATCGTTCGATCGACCCCGATCGACATACGCGCCGGCTGTGGGGTAGCGTGGCCGGCACGATGCGCCGTACCGGCTTGGCCCTCCTCGTGGGATTCCTCTCGGGGGCTTGCGCCGGACCCAACGCCGGGCTGCTCATGGGCGACCTCAGCTCCACTACCCAGGTATGGTTCGAGGAAGGGAGCTCCGAGGCTTCGGGACATCTGCTCGCCTTCGACCCGACCCGCCACACGATGGACATCAGCATTTCGATCGACACCCTCGATGCAGCCGAGGATCTCGATCTCGTCATCGTTACCGAGGCAGGGACGAGGTACCAGATCCTCCGTTCGTTCCACCAGTGCCAGATCGACGGGGATCGACGCCGTTGTGAACGATGGCTGCCTGCTCTCCCCGCGGAGACGGTGGGCGGATGGCGAGTAGAGGCGAGGAGAATGGCGTCGGACTCGACGGCGGCGGTGGATGTCGTCGTCAAGTGGAAACCCGTAGGCTCGTGAGACCGTAGGGTTAACCGCCAATGAGTGAGGATCGGCCCACACGGCAAGGTCGAGAACTCTGCAATCACGGAGGTAGCGGATGAGGGTGAGAGATCTGATGACGAGAGAGGTCGCCACCGTCAGCGAGCACGACTCGCTCAAGGAGGCGGCTCGGATCATGACAGAGAAAGGTGTGAGCGGCCTGCCGGTGGTGGACACCGAAGGAGTAGTCGTTGGAATGTTGTCCGAAGCCGATTTCGTCGAACGGGCAGGTGGCGAACGGGCCGGACTCGTGGCGATGCTGTTCGATCGAGACGTGCGCCGGTTGAAGGCCGAAGTCGTCGGCCAGGCCATGAGCAAGAATGTCGTCTCCGTGGACGGGGATGCCTCCTACACGGTCGCCGCCCGCCTCATGGACCGCAAACGAGTCAAGCGACTTCCGGTTGTCGACGGCGCCGGCCGACTCATCGGGATCGTGAGCCGATCCGACGTGCTCGGTGTGTTCGCCCGCCCCGACGAGGCCATCGTCGATCACATCACCGAGCGAATCGTCAAAGAGACGCTCGATCTCGAGCCCGGGGCCGTCACCGTCGTCGTGGAAGAGGGGCAAGTGACTCTGAGGGGTGAGGTTCCAACCCGGATGGAGGCGCGGTTGCTCGAGGATCTATCGAAATCGGTGGACGGGGTTCTGGGAGTGGACTCTCAGGTCAGGTACGAACGCGACGACACCCGAACCTCCGAAGGCTCGCGCACACGCGGCGCCCCCCGCCCCAATTGGTAACGCGTCGCGAGATCATCGGGGGCGCCGACCATCTCGCGCGAGAGGATCAACCGGCGCCATCAATGCTCTCGTCGGACAATGGCTAGAAAGCCCTCCCCAACCGGGCCGAACCCGCCCTTGTCACGAGAAGGTGTCACAAGAGGAAGGATCCCCCTGTTCGTAGCCCCTCGTGAACCATTCCATGCGCTGCTGTGATGAGCCGTGAGTCCAGGTCTCGGGGTTCACCTGGCCTTGCACGCGTTCTTGAATCCGATCGTCGCCCACCGCACCGGCAGCGTCGATCGCCTCCTGTATCTCGTTGGGGCCGAAGACGCCGAGATCACGAATCGAGTTGGCCCACACTCCGGCGAAGCAGTCCGCCTGCAGCTCGAGGCGCACTGACAGCTCGTTGACATCGGCCTGCGAGTTGGAAGCTTGCTGCAGGTTCCGCACCTCGTCCATGATTCCCAGGATCTTTTGAACATGGTGCCCGACCTCATGGGCGATCACATAGGCCTCGGCCACATCCCCTCCTCGGGCACCGAAACGACGTGTCAATTCGTCGAAGAAGGTCTCGTCGAGATAGATCGTCTCATCGAGGGGGCAATAGTGCGGCCCCACGGCAGAACTGGCGCCGCCACAGGCAGACTGCGTGCGATCGCGGAACAGCACGAGTGTGGGTTGCACGTATTCACGGCCGGCGGCCGCGAAGATCGACTCCCAGGTTTCGTCGGTGGAACCCAAGACTGTCGACGCGAAGACTTCGTAGTCGTCGTCACCCTGGAATTCCTCCGGTTGGACAGCGCCCTGTTGCGGCGCTGCCTCCTGGAGTTGGTTCAGGATTTCGTCTATGCCGCTTTCGGCACCGCCGCCGAACAACGAGAGCAACAACACGACGAGCAACCCGACCCCGCCCAACCCCCCCGCAGCCATTGCGGGCCCCCGTGTTCCTCGGCGGTCTTGGACATTGCCACGACTCCCAAGCCGATCCCATCTCGCCATGTGCCCTCCAGTTCTCGACAGACACCTCTACCCGCAAGACGGGCCATCGAAGCCACATTTCGCGTAACGGACCTTCTCTTTCACGGCAACCGGGACCCCTCCCAGCAAAGAGAATCGGAGGTGGAGCTTAGGGATTTGAGCCCTGACCACTTGCAGGCATTGATGATCGGCGCTCCTCGCTGACCTGACTTAATCCCCGCCTGCAATCAACGACCACGTTTTCGTCCCTCCGTCAGCTGGTGATTCTCAGGTCGAAGAATCGGTCGATGACACACGCGTTGGTTGTGAAATGGCCTGAGGGATGACAGGTGAGGAAGGATCCACCTCTGGCCTGGGCGAGGGGAACCAGGAGCTGGTCGGCCAGATGCACGCCGACCGCAGTCCCCAGTGCAAGTAACGGCGTGATCAGGTCGGTGCCCGTCCGACGCAACAAGGGGGCGAAGCTGAGATCGAGGAAATCGAACGGGGGTGCTTCCTCGTTGTGCGTCCCACCCTCGATTATCAACTGGGACTCGCCGTCAGCGCTGAGCAGCGGGACGAGTACGGTCTGCAGGACCAGCCCGCTGCTTCCGGCTGTTCCGATGTCTAAGTGGTACTCACCGGCCCGGACCTCGCCCGGCTCGAATGTCAGGGTCTCCGAGCCAAGGATGGCCGCTTGCGTCGCTGCGTTCGAGATCTCTTCCGCCGCTCTCACGGCGGCGAGGTGGCGGGGCAGCAGACCGGGTCTGCGACGTGCCACCCGTAGCTTCTCGATGGAAAACGGGACACCGGTGAGAAGCGAGCAGGCCAGGGCGGTCCTGAGGATCTGACCCCACCCTCACCCTGCGAACCGTCCAGCGAGAGCACCTCAGCAGCTTCGAGCTGTCATCTAGCGCCCCAGGTCTGCCTTCATCGGCTTGGTCAACTCCAGGTAGTCACCCAGCGCCATGGTGATGGTTTCCGTGTGTACCTGCATTGAAGGTGATCCTGGGGCTGTCCAATCCATGATCGACGAGGATCGGAACGTCATACAGCGCCCCAAAGGGTGGTTCCGCCCCCGGTTCGCAGTCGGGGAACGACGCCACGAACTCGCCCTCCTCCGCCAAACGCACACTTTCAGCGCCCAGGGCTCTTTCGGCTTTCTCCAAATCGACCATCCTGTCTCCGGGAATCACAGCCATCACCAGCCGATCCTCGGCCATAAGCATGACCGCCTTCGCCATCTCCTCACTGGAGACAAGCCCGACCTCGGCCACCTCGCTGGTGGTGTAGGCCACGGGATGAGTGTGCGTCTCGTAGGCGACACCATGCTCCATCAAGTACCTACGGACCCGTTCTGCAGACACGTCATCATCTCCTCTGTCGTTCCTTTCAATACCGGGATGTGGGCGCAGACACCAGGGGAGAAAGTCATGTAATGGAGACTGACTGCTCCGACACGCCGTTACGAGGTGCCGCCTCCGTCACGGACTGCTCACCGCGCAACACTGATAGCACGATCCGCAGCTTCGATGGTCTCGCCATCGCTGCTCCATTGGTCAGGACCAAACCTAGACCTGGGCAAGAGACGATGACGGGGCAGCTGCAACCGAGGACTACTCCAAAGATGAGCAGCGCGCAGCCACTCTCAGCGTACGCCGGTCGCTCGCTTTGACATCACTTGAGGTCGGGCTCGCCGCAGTGGCGAAGAATCGCCGCCCGGACGGTGTGCTGGTATTCAACGGCGGCCGCCCAGTCGGTGCCTCTTGGCTGAATCGCCTCCTCCACGGCTATATGGACGGCGCCGCGCCGGAGGAAACGGCTGCCGGGCCGAAGCATCGACCGGGTCCCCTGAATCGCGACCGGGACGACGGGGACGCCGGCCCGGGCGGCCACGACGAATGCCCCCATGCGAAAGCGCCGCAGTCCTGGGCTCCGATCCAGGTGGCCCTCCGGGAACATCGCCAGCCGCTGGCCCTGGCGCGCCAGCTCTACGAGCCGGTCGGTGTCGCTGACACCGCGCTGGCGCTCGGTCCGCTCGACGAACACGGTCCCAACGCGGCGCAGGACGAACCCGGCGAGCATCCGGCGAGACAAGACTTCCCCCGCCACGAACCTGAAGGGGGTCGGGAGGACGGCGGCAAGTACCAAGCCATCAAGCCAGCTGGGGTGGTTGGCCACCACGAGCGAAGTGCCGGAGGGGAGTCGGTCGAGACCGTTCACCGTGATCGATGTGCCCGTGAGACGCACGAGGAGTCGAACCGCGGTACGGGCCAACCGCCACCGCCACTGCTCGCGCGGGACGAGAGCGAGCAGGGCGACCAAAGGTAGGGCAACCGCCACAGCCAGGATGGAGGCGTACCAGGCGAAGGCGACGGCCTTTACGGCGCGAAGGGCGCGTCGAACGCGGCCTCGCGCCCCGCTCCACCCGAACGCCACCAACTGCCACCACACCGGCGCTGGGCGGGCTCCCGTCGTCCCCCGCTCGTAGATCTCACGACTGGCGGCACGGCGGATCTTGCCGCTGGAGGTCTTCGGCACTGTACGGGGCGGGACGAGGACTACCTCGTCTGGGGGTGTTCCCAGCAGGTCGACGGTGACGCCTACGATCTGGGAGCGCAGGTCGGTTCGGGCGTGGTCGTCGGTTTCGCGAGTTTCGGCGAGCACCACCAGCCGCTCCGTCCCTCGTGCCGGGTCGGGGCTGGCAAACACCGCCACGCATCCTTTTCGGACCCCGGTCAAGTTCCCAACGGCGTTTTCCAGCTCGTCGGGGTGGAGGTTGCGCCCTGCTCGGATTATGAGGTCCTTCAGCCGTCCGGTGACGTAGAGTTCACCACCGGCGATGTAGCCGAGATCACCGGTGTCGAGCCACTCGTCGCGGAGAAGCGAGCGGGTTGCGTCGGCATTGCGGTAATAGCCGCTGGTGGCAGAAGGACCCCGGAACTCGATCCGCCCCTCCTCGCGGTCGGCCACTTCGTTGCCGGCGCTATCGACAATCCGTAGGTCGTGGCCGGGAAGCGGCCGGCCGCAGGCCACGAACCGCGCAGTATCGGCATCGGCCTCATCGGCCGGAATGGCGCGTCCCGAACGCACGAAAGGGTAGCGTTCGATGCGATCGACGAGGGGACCACGGCCTAGCGGTGGGAAGGCCAGACCCACCGATGACTCTGCCAGCCCGTACACGGGGGTGATGGCCGTCCGACGCAGCCCATAAGCACCGAACCGAGCGGTGAACCGCTCGACTGTCTCGGGGTTGACGGGCTCAGCCCCGTTGAATGCCAGCCGCCACGAACTCAGGTCGAGCCCCTCGAGTTCTGCGTCGTCGACCTTCCGCAGGCACAACTCATAAGCGAAGTTGGGCGCCGCTGAAATCGTGCCCCGCTGCGTGCAGATCGCCCACAGCCATCGCGTCGGTCGGGTTAGGAACACCTCAGGGGGCATGACCACCAGGGGCATACCGAAGTACAGACTCCCCAGCCACGCCCCGATGAGCCCCATGTCGTGGTAAAGCGGCAGCCAACTCACGAAGGTATCCGCCGCCGAGACAGCCGCTGCTTGACCCATCGCCCGGATGTTGGCCAGCAGGTTGGCGTGGGTGAGGACGACCCCTTTCGGGTGGCCGGTACTACCCGAGGTGTATTGCAACAGCGCGACATCGTGGAGGCCGGGCGTAGGCAGTGTTGCCCCGCGTTCGGCGGCAAGTGACTCGGGAGTGACGACATGGCGCAAGCTCTCGACGTGGGATCGCAGCAGCCTGCCCAGCGGGACAGCCTCGGGATCTGCAACCAGCAGTATCGCTCTGGCATTGGCCAGAATATGGACGTGGCGTTGCAGGTGGTCGGCAAGCTGGGACGGCCGCATCGGCGGGTAGATCGGGACCGGTACGCCGCCAGCTAAGAGCACCCCGGCGAAAGTGACGAAATACGCCCGGGTCGTAGGGAGCATGATCGCAACGGTGTCGCCGGGTGCTAGGTCCCGAGCCAGCAGCCCGGCTGCCACGCTAGCCGCTTCCGCATACAGTGCGTGGTAGCTCAGTTCGTCCTCCACGCCCGACTCGCCCAGGATTCGAATGTGAGTCCGGTCGGGCGTCGTGCCCGTGTGCCAACCCAGTGCTTCGACCAACGTGGACGCAGCCGCGGGGCTGGACGTCTCTTTCAGGGAATCTCCTGATGGAATGGGAGCGGGATGCTCGGCCGGTCTGCGGTCGGCGCTGTCAAGTACCCGTAAGAGGTCCCGTGGAGTCTCGGCGGCGGCGAAAGCCCGTGATGGAAGCGTGACCCCGAACGCGTCCTCAACCCGCAATAGCAGTTCGACGAGTTCCAGGCTTCCGAGACCGAGGTCGCGGTCGAAATCGCGGTCGAGCGTCACCGGCACCTGGGCGGCGTGCGGATGCACTTCGACGATGAGATCCCTTACCAACTCCAGAAGGAGCATGGCATCGGCTCCACCGTCAGTCATTGCGACCGCTGAGCGTCAACGGGACTTCCACATTGCACAGACGCTAACGAGGTGACGCACCTACCATCCGCCGATCCCCAGACCGATGATTAAACCCCGAAGCCTACGTTCAACGGTTCGGCGCTGGGTCGGCCCATATTTGGCAACCGGGATACCTTTCACCTAAGGCGGGTCGACAGTGGCTCTACCGTTGGGGTCTCATGGTTCCGCGTTTCCTCAGGTCCGTCACTCGCCACATCCTCCCCGTCCAACCCTTCTCCTCCTCGGACCGAGCGATCACCGGCTTGATGGGGGTGGTGGGGATGGTCCAGGGCTACGTCCAGGCGCAGGCGTTTGCCACGCTGCCGTTCACGAGGGTGGCGCTGGGCCTGACCGCAGGGGAGATGAGCCTGGTCATGGCCTTCACCCGGATCGCCTCCTTCGGTGCACTCGTTTTCTCTCTTTGGGGCGATCGGTCTGGCAGGAAGCGGCCCTTCCTCGGCGCCTATCTCATGCTCGTCCTCGCTGGAACGGCGACCGCCGGGGTGGGTTCCGCTTGGGAGTTCGCCACCGCCCAGGCTGCGGTTCGGCTGGCCACCGCTGCCGTCACCAGTCTGGGCATCGTGCTGATAGCCGAACAGATCAGCCCGGCGGTACGCGCCTACGGAATCAGCATCTACGGAGCGGCGGGCAGCGTCGGCGCCGGGCTGGCGCTGGCGG
>JBGTLA010000121.1:0-6605 GCA_041744375.1 Acidimicrobiia bacterium | reverse complement strand
GGCCAGCCCGACACCCGAGGCCGATGACGTGGTCATGGGCGGCAGGCTAATCGCCGGCGGCCGCCACGATCGCGTCGATGAGCAGAGGGCCCCGGCCGAGAGCGGGATCGTTGTGGTCGGCTCCCTCGACGATGACCAGATCGGCGCCGGCGGCCTCCGCCACCTGTGCGGACAGGCGCAAGGGCACGATGCGGTCGTCGGATCCGGCCACCACGGTGACGGGAGCGTCGACAAACGTCAACCACTCGCTGACCTCGAACCGGTCCCGGAGGAGCAGGGACATGGGGATGAACGGGTAATGGATCCTGCCCACCGACGCCAGGTCGGGGAAGGGAGACCGCAAGACGAGGGCGTGGGGTGGTAGCTCGGAGGCCAGTGCCGCCGCCGGACCACCCCCCAACGACTCGCCGAGGTAGACGAAGCGATCGAGGTCACGGGCCGTCAGCCACTCTCCGACGGCGCGGGCGTCCTTCACCAACCCGTCCTGGCTGGGTGAGCCGGGGTTACCTCCATACCCCCGGTAGTCGACGAGGAGGACGCTCGGCCCGCGATCGGCGATCGCCTCCGCCAGCCCCAGGCGATGGGCGCGATGACCGGCGTTCCCGTTGAAGACCGCTACGGCCACCTCGGGCGTCCTCCCCAGGACCCACCACGCCGCCAGCCCGAGGCCATCGTCGGTGACGATTTCCACCACCTCCACTCCGGCGGGTGCGGGTGGGGTGGACGGATCCGGGAGATAAATGAGACGGCGCTGGATCAGCCACAACGACGCCAACGTCAAGGCCGCCGCCGCCACCAGGATCACGAACGTTCTCATCGCCTGTCGAAGCACATCGCCTTCAGCCTCCCACAACTCCGGGCGCAACGCCGGGGGCGGTAGGCTGCCGCCTGATGTTTCCACCACTGCTCGACACCTTGACGTGGCTGGTCGACATTCCCTCCGAGACCGGCTCCGAAGAGGCGATTTGTGCAGCGGTGTCGGAACGGCTGGCGGGGTTGCCCCAGCAACGCCTGGGCCAGTCTGTGGTGGTGGGCGAGCCGACCGGGCGGCCGCTGGTGGTGCTGGCCGGGCATCTCGACACCGTCCCGTCTCAAGGCCAGGGAGCAGCCTTCGTCGCCGACGGGCGTCTGTTCGGCCTGGGAAGTGCCGACATGAAATCCGGTCTGGCCGTGATGATCCACCTCCTCGAGGAACAGGGCGGTAGCGGTGGTCCTTTCGACCTGGTGGGGATCTTCTACGCGGCCGAGGAAGGCCCCTACGTCGACAACCAACTGGGCGTCGTTCTCGATGGGGTGGAGTGGCTGTCGGGCGCCGCCTGTGCAGTGGTACTCGAGCCGACCGACGGGGAGATGCAATTCGGTTGCAACGGGGTAGTGAACGCCGAGGTGACCTTCGAGGGCGCGGCCGCTCATTCCGCGCGGCCGTGGTGGGGAGTGAACGCCATCACCCGAGCAGGGGAGTGGCTGGCCGATATGCATCGTGTCGCGCCCCGGACCTTCGCTGTGGGCGGCCTTGAGTACCAGAGAACGGTGGCGGTGACCCAGGCGCATGGCGGGTTGGCCAACAACATCATCCCCCCTCTCTTTACCCTCAACCTCAACATGAGGTTTACACCCAACACGAGTGTCGAGGAGGCGGTGGAGGAACTGGCCGAGCTGTGCGCTCCCGCCGACGGTTTCACCGTCACCGACTTCGCCCCGGCCGGTGCGGTGGCGGTGGACCATCCGCTGTTGTCACGTCTCGCCGCGGTGAGCGGGGCGGTTTCGGCGGCCAAGCAGGGCTGGACCGATGTGGCTCGATTTTCCGAGATCGGGGTCCCGGCGGTCAATTTCGGCCCGGGTGAGACCTCCCGGGCCCACACGGCCGACGAGTCGGTGGCACTGGCCGATGTCGAGGCGGTTCACGCCAGTCTCAGTCGGTTCCTGGCGGGGTGACGACTCGTAGGGCGGCGGGCGGTCGTCAGGTGGGCGCCAGAGTGACGGCGTAGCTGGTGTCGCCGTCGGTGGCCCAATGTGGCCAGATCTGGACTCCATATCCGGTGAGAGGCTCGACGAACAGATCGGTCGGGCGGGGAGCGGAGATGACGAGGCTGTGGTCCCCGTCGGTGAGACGGAAGCGGTGCCCGGAGACGGCCAGAGGTTGAGAGGCATTGCTCCACGCCCCACCGTCCACTCGTAACCGGGCGCGCTTGGCATCCATGGATACGGGTACCTCGGGACCCACCCGCACAACCCCAATCGGGGGAAGTGTCATCTCGATGGTGAGCTTGTCGTCGCGGAGAGTCACCTGGTAGACACCGCCGTCGTCGCCCACGAGCCGGAATTGGGCCTCAGACCTCCCTTCCGTGCGGCGGTCGAGTCGCAGCATCCCCTGGGTGCGCTCGGCGCCGTCCGGCCCCAGCCGACGACAGATCGCCGCACCGGGGGGCGACTGCAATGCCAGGATCGACCAAGCGCGCGCCTTGTCGTCCCACACCTCTATGTGACCCGACACGGGGTCGAGCACGAGGGAGGCGGCGGCCGTCTCGGTGTGGATCTCGTCGATGCCGTCGGCGTCCCAGTCCACCTCCTCGGTGGCTACCCAAGAGTCGCCCCGATAGCGGTTGCGCTCCACCCGCTGCCGGGCAGCGATGAGCCGGGCGTGTGCCCCGATTCCCCCACCGTCACCAGTGACGAACTCTCGCGACTGCAAGGCGAGGACCTCTTCGAGGCTTCCCTTGCGGTCGGCCCGGTTGGCGGTCAGCAGCAGCAGCTTGCGATAGAACGTCTCGGCGGCGGGGCCGCGTCGGGGAGAGCTGACGACGGGAGCGAGTCGGGGTCCCGGATGATGATCGACGAAATGCTCCACTACGGTGGACAGGCGACCCCGGTAGCGGCTTGCGAACTCCTCCAGGTCGGCAGGCTCGACCCGAACCGGCACGAGGCCGTCGGGTGAGGTCTCGGAGGCGGAGGTGCCGACCGGGATCCCCATCGCCACCTGCCCGGCGCGTTCGACCGCCCCCGGGCGCCCGTGTGACGAGGGAACCAGAGCGATATCCATGAACAGCAACGGGAGGTCGGACTCCACCGCCAAGGAGACGAGCGCCGGTTCCCAGCCGTCGCCCACCCACAATCCCGACGCCACGATGCCGGCGGTGCTCATCGCCGCTTGCTCGCGCGTCAGCTGGAGATCTCGGTCGGGAAGCGGAAGATCGGCCAGGACCGGATCGGACCATCCCCCCGCCAGCCACGCAACCGGCCCGGCTGCGAGCCTGGCGCCCAGCGATGGATCGGATCGCCACACGTGCTCGATGGCGGCGCCGGGCGCTCGCAACGTGACGGGGAGGTAGGGGTGGGCGTCGAGGACCCGAGCCAACTCGTCGAGAGCCGCCATCCAGCCCCCAGGGCCGGAGGTGTGGGGAACGATCACCACCGGGGCGATGTGCATGAGGTGACGCTAGGACGTTGTCAAGGAGGGCGCGCAAATAGAGGTCGTGCGTTTCAGCCTCTTCCCGCCCCGACGGCTGGTGTTGAGCAGAAATCGCAGCACGATGGCTCACCTATTTGCGCGCCTTCCAAGAGCGGAAGAGCCCATCGTCAGCGTCGGCGGGCCCCGAAACGCCACACCAGCACTGCCACTACCACCCCAATGATCAGGCGGGGACGGGCCACAACGGCCGCCAAAGCCACCAGGAAGGCGATCGTCGCCGGTGCGGGACGACGCACGACCGGAGCGATCAGCCACGCCGCGCCGGCCATGAGCCCGGTCCGTACGAGAATGCCTCCCGACCGCCCATCGGGGTTCGCGAGCATCCACCAGGCTCCACCGAACACCAGTGCCAGGGCAATGATCCCCAAGAGCCGGCGTGTGGCAGTCGTCATCAGTGCCGGGAGCCTATCGGGTCGGATCTACACTTCCGACGATGCCCATCGACATCGACATCGCTCATGTGGCGCGCCTGGCGCGGCTGGCGCTCGGTGCCGACGACCTGGAGGCCTACCGTCGACAGCTCGGGGTCATCCTCGAGCACGCCGCTCGAGTGCAGGGGTTGGAGCTTGACGCCGAGCCCATCGCCAACCCGCTCGGGCTCACGAATGCCCTCCGTCCCGACGAAGTGTCTCCGTCCCTGTCACGGGCAGAGATCCTCGAGGTGGCACCCGAACATCGCGACGGATACTTCGTGGTGCCGCCGGCCATGGAGGGGTCGTGAACCCAGCTGACCTCACGGTGGCGGAAGCGGCTTTTCGCTTGGGTGAGGGACAGCTCACCTCACAGGAGTTGACCGGGGCCGTGCTGGAACGGGCCACCCTCACCGAAGCCGAGCTCCATTGCTTCCTCACCCTCGACCGCGCCGGCGCCATGGCGGCGGCGGTGGCCTCCGACGAGAGGCGTGGGCGGGCCGACACGCTCGGTCCCCTCGACGGTATCCCCGTCGCCGCCAAGGACAACATGTGCACGCGCGGGCTCGAGACGACGGCCGCTTCCCAGATCCTGTCCGGCTACGTCCCACCCTACGACGCGCACGTCATCGAGAGGCTTCGTTCTGGCGGTGCCGTGCTGGTGGGAAAGACCAACCTCGACGAGTTTGCCATGGGTTCGTCCACGGAGAACTCGGCCTACGGACCGGCCCGCAACCCGTGGGACCCGGCCCGGGTCCCGGGAGGGTCTTCGGGCGGCTCGGCAGCCTCGGTGGCGGTGGGGTCGGCCCTGGGGGCGTACGGCTCCGACACGGGCGGCTCCATCCGTCAACCCGCCTCTCTGTGTGGGGTGGTCGGGGTGAAACCCACGTATGGCCGGGTGAGCCGATACGGTCTGATCGCCTTTGCCTCGTCGCTCGACCAGATCGGGCCTCTCGCCCGCACCGTGGACGATGCTGCGCTGCTACTCGAAGGGGTGTGGGGCCATGACCACCGGGATGCCACCTCCCTCGACTCCGACTACCCGAGCCTCACCGCCGCCCTCAATCGGGGGGTGAATGGGATCCGTGTCGGCCTGGTGACAGAGTTCGGCGGCGAAGGCTACGAGCCGGCCGTCACCGCCGCCGTCGCCGACGTGCTCGACCGGTTGGCGGAGGCGGGAGCGGAGGTCACCGAGGTCTCCATCCCGGCCGTCGACGTGGCGCTGTCGGCCTACTACCTGATCGCCCCGGCGGAAGCGTCCGCCAACCTGGCGCGCTTCGACGGCGTCCGCTATGGCAACCGGGTCGATGGCCCCACCACCGAAGAGATGATGGCCAGGACACGAGCCGAAGGGTTCGGGCCCGAGGTCATTCGCCGGATCCTGCTCGGAACCTACGCTCTGTCGGCCGGCTATTACGACGCCTTCTATGGGCAGGCACAGCGGGTGCGAGCTCGTCTCATCGACGAGTTCACCGAGGTGTATCGGTCGGTCGACGTAGTCGTGTCGCCCACGAGCCCCACCACCGCGTTCGAGTTGGGTGCCAAGACCAGCGACCCGCTGTCGATGTATCTCTCCGACATATGCACCATTCCCTCCAACCTCACGGGTCACCCAGCGATGTCGGTCCCGGTCAGGCTGGACGGCTCCGGGCTCCCGATCGGTGTTCAGGTGATGGCGCCTGCCCTGGGTGAGGAGACCATGTTCGCCGTGGCCGCCCAGATCGAGCGCGCCTGTGGGTTCACTCACAGGCCCGTTCTGACAAAGGGGGTGACGTCGTGACCGATTGGGAGCCCGTGATCGGAATCGAGGTCCACGTCGAGCTGCGGACACGTTCGAAGATGTTCTGTGGGTGCGCGGTGGGCTTCGGCGAAGAGCCCAACACCAATGTCTGCCCCGTCTGTCTGGGCCTGCCCGGGGCGCTACCGGTCGCCAACGCCACCGCCATCGAGTGGATCACGGCCATCGGGCTGGCGTTGGACTGCACGATCAGCCCCCAGTCGGTCTTCCATCGCAAGAACTACTTCTACGCCGATCTGCCCAAGAACTATCAGATCTCCCAATTCGACGTGCCGGTGTGCCACGACGGCCATCTCGAGGTCGAGCTCGACGGCGAGACCGTGCGGATCGGGATCGAGCGAGCGCACATGGAAGAGGACACCGGAAAGTCCCGCCATGTCGGCGAGGGAGGACGCATCCACGGCGCAGAGGCCACCCTCTTGGATTTCAACCGCTCCGGTGTGCCGCTGGTGGAGATCGTCTCCAGACCCGACATTCACTCGGCGGCGGAGGCGCGGGCGTATGCGACGGAGCTGCGGGCCGTGGTGGCGGAGCTGGGAGTGTCGGATGCCAGGATGGAGGAGGGGTCGATCCGCTTCGATGCCAACGTGTCGGTGCGGCCCCGCAGTGCCTCCGAGCTCGGCACCAAAGTCGAAGTCAAGAACATGAACTCGTTCCGTTCCTTGGAACGGGCCGTCGATCACGAGATCCGTCGGCAGATTGCAGTGCTCGAGGAAGGGGGGCGCCTTGTGCAGGAGACCCGGCACTGGGACGAGGAGTCGTCGGTGACTCACAGCATGCGCGTGAAGGAGGGAAGCTCCGACTATCGCTACTTCGCCGAGCCCGACCTTCCGCCGCTGGTGGTCGACGGCGGGTGGGTGGAAAGGGTGGCGGCGGCTTTGCCCGAGCTGCCGGCCCAACGTCGCCGGCGGTATCTCGAGGCCGGACT
>JBGTLA010000120.1:0-13549 GCA_041744375.1 Acidimicrobiia bacterium | reverse complement strand
CGGCGACACGAGCGATCGGCTTGCCCGTCTCCCTCACGATCCGCACCGCTCCCTCACGGAACTCGGGGTCATACTTTCTCCGTGTCTCTGACATAGCTCCTCCTTATAGAGCATGCCTCCACGGTTTGAGGGGAACCCCGGTGCGCGTGGCGGCATCGAGCATGTCGCCGGGACGAAGCAGCGCCTTGGAAGGCATGCACGCCCAATAGGAGCACTCACCCCCCACCAGTTCCCGCTCGACGAGCGCCACCGCCAGACCGTGTTGGGCGGCCACATCGGCAGCGTTCTCTCCGGCTGGTCCTCCTCCGAGCACGAGCACGTCGTATGTCCTGTCGGTCATGTCATCTCCAAGTTGGGCGAGTCGAATGGTTGAACCTCGAAGCGACCCTCGTCGCTTCGAGGATGGTCGGAAAGACGACAGTCTCGTAGAACTCCGTCGGCAGGCCGACAATCGCCACCCACCGGTAGAGGCGGCGTGGTTCCCATCGTCAACGAGCCCAAGGAGAAGGAATGAAGACACGAGCCATCTTGGACGGAGTAGTTCTCGCCGAGTCGGACCGGGTGGTGTCCCTCGAAGGCAATTCGTACTTCCCCCCTGACTCCGTCAGCTGGGAGCACCTCGTCGAGACCGATGTCACCTCGCGCTGTTAGTGGAAGGGAAAGGCCAGCTACTTCAACGCCACCATCGACGGTCGCACCCATGAGAGCGTCGGCTGGACCTACCACACCCCCTTGCGCGCCGCCTCGGACATTGCCGAGCACGTGGCGTTCTGGAACGATGTCCGCATCGAGTCCAGCCCGTGAGGTGACGGCGGGCCGTAACCGTCGACACGTCCTCAGGGAACACGACTCCACGGTGCACCGCGAAAGGCGCGGGCGCTTAGCGCAAAGGCTGTTGTGAAGCCACAAACTGAAGCAAGGTTGCATCGAGCACTTTGATCATTCGGTATCCCGTCTCGATGGCCCCCCGCTCACGCAGTTCGCCCAGCGCCTCGTTAACTGACTGGCGGCTGACCCCGAGCAGGGTGGCGATCGAAGCTTGCGAGAGGTTTATCTCCGAATGGGTCTCGGCCTCCTCCGCCAATAGATCTGCCACCTGGGCCAGGACCGTCTTGTGCATGAGGTGGATGATCCTGCGCTGGGTACGCTCCAGTTGGTTGAGTCCCGACACCAACCAGCGCAGACAGATCGAAGGATGTTTGGCCAGCTCGGGCAGAAGCGTGGAGCGTTCGAATCGGAAGGCACGCACGGACCCGACGGCGCGAGCCGAGGACTTGTACCCACCTTCGCCGAACATGGCGATGTCCCCGATGACTGAGCCCACGCCAACCCGTGACACCACCCGGGGCGAGCCCGAATGGATGCGATAAATGTCGACCTCGCCTTCGCGGATGAGATAGGCCGCCTGTGCCGGTTCGCCCTGGCGGAACAGATGGGACCCTCGAAAGCGCTTGACCAGTTCAGCACAACTCGAAAGCACCTCGAGATCTTGGGTGGTGAGGGGCAGGTAATCGGGTCGACCGAAGCTGCGCGCCAGCCAGGCCAAATGCTGATCGGTTGCCAGGTCGGAGAGCTGAGCCATGGGTTCAGGTGCCAACGTAGTGCACCGGGGACTCTTAGCCAGGTCCGTTCGATTCCCGATGATCAGGACTCGAGCAGTTCGCGCCGGATCAGATCCTCCAGGTCGCGGGCGAAAATAGCCCCGGCGTGTGTGGTCGCCACCTCGCCCCGGGCGTCGATGAAGACCGTCGTCGGCATGGCGATCCCCCCGAACTCGGTGAAGATCGATCCGTCGGGATCGCGCCCCAACAGATAGGTCACGCCTGTTTGCTCGATTAGGTCTTGCGCCGCGACCGGGTTGGTTTCTTGCATCTTCAGGCCGAGGAAGACGACTTCGTCTCCGAACTCTTGGTGGACCTCTTCGAAGTCGGGCATCTCCGCCACACATGCCGGGCACCACGAGGCCCAGAAGTTGACGACCACCGGGGTCCCGACGAAGTCGGCCAGGTTGCCTCCGCTCCCATCCAGGTACTCGAATGCGACGTCCACGGTGTCGGCGGGGGGCTGCTCCGATGGGGTGGCAGAAGGGGCAGAGGTGGCGAAGACCACCGCCACCGCTAGCAGGGCTACAGCCGCAACGGACGTAGCCGCCCAGACGAGCTTCGACCGTGCCATCATGCCTCGATCAGGTCGGTCTCGTGGGCGTACGTCGACCACGCGAACCAGAACGTGTCCAAGTGCGGGATGCGCTCCAACGCCGAGCCCTCCAGTTGCCCTTCGATCGCCCGGCCGGCGATATCCCAGATCGAATTGGTCTGTTCGTCGCGGAAGGTGTCGCCGTCAGCGACGAACGTCAGCTCCTGTCCGTCGACCAGGGGTGAGAAGACGCCGACCGAACCTACGTCACGACCTTCGTCGATGTCGCCGCTGTCGAGGGCGCTGTTCTGGCCGGACTTCCAGAGTATCACCACCGGCGTTTCTCCCACCTCCGAGTTGGTGGCGGCGGCCTCGTCATCGGAAATGGCTTCCAGCGTCCAGGCCCGGGAGGCCTCTTCGTTCCGCACACCGACCACCCGTTGCATGGCGGTGGAACGGGAGTCGACGTCGCCCCTGAAGAGGAAGGGGGTACCTTCGGGGTTGTCGTAGCCGCTGTAGGGGTTGTTGCCATAGGGGCGGCTGTGTCCCGTCGCCTCCCGATCGAGGACCTGCCCCTCGGGGTGAGCCATCTTGAAGTCGCCCCAGGCGAGTAGAGGCGAGGCGACAGGTTCCAGTTGGTGGCCGGTGAGGACTCCCACCACGGCACGACCGTCGAAGTGGGTCCACAACGACTCGGTCGCCCGGTCATACATGACCAACGCCGAGGCGAAAAGGCGACCCGATGTGCCAAAGGTGGTCTCGTGACCGCCGATCTCCCGGACATAGGTCACCGCGCTGTTGCACAACGGGCAGTAGGTGACGGAAACAGGCAACCCGCCCACGGTGTCATTGACGATCTCATGCCACATCAGTATCTGAACCGGGTAAGCCCGGGCATCCCCGTCGATGTCGAGCACCACCACCGGCTCCACGTCGTTGAGCCATATGTCGGCAGTCTCGACACCCACGAAACTGGGAGCGTCTAGGGGGGGTATTCCATCCGGAGGCGGACCTCCCGAAATGATCTCTCCCGGCGGCACCAGAGGATCTGGGAAAGAGGGAGCCGTCATGTCGTCGAGCGCCGACTCTCCCTCAGGGAAACCATCAGAGGAAAGTTCCAGAGGATCTGGGTCCGACTCTCCGTCCGTCGGCGGGACGGTGGTAGGCGAAACGGTGGTGGGCGAAATGGTGGTGGGCGTCGGATCTTCTATGGAACTCGCACCGCCGCAGGCGGCAAGCACCATGACGATGGCTGTCATGAAGGCAACTTTCGATCTCATATATGGCTCAACACGTTCGCAGTCACGTCGAGGCAATGATTGTCGGGCTTCCGACAGTGGTCTCGGCGTCGTTGGGGGGCGGGAGTTGATCACGGTGAACGGGAACCAAGGTAATGAGAGGAGATCGGCGGCGTGAACATCCGGGAAATCATGCTTCCCACCACCGACGCCGGCGTCGCCCTTCAGCTCGTCGGTGTCGTTGCGGTCGGAGTGGTGGCCATGGTCTGGCTCCGTCACAATTCCGAAGCGAGGCTGGTGGCTATCGGCGCCACGCTGTGCGGGCTCGGCCTCATCGGGGTACGGGCGTTGCATTGATGCCGAAGTCCCCAGTGAGTCATGGCGCAAAGATCCGGATCTCAACCGCGCCGGTGTTGCCCCCAGAGGAGGTGACGACCTCGAAGGTGAACACCCGCCCCGTTACCGAGACGGTCGCCGTGGCCGTCTCGGCGGGGTTACCTGCCGGGAACGGACCCAACCTCTCTTCCCCGTCAACGCGGAGCGCATACGTGTCGGTGATCGCCGAACCGTCGGTCATCGATCGGGTGAGGAACTCCACACCTCCGACTTCGACCGGCTCGCCCAAGTCGATGGTGATGAATGCCTCATCACCATCACCCGCCGTCGACCACTCAGTGCTCAGATCACCGTCCACGGCGTTGGCGGCGGCGAAAGCCGAACCGAACTCCGAGCTCACGTCGGTGACCGAAGCCCCCAGCGCCAGATTGGGGCGCGTGTCGGCTAGAGGCGTAGTGGGCTCGAGCCCGGTAAGGGTGAACGTCGATACTTCGGACCGGTAGAGAGTCCCGTCGGCAGTGGTCCCCTGGACCACGAATGTGTACTCCACCCCGGCCTCGGCGCCGGGAAGGAACACATCGTGCTGAACGATGCCGGTGCCGGCCATGTTCAAGGAGTTGTTGAAGTTGCCCAGCGAGGCGTCCTCGCCCCACACGATGGCACAGATCATGGGTTCGGTGGTGGTGAACCGGAACACTCCGCGGCCGGGATTAGTTGGGTCCGTCTCGAACGAGAACTCAGAGGCTTGGACCTCGGCGAAGGGCCGCACCTCGACCGCCGCAACGTCTCCGGATGTGCAGGCCACCAGGCCTAATCCCAACGCGACCAGCATCCACCGAAAAGAGCGCACCATGTCGTAGGCAACCAACACGGGGCCAAGCCCATTCCGGGCCAGCGTCAGAGGGCCCCGCCGGTAACATGCCCCCAGCTAGAGGGCGCGCAAATAAGTGAGCAATCGTGCTGCGATTTGTGCTCGACAACGCGCGTTATGGCTGGAAGAGGTTAAAACGCACGAGCTCTATTTTCGCGCCCTCTTAACGTCGCCCACCACGCCCCGGACCACGATCTCGAATGGAGACAGCGTTCAGCCGAACATCCGTCGCCAACGCTCCGCCGAAAGTGGATCCAGCGGCCAAAACGTCTCCAACCGCAGCTCGGCAAGGGTGAGATCGTGAGCGTCACCGATGACGGCGATGGTCGTGAACAGGGATACTTCCTGACCGTCGACCAGATAGGTGACTGGGACCAAGAGGTCACCTGCGCCAGCGCCAGGCAACGACCCAGACAGCGGTTCCACCCCCGGATAGCTCTTCACCTCATCGACGAGTTCTTGAAGACCCTCGTCGTGAGGGTGCGCAGCAGCGTCGCGTTCCAGCCGTCGCAGGAGGGCGGACGCAGTCGACTCCCAACCCAGCATGTGACGCCGCATGCCATCTGGATGGAAATTGACCCGCATGACGTTGAGGGGCGGCACCCAACTGACAGACTCCGGGAACAGCTTCGAGACAAAGACAGTCGCCGCCCGGTTGGAGCGGATGAGATTCCATTGGCGGTCGACCACGATGGCGATGTTGGGCTCATGTGCATCGAGTATGAAGTCGAGCACACCGGAGATGTGTTCGAGGTCGTCGAGAGGGGTCTCGGAGAAGGTCGGGGCGTGACCGGCGGCCAGCAGGAGCAGGTTCTGCTCGCGCGGTGGCACGTCCAGGGCGTGGGCGAGGTGGATCACCATCTCGCGGCTGGGGCGGGAGCGACCCGTTTCCAAGAAGCTGATATGACGCTGGGAGACATCGGCCCGGACGGCCAGGTCCAGCTGACTGAATCCGCCGGCACTACGCCATTGGCGCAGCTGCGTCCCAAAGCCGATGCCGCTCATGAAATGCAGCCTACACCGGTGACGGCCGCCCTCTATTACCTATCACGTAGTTGTCAGCATGACCCCACCGGCACAAGATGGGGAAGCAGACGATGGAGAAGCAAACGAAGGAACTCGATGTCTCGGCACCTTCTCACCCGAACCCTCGCCGCCAACGCCGGATTCAGCGCCGTCACCGGCGTCGTTCTTTTGGTGGCCGCCAAACCGCTTTCCCGCTGGTTCGAGATCCCCCGTTGGATGACCATCGCAATTGGGATAGGGCTGCTGCCCTTTGCATGGTGGGTGGCGATGACGGCGCGTAAGCCAAGACGAGAGGTGGTGAGGTGCGTGATCCTTTCCGACCTGGCCTGGGTGGGCGCCGCCATCATCGTCCTCATCGCCTACCAGGAGTCCATGTCGACCGCCGGGCTGTGGGCGTTGATGGTGGTGACGGTCGCCGTCGCCGACTTTGCCATCCTCCAGACGATCGGACTCCGTCGCGCAGGACCGCCGGCGTCACCTCGCTGACACTGGAGGTAGCCGGATCCTCCATGCTCCCCCGTCATTGATGTGGGATGTCGTCTCGGATCTCGACGCCTACCACCAACATGCCCGCAGCCTCTCGCAGATGCTGTTGTTCCAACCCGTTGCCAGCACCGAGGTGCTCCCGACGCTCACGTCAGCATCTCGGGGAAGCCGGGCGCGCGCAGGTCCGTTCCGAGAGCGTCCTCGAGGAGTTTCACCACTTGACTCGACCAGGCCGAACCTCCGTACTGTGAGCGGGCCCGCAGGAACGTCTGCTCTACCAGGTCGGCGAGCTCGAGAGGCACCCCGAGTTCGGCTCCGAGCTGTCTGGCGAAACCTAGGTCTTTGCATGCCAAATCCATTGTGAACCCAATGTTGTAACTGCCGCTGAAGATGACCTGACTCTCGGTCTCGTGCACGAAACTGTTGCCGGAGCTGGCCTTGATGACCTCGAAGGACCGGGTGAGATCGAGGCCACCCCGCCTGGCCAGCATGAGCGCCTCACCGGTGGCCACCAGATGGGTGAACGCCAGCATGTTGGTGATCACCTTTATGATCGAGGCGCTCCCCAAAGGACCCATATGAAACACCTGGTCGCCCATGGCTCGGAACTGGGGGAGCAGGCGCTGGTAGGTGTCCTCATCCCCTCCTACCACGACGGTGATTTCGCCGGAAGCGGCTTTGTGGACCCCACCGGTGACAGGCGCCTCCAGACAAACCACACCGCTTCTTGCCACCAACGCGGCCAGCTTGTGGAGCTCGTGGATGTCGTTGGTGCTCATGTCCACCCAGACCAGCCCGGCCGTAGACCCTTCCAAAATCCCTCCTTCGCCGGCCACCACCGTGGTCACTGCGCCCGGCGTGGGGAGACAGGTGAACACCACCTCGACCGTTGCGGCCACTTCCGCCGGCGAGCCTGCCCACATGGCTCCGGCATCGAGCAGCGGCTCGGCAACCACCCGTTCGAGGTCGTGCACCGTGACGTCAAAGCCCGCCCTGACGAGGCTCGAGGCCAGATGAACACCGAGATGGCCCAGTCCGATGAAACCGCAGCGTTGCATCCGTCATCTCCGTCCACTGAACGACCCGACCCAACAACCCGGCCTGAGAGCGCCTCAAACTCTAGGGAGACGACGTCGCATTGGGTGACATGGTGTTGGGGTCGATCATGCGCCAGCCGACCAGCTCACTCCCCACGGTGCCCTCGAGCAGCTTGCCTAACTCGACGCAGCGGCAGCCACCGCTTCTGAGTCCCCGCCAACATCATGGCCGACCGAACGATTGTTACGAACGCGCGGCCTGGTCGACAACTGACCAGGGCCTCCGTCATGGACGTTGAGGGTCAGAACGAACTCCGTCCACCCGTCGACTCGCTGGTACTCGAGACCGCCTCCCATGGCATCGGCCAGCTGGCGGGAAATCCACAACCCCAGTCCTACCGAGGCGGCATGGCGGGATCTGGTGGAGCGCCGGTAGGGGAGAAAAATGGTGGCCTCGTCCTCCCGGGGCACCCCGTCGCCATCGTCGCCGACAGTCACTCGGATGCCGGCACCGACGGCGTCGGTGGTGACCCGGATGGACGAACCGCCGTATCGAACCGCATTCGAGACCAGGTTGCGCAGGATCTGGCGGACCCGGAGGGCGTCGGCTGCGGCAGGCGGCAAGCCTGATGTCGTCTGCAAGGACAAGACGATTCCCTCGCCCACGAACCGTCGCACGGTCGTCTCCACCTCGGCCGAGACGTCGACGGCCTCGAGCGCCACACTCAACGCTGACCGCTCCAGCCGTGTGGCGGTGAGCAGATCCTCCACTATCTCGGACGCGTCCACCGCTTGTTGATGTGCCATGATCACCAGGTCTCTGGCCTCTTCACGACTCAGGTCGGGATCTGTGCTGACGATCTCAGTCAATCCCATCATCCCGGTGAGATTGTTGCGCAGCTCGTGACTGACCGTCCCGAGCATCTGGGAGCGCCCGGCGTCGAGCCGTCCCAACCAGGCGCGAACCCGATGGATCATCGTCGCCAAGCCGCCGCTGATGAGAAACACTCCCGCCATCTGGCGATATGAGTCGGTCACCAAGTCTTGCGCAATGAGGACGGAGAGCGCGTACCACGCGGCTGCACCGGCGAGAAGAGAAAGTCGCCAGTATCCGTCGGAGAAGAGAACCGCCAGCACGAACAGGAAGGCGAGGCTCACCGCGCTTATGACGGGGTCGCCCGCCACCACCATCATGGCGCCCCACACCGTCGTATCGAGCAACAGCATGGAGAGAGGCGACCGGATCTTCCGGAACCGGCACCACAGTGCATGGCCGCCGCTCAGAGAAAGAGCGGCGACGTAAGGGCCTACCACGGACCAGCCCAAGGCCAGACCGAAGGCAACCAGTACCACCAGCCCCATCACGCTCACAGTGAGACGCACGATCTGATAGTCATCCAGGAAACTATCCATGGATGACGGCACCATCAATTCATTCACGTTGCGCTCGGACATGTGTCTCTATCGGCGCTTCTCGCGCTCGTCTTCAGGCCTCCATGCAATCTGGGGATGTGGAGATTCTCGGGGCCCGCTCGATCGCCCATCCCTGGTGCCAGCATGAGTGCGATGGATGAAACACGTCCCGGTCTCTACTGGAAGGCGACGCCTCTTCGGCGGCATTTCGCCAAGCCTGCCGCCTGCGGTGAAAGGTCACGGGGACGACTCGTGACGGTGTCGTTTGTCCTGCTCACCGTGCTGACGTTGTCCGGCTGCGACAAAGCCGCCATAGACCCCGAAATGGACCTTTCCGACGCGGCCAGCTCGGGGGATTCTGTCAGCGTGCGGAGCCTCCTCGACAACGGTGCCAACCCCGACGAGCCGATCGTGACGGGGTTGACGCCTCTCATGCGCGCCGCCAACCGCGACCACGCCGAGGTCGTGCAGATGCTGATCGATGCAGGAGCCGACGTCCATGCCCTATCGGACGGACTCACAGCAGTACACGTCGCCGCCGGGGCGGAAGCAGTGGCATCACTGTCGGTTCTTCTCGATGCCGGCGCCGACCCGACGGTTCGGTCCCGGTCGGGAATGAATGCTCTCGACCACGCCGCTTCGGCAGGAGCCACAGAGACGCTGGAAACTCTCGTACGGCGGGCCGACCTCGAGGTGGACCAGCCATCCATGGTGGTCACCCAGGGCCATGGCTATCCGCGCGAGAGCGGACCGACCCCCCTGGCGTTGGCGGTGGCCTCCGGCCGGATCGAAAGCACCAGGGCACTTCTGGCCCTGGGGGCCGACGTAGACGCTCTTTCCTCTGCCGGTCACACTCCGCTGCTCCTTGCTGTGTTTCTCAACCAGTCCCCGGAGTTGGTGGAGATACTCCTCGACCATGGAGCCAGTCTCGAGGCGGCAGCAGCATGTCAGCGGGGGTGCTCGGTCGGCCGGGGCCGGGCCCTCACGGTCAAGGAGTGGGCCGAGGCCCTGGAACGGAAGGAGTTGACCGACCTCATTGCATCGCGCTCTTCCACGAGCTGAGGCGACGCAACAGTCCGTGTCAGGCGCCGTGGGCCCACCGTTTCCCGGCTGCCGACCTTGGCGGTCCTTCGTGAGTCGTCAGTGATTGGCTGGTACCGCCGCGAGGAACGACCTCGCGCCGCTCAGTCCGCGGGCAGGGAGTCCTATCTCAAATAGAGGGGAACCGGGCCTCCCCGAAGCACATCGGCCACCATATCGTCTTCAAAGAGGATCTCGCATGGAATCCCGTTCCCGTCGGCATCCATCCGAGCCGGCTCTCCCTCCAGCGACCAGTACACCAAGGACCAGAAGAACGCCGATTCATCTGGGCGCCCGACGCCGCTGAAGGGGAAAGCTTCTGTGGCGAAGTCGGTGGAAAGCAAATCCCGACACAGTAGGCCATGGGCGGCTCCCTGGTACAGGTCGGCAAGCCGCTCCGTCGTGTCCGGCAGGTCGGTGCCCATCTCCCACATCGCCGGCCCCGACGCATCGAGCACATAGATGACGATGCCCCCCACGTCGAGCTCAAAACCCGGTGCAGTCTGGGGTTCGACAGTGCAGGCCAGAACATCTCCCCCTGTGACGGGTCCCGAGTCCGAACACCGGATCCGAGCCGGCCCAACCACTCCGTCGGGCGGGTCGGACCGCTCGAACTGATCGTCGAGCCAGCCCTGGACCCAACCCACCACCTCCGCCACGGTCCCCACGGGGGCCTCAGTGGTGGACGTCTCTACCGTCGTGGTCGTCTCGGCCCGGGTGGTGGTGGACGTCGTCATCGGACGGGTGGATACGGTCGTGGCCGAAGCCAACGTCGTGGTACCGATCGGTTGGGTCACAATGCTCCCGCCGGTTTCGTCACCCGTTCCGCACGCCACCCCCACCAAAGCCAGCACCACCAGCGCCGTGACCCTTCGGCCCATCTTCGTCGCGATGCCGGCTGTCTCCTTCAATCTGCCCGGTCACTTTCCACTGTCTCGCTGCTCCGACGGGTGCTCACCACGAGTCCGCTTCCGGTTGCTATCGCCAAAAGGGCCAACACCGCCATCTGGTCCGATCCGGGGGCTCCCGTGAAGGGCAGGGTGCCCACGGGCTCGCTCGCCGTGGTGGTCGTCTCCGCCCCAACCTCAGGCCCCGTTGTCGTGGTCGTATCTTCCGGCTCCTCGGGCAGGGTGGTAGTCGGGAGCGTTGTGTCGCTTTCTGGGGGTCCGGTGGTGGTGGTTTCTCCGGGTACAGTCGTCACTTCGGGCATCGTGGTGGACGTATCGTCCGGTTGCGTTGTCGTCGTTGTGGGCGGGGCCTGGCAGTCGAACTCGATTCGTTGCTCCGCCGAATAGATTCCATCCGGCCCAAGCACCAGTGTGAACGTGATCTGATCACCCAAGGTGAGCAGCCCTGCCGCCTCGGTTCTCTTGTTGATGGCGTCCTCAACACCAAACAACGTGACGGAATCTGCTGAGGTGACCAATAGGTCGTTTCCCACATGGACCGACACGTTGTTGTTGCCGGACGTGGAAACGGCGCAGCGGTAGCCGACGAGATCGGCCGGGGTCGCGAACGTCCCCAAATCGATCTCCTGGCCTTCGACTCCGAAGACGATCGTCTTGGGTAGCTCGATGACATGAGTGGCTGTGCTTGCCACCGTAGGAGCAGCCACCAGCCCTACCAGTACCACCAGCATCGTGGCCACAGCCAACCCACCGGCCCTTCTAGTTGAGAACTTCACTTGCGGTGCCTCCAGTCGATCGTCTTGTCTCGGCGGGGAAGACTTGGTGCCATTGTCTGCTTTGGCAGAGTTCGTGCCCAGGGCCGATGGTCACACCGCCGTTGCGCATCGCCAGGTTTCCGCGCGGATTCTGTAACCACAGCCGAGGTCGATGAGGATCTCCGCGGGTCCATTGCGGACAAGAGCAGGGGACTTCCCACAGCGGCGGCAACGACTACGCACCACCTGATGCCCACACGTCGTCCACTACCGGGACCCGATACGATTCGGGGCCACCTCACGAAGGGACTCCGATGAGCCTCGACGACTTTCAACGCACGCCGCTTCTCTTCGGCCCATCGCCCCTCCATCCCCTCCCTCGGCTCAGCGAGGCGCTCGGTGGAAACGTGGAAGTCTGGGCGAAACGGGAGGACTGCAACTCGGGGATCGCATACGGGGGCAACAAGGTCCGCAAGCTCGAGTACCTCGTGGCCGACGCCTTGGCGCAGGGCTGTGACACCCTCGTCTCCATAGGCGGGATCCAGTCGAATCACACTCGCCAGGTGACCGGGGTGGCACGTCACCTCGGTCTAGGGGCGGTGACGGTCCAAGAAGGATGGGTCGAATGGCCTGAGGTCATCTACGACAAGGTCGGCAACATCCAGCTGACGCGCATCCTGGGCGGCGACATTCGAATCGACCCCGCCGGATTCGACATCGGGTTCCGAGAAAGCTGGAAGCGCGCTCTCGAATCGGTCGAGAAGGCCGGAGGCAAGCCGTATGCCATTCCGGCCGGAGCTTCGGACCATCCTCTCGGAGGATTGGGGTTTGCCAACTGGGCCCGAGAGGTGGCCGACCAGGAGGCCGAACAGGGGGTGTTCTTCGACCACATCATCGTCTGCACCGTGACCGGGTCAACCCACGCCGGCATGATCGCCGGGTTCGCCCTGGAGAACCGAGATGACCGCCGAGTCGTCGGCATCGACGCCTCCGCCACACTGGGCAAGACCATCGAGCAAGTTGCCCGGATCGCCGCCGCCACCGCCACCAAGATCGGTGTGGAACGCCCGCTCCGAGACGACGAGATCTCGGTGGTGGCCGGCTACGAAGGGCCCGCCTACGGAGTTCCCGACGAGGCGACGATCGAGGCGATCCACCTCGCTGCCAGAACCGAGGGCATGCTCACCGACCCCGTCTACGAGGGGAAGTCGATGGCAGGCCTCATCGGCATGGTGCGCTCGGGTGAGATCCCCCCCGGCTCCCGGGTCCTGTACGCCCATCTCGGCGGACAGCCCGCCCTTCCCGCCTACGCCGGCGCCCCCGGCCTGGGCTGATTCGGGTGGCATGGCAGACCCCGCCGCCTGAGGCCGGGTGATGTCTAGGACAGTGGTGGAGAAATCGTTTCGGCCAGGGGCGACGGTCCCCGACCAGGCGCTTTGACCCGCTGACGACCGGGGTCGCCGTTGTTGTTCTGTGACCGCCCTAGGCGATCTCGAGGGCGAACCACACGCCGCACCAAAGCAGAAGCGTCGCCAGGATGACGGGGATGAGTCGTAACTCCCCCCAGATGGCGTTCGACGTGGGTGAGTAGGAGACGTGGGCATTGAGGTAGACGTGAATCCACATTCCCAATGTCAAGATGATGGTCATACCCCATCTTGCCCACCTGCAGGAATTTGACACATTCACAAGCGATCCCGCCCAGTTCAGGTGGGTGCTCGCGGCCGATCCGAAGCCCGCACAGGTCGGCTCGGGGCACGGCTGTCGCTCCGTCAGCTTTGGGCACACACCGGCACATCGAGATGGCGCGATAGGCTCCCCTGAGTCGATCCAGGAGGGCACGCATGTCGGTTCGCGAGAAGGTGTTGGACCTCGAGCGTCAGTTCTGGCGAGCCGCCGGCGACCCCGATTTCTATCGGGGACAGGTTCGCCGATGAAGGGGTGATGGCCTTTCACATGGGGGTCATGAACAAGGCTCAGGTCGTCGCGGTGATGCAAGGTGCCGAAGGATGGGAGAGCTTCACGATCGACGAACCCGTCCTTCTGGCGCTCTCCGCCGATGTCGTGTCTCTGACATAGCTCCTCCTTATAGAGCATGCCTCCACGGTTTGAGGGGAACCCCGGAGCGTGAGGTGCTGGAACGGTGGTCTCGTCGTCCTAAGTCGCCGCATTCGATTGCCCAGCGGTCTCGGATCGTGTTGCTGGCCGCGGAGGGATTGACCAACAACACGGTGGCGGAGCGGGTTGGGGTGAATCAGGCCAC
>JBGTLA010000119.1:0-2166 GCA_041744375.1 Acidimicrobiia bacterium | reverse complement strand
GGGCGGCGGTGCCGAGACCGGCGTTGGTCCAATGCAGCTCCCGGGCGTTGTCGGCGACACGGGCGGCGGTGGTCACATTGGCGAAGACCACCGCCAGCACCACGAAGGCCGTCGAAGCGGCCACCGCCACGATGAGGATTCGGGTGCGCCCGGTCGGCGAGCTCATCTGATTCAATCGGCTCGTTCCGTCGATTTCTGAACTGCGGCGGGGGCTGGTTTTTGAGTGTGTGCTCAAGTTACTGGGAGCCGGTAGCATCGTCGCCACGATCTACATGAAGGAGCAATTCGCATGCAGGTGGTCGTCTGCGTCAAGCAGATCCCCGACCCCGCCGGCACCTACGAGCTGGACCCCGAGACCCACTTCCTGGTCAGACCCGCCGAGCAGGTGCTCGACGACACCGACCGGTACGGCGTCGAAATGGGTCTCCAGCTCGCCCAGGCGAGCGACGGGACCGTCACACTCGTATCCATGGGCCCCACCGGGTCGATGCAAGGCATCCGCCAGGCTCTGGCCATGGGCGCCGACAAGGCCGTCATAGTCGACGACGACGGGCTCAAGGGCGCCGATGCCCTCCTCACCGCCCGGGTGCTCGCCGCCGCCATCGCCGCCGAAGGCTTCGACCTGGTCATCGCCGGCACCGAATCGACCGACGGCTACTCGGGGGTGTTGCCCCAGATGTTGGCCGAGTTGCTCGACGTGCCGGCGCTCACCTACGCCACTTCGGTCAAGACCGGCGACGGGTCGGTCACGATCCACCGCCAGACGGCGTCGGGATACGACGTGGTGGAAGCATCACTGCCCGCCGTGGTGGCGGTTACCGCGGGGGTGGTCGAACCCCGCTACCCCACCTTCAAGGGGATCATGGACGCCAAAAAGAAGCCGGTCGACACCCTCACGGTGGGCGACCTGGGAGTCGATGTGGCCATGGCCCAAACCGTTTCCGCCGTGGAGGACGCCCCCGAGCGGGAGGCCGGCGCCAAGATCGAAGACGAGGGCGACGCCCACCTGCGCATCGTCGAGCTCCTCGAGCAGAAGAAGGTGATCTGACATGGCCGACATCTGGGTCTTCGTGGAAGCAGAGAACGAGCTTCCCTCCACCCTCGGGCTGGAACTGCTCACCAAGGCGCGCTCACTGGGAACTGTGACCGTCGTGTACCTGGGCCCCGAATCCGACGAGGCCGTCACCACCCTGGGCGAGTACGGGGCCGAGACGGTCTTTTGGGCCGACGTGGGCGATGCCCTGCCGGCCGCCCCCGTGGCCGCCGCCCTGGCCGGGCTCATCGGCGAGCACTCTCCCGACCTGGTCCTCTTCGGCCAGTCGTACACCGACCGTGACGTGGCGGGCCGGCTGGCGGCCCGGTTGGGCACCACCCTGTTGTCGAACGCCTCCGACGTGGAGCTCGTCGACGGAAGCGTGGTCACCACCCACGAGATCTTCGGCGGCACCCAGCTCGCCAAGGCGACCACGGCGGGCAACGGCACCCAGCTGGTGCTCATACGTCCCAAGTCGTTCCCTGCCGAGCCCGGCGGGGAGGCCACTGCGTCCATCCACGCCATCGACCTCCCCGACGTCGGCGGCGCCGGGGCCGTCATCACCGAACGTCACGTCGAAGAGCGGGAAGGCCCCCAGTTGGGTGAGGCGGCCGTGATCGTGTCCGGTGGTCGCGGCCTGGGCTCCCCGGAGGCCTACGAGCTGATCGAGCGGCTGGCCAAGCCGCTGCGAGCTGCCACCGGCGCCACCCGGGCCATTGTCGACGCCGGATGGGTTCCCTACGCCAAGCAGGTCGGCCAGACGGGAAAGACCGTGAAACCCGACGTGTACATCGCCGCCGGGGTCTCTGGGGCGATGCAGCATCTGGTGGGGATGAAGGACTCGAAGACGATCATCGCCATCAACAAGGACGCCGACGCTCCCATCTTCGGCATCGCCGACCTGGGAGTGGTGGGCGACGTCCACTCGGTCCTCCCCAAGCTCATCGAGGCCCTCGAGAGCCGCTGAGAAGGGCTCGGCCACCCGATGCCATGACCACCCGCATCGTCGTCGAGGACCCCCACGATCCGCGCCTCGACGTGTTCATGGGCCTGCGCGACGAGCAGTTGCGTCGGCGCCGGGAGGGACCCGACGGCGACCTGGCCGGGGTGTTCATCTGCGAGGGGGCGGCCGT
>JBGTLA010000118.1:0-23992 GCA_041744375.1 Acidimicrobiia bacterium | reverse complement strand
CGTCAACACATTCGAACCACCCACCCGATCAGCCAACACCCGCGTGATCGCCGCCGTCAACGTCGTCTTCCCATGATCAATATGACCCATCGTCCCCACATTCACATGCGGCTTAGACCGATCAAACTTCGCCTTACCCATTCCAGTATCTCCTTGTGCGGATGCCGATGACGGTCAACCTGTAGCGGCGGGCAGACTCGAACTGCCGACCTCTCGATTATGAGTCGAGCGCTCTCACCAACTGAGCTACGCCGCCTCTGGGCACCGCGGGGCGCCTCCCGGGCAACAGTACCGTCGTCCCATTACCCAAGTTCCCGGGGCGGGCCGCCGTTCGGCCCGGCTCCGTTCTGGAGCCCCCTCGGGGATTCGAACCCCGGACCCCTTCCTTACCATGGAAGTGCTCTGCCACTGAGCTAAGGGGGCGTAGTTTGAGAGAATAGTGTCCGCCTCGACACCCGGCCGAGTCGGCTTGGGAGCGTTCAGTTCGAGTTCACTCTTCTGGTTGGTGCCGGGAGAAGGATTCGAACCTCCGAAGGCTGAGCCGGCAGATTTACAGTCTGCTCCCTTTGGCCGCTTGGGTATCCCGGCGCACACAGCCGGGCTTCACCAGCGAAGGCCGGAGCGACTCTGGTGGGACCCGGTGTGCCGCCCACCCGAAGGGCGGGGCGGCATCCGAAGTCTAACCGATGGCCCAATGGCCTCCCAAAGGTGCTCAGCCGGGGCGACGGACCATGACGACCCCCACCACCCCGCTGAACAGGGCGATCGCCAGCCCGAAACCGCCTACCCAGCCCCGCACGGTCATATCCCACGCGGCCAGCCCGCCCAGGGCCAGAGCCACCACCACCAGCCAACCGCCAGTCCTGCGGGTGAGGCCAGGATTGGAAACGCCGGCGTCGAACCCTCCGAACGCCTCACGCACCATGTGAAGACGGCGCCGAACGGAACGACTCAGCCATCCCATCACGAGGGCCACATACACGACCCCCACTCCCACCCAGGCCGGAGCCACGACGGCCATCGCCACCGCTCCGAGAAGGGCGAGCACCCAAGGGAGCGGCCGCCACTTCTCCAGAGCAGCAAGGGCCCAGTCAGGGCCGAGGCGGGAGGATCCCAGCGATATCCAGGCTCCCCACGCCACCACCGTGGCAGCAGCAGCACCCACCCAGGCCGTAGCGGCGGCGGGAGCGAGTTCGATCACCTAACGCCCGAGGCCATCTCCTGGAGCCGCTCGATTCGTTCCTCCATCGGAGGGTGGGTGGCGAACAGTTTCGTGAGTCCGCCGCCCTTGACCCCCTTGAGAGGGTTCTCGATGAACAATTGGCTTACGGCCGGATTGACGTTCATCGGCTGGCGAGCGGTTCCGGCGGCGATCTTGTTGAGGGCGGACGCCAGCATCATGGGACGACCGGTGAGTTGGGCTCCCGAGGCGTCGGCCTGGAATTCCCGTGTTCGAGAGATCGCCATCCGGATTAGCATGGCGGCGATCGGTGCGACGAGAATCGCCACGAGTCCGATCACGGCTCCGATCGGATTGTTGCGGTCCCGGCCTCCACCTCCGAACCAGAAAGCCATTCGGGCGAAGATCGAGAGGGCGGCTGCCAGCATGGCGGCGACGGACGAGATGAGTATGTCCCGGTTCTTCACGTGGGCCAGTTCGTGCCCGAGGACCCCTTCCAACTCGTCGGGGCTAAGGACGCCGAGGATGCCGCTCGTCACCGCTACTGCCGCATTCTGGGGGTTACGGCCGGTGGCGAAGGCGTTGGGCTGGGGGGAGTCGATCACATAGATCCTGGGCATGGGCATCTCGGCTCGGGCCGCCAACGAGCGGACCATCGAGTAGACCTGGGGCAGCTCGTGTTCTTCGACGGGGCGAGCGCGGGACGCAGCGAGAGCCATCTTGTCGGAGAAGAAGTAGGCAACGAAGTTGATACCCACTGCCAGGACGAGCCCGATCCAAAAGCCGTTCGGCCCCCCGAACGAGTAGGCCACGCCCCACACGAGAGCCGACAAGAACGCCAGCAGCGCCACCGTTTTCATGTTGTTCATATCCCGCCTCATTCTACCGTCGCGCAGTCGCTATCCAGGCGGGGTCGGCCCCACGGTCGTGCGAAGATCAGGACGAATATCGGTCTGTGGAGGCCGGATCGATCGATGGACGCTCGCACAAGAACGGCGGGCCGTCGCTGGACGAGTGGTATGCGTAGGTGTCATCCTCGACCGCCAGTGTCAAGCGCCACCCCTCGACGAGCGCCTGGGTGTACATCATCCCGGGTTCCGGACAGCCCAAAGACCCATCACTCCACGTGACAGCTTCCACCTCCAGCACTTTCACTTCCTCGCCGGCCACGCCGAGGCGACCCGCCAGATCTCTCACAGCATCGTCGACCAGTTCCAGGCTGTCTTCGGACGGCGCCGCGTCGTCGGTCGGCGCCGTGGAGGTCGGGGAGACCGCCGGAAGGGTGGTGACGGTCGGCCCCGAGTCGGCCACCGGGACCTCTGCCCCTCCGCAGCCGGCTGCCGTGAGGATGAGACCGATAGCAAGTGGGAAATACTTCACATCTATTCGACGCTCGTCGCGGGTCAAACGGTTCCTCCGAGGTCACACTTCGGCCACGACGACACGGAAGTCGCCGAGCCCGCGCGGGTGTAGGAGAGTTTCGGCCTCCGTCCGTCGGCTCCGGAGGATCAGCTGTTGCATGCCGTCACCGGAGCGCGCCGCCTCCAGCTCGAGGTACCGAAGATGGGAGAGCTCTTCTCGGAGACCGAGATGGGACAAGAAGTCATCCTGGCGCCACATACTCACCGAGGCGCCCGCATCGTTGGCTACCGCCATGAGGGCGGTCATGTTGACGTCGGCGGTAATGTCGGTGGCGCCGGGCTCTTGCAGTGGGTGCGGGCCGAGGTGGTGTGATCGGTACGTTCGCAGCGTCCCATCGCGCCGTCGCGGGGCCAGGTTTTCGGCCGTGTCCCCATAGTCCACGACCACCAGGGCCCCGGCGGCGAGCCTCATCAGGGCTCCTGCTACCCATCGACCGGCTTCGAGTTGAACTTCGACCCATCCTCCCTCATCGACGGGGCCGGCGAAGCGCTCCAGCCAGGTGAGGACTTCGGGCCGGGGGTCGGCGTCGACGAAGGCCAGGTCATCATCGACGACACCCACCCACCTTTCGCGCCATCGACCGTCTTTGAGCTGGGCGATGGCCATGGGGAGGTTGTCGACCAGCTCGTTGGCGAGGATCACCCCACGCAGCGGTGACGGCACATCATCGAGCGACGCCACCACATGTTCGCCTCCCACCACCCCCATCAGCTCCTCACGCGCTGGCGGCGAGATCTCCACCGCCCAGGCGTCGACCGCTTCGAAGGCGAGCAGAGGCCTGAGGAGGGAGCCTGAGCCGGCGCCCACCTCGACGAGTGTGAACGGCTCACCGATGCGCCGTCGCTCCTCGACGACGTAGCGGGCGAGGGTCTCGCCGAAGAGCGGACTGACCTCGGGGCTGGTGAGGAAGTCCCCCGCCTTACGCGATCTGAGGATGGCACCGCTGAAGAACCCGCCGGTGGGGTCGTAGAGGGCCCTGTGCATGAAAACCTCGAACGGCAGCGGCCCACCCTCGCTGATGTCGTCGATCAGGCGGTTGCGCAGCACCCCGGCACGATAGGGCGGCGCGGTTGACCGACACTCGGTTCGGGAGCTTGGACGCTCAGGCCACCTCACGCCATGTATGTGGCTCCGCTCACACGCCGACCTCGAGATCGACCATTGCTCCGCTTCGGGGCCCGGAGACGAGGGAACACGCCGGTCTTTGTCGAGATGAGTGCTGCTTCCCCGACTCGGGGAGGCCGGGATCGGCACTCGGAGGCGTTCGGCGGGCATAATCGGCGGGTGCGAATCCTGTTCGTCGCTTCCGAGGTGGCTCCCTTCGCCAAGACCGGCGGACTCGCCGACGTGGCGTCGGCGCTGCCCCAGGCGCTCGCCCGGAAGGGTCACGAGGTGCGGATCGTGATGCCCGGCTACGACGCCATCCGCTCGAACGGGTTCGAGGAACGGCCCCACGATCCCGCCACGATCCATTTCGACATGGGAATCCGACACATCGACGCCGACCTCGGACGTCTCGACCTCGGCCAGCTCCCGGTGACGCTGGTCGACATCCCCACCCTCTACCACCGGGGCGCGCTCTACTCTGAAGCTCCCGACGAGCACCTGCGCTTTGCGGTCTTGTCTCGCGCCGCCCTCGAGCTGTGTCTTCGCTGGGAGTGGGCCCCCGACATCATCCATTGCAACGATTGGCAGACCGGGCTCATCCCCCTCTATCTCGCCACCACGCACCGCCACGACAAGCTCTTCGCTCGAACAAAAACTGTCCTCACGATCCACAACCTTGGGTATCAGGGCGTCTTCAACGCCGGAATGGTTGCCGACTTGGGCGTGGCGGGCGCCACACATCTGCTCCATCAAGAGCACCTGGCGCAGGGATTTGTGGGGTTCTTGGAGACGGGGATCATGCACGCAGACGCCCTGACCACGGTCAGCCCCACCTATGCTCGCGAAATCCTCACTCCTCAGTTCGGCGCCGGACTCGACCCGTTGCTCCGGCGTCGAGAGGCCGACTTGGTGGGCATCCTCAACGGTATCGACCACGCCGCCTGGAACCCGGCCACCGACTCGCACCTTCCCCACAACTACTCGCCGAAGAGCCTGTGGCGCAAGGAATGGGCCAAGCGTGACCTGCTCGATGGTCTCGGCTTGGAGTACCGAGCGCGGGTTCCGGTCTTCGGCATCGTGAGCCGCCTCGTGTCCCAGAAGGGAATCGGGTTGTTGTTTCAACCGATGACGGCACTGCTGGAGGCCACCGACGCCCGATTCGTGGCCCTGGGGAGCGGGGAGGCCGACCTCGAAGGTGGCCTGAGGTGGCTGGCCGACCGTTTCGGCACCAAGACACGCTTCGTGGCCGGACACGACGAGCCGTTGGCCCATCGCATAGAGGCGGGGATCGACGTCTTCTTGATGCCGTCGCTCTATGAGCCGTGCGGGTTGAACCAGATGTACAGCTTGGCGTACGGCACGGCTCCCCTCGTGCGCCGCACCGGCGGGTTGGCGGACACGGTCGAGCATTGGGATCCCTACAGTCGAACGGGTACCGGCTTCGTCTTCGAGCACTACGACGAGGGAGGAGTGTCGTGGGCGCTCGACCAGGCGCTGGCCGCCCATGCCGACCCCGCCGGGTGGAAACAGCTTCAGCTCAACGGCATGGCCGTGGACAACTCGTGGGCGCAGCGCGCCGGAGAGTACGCCGACCTGTACGAGCGGATCACCACGCGCCCCGACCGGTGAGGGAATTCACTGGGTCGACTCAGCGGCCAGCGCCCGCAAGCGGTCCACCACGCCCCGATCGCCGGCCACCGTGAGGTTTCCCAAGTCTCCCCGGCCCCATAGCCAGAGGTCGAGGTCGCCCGCCCGGCCCTCGATCGTGGCTCCGGGGTCGCCCGCGTCGACCCCGACCGAGACGGCCGGGAGGTCGTATGTCTTGCCCGAATTGGGCGAGGTTCCCACCATGCGGCCATGGGCCACTCCCCATTTCCGCCCAACATCGGAGGCGGTGATCCGGATCGTCTCCCCATCGGGATGGAAGGTAGCCCAGGGGGGAATCCCTCCGATCATGAGCTGGAGGATCTCGTCGACCCCATCGCCGGCCAACGCCGGATCGACCTCTGAGGATTCTCCTGTGGCCCTTTCGGCGTCCACTCTGTGTATCAGGGCCTCGTGAGCCTGGCGTCGTCGCACGAAAGCAACGGTGTGGTCGCTGGCCCAGGTCCAGACTGGTACGTCGTCGGCAGCCGCCTCCAATGCGTCGACGAGTCGCCGGGTGGCCCGTTCGAAGAGAGCGACGACGGCCTCGTGTCCCACAGGTCGCTCGGGCTTTTCGGTTTCGGCGCGATCGGGGGAGTCGAGCCGCCACTCCACGACAGACCCCCAAAACCATTGCACTTCCGCCAGGTGCCAGACCAGATCGGTGACATTCCAGGCGGGGCAAGTAGGGACGGCTGCGGTCGGGACGCTCGAAGAGACGAGTTCGGCGAATCGACCCGAATCCGACCGTAGATGGGTCATGTAGTCCATTGGAACAGCCTACGCAGCCGGGTGCCCATAGGAGGCAGCGGGTGATGGGAAAACGAGAGAGCCCCGCCTAAGCGGGGCTCTCTCTTCTCGGGTTCCGAGCTCGGCTCAGAAGTCCATGTCCGGGCCACCACCGTGGCCATGACCGGCTCCTGCGGGAGCGTCCTCCTTCTGCTCTGCAACCAGCGCCTCGGTGGTGAGGAGCAGGGCGGCGATCGAAGCGGCGTTCTGGAGAGTGGAGCGAGTCACCTTGGCGGGATCGACGACCCCGGCCTTGATGAGATCCTCGTATACCAAGGTGGCCGCATTGAAGCCCTCGGCTCCCTCACGCTCACGCACCTGCTCGACCACCACGCCGCCTTCCATGCCGGCGTTGAAGGCGATCTGGCGCAAGGGCTCTTCCATGGCCCGCCTGACGATGACACGACCGGTCTTCTCATCGTCGCTTCCGCCGCGCACCTTATCGATGGCGGACTGAGCCCGAAGCAATGCCACCCCGCCGCCGGCGACGATGCCTTCTTCGACGGCAGCACGAGTAGCCGACACGGCATCCTCGATGCGATGCTTCTTCTCCTTCAGCTCCACCTCAGTGGCGGCGCCGACCTTGATCACGACCACTCCACCGGACAGCTTGGCGAGGCGCTCTTGGAGCTTCTCGCGGTCCCAGTCCGAGTCGGTGTTGTCGATCTCGCGCTCGATCTGGCGGATTCGGGCCTTGACGTCGGTCTCGGTGCCTCCGCCGTCGACGATCGTGGTGTCGTCCTTGGAGACAACCACTTTGCGCGCCCGGCCCAACATGTCGATATTGACATTCTCGAGCTTGAGGCCGACCTCTTCTGAGATGACGGTGCCACCGGTGAGGATGGCGATGTCCTGGAGCATCGCCTTGCGACGCTCTCCGAACCCGGGGGCCTTCACGGCTACCGAGCTGAACGTGCCCCTGATCTTGTTCACCACCAGGGTGGCCAGGGCCTCGCCCTCGAGATCCTCGGAAATGACGATGACCGGTTTGCCGGTCTGCATGACCTTCTCCAGAACGGGTACCAGGTCGTTGACCGAGGTGATCTTCTGATTGGCGATGAGGATGTAGGGATCCTCGACGACGGCTTCCTGACGATCGGGATCAGTGATGAAGTACGGCGAGATGTAGCCCTTGTCGAACTGCATACCTTCCGTGAACTCCAACTCGAGACCAAAGGTCTGGCCGTCTTCGACCGTGATGACTCCGTCCTTGCCCACCTTGTCGAAGGCCTGGGAGATCACCTTGCCGATCGACGAGTCGTTGTTGGCCGAAATCGATGCCACATGGGCGATCTCTTCGGACGTTTGGATGTCACGAGCCATCGCACCGATTTCCTCGACCACCTTGTCCACGGCGGCTTCGATGCCCCGCTTGAGGTCCATCGGGTTGGCTCCGGCGGCCACCTGCCGCAAGCCCTCACGCACCATGGCCTGGGCCAGCACCGTGGCGGTGGTGGTCCCGTCGCCGGCGACGTCGTTGGTCTTGTTGGCGACTTCGTAGGCGAGCTTGGCTCCCATGTTCTCCCATGGGTCTTCCAGCTCGATTTCCTTGGCGATGGTGACGCCGTCGTTGGTGATGGTGGGCGAGCCCCACTTCTTCTCCAACACCACATTGCGGCCCTTGGGGCCAAGCGTCACCTTGACAGTGTCGGCCAGTTTGTCTACTCCGGCCTGGAGGCCACGGCGGGCCTCTTCATTGAAGCGAAGATCCTTCGCTGCCATCTGTGATCAACTCCTCTGATTCAGTTGACGACTGCAAGCAGGTCCCGAGCGGAGAGCACCAGATACTCGGTGCCGTCCAACTTGACCTCGGTGCCGGCAAACTTGGAATAGAGGACGCGATCGCCCTCTTTCACGTCCATCGGAAGGCGGTCGCCGTCATCATCGAGAGCGCCCGGGCCTACGGCCAGGACCTTCCCGATCTGCGGCTTCTCCTTGGCGGTGTCGGGAATGACCAGACCTGAGGGAGTCCTCGACTCCATATCGTCCTCAGGCTCTACCACTACCCGGTCGCCGAGAGGCTGCAGCTTCATATGTCTTCCTCCTTGAAGCTCCTCTGACTCCGACGCACCTGTCCTGACATCTTCCGCCAGGGGATGAAGCCGTCCAGGATGCGTTGGCAGTCACGTGTTGTGATTGCCAACGCCAAAGTAGCACTCCCCAGTCCGGACTGCCAAATCGACCCCACAGATCTCAGCTAGATACACTCAGAAAACGTGAGGGCAGCCACGAGGGATAGCTAGTGGGGTACTTAGCGAACAAGGCGAGAGCCCGAGCCGTCCGCCCATCGAAGTGCCTGATAGGAGGACTGTCGTCGATGAGACGACGTAGTTCAACACGGTCTCACAGGAAAGCCTTCCATTCGGCCAGGGCGGGGGCTTCGTCACCTATGGTCGTGGAAGGGCCGTGCCCGGTGTGCACCGTTGTGGCCGGTGGGAGAGAGAGCAATCGACTCTCGATGGACACCACAATGGTCGGATAGTCCGAGTAGGAGCGACCGGTGGCACCGGGCCCACCTGCAAAGAGCGTGTCCCCGGTGAAGACGGCCTCGCCCGCGGCCAGATGGAGGCAGCACGATCCGGGCGAATGGCCGGGGGTGTGGATGACCTCCAACGAGGTACCGTCGACTTCGATCCTCATGCCGTGGGTCAGGTCGGCGCCGGGGGGATCGTGGGGGTGGACGACGTCCCAGAGCATCCGGTCGTGAGGGTGCAGGTACACCACCGACGACACCTTCTCCGCCAATTCGACGGCAGCGTTGATGTGGTCGTTGTGCCCGTGAGTGCACACCACCCCCACCACGGGGCGGTCGTTCACCGCCGCCGCGATCGCATCGGCGTCGTGGGCCGGGTCGATCACTACTACCTCGTCGCCGCCGACGATCCACACGTTGTTGTCGACGTCGAAGTCCTCCCCATCGAGGCTGAAAACCCCAGAGACGACCAACCGCTCGATAGGGACAGTCACAGGATCACCACCGAACGAAGCACCTCGCCCCGCTCCATTTTGTGGAACGCCTCTTCCACCTCGTCGAGTGCAATCGTCTCCGATACGAATCCGTCTAGATTGAGTCGTCCCTGGAGGTAGAGGTCGACCAGCATCGGGAAGTCGCGACTGGGCAGGCAGTCCCCGTACCAGGAACTCTTCAGGGACCCGCCCCTTCCGAAGACCTCGAGCAAGGGCAGGTCGACGGTCATCGTGGGCGACGGGACACCGACCAACACCACGGTGCCGGCGAGATCCCGCGCATAGAAGGCCTGTTCGTAGGTCTGGGGAAGGCCGACCGCCTCGATAGCCACATCGACACCGTTGCCGCCGGTCAGTCGGCGAATCTCCTCCACCGGATCTGTCTTGGAGCTGTCGATGGTGTGGGTCGCCCCGAAGCCCCGTGCGAGCTCGAGCTTCCGCCCATCGATGTCAACGGCGATGATCGTCGTGGCTCCGGCGAGGCGCGAGCCCTCGATGGCAGCGTTTCCGACGCCGCCGCAGCCGAAGACGGCCACCGAGTCACCCCGCCCCACTCCTCCGGTGTTGACCGCTGCTCCGATTCCGGCCATGACGCCGCATCCCAGGAGCCCGGCGACCTCGGGCCGCACTTCGGCGTCCACCTTGGTGCACTGTCCGGCGGCGACCAGGGTCTTTTCCACGAAGGCACCGATACCCAGCGCCGGGGAGAGTTCGGTCCCATCGCTGAGTGTCATCTTCTGTGAGGCGTTGTGGGTGGCGAAGCAGTACCACGGGCGCCCCTTCTGACAGGCCCGGCATTGCCCGCACACAGCCCTCCAGTTGAGAATGACGAAGTCGCCGGGGCTCACCTCGGCCACACCGTCTCCCACCGCCTCGACGACGCCCGCAGCCTCATGTCCCAACAAGAACGGGAAATCGTCGTTGATGGCCCCCTGGCGATAGTGGAGGTCGGTGTGGCACACCCCGCAGGCCTGCACCTCCACCACCACCTCGCCCAGACCGGGTTCCGGCACAACAATGGTCTCGATCCTGACGGGCTCCCCCGGGGCGGTTCCCACCACCCCACGCACTTCCTGGGACATCGGCTCTCATCTCCTCGCCTCGCGTCCGGCCACTGTATTGAGAGGACACACAGATAGGTGAGCCATGTGCTGCCTCGACACCAGCTGTTGTGGTTGGCGGAGGCTGGAACGCACGAGCTCCTTCGGCCCGCCCTCTGAATGTGGAGCGGGCCCGTGCTGACTCAGGGCATCGGGTGACTAGTCACTGCGGGATTCCGCAACATCATCCTCCAGAAACAGGGTTGCCGGCGTCGATGTGGTGGATGGATCGGACGGACGATCCAACGTCGGACCAGGCACTCGGGGGGCTCGACGTTCCGCCCGTCCGCACGGATTTGGCCGGCGGGCTGCCGCCCGGGTCCGTGCTGATGGCCGTATCCGTCACTGGGACGAGCCCCGGTTTGCAGGCACCGGGGCTCGTTCGCGGGTACCCAACCCCGGGTTCCAGCCACCTCAGAGCCATGGCTCCTGCCCTGAGTGAGCGAACGCGCGGGATAGAGCCGCTCCGGTTCCTGTAGCCGTCCCCATCCGCCCGTCCCCTGAGTTCAGCGGATGAGCGGGCCATGGTCGGGGGCACCGAGCACGAGACCGGAATCGACCCCCTCGGCCCAATCGGTGATCCTCCCCTGCGACAGCCAGTAGGCCCCGGCGACCCCGATCATGGCGGCGTTGTCCGTGCACAGGCCCGGTTCGGGAAGAAAGAGGGCGACACCCCGGGCGTCGGCCTCCTCGACGAAACGGCGACGAAGTCGCCGGTTGGCGAGAACCCCACCCCCTCCCGACACTACTTCGACCCCGGTGTCGTCGACGGCCCGGAATGTCTTGTCGACCAAGACGTCCACGATCGCCTCCTGAAGCGAAGCGGCGAAGTCCATCAGTTCGGGAAGCTCACCGGCGCGGGTGGCCTTGTCGAGGTAGGTGACGACCGATGTCTTGAGACCCGAGAAAGAGAAGTCGTACGGTCGATCAGGGAGGGCGCGGGGGAAGGCCACGGCCTTCGGGTCTCCCCCCTCAGAGGCGGCGTCGATGGCGGGCCCACCGGGAAAGCCCAGCCCCATCACCCGGGCCAGCTTGTCGAATGCCTCTCCGGCGGCGTCGTCGATGGTGGAGCCGAGGGTCTCGTAGGTTCCCCACTCGGTGACGTGGACTATCTGACTGTGCCCACCGGACGCCAACAGCGCCACTGCCGGAGGTCGAAACCGCTCGAACTCCAGCCGCGGGGCCATGAGGTGGCCCTCCATATGATCGATGCCCACGAAGGGAAGACGGCGGGCCCATGCCGTCGCCTTTGCAAAGGAGTGGCCAACCAGGAGAGCTCCCACGAGCCCCGGGCCGCACGTGGCGGCGACACCGTCGAGATCATCGGGATGGGCCCCGGCCAACCGAAGAGCCTCATGGGTCAACGCCCGAATGGCCTCGACGTGGGCCCGGGCCGCCACTTCGGGCACCACTCCCCCGAATCGGGAGTGGAGATCAACCTGCGAGGAGAGAACATTCGACAACACCTCGGTACCTCGCACGACGGCCACCGCCGTCTCATCGCATGAGGTTTCGAAAGCGAGAACCATCGGCTTCACGGCAGATCCTGTCGGATGTCGGCGAGACGGTCGGCGTAGGTCGGCGAATCGATGTCGTGCACCCACATGATCAGCGCATCCTCGTCCGTGTAGTACTGCTTGCGAAGCCCCACCGGCGCCATCCCGAAGCGACGGTAGAGCGCCTGGGCCGCCTGGTTGGAGATGCGGACCTCCAAGGTGAGACTGCCGGCCCCGCGACGAATCGCCTCTTCGGTCAGCTCCAGCATCAGTCGTGTGCCGATGCGTGAGCCTCGATGATCCGAGTCGACGACGACTGTCGTGATGTGGGCGTCCGGCATCACCACCATCAAGCCTCCATAGCCCACCAGCTCTCCGTCGACGGACGCCTTGAGATAGAACCTACCGTCGGCGGCCAACTCGTCGCGAAAGACTTTCTCGGCCCAAGGAGTCGTGTAGGTGCGGAGCTCGAGCTCGACCACGGAAGCCACGTCGTCACCAGTCAACGGCGCAAGTTCGATTGTCGTCATCCAGCCCTCCCCCAGGGCCCAGGGCGGTGAATCTTGTCCCAGTTGATGGTGACGTCGGGGTCTCTCAGGTACAGCGGACGGACCTCATCGGGATGGGGAATGTCGTCGCGCTCCAACCGTCCGGAACCGATCTCGGCCACCGCCCGAGCGGATGGATAACGGGGCCGACCCGTTTTCACGTGGTGGAGACCGCGCAGCGTTCCTTCGGGAAGGGCCGCCACGTCGCCGACCACGAGTGTGTCGTTGGGATCGGAATCGAGCAGTGCCCGCAGACGGGGCACATCGACGAGGGCCGTGGCGCCTTCTCGCACGACACCACCTGGAACAGGTTGATAGGAAGCGACGGCGAACTCTCCCCGCCGCACATCGACCACAGCCCAGATGGTCCGGCGCCCGGTGGCGGCATCGAAGGCGAGGGCGTCGAGACCCGACACGGGAATCACCGGAAGGCCGAGTGTTGCCCCCAACCCCTGGGCAGTAGCGAGTCCCACTCGGATGCCCGTATAGAGGCCGGGACCGATGTCGACGACGATGCCGTCGAGATCGCCCGGCGACCAGCCGACCTGGTCGAAACAGAAGTCGATGGCAGGAACGAGGAACTCGGAGTGCCCGAAGCGGTCCACCCGAGCGGCGTAGGCGACGGCGTCACGGCCCTCCGACAACGCCACCGAGGATCCGGGCGTGGAGGTCTCGATCGCCAGGAGTCTCATCGTGCCACCCGGGAGAGATCTCTTTCAAGCCACCCGCCCATGGGACGGAAGGTGAGGGTGCGCAATTCGTCGTCCCCCACCTCGATGAGGACCTGGAGGTGGTCGTCGGGGAGCGCGCCTGCTACGGCGTCACCCCACTCGATGAGCGCAACGCCGTCGGCGGAACGCCCGAACACCTCCAGGTCCTCGAACTCGCCCGTCGAACCCAGCCGGTAGACGTCGACATGTACGAAGGGCAGGAAACCGCTCGAATACTCACGCATGAGAACGAAACTGGGGCTCACCACCGTCTCTTCCACACCGAGCCCGGCCGCGAGCCCCGCAGCAAATCGGGTCTTGCCCGAGCCGAGTTGCCCGGAGAGCACGATGACGTCGCCCGGTCGGATCTCAGCCGCCAACCGGCCGGCCGCCGCCAGGGTGTCGGCCTCCTCGGGGCAGTGGACGCTCAGCTCCACAGGCGGGGCTGCTTCGGCTCGGGTTCGGCTCCCCCCGCCACACTCGGAACCTCCGGCGGTGGCGCATCCAGCGTCTGGCGCATGAGGGCGAAGTCGACTCGCATGGCGTCGGTGACGCGCTCGCCCCCGCGCAGGGCTGCGGCCGGGTGGAACGTCGGGATGAGGGTGGACCCGAGCCACCATGGATAGGCTGCGCCCCTCAGCCTCGTGATCCCGTCGCTCGTCCGCAGCAACAGCTTGGTGGCGAAGTTGCCCAACGTCACCACCACGCGGGGGCGTATGAGCTGGATCTGGCTGCGCAGATACCCCTTGCAGGCGTCGATTTCGTCTTGCTGAGGGTCCCGGTTGTTGGGAGGGCGACACTTGAGGACGTTGGCTATGTAGACGGTGTCGCGCGGGATTTGCACCTCGTCGAGCAGCTGGTTGAGCAACTGGCCGGCCCTTCCCACGAACGGTTCTCCTTCGAGATCCTCGTTCCGCCCGGGTGCCTCACCCACGAACATGAGCGAAGCATCGGGGGAGCCGACACCGAAAACCACATTCGTGCGGGTCTCCGAGAGTCGGCACACCGTGCAGGCCTCGGCTTGTATTCGGAGTTCTTCGAGTTCGGTCATGAGCGTGACGGGCCGACGGTTGTTTCTCCCGCCGGTTTCATTATGCCCGGGATTCGAGAACGGCCGCCTCAACAGCTCGACCCGTCGCCTCCCACGCCGCCTCGGCCACCAAGTCGGGGTCGGCCACCACCGATCCGCAGGAAACGGCGAACACGACGTCGCCGTCGCGGCTGGTGTGGGCAGGACGAACGCAGACCGCCAACGCGTCGTGCCCGCGAACGGTCAGACGTCGGAGCTGTAGTCGGTCGAGACTCGCGTCGGTGGCGACCAGCACCAGCGTCGTCTGCTCGAGGGCTCGGAGATGGGCGGCGGGGGGACCGGGAATGGGTTCTCCGCCGGTCAAGGAAACACCTTCGAGGGTGAAGATGTCACCCACGGCGTTGACCACAGCCAGCGCCCCCACCGAGAATTGTTCCCGGTGTACCACCGACGAGCCCACCCCGCCGTCCGAGGCCATCTCGATTCCTCGCCAGCCTCCCACCCGGGTGCCGGTTCCTGCCCCGACCCGGCCTTGCACCACGGGATCGGATGATGCAGCCCGGTAGGCGTCCGCCCCCTGCTCGGGTCCCGGCCGGACCGATCCATCTCCGGACATGAGGTCGTAGACGACGGCCGCAGGCACGATGGGAACGGGTCCCATGAGGGCAGGGTGGCCGCGTCCCTCTTCCTCCAGTGCCGCCACCACCCCGTCCGCCGAGGCAAGTCCGAACGCCGACCCTCCCGTGAACACCACCGCCTGGACCTGTTCCACGGACATTCCCGGCTCCAAGAGGGCCGCCTCGCGACTCCCAGGGGCGGCACCTCGGAACTCGGCAGTTACACAGTTCGGCTCGGGGAGAACGACCACGGTGCAACCTGTTCTGGCCACGGAGTCGGTCCAGTGCCCGACCTTGATCCCGGCGATGGCCGTGACGGTGTTGTTCATCCGCGATACCTGCGGGGGACTCGGGGCCCGATGTCACATACGATCTCATACGAGATGGTTTCCATCTTGGCCGCCCACTCGTCGGCCGAGATCTCTTCATCACCTTGGCGCCCGATCAGCACGACCTCGTCACCCAACTCCACCGGGTGGTCGCCGACGTCTACCACGATCTGGTCCATCGTGATCGTCCCCGCCAGTGGATGTCGGCGACCTCCGATCAGCACCTCGCCATCGCGGGCCGAGAGCAGCCTGGGCATACCGTCGGCGTAACCGATCGGAACGGTGACGACGGTCGACTCGACGGGCAAGCCACGTCGCCGGCCGTAGGAGGGTCGGGAGCCTGGGGGAAGACGCTGACGGTGGACCACGGCCGAAACCAGGCGCATGGCCGGACGCAACTGCACCAGCGGCCGGGTGGCATCGCAAGGGTGGAGGCCGTAGGTGCCGAGCCCAACACGCACCATGTTGCCGCGAGCGTGCGGGAACAAGAGGGCGCCGGCAGTGTTGGCGAGGTGGACGGAGACAGGGCGGTCACCCACCGCCCGACGGAATTCATCCACCTGGGCATCTGTGAACTCGGCATCTGTGTCGGCCACGGCAAAGTGGGTCCAAATCGCGCCCACCGTCAAGGTCCGTTCCGATCCAACCGCGGCGATGAGGTCCGCCAGGAGGGCGGGGTCTGCTCCCACCCGGTGCATGCCCGTGTCGATCTTGAGATGCACCTCTAGCTCAGCCTCCGCCACCGATGCCAGTGCAGAGAGAAACTCGGGCCGGTAGGCCGTGGGCGTGAGTCCCCAGTGCACGATCTCGGCAGCGTCACCCACGTCCGGCTCGGAGAGGACCAGCACCGGAGCATCGATACCGGCCTCGCGCAGCCGTATTCCCTCCTCGACGAGTGCCACCGCCACCATGTCGGCGCCCGCCTCGAGCGCGGCCTCCGCCACCGGAACGTCACCGTGACCGTAGCCGTCGGCTTTGACGACGCTGCACACGGTGGCGGGAGCCACTGCTGCGGCCAGCGCGGCGACGTTATGCCGGATGGCGGACAGATCGATGTCGGCGAAGGTCGGTCTCACCAGAGGATCTTGCCACGCAGGCCCCACCCCACAAGCAACAACCGTTCTGCTTCCGGTCCTCCCTCTTTTCCCGGTGCGAACACTGCCCCCCTTTCTGCTCCTGGCCGGAGAGCAGAGCGAGGCCGCGAGAAAGAAACCCTTCTTCGTGTTACCCGGACGTGGCCGTGGCTTGATACCACACGACGGTTGCGGCCATCAACGCCGCCGCCAGTGCCGCCACCCGGGCACCTACCACCATCGACACCACGACTATGACGCCCATCTGGGCCACCAGCACGGCCGGCCAAGGCGATGACAGCGGAGGATGGGAGCGTCGTGCTCGGAGGCGGACCATCACGGCCGTGGCCACGGACACGGCAAGAAGGACGTACTCGAAGAAGACGACACCGAACCCACCCTCATCTGTCACACCGGCGATGCTAGGCGTGGCCGCACGATCGGGGTGCCACCGGTAGTCTCGGGAACCGGATGCTGACACCCATCAAGTCAGTCGAAATCGAAAGCCGACACCAGCTCGAGGCGCTGTACCACCTGGCCGTCGAGCTGTCGGGGCTGCGCGACGTCGATTCGGTGTTGGACGTGGCGTTGCGGCACTGCCTCGACCTCACCGACTCCCAGTTCGGTTTCGTGGGTCTCGGCGGTTCGACCCCTGACGCCATGGAGATCGTCGCGATTCATGGTTTTCATCCCTCCGCCTCCTTCTTCCACGACCACCGCGTCATACCCCTCCGACCCAACATATTCGCCAACGCCGTCTTGGAGAATCGTCCGGTTCGCTCCGCCGACGCCCGGGTGGACCCGGCCCGAGTCGGTCAGCCCCAAGGTCACCCCGAGGTAACAACCTTCCTCGGGGTCCCCCTCCGCCTCAACGACACTCCCATCGGGATGATCGGCGTGGCGAACCGCCCTGAGGCCTATACCGACGCCCACGAGCGCCTGCTCCTCACTTACGCTGCACAAGCGGCCATCGTCATCGACAACGCCCAGCTGTATGAACAACTCGAGCGAGCCAACGAGACGCTGGAGAACATCGTCGAGGAGCGCACGACCCAGCTCCGGACGACCGGCGCCCAATTGGCCCAGAAGGCGGCGGAGCTCCAGCAGGTGCTCACCGAGACGGTCGACGCCCAAGAGCTCGAACGCCAGCGCATCGCCCGCGACCTGCACGACGGCATCAACCAGCTCCTGATAGCCGCCATGCTTGAGCTGAGCTCGGGACAGCATCGGCTCTGGCGCGGCGCCGCCGAGGAGGCCGGAGTGGCGCTGGCGGCCGCTCACGAGATCCTGAGGCGGGTGGAGGCCGAGATACGCCAGGTCGTCCACAACCTGCATCCTCCCGTGCTGGAGGGTCTGGGGCTGGCAGCGGCAGCCCGGCAGCTTGTCGACCGATTCGCCGACCAGTCAGGCGTCCAGTGTCACACTTCGATCGACGCGGCAGCCGCCCGCCTGGCTCCCCGCCTCGAGGTGTGTGTTTATCGAATCCTGCAAGAGTCCCTCCACAATGTGGCCTCTCACGCTTTGGCATCACGTCTCACGGTGGGTCTCCATGTCGACGGGACCACGTTCACACTCGACGTGACAGACGACGGGTGCGGATTCGATCCTGCTGTTGCGGCTGTGACGACAAGCGGTCATCTCGGCATGCGCAGCATGCGCCAGCGAGCCGAGAGCCTCAACGGATCGTTCCGAGTGCGGAGTGCTCCGGGTGCCGGCACTTCGGTTCGGGTGAGGATTCCACTGGCCGCCTCATGAGTACCGCCAGCCTGCTCATAGTCGACGACCACCCGGTTGTCCGCAACGGAATCAAGAGCCTGCTGTCGAACTACCCCGAATTCGATGTCGTGGCTGAGGCCGGCTCTCGCCGGGAGGCCATCGCCGCCTTCTGCGCATCACACCCCGACGTGGTGCTTCTCGACATCCGCCTGGGCGATGACTCGGGACTCGAAGTGCTCGACGAGCTCTTGGATCTCGACCCCGGCGCCCGCGTCCTGATGCTCAGCGCATTCGACGACGACGAGTATCTCCGGCGCAGCCTGCGCACGGGGGCGCTGGGCTACGTCCTCAAAGGTGAGTCCGACTCGGTTCTGGTCACCGCCATCGAAACCGTGGCCGCGGGCGGCCGGGCACTGGGACCTCAGATGACAGACCGGGTAGTAGCCCAGCTGTACGGTGGTTCGCCCCTAGACACCTCTGCCGGATCCGAACTCTCCGTCACACCCGAGGACCTCGATCTGGACGACGTCGACATCGAGATCCTCACGGCCCTGGCGGAGGGGGCCTCCAATCCCACCATTGCCCAGCGTCTGTGCATCAGCGACTCCACCGTCAAACGCAGGATCCGGGTCATCTTCGAGCGTCTCGGCGTGAGCAGGCGACCCGAGGCGGTGGCCGAGGCAGTTCGCCGGGGCATCGTCTGACCCGAACGGGTCACGACACCATTCAGAAATGACCTGATCGGGTCACCGATTGGCCCCCGATACCGGCGATACAGCCACGCCGTGTCTCGTACCTTCGAGTAGAGAGCACCCGGCCCCAGGAGGTGACAGGTGTATCCGGCATCCTTCGACTACACGGCCCCGACCAGCATCGAGGAAGCAACGGCCCTTCTCGCCGAGCTGGGAGACGAAGGCAGGGTTCTGGCGGGGGGTCAGAGCCTCTTGCCCATGATGAAGTTGCGTCTGGCCCAGCCGGCCAACCTCGTCGACATCAACCGTATCGGCGGACTCGACACGCTCGATGCAGCGAACGGGCACCTCGAAGTGGGGGCGCTCGTCCGTCACGCCGACGTGGTCAACAGTGACCTCGTCACATCGTCCAGCCCACTCATGGCGTCAGCGGCGCCCTGGATCGCCGATCCACTCGTCAGAAACCGGGGCACGGTGTGCGGCTCCGTCGCCCACTGCGATCCCGAGGGTGACTGGAACTCGGTGATGCTCGCCCTCGGCGCCGATGTGGTGGCCACTTCGACATCGGGGGAACGGGCCATCCCCATCGGCGAGTTCGTGGTCGATTTCTTCACCAATTCGCTCCAACCGGGCGAGATGGTGACATCGATACGGGTTCCCCGCGCCCATGATCGGACCGGTGGCGCATACTTGAAGCTGGAACGAAAGATCGGCGACTACGCCACCGTCGGGGTCGCCACCCACATCCGACTCGACACAGATGGCACCATTGGTGAGGCCGGTATCGGTCTCACGAGCGTCGGCCCCATCAACATCAAGGCCACAGAAGCCGAGGCGATGCTGCTCGGCCAACACCCCGGCGATGAGCTGTTCGCCTCGGCTGCTGCGGCAGCCGGGCACGCTGCCGACCCCGCTTCCGACATTCGGGGACCCGCCGAGTACAAGAGGGCAGTGGTGGAAGCCTACGTGCGCCGGGGTTTGGCAGCGTGCCTGTCCCAGATCTCCCAGGAGGGCCGATGAAGATCACCCTGACCGTCAACGGCGTCACCCGCAGCGCCGAAGCCGAGCCGAGAACATTGCTGGTCGATTTCATCCGCACCCAGCTGGGAATGCGCGGCACTCACATCGGATGCGACACGACCTCGTGCGGAGCGTGCACCGTCGTCCTCGACGGACTGCCCGTGAAGTCGTGCACAGTCCTCGCCGCCCAAGCCGAAGGAGCGGAGGTCCGGACCGTCGAGGGTCTGAAACAGAACGGCAGCCTCCACCCGATCCAGGCCGCCTTCAAAGAGCACCACGGACTCCAGTGCGGGTTCTGCACACCGGGCATGATGCTGGTGGGGGCCTCGCTGATCGAACGCAACCCGACACCGTCAGAGGATGAAGTGCGGTGGGAGATCAGTGGCAACCTGTGCCGCTGTACCGGTTACATGAACATCGTCAAAGCCATCCAAGCCGCAGGCAACGAGCTCGCCAACGCCGAGGAGTCGTCCGCATGACCACCACTGCCCTCCCCACCACGCCCGAAGTCGGAGGGATCGGTCACTCGGTCCGCCGCAAAGAAGACGACCGGTTCGTGCAAGGAGCCGGGAACTACCTCGACGACGTGGTCCTTCCGGGGATGCTGCACATGGCGATCGTCCGGTCGCCGATCGCCCATGCCCGGATCGTGTCGATCGACACCTCCGCCGCCGAGGCCGTCGAAGGCGTGATAGCGGTCATCACCGGCGAGGCGCTCGCAGCTCACAACCTGGCGTGGATGCCGACCCTCTCGGGAGACACCCAAGCCGTCCTGGCGACCGACAAGGTCCGCTATCAGGGTCAAGAGGTGGCGGCGGTGATCGCCACCGATCCGTACATCGCGCGCGACGCCGCCGTGCTCGTGGACGTCGACTACGACGAGCTCACAGCCATCACGTCACCCCAGCAGGCGGTGGCAGAGGGAGCGGTTCTCATTCGAGATGAGAAAGAGGGACAGACGGACAACGTCGCCTACGAGTGGGAGACGGGAGATCGCGCAGCCACCGATCGCGCTTTCGCAGAAGCAGATCTCGTGGTCATCCTGGACACCCACTATCCACGTTCACATCCCGCCCCGTTGGAGACCTGTGGGGCGGTGGCCGATATCAACCCGGCCACCGGCGAAGCAACGATCTATCTGACCTCCCAGGCTCCCCACGCTCACCGCACCTTGTTCGCCATCGTGGCGGGCTTGCCAGAAGAAAAGATCAGGATCATCTCACCCGACATCGGGGGCGGCTTCGGGAACAAGGTGCCCATCTACCCTGGGTACGTTGTGGCGACGGCGGCTTCGCTGCTCATCGGCCAGCCGGTCAAATGGATCGAGTCGCGTTCGGAGAATCTCATCTCCACCGGATTCGCCCGCGATTACCACATGCACGGCGAGATGGCACTGACCAGCGAGGGCCGCATCACAGCCATGCGGGCGTCGATCCTCTCCGATCAAGGGGCCTTCTTCGCCGACGCCCAGCCCACGAAATTCCGGGCCGGCCTGTTCCACATCTGCACCGGCTCCTACGACATCCCCTCCGCCCACGTGTACGCCAAGGGTGCCTTCACCAACAAGGCGCCCGGTGGCGTCGCCTATCGATGCTCATTTCGTGTGACCGAGGCGAGCTATCTGGTGGAGCGTCTGGCTGAGGATGCCGCCTGGAAGTTGGGTATGGACCCGGCCGAGTTCCGGCGCAAGAACTTCATCACGGCCGACCAGTTCCCCTATCTCTCGCCGACCGGGTTCGTGTACGACTCGGGCGACTACCACGCCGCCATGGACGAAGCGCTCAGCCTGTCGTCGTACTCGGAGTGGCGCACCAAGCAGGCGGCCGGAACCGGAGCCGACGGGAAGCTGATCGGGATCGGGTTGGCATCGTTCACCGAAGTCGTGGGCGCCGGCAACTCCAAGGAGTACGACATCGCCGGGCTGAAGATGTTCGACTCGGCCGAGCTACGGGTCCATCCGACGGGCAAGGCCATCCTCAAGCTGGGAGTGAAGAGCCAGGGCCAGGGTCACGAGACCACCTTCGCTCAGATCGTCGCCGAGGAGCTGGGCATCCCGTTCTCCGACATCAAGGTGATGGAGGGTGACACCGACAACACCCCCTACGGCCTCGGGACCTACGCATCGCGGTCCACCCCGGTGGGCGGCGCCGCCACCGCCATGGTGTCGCGCAAGATCCGCGACAAGGCCCGCCAACTCGCCGCTCACCTGTTGGAGGCGGCCGAGGACGATCTCGAGTGGGAAACCGGCAAGTTCACGGTGAGAGGAACCGACCAGAGCGTCACCATCCAAGACATCGCCTTCGCCGCTTACACCAACCACGCCGAGGGGATGGAAGCCGGGCTGGAGGGAGTCCACTACTACGACCCACCGAACATGACCTACCCGTTCGGGACGTACGTGGTCGTGGTGGAGGTCGATCCCGCCGACGGAACCTGGAAGGTGCTGGAGATGACCGCGGTCGACGACTGCGGTGTGCGCATCAACCCGATGATCGTCGACGGCCAGATCACGGGCGGGCTCACCGAGGGGTTCGCCAAGGCCAACATGCAATGGATCACCTTCGACGAGATGGGCAACTGCATCGGATCCAATTTCTTGGACTATCTGGTGCCGACTGCCTACGAGACACCGAAGTTCCGTCTGGGCCTGACCACGACACCCTCCCCTCACCACCCATTGGGAACGAAAGGAGTGGGCGAGTCGGCCACGGTCGGGTCACCTGCTGCCTTCATCAACGCCGTACTCGACGCTCTCCGCCACGGCGGCCACGACATCGGCAACCTCGACATGCCCGCCCTTCCCCATCGGGTGTGGGGAGCGATCAACGGTGTCGAGGTATCTCCTTGACCCCCAAGCCGGAGCCCAGAAGGCGACCCGATCAACTCTCGTGTGGATCGCCTCGCTCCGAGAGGGGTCTGCGGGGGCAGCGGTGGGAAGTGTCGGAAACAGGACCCCTCAGCCGCTGACATGGACGTACTTTCACGAGCGGCCCACCTACGGCAGGCTGGACAGCCGTTCGTGTTGACCACGGTGACATGGCGGCAGGGCCCGTCGTCGGCCAAAGGCGGCTCGAAGGCGATCGTCCATCCCGATGGGTCGGTTGAAGGGTGGATCGGCGGGGCCTGCGCCCGTCCCACCGTCGTTCGTGAAGCGCTCTCTTCGCTCTCCGACGGCCAACCGCGCGTGCTCATGCTGGGCGTATCCCAGGACCGGCCGGGAGTGATCACCGTGCCGATGGCATGCGCCAGCGAAGGAGCCATGGAGGTCTACGTGGAACCCGTATTGCCCGCCCCCGACGTGCACATCGTCGGATCGTCGCCCATGACCGAGACACTGGCGAACCTCGCCCGCGCCTTGGGTTGGAGGGTTCAGCTGGCCGACGAACCTGAGTTCGGGGAGTTGACCGAGGCCTCGATGATCGTCGTCGCAACCCAGGGCCACTACGACGAACCGGCAGTGGAAGCGGCCTTGGCCACCCCGGCGCGCTATGTGGGCCTGGTGGCGTCGGAGAAGAGAGCCGCATCGGTGACGGCGTGGCTCCGCGAACGGGGTGCCTCCGACGAGGAACTGGCCCGGATGCGGTCACCCGCCGGCCTCGATCTGGGACCGGTCGCCCATGAGGAGATCGCGGTGGCGGTGCTGGCCGAGCTGGTGGCCCTGCGGGCGGCGGGCGGATTCGCCGAGACGGTCGAGGTCGCCGGTCCCACCACCACCGTCGACCCGGTGTGCGGGATGACCGTCGATGTGGCCACTGCCCGCTTCGTTGCGGAGCACGACGGCGTCGCCTACCACTTCTGCGCCGCAGGTTGTCAGCGGGCCTTCCAATCCGACCCCGCCGGGTTCATCCAAGGCAACCCCGGGTTGTAGCCACCGCCCAGCGACGTCTCCAACCCCGGGTTGCAGCATCAGGTGACGGTCGCCCAGCGGCCGACATGGGCAGCGAGACGGTCGGCCGTGACGGTGGTACCGACGGCCAGGTCGCCGGCGGCGACACCGTGCCAATAGGCGCCCGAAACGGCCGCCTGCACAGGGTCGAGGCCCCTTGCCCAGAGAGCCGCCACCATACCGGCGAGCACGTCGCCCGTCCCGATGGTCGCCAGCTCAGGACCCCCACTGGTGACCGCCCACGGAATGTCACCGTCCGTGACGAAGGTCGGTGAGCCCTTGAGGAGGACCACGCCCCCGAGCCGCTCCGCCAGCACCCGCGCCGACTCCGGCCCGGGCGGATCGGGGCTGAGCCGAGTGAACTCGCCGGCATGCGGAGTCACCATCAGCTCAGCCGACGTCGCCATCAACGAATCGAGCGACACCAAGGCGTCGGCATCGGCCACCACCGCGACGGCGTCGGCCAACACCATGTCGACCACATTCGCCTCCTCGCCGAGCCCGGGACCGACCACCACCACGTCATATCGGCTCACCACCTCGCCCAGCCGTCCGAGGGGGTAGGTGAGCAGCTCTGGGGCCAGCACACTCACGGTCTCCGGCTGGACCGAGGCCACCCCTACCGAACCGGCGCCGAAGTGCAGGGCCGCGCGACCCGCCATCACC
>JBGTLA010000117.1:0-5600 GCA_041744375.1 Acidimicrobiia bacterium | reverse complement strand
TGGCGGCGGTGGTGGTGGTGTGCGAGGCGGCCGAGACGGGGGGTGCGCTCATCACCGCCCGCCTCGGTGCCGAACAGGGCCGGGAGGTGTTCGCCGTGCCGGGTGACGTCTCGCGGGCCACCTCGATGGGCACGAACCTGCTCATCCGTGACGGTGCCGTACCGGTGCTCGGTCCCGCCGACCTGGTCGAGGCGCTGTCGCTGGTGCTGGGCCCTCCCCGTCGCGACTCCCCTCACGCCGACAGGGCCGGGTCTTTGGGCCTGGAGATACCCGTCGGGGGAGCCACCGTCGAAGCCGTGGTCGAGGCCAACGGTGGTGACGTGGCCGCCGTTCTCGCCGTGCTGGGCCGCTTGGAGGCCGAAGGACGGGTACGGATCCAAGACGACGAGGTCATCGTCCAGCCATGAGCCGCCCGCTCCGAGATGTACGAGCAGCTCATTGTGACGCGCCACGTCCTCGATCGATTGGCAGGGTGGGTCTCCGATTGTCGGGTGATTGGCCACCGGTTGCCGTACGCTGACCTGGGTTCAGCGGGCGACGGTCTGGGCGCTCCTACACTCAATCGAACGGCAACGGTGAGGACCCCATGACCGATCGCTCGCGGGGCGATGTGACAACCGACATCAACAGCCTGTGGGTCGACTTCAAGGACTCAGCCCAGGAGTCGATACGCGAGCAGCTCATCATCCATTACGCCCCGCTCGTCAAGTTCGTGGCGGGAAGGGTGGCGGCCGGTCTTCCCCGCAACGTCGACCAGGCCGACCTCGCCTCCTATGGGATCTTCGGTCTCATCGATGCCATCGACAAGTTCGAGCCCGAACGGGGTTTCAAGTTCGAGACCTACGCCATCAACCGGATCAAGGGTGCCATCCTCGACGAGTTGCGGTCGCTCGACTGGGTGCCGCGTTCGGTCCGGGCCAAGGCGCGCGAGATCGAACGCTCCATCGGGGAGCTGGAACACCGGCTGCAGCGCAGCCCCACCGACGAGGAGCTGGCCGAAGCTTTGGAGACGGACGTCGACAGTGTCCAGGGTGACCTGGCCGAGATCTCCCAGCTGGGGATGGCCGCCCTCGATCAGATGGTCGGGTCGGACGAAACCGCCACCACCCTCAAGGACCTGGTGGCCGACCCGGGCGGGGTGTCGCCGGAGGCGGCCTTCGCCGCCGAGGAGACCCGCCGCCTGCTGGTCGACTCCATCAACCGGCTTCCCGACCGGGAACGCCTCGTCGTCACCCTCTACTACTACGAGGGGCTCACCCTGGCCGAGATCGGCGACGTGCTGGGGGTGACCGAGTCACGGGTGTGCCAGATCCACGCCAAGACGGTGCTGTCTCTGCGCAACCGCATGGCCGAGCCCCCCGTCCACTGACCCCCGGGAAGGCGGGTTCGGACCGGGAGGGGTCGGCGCCCTATCATCTCCCTCATCACACACGTCTCTCTGCCCTGACTGGTGGAGTCGGCAGACTCTGGACAGGGCGCCCCGCAGTGGGGTGGCGGCAGCAGCCGCCGAGGGACGGAGGACCAACCAGGAAGGAACAACCCAATGAGTGCTGTCAGCATGAAGCAGCTCTTGGAAGCCGGAGTCCACTTCGGACATCAGACCCGGCGGTGGAACCCGAAGATGAAGCCCTACATATACGGGGAGCGCAACGGGATCCACATCATCGACCTCCGCCAGACCGTCGAGCAGATCGACCGGGCGGCCGAGTATGTGAAGGAACTGGCCAGCGACGGGGGTAGTGTCCTCTTCGTGGGGACCAAGAAGCAGGCGCAGGCCCCGCTCATCGAGCAGGCCGGCCGATCCGGCATGCCCTACGTCACCTACCGGTGGCTGGGGGGGATGCTCACCAACTTCTCCACCATCCAAAAGCGCATCTTCTACCTCAAGGAGCTGCGCAGGATGGAAGACACCGAGGAGATGAACTCCCTTCCGAAGAAGGAAAGGCTCCGTCTGCGACGAGAACGCGACAAGCTGGAGATGAACCTGGGGGGCGTCGTCGAGATGACCCGACTCCCCAACGCCCTCTTCGTCGTCGACGTCAACGCCGAAGCGACCGCCGTGGGGGAAGCGGCTCGGCTCGGCCTCCCCGTCATCGCCCTCGTCGACTCCAACTGTGATCCCGACAACATCGAGTTCGTGATCCCCGGCAACGACGACGCCATCCGCTCGGCCGACCTCATCGCCGGGGCCATCGCCACCGCCGTGCTCGAAGGCAAGGAGATCGCCTCGAAAAAGCGGGTCATCAAGGCAGAGGGTGACGACACCAAGGGTGACAAGAGTGGCTGAGTACACCTCGGCCGACGTCCAGAAGCTGCGCCACGAGGCGGGGGTGGGCATGATGGACGCCAAGAACGCCCTCGTCGAAGCGGGCGGGGATTTCGACAAGGCCCTCGAGTTGCTGCGCGAGCGGGGAATGGTGCAGGTGGCCAAACGAGCCGACCGCACCGCCCATCACGGCACCGTCGGCTATTACATCCACCACCAGCAGGGCCGCCCCGTGACCGGAGTCCTCGTCGACCTCGCCTGCGAGACCGATTTCGTGGCCAAGAGCGACGAGTTCGTCGAGACCGCCAACGACATCGCCCTCCACATCTCGTGGGGGAAGCCGCAGTGGATCGTGCGCGACGAGGTCGACGCCTCGCTGGTGGAGGAGAAGCGGGCCCTCTTCGCCGCCGAGGCGGCCGAGGAGGGCAAACCGGACGACATCATCGGCAAGATCGTGGAGGGGAAACTGGAGAAGTACCTGGCGGAGAACACCCTCAGCGAGCAGGCCTTCGTGAACCCCGACAAGTTCGAAGGTACGGTGGGCGAGATGATCGCACAGCTCGCCGCCAAGATGGGAGAGAACATCGCCGTCCGGCGCATGGCCCGGCTGGCGGTAGGGGAGGGGACTGAATGAGCGGTGGGCCCGGGCGGGTCCTTTTGAAGCTGTCCGGGGAGGCATTCGCCGACCCCGACCTCGGGTACGGCATCGATCCCCTCACGGTCAAGCGGGTGGCCGAAGAGGTGGCCGAGGCTCACCGGGCCGGGGTGGAGGTGGCCATCGTGGTGGGAGGCGGGAACATCTTCCGCGGGGTGTCACAGGCGGCCAAGGGCATGGACGCCGCCGCCGCCGACTACATGGGGATGCTGGCCACGGTCATCAACTCCCTCGCCCTGCGGGACGCCCTCGAGAAGGCGGGGGTGGAGACCCGGGTGCAGTCGGCCATCACCATGCAGCAGCTGGCCGAGCCCTACATTCGTCTCAAAGCGATCCGGCACCTGGAGAAGAAGAGGGTGGTGATCTTCGCGGCGGGGACCGGGAACCCCTTTTTCACCACCGACACCACCGCCGCCCTCCGGGCCGTCGAGGTGGGGGCCGGGGTGCTGCTCAAGGCCTCCAAGGTCGACGGCATCTACGACGCCGACCCGTCGTCGAACCCCGACGCCGTCAAGATCGAGCGCCTCACGTATCTCGAGTTCCTGGCCCGAGATCTCCGGGTGATGGACTCGACCGCCGTTACCATGTGCAAGGAACACAGCGTCCCCATCGTGGTTTTCGACATGACAGAGCCGGGGACGATCGTGCGAGCGGTCATGGGAGAGCCCATCGGCACGACCGTCAGTTGACGCTTTCCAGCCACCGGTGTGTCGGGTGGGAACAATGCCCGCGAACAGGCGGCGGCCACGGCACAATCATGGGCACGAACATCATTACGTGAGAGCGGAGGTCAGGAGACCCCATGATCAAAGATTTGCTCGTCGACGCCGGTCAGAAGATGGACATGGCGGTAGACCATGTGGCATCGGAGTTCGCCACCGTGCGCACCGGGCGAGCCAACCCCCAGATCCTCCATCGGATCACGGTCGACTACTACGGCCAGCCCACCCCCCTCCAGCAGCTGGCCTCCATATCGGTTCCCGAGCCGCGCCTGCTCGTCGTCTCGCCGTTCGACCGGTCCGTCATCGGCGACATCGAACGCGCCATCGGCCAATCCGACCTGGGGCTCAACCCCAGCAACGACGGCCAGGTCATTCGCTTGGCCTTCCCTCCCCTCACCGAGGAGAGACGCAACGACTTGGTGAAAGTGGTCCGCCACATGGCCGAGGAGGGCCGCGTCGCCGTGCGCAACATCCGCCGTCACACGAAGTCCGACATCGAAGAACTGCACGGAGAAGTCTCCGACGACGAGATCCGTCGTGGCGAAAAGGACCTCCAGGATCTCACCGACGCCCACGTGGACCGCATCGACTCCCTCCTGGAGCACAAGGACGCCGAGCTGCGCGAGGTGTGACGTGAGTGACGAACGCCCCCGCTTTCGACGCCCCTGGGAGGAGCCCGAGCCCGACACCCCTGAGGTGGCTTCACCTCCCGACGAGGCGGAGCCGGAGAAAGCCGAGGACGAACCGCCCGTCACGGCGGAGGCCGAGGAAGACACCGCCGCCGTTCCCGACGTCGACCTGACGGACTGGGAGGCGATGGGTCAGGGCCCGACCAGTCTCGACGACTACGACCCGGCGGCGCAGGCCGCCGCCTCTACCGAGGAGTATCGGGGGTTGGCGGCGGAGATTGCCCGGTTGCAACAAGAGAGCTTCGAACGTCAACCCGTGTCGGCCACGATGGCCGGAGTCGACTCCGGGCTGGTGGGGTTCGAGGATGTCACCGGCCAGAAGGGAATCACCGAAGAAGATGTCGAAGCCGCCGAGCAGGCGGCGTCGTCGGACCTGATGCTACGGGTCGGCTCGGCGGTGGCCTTGCTGGCGGTCTTCGCCGCCAGCCTCTATCTGGGAGGGTGGTGGTTCGCCGCCTTCCTCAGCCTGCTCATGCTCATCTCGGTGGGCGAACTGTATGCCACCCTCCGCAAGGGCGGGTACGCCCCGCTGGCGCTGGTGGGGCTGTTGGGTGTCGCCCTCATGCCGCTTTTGGTCCACGCCTCCAGCTTGTTCGCCTTCGCCGGGGTGTCGGTGTCGGCCACGGTGGCGGTGGTGCTCGTCTTCTCGCTCGTCCGCCGCCGCAACCCCCTCGAGAACAGCTCGGTGACGGTGCTGGGGATGATGTGGGTGGGGCTCTTGACCTTCGCCGTTCCCTTGGCCAAGTCGGCCCACCCCGTGGCCTACGTCCTCATGGTGGTGCTCATCATCGCCATGGTCGACATAGGGTCGTATTTCGTGGGCCGGGGCTTCGGCCACCGCCCACTGGCACCGACGCTGTCGCCCCAAAAAACATTGGAGGGTTTCTTCGGGGGAGTGGCGGCCGCCATCTTGACCGCCGCCGTCCTCTCGACCCTTCCCCCCTACGCCGCCGTCGGGTTCAACCGGGCGATAGCCCTGGGAGTGGTGCTGGCGCTGGTCGCCCCGCTGGGGGACCTAGTCGAGTCGATGATCAAACGGTCGATGGGAGTCAAGGACATGGGATCGATCCTCCCCGGCCACGGCGGCATGCTCGACCGGCTCGACAGTTTCTTGTTCGCCGTCCCCTTCGCCTACGTCTTCTTGCGTGTCAGCGGGCTCATCTGAGCGTCGCCCCGCCTCCGATCGTGGTCCTGGGCGTGACCGGGTCGATCGGCACCCAGGCCCTCGACGTGGCCGACCGCCTCGGCCTGGTCGTCGAGGCGGTGGC
>JBGTLA010000116.1:0-4335 GCA_041744375.1 Acidimicrobiia bacterium | reverse complement strand
GAAACGACGGCGCTTCCATGGTCAAGTGGGTGGCCAGCAGCCCGGTGCAGGTGTTCGCTCCGGGGTTCCGCAACGCCTATGACATCGTGCGGACCGAAAAGGGCCACCTGTTCACCATCGACAACGGCGCCAACTCCAACTTCGGGGGCAAGCCCCTGCCCGACAGCACCGCCGGGACCTGCACCGACACCCCCAACGACGAGAGCCCCTCCGTCAGCGACCACCTCCATCGGGTCACCGCCGGGTTCTACGGTGGCCACCCCAACCCCACCCGGGCCAACCCGGCCGGCAACGGCTTCTCGGGGGCTGTGCCCGCCGCCAACCCCCAGGAATGCAAGACCCTCCTCCCCGGCGCCGACGGGTCACTGGCCACGTTCCCCAACTCGACCAACGGCATCACCGAATACACCTCCTCGGCTTTCGGGGGCCAACTCAAAGGTGACCTCTTCACGGTGGCGTTGACTCCCGGCACCAACATCATCCGCGTCGATCTCAACAGCGCCGGCACCGGGGTGGTCAAAACCCAGAACCTGATGGGCTCGGGGGGCACCCCCCTCTCCATCGTCGCTTTGGGAGACGACACCCCCTTCCCCGGTGTCATCTTCGTGGCCAACTTCAACTTCTTCGCCGGCACCCACAACGTGGTCGCCCTCGAACCCCAAGACGACTCGGTGTGTAGTCCGATCCCGGGCAGCTACAGCAACGACGCCGACAACGACGGCTACTCCGACCAAGACGAACTCGACAACGGCACCGACCCCTGCAACGCCGCCAGCGTCCCCTCCGACTGGAACGGCAACGGCATCTCCGATCTCAACGACCCCGACGACGACGGCGACGGCATCCCCGACGAAGACGACGCCTTCGCCCGCGACCCGAACAACGGCACCACCACCAACATCCCCCTCAAATACGACTGGAAAGCCGGCGACAACAATGGGGGCCTGTTGGGGCTGGGGTTCACCGGTCTGATGATCAACAACCAGACCAACTACCTCGACCAATACGACCCCGACAACATGACCACCTTCAGCGCCGCCACCGACGGTCTGTTGACCATCGACGCCGTCCCCCCCGGCGACGCCCTCGGGTCGCTCAACACCCAGCAATACGGCTTCCAGTTCGGGTTCAACGTCCCCACCGTTCCCTTCTCCGTGCGCACCCGCATCGTCGAACCCTTCGGCGGGACCACCCCCCAGAACCATCAGTCCATGGGGCACTACATCGGCACCGGCCACCAGGACGACTACGTCAAGGTCGTCCTCACCGCCAACGGCGGCCAGGGCGGCGTCGAAGTACTCAGCGAGGTCAGCGGCACCGCCCTGTCGAGGGGGACCGCCGACATCGCCCTCCCTGGTCCTGGCTACGTCGACCTGTGGCTATCCATCGACCCCGCCACCCGCACCGCCCGCGCCTCGTACTCCGTCGAAGACGGACCACGCACACCATTCGGCGATCAGTTCCAAATACCTTCCAACTGGCTCTCCCAGCCGCTGGCAGCCGGGCTCATCTCCACCTCACGCGGCGCCCCACCCATGTCCGCCACCTGGGACTACATCGAGGTCAAGGCGGAGAGCGCCGATCCCGACCCGCCGCCGGCGGGGGGTGAGGTGGTGTATCGGGTGAACGCGGGTGGCCCGCTGGTGGCGGGGTCGCCGACGTGGTCGATCGACACGACCGCTTCGCCGTCGCCGTATTCGAACTGGGACACTTCGTCTTCGAAGACGGCCTCGTTCTCGTCGTCGGTGTCCATGACCGACCCGTCGGTTCCGGCGGGAACACCGATGGGCCTGTTCCAGACCGAACGCTACGACATTGGACCGGCGGTGCCCATGCGGTGGGCGTTCGGGGTCGACAACGGCGATTACCAGGTCCGCCTCTACTTCGCGGAGATGTTCCCCAACGCCCAAAAGGTGGGAGGACGGGTCTTCGACGTCGCCATCGAAGAAGACGTCGTCTATCCCGCCCTCGACGTGTTCGCCGAGGTCGGCGCTTACGCCGGGCTGGTCAAGACCACCACCACCACCGTCACCGACGGGGTCCTCAACATCGACTTCTTCCAGATCGTCCAGAACCCCGCCATCAAAGCCATCGAGATCCTCACGGTCGGCACCACCGACCCCGACCCAGACCCGGCCGTGCCCCCAGTGGGAGTGTCACCGGGATCGATCGACTACGGAACCGTCACCGTGGGCGACACCGCCACCGCCGAGGTGACAGTCACCAACAACGGGTCCCCCGGCGACCAATCAGTCACCATCTCCGACGCAACCATCGTCGGAACCAACGCCAACCAGTTCGCCACCACCACCGGCACCCCCATCGACCTCGCTCCCGGCCAATCCACCACCATCGCCGTCGCCTACCAGCCCACCACCACCGGAACCGCCACCGCCAACCTCACCATCACCCACACCGGCTCCAACCCCTCCCCCCTCACCGTCACCCTCACCGCCACCGCCACCACCACCCCCGATCCCGACCCGCCGCCGCCCGGGGGTGAGCCAGTGTGGAGCGAGATAGCACCAGCGGGCGCCGCCGTGGTGGCACGACATGAGAACGGATTCGTCGCCGTCGACGACGAACTCTTCTTGATCGGCGGCCGGCGCACCAAGCCCCTCCAGCGTTTCGATACAGCCACGGGCCTGTGGTCCAACACCGGCGTGCAAACCACCCACTTTCATCATTTCCAACCGGTCGTCGTCAACGGCCTCGTCTACATCGTGGGAGCCATGGAGGGCACCTGCTGCACCGCGTCCGAAGCTCCCATCCCCAACGTCAAGATCTTCAATCCGGGCGCCAACACCCTCGGAGACGCCCATGAGATCCCCGCCCAACGCCGGCGTGGCGCCGCCGGGGCCGTCTATCACGACGGGTGGATCTACCTGGCCGGCGGCCTCCTCCACGGCCACGGTCAGCCCGACACCAACGTCTTGTGGTTCGACCGTTACAACCCCGCCACCGGCGAGTGGCAACAGCTACCCGATATTCCCCGCAAGCGTGATCATTTCCACGCCGTCGTCGTCGGTTCAAGAATGTATCTGGTGGGTGGCCGACGAACCGAGCTCTCCAACTTCTTCCGTCCCCTCGCCCAGGTCGCCCCAGTCGACGTCTACGACTTCACCACCGGCCAATGGCTGACCTCACCGACCAACCTCCCCACGCCGCGGGCCGCCGCCATGACCGCCGCTGTCGACGGAGCAATCTACGTGATAGGCGGTGAGGGATCCGGGCAGGCCTACGATCGCGTCGACCGGCTCGACGTTTCGACCATGACGTGGGGCACACTTCCCCCGCTCCCCCTCCCTCGCCACGGGACCGGTGCCGCCGTTTGCGGCGGGGACATCTACCTCGCCGCCGGATCGATCAACCAGGGGGGAGCCATCGCCAACGAGACCAACGTCTTCCATGCGCTCGACATCGGAGGCGACGGTCTCAGCTGTTCACCCTGATCCGGGCCACTCCCCGCCTCCTGGTGGCAGCGGGTTGCCTGGTCCGACCGGCCCATTTGCCGTGCACCCGACCTGACCTAGAGTTCTCAGCAAGAGGACGGACCGGGGAGGTTTCCACATGCCGGGGGAGTCGGTTGCAGTAGGGGCATTCAAGTCGATTCGTATGGGCGTAGTTCTTGTGGCTGCGGCGCTCGTCATCAGCCTCATCCCGCTGTCGTCCCTGTCGGCGCAGACCGAGCCGACCGACTCCCTCTACCCCCAGGCCGACTCCTTTCCTTTCTACGCCCCCGATGATCTGGGGTTGGACCTGTCGATGCACCAAGCGATGCCGACGGCGATCGATTGGGGCCCGGACGATCGGTTGTATGTGGCCGATTATCGGGGCCGGATCCACGTGTATGAGGTGACCCGGACGGCTCCGGGGAAGTACTCGGCCACGGCGGTGATGGGGACCCCGGTGCTGGCGGTCAACCAGATCCCCAACCACAACGACAACGGCGCGGCGGTCGGGAATGCTAATCGGTTGGTGACGGGGATGATGGTGGCGGGGACGGCGTCGAATCCGGTGGTGTATGTGACTTCGAGCGACCCGCGGGCGTTCTCCGGCACGGAGAACGCCGACACCAACTCGGGGGTGTTGTCACGGCTGACGTGGACGGGATCCACCTGGCAGCACCAGAAAGTGGTGCAAGGTTTGGCCCGTTCCAAGGAGAACCATGGGCCCAACGGGATGGAACTGTCGGCCGACGGCAACACCCTGTACATCGCGGCGGGTGGTTTGACCAACCAGGGCGCCCGTTCCAACGCCTTCCACAATCTGCCCGAGTACGCCTACTCGGCGGCCATCTTGTCGGTCGATCTCACCCACCCGACCATCGCCGGC
>JBGTLA010000115.1:0-2686 GCA_041744375.1 Acidimicrobiia bacterium | reverse complement strand
CGCATCGCCGACCGTGCCCCGGCGGCCACGAACCCCCTGGTCAGGTTCGCCGCCACGGTGCTCGACGTGGCCGCCGGACGGCTGGAAGCAGCGGCGGTAGGCGAATTGCTGACCCGCCCGGTCGTCCAGAACCGGTTTGGGTTCGACCTCGCCACCGCCGGGGAGATGATGGCCCTCGCCGACGACAGCAACGTCAGTTGGGGGCTCGACGCCGCCCACCGTGAGAGGTGGCGGGCCGGTTCGGTGGCCGACCGCACCTGGAGCCGGGCGCTCGACCGGGTCCTCACCGGAGTCTTCTACTCGGACAGCTCCGTCCGCATCGTCGGCGACACCGCTCCTCTCGACGGCGTGGAAGGCCACGACGCCCACGTCGGCGGTCTGCTCGCCCAGATCCTCGACCGCCTCGCCGCCATCTCGGATCTCTTCTCGCAGCCGCTTCCGATGTCGGAGTGGGCCACGGCAGTCGGCACGGCGGTGCGGATGCTGGCGGCTCCCGGCTGGGGAGACGAGTGGCAACAGAGCCAACTCGAGCGGCTCCTGGCCGAGACGTTCCCCCTCCCGAGCGATGAAGGGCCGGACCCGGCTGTCTCCCTTCTCGAAGGTCGGCGGGCGGTTTCGGGGTGGGCCGATGATCGACCGAGCCCTCTCCACTTCCGGTCGGGCGATGTCACCGTGTGCACGCTCGTGCCGATGCGCTCGGTGCCGTATCGGGTGGTGTGCCTCCTGGGCATGGAAGACGACCGGTTCCCCCGCTCCAGTCGTGCCGACGGTGACGACCTGCTCGTGGGCGACGAACGGGTGGGCGACTTCGATCGCAGCGCCCAGGACCGCCAGCTCCTCCTGGACGCGGTAATGGCGGCCGGGGACCATCTCATCGTCACCTACTCGGGACGCGACGAGCTCACCAACGCCGAATACCCCCCGGCCGTGCCCGTGGCCGAACTCAGCGACGTGATGACAGAGATGGCCGGCCCCGACGCCGCCGACCGGCTCGAGATCGCCCACCCCCTCCAGTCGTTCAGCGCCGACAATTACACGGCCGGTGCCCTCATCCCGGGAGAGGCATGGGCGTTCGATCCCGCCAATCTCGCCGGTGCCAGGGCGATCCAGGTCCGTCCCGCCGGCCGCCCATCACCCCGACTCCGATGGCCCGACCAGCCCGACCGCGCCGTCGTCGAACTGTCGGACCTCGTCGCCTTCCTGCGGGATCCCGTGGGCCGGTTCGTGAGGACGCGTCTCGGCTTCTCGGTTCCGAGCGGGGGGGAAGCCCCCGACGACACCATTCCCGTCGACCTGGGGGGACTCGAACGGTGGGCCGTTGCCGACAGGGTCCTCAAGGGGTTGTGGGATGGCCACGACATCGATCAGCTCATGAACCGGGAACGACGCAGCGGCGCCATTCCCCCCGGAGCCCTGGGAGCCAACGACCTCGACCGGGTGACTGCTGGGGTGCTCAGCCTCCACGAAGCGGCGACGAAACACGGCATCGACCCCTCCGGCCACCGTCCCCTGGCCGGTTCCGTCAGAGCGGGCGGTGTCGGGGTGGAAGGTTCCGTCGAAGTCGACCTCGATCGGGGTCACCTCGCCACCGTCACCCCGTCTCAGGTGAAGGGCAAGCATCGGCTCGCCCTCTTCGCCGGGCTCGTGTTCGCCACCGCCCTCCGTCCCGACATCGCCTGGACGGCCTTGCTCTTCGGCGCCAGGGGGAGCGGCCGGGGACACTTCGTGGTGGAGATGGGCCCGATCCGGCCGTCCGGCGGGGCCAGCAGAGGGGATGCCGCCGCGGGGATGCTGGCCGAGATGGTCGCTCTCTATCAGGAGGGTCTGCGCCGACCCCTCCCCTTGCCCTGCGAGACGTCATACGTCTTCTGGCGGGGGGTGGGCCAGGACCGGGCGCGGGCCATCAAGGAGGCCGCCACCGTGTGGATGGAGAAGTTCGGAGGGGAGGCCAACGAGGGTGCCCACCGCCTCGTGCTGGCCGACCTCGACACCTTCGATGCGTTGTCGAGAAGCGACTTCGAGTCGTATTGCGCCCGACTGTGGGGACCGATGCTGCCTCTCACGAGAGAGCGGAACATATGACCGCCCCCACCCCCTACGACCCCTCCCGCGGGATCGGGGAGGGTCGCACCGTCATCGAGGCCAGCGCCGGGACCGGCAAGACCTACACCATCGCCTCGGCCTGCACCAGCCTCGTCGCCGCCGAGGGTGTGTCCCTCGAGAGCATCCTCGTGGTCACGTTCACCCGGGCCGCCACCGCCGAGTTGCGTAAGCGGGTGCGGTCACGGATGGTGGTCACCCGGCGGGCATTGTCGGGGGTGGGCGAAGCCGACCATCACATGCGCCACCTCGTCGACGTGAACGCTGCCACCCGAGAGGTCCATCATCGGAGGCTCACCACCGCCCTCGCCACCTTCGACCGGGCCCAGATCTTCACCATCCACGGTTTCGCCCAGCGACTTCTCGCTTCTCTCGGGTTCCGCTCTCGCCTCTCGCCCGACCTGGCCCCCGAGGGCGTCGACGATCTCCTCTACGAGCACGCCGCCGCCGACCTGCTCGTGGCCAGGTTCGCCGCCGGTCGCAGCCACGGCGAGGTGCTCGAGCCCCGGAAGCTGGTCGAGATCGCCCGCCAGGTGGTCGGCACCCCCGACGCCCTCATCGTCCCCGCACCGGGTTCGGTCGAGGG
>JBGTLA010000114.1:0-13848 GCA_041744375.1 Acidimicrobiia bacterium | reverse complement strand
CGCCCTGCTCGCCGCCGGCGACGATGCCCTGCGCTGGGTCAACGACCGCCACTCTCCGGGTTTCGCAGAGTTGTGGAGCGAGATCATGGAGCAACGCTCTCGCCTCGTCGACCTGGCGGGGGAGGGTGCGCCCGAGGCGGTTCTCGAGGCGTTGACCGAAGTCGCCGTCCTCTGTGCGCATCGCCACGGCCCCGAGAGTGTGACGCAGTGGGGTCGGGCCATCGAGGCGACCCTCGACGAGCGCTACATCGGGCTCCGCTACGGGGGTGAGTGGTACCGGGGGCGACCGGTCATGATCACCCGCAACGACTACGCCCTCGGTCTGTTCAACGGCGACATCGGCGTCGCCGTCCACACCGACGACGGGCTCAGGGCGGTCTTCGATCGCGAGGGCGCCCGGCTCGTTCCTCTCAGCCACCTCGGCGAGTACGCCACCGTCCACGCCATGACCATCCACAAGAGCCAGGGCTCCCAGTTCGAGCAGGTGGCCGTGGTGCTCCCGGCGCAAGAGTCCCGACTGCTCACCCGCCAGCTCCTCTACACGGCGGTCACCCGCGCCTCGGCCCGGGTGTGGGTGGTGGGCAACGAGTCGGTGGTGCGCCAGGCCATCGCTCGCTCCGTGGAGAGGGCGTCGGGTCTTGGTGAGCGCCTGTGGAGCTGAGAGGATCCGTGATGGTTCACTCGGGCCAGACGCCCGGCGGGTGATGGAGGAAGCGGCCGCTGGTGAAGGCGAGCATGCGGCACGGCGGTTCGGCACTGTGGGCGTCGGAGGCACAGGCGATGGAATCGACACCGACGTACAACCACTCCCACGGCTCCGGATTCGGTCCTTGGCGGGGTCCGTCGGGGGGATAACTGGGGATGAAGCCGAACCGCTTGGCGTTTCGATAGTTGTCGGCGGTCATCCACTGGTAGGCGGAGCTGGTACCGAAGCGGCCGGCCGTGGACCCGGCCACCGTCACGTCGAGGGCATAGCCGGTGTGATGCTTCGAGTATCCGGGTGGGGCCGACCAACTCAGCCGGTAGTCGAGGGCAGCTTCGGAATAACCGGAGAGGCGCCTGAGAAATGTCGTCCGTTGGTCGGCCATGCTCCGGTAGCCGGACACGACCACCAGCGAGTGGCCGGCGCTGCGGGCCAGGGCCGCCAGCTCCCGCCAGGCTGCGGCCGCGTCGACCTGCAAGAGACTTCCATCGACCCAGACGAGTTCCCCCGTGGCCTCCGGCTGGCGGACATACCCCTTTGCTTCGGCCATCGAACGGATGCGGGTGTCGAGGTCGACGTCTCCCGTGATCGGCGGCGGCGGCTCGGTGGGGGCGGCGACTTGGAGAGGTGCCGATCGGAAGATCTCGGCGAATTGGTCCCCGGTGTACTGGGCGGTCTCGGCGGCGGCAGTCGTGGCCACGGCGACGATCACAGTCAAAGACGTCAACGTCGATATGAAGCGTCGGAGCACCGGGGCCTTGCTGTCGGGGAGGCGAAGATACCCGACCGCCGGCGGGCGGTGATCGATTTGGGCCTCAGTGGTCGTCGGTGGCGAGGAGACGGCGGCGACCGTACTGCCACGGGCGCGCCGGGTCGGCCAGCAACAGCTGGTTCACGCCGATGGCGGCGCGCTCGAAGGCAACGGCCGAACCGGCCATGTACAGGCGCCAGATCCGGTACAGGTTGTCGCCGGCGACCGCCCTTGCCGCTGCTGCGTTCCTCTCGAGGTCGGCTACCCAATGCCGCAACGTGAGGGCATAGCTGGTGCGGAGCGCTTCCAGATCACGCAGCTCGAGCCCGGCCACCTCGGCCGCGGCGATGGCGTCCTCGGTCGTGTGGAGCTGGCCGTCGGGGAACACATAGGTGCGAACGAATGACGCCCCCCGAGCTCGCCGGCGGTCGCGTGTCACGATGCCGTGATTGAGGATCTGGCCACCCGGTGCCAGCAACGACTTGAGATGCCGGAAGTAGCTGCCGAGGTTGCGGGTTCCTACGTGTTCGATCATCCCCACCGAGGCAATGGCGTGGAAAGTCCCACCCAGGTTGCGGTAATCGTCACAAATCACGTCGACGCGCTCGGTCACCCCGGCGGCGGCTGCCCGTTTGCGTGCCTCGTCGGCCTGCTCGGTGCTGATCGTGACACCGGTCGCCTCCACTCCGTATTTGGAGGCGGCGTGGATCACGAGGGCGCCCCAACCGCAGCCGACGTCGAGGAACCGGTCGCCGGGCCGCAGGTCGAGCTTTCTGCAGATGAGGTCGAGCTTGCGCTCCTGGGCCACCTCGAGCGGCTCGTCGGGGTCGAGGAAGGCGGCACAGGAGTAGACCATGCGCGGATCCAAGAAGAGCGAGTAGAAGTCGTTGCCGGTGTCGTAGTGATACGACACGGCTCGATTGTCACGGCCGATGGAATGGAGCCGACCTCGCATGCGGGGACGGGCGGCCGCCGATCGCCGTGTCTCCCTGGGAAGAGATCGCACGAGAGACGCTGCTCGCAACTTCGCGACCGCTCCGGCCTCCCGGACCCCACCGACGAAGCGCATGAGGTCCACCATGTCTCCCTCGACGTCGACGTCGTCGAAGAGGTACGCCTCCCCGGCGATGAGGTCGCCGCGGGTAGTCAGCAGGGGGCGGAGAGAGCCGGGGTGGCGGAGGACGAGGGTGGAAGACGCATCGTCTGGGCCCCACTCTTCCCCGGTCCAGGCCCTCACGCGCGGCGGCGGGACGTCGGTCGCAGCAACCGCCAGCTCGAACAGTCGACGGGAAGCCTCCAATGCCTCCATACACCTGACGTTACCAGTACGGCCGGTCGGCTGTGTTCGCCGTCACGTGTCCGACGGGTGAGCGAACAGGCTGTACTCGGTGGTGTCGACCAGCTCCATGGGGGACTCGGGCACGAGCCGGCCGGGACGGAGACGGATGCCGCGCCACGACGACGGGTGCAGGGTGCTGCGCGAGATCGCCCCCAGCAACGGACCCACACCGAAGGCGATCACGACGGTTCCCACTCCCACCGGACCGCCGCCGATCCAGGCATAGGCGCAGCACGCCACGTCGAAGACCGTGCGGATACCGGAGTTGCGAAAATCGCCCCGCTGCGAGAGCGTGTCGAAGAGGGTATCGACCATGCCCGATACGAAAGCTGCACCGAGATACAACCACAGCCCGACGCTGATCCCGACCACCGCCGCCGTCAGGTAAAGAGAGGACATCGCCCAGCCCGATGCCGGAGGAATGACGGCGAGGGCAACGGTCATGATGGGGCCGAACCAGAGCGAGTGGAGCAGCGCCCCGAATCGAATTCGTCCCCCGGCCCTCAGGATGGCTGCGACCCATACGATCTGCACCAGCCAGGCGGTAGCCCAAAAGGGTGTCCCGAACCGGTCGGTGAGCGTGACCAGCAGAGCGTCGTAGGGGGCGGCACCGGCTCCCGACCGGATCCCGAACGTGGCCCCCACGGACACGACGAACACGCCCGACAGGTAGCGGGCGACCTGGCGCATGCGTGCGCGACGGAAGGGATGGGATTTGATCATGAGATGAGATCGCCGTCCGGAGGGAGCTTCCCGTTCCGGACCTCACCATGGTATCGGTTCGCGAGCCGTTCGAGTGAACCCCCACGTGGAAGAGGGCGCTTCCTGTCCTCAGCCCTTGGCATATGAACGTCGCCTCTCGGCGCGCCAGAGGTGGGTGGTGGGCAGAACCGGTCGTTTCGGGCGCGGATTCGACCACCATGGCCAAATAGGGAGCCATCGCTCCCCGTGCCAGCGGGATGTCGGGCACTCGTCCAGGTCGGGGAACGAGCGGCGAGATGGCCGAGACTCCGCCCGGGGGTCCCTAGGATGGTCAGTCGGCCTATGTCCACCAGACCGACACAGTCCCAGCCCGGGCCTATCCGTTTCGCCGACCGGCGCGCCAACCCCTTGCGGGTGGTGGTCACCCGGTTGGTTTCGGCGGTGGCGGTTGTCCTGCTCATCGCCCTCGTCGTCTATCTCGATCGGGCCGGTTACACCGATTCGGCGGGAGGCGAGTTTGGGTTCTGGGACGCCGTCTATTACTCCACGGTCTCGGTGACCACCACCGGATACGGAGACATCGTCCCGGTCACTCAGCGATCTCGTCTCCTTACGACGTTGGTGGTCACACCGATGAGAGTGGCATTCTTGGTGCTGGTGGTCTCCACCACGGTCGAGGTCCTCACGGCGAGCAGCCGATACCTACTGAGGGTGCAACGATGGAGGCGAACTGTGACTGATCATTACGTCATCTGTGGATATGGGACCAAGGGTCGCAGCGCGGCCTCGTCGCTGGCGTCCAAAAAGGTTCCTCGCGAGCAAGTGGTGATAGTGGAGGTTCGCCCCGACGCCGCCGACGAGGCCAATCGGGACGGTTACGTGGTGGTGGTGGGGGACTGCACCCGCGAGTCGGTCTTGCGGCGAGCCGGAGTCGAGCGGGCCGGTGGCGTGATCGTGGCCGTCGATCGTGACGACACCGCCGTTCTCGCCACCCTTACCGTTCGCCTCCTCAACTCCGAGGCCCGGTTGGTGGCCGCTGCCAAGGAGGAGGAGAACTCGAGAATCCTCAAACGGGGTGGGGCGTCGGTCGTGGTCACCTCCGACGAGGCCACCGGGAGGCTCTTGGGCCTGGCCATCGACAGCCCCCACCAGGCAGAGATGATCGAAGACCTGTTGCTCATCGGCGAGGGCGTCGATCTCGTCGAGCGTGAGGCCGACCAGTCGGAGGTGGGGGCACCGGGGCCGTCGGGGACGGTGGGGATCGTCCGCCACGGTCGCATCCTGCGCGGTTCCGAGCTCGTGGAGAAGGGTGATCGCCTGTTGGGTATCGAGCCCAACGGCGACTGACCGCCGACCCCAAGGCATCGACGCGGGCCCGTCTCAGGTGGTTGCTGCGTTCGGCGTTGGACCGGATAGGCTCCCAGCCGTATGTGGTTGACACTTATCCGCCATGCCGAACCCGCCTACGTGGTGGACGGCGTCGCCTGGACCGACCCACCTCTCACCGACAACGGGCGGGAACAAGCCCGGCGGCTGGCCGAGCGGGCTTCCTCCTGGGAGGTCGACGAGGTGTGGGTGTCCACCATGGTGCGGGCCCGCCAGACCGTCGAGCCGGTGGCCGAAGCCACCGGCCGGGAGCCCCAGGTGATGGACTGGTTGGCCGAGCTGCGCAATCCGCCGGGATGGGACGGGAGCCCGGTGGAGGAGGTCGAGGAGTTCTTCGCCACTGCGGTGGACCGTTCGGTGGAAGAGCTGTGGGAGGGGATGCCCGGTGGCGAGAGCTTCCGGGACTTCCACCGCCGCATCGAAGGCGGCCTCCTCGACACCCTGGGCGCGAGAGGGATCACCCGGGTCGACGGTGGCTCCCACCTCTGGTCCGGTGTCGACCAGCGGCGGGTGGTCATCGTTGCTCACGGGGGAACCAACGCCGTGATCCTGGGCACGTTGCTCGGGGTGGAGCCGGTGCCGTGGGAGTGGGATCGATTCACACACGTTCACTCGGGCGTGTCCCGTCTCGTCTCTCAGCCCACGGCCGGCGACTATTCCTGGAGCCTCCGCTCGCTGAGCGATCGCACCCACCTCCCACCCGGGTTGGTGACGGCGTGAGCGTGCTCTTCGTCCGGCGGAGCCCGAATGGGGAAAAGGGGATCCAACTACCCAGCCAAGGCGGGTGCCAGCTCGTCGTCCCAGAACCGTAGGAAGCCTTCCATGTCTCCGACCTGGTGGAAATAGACATGATCGACACCGGCCGCCTGCGCCTCTCCGACCGATTCGAGAATGGGGCCGAGGTCGGGCCCACACGGGATCGACTCGGCGATGAGCTCTGGGGTGACCAGCTCGGCGGCCTGTTCGAAATGGAGCGGGGTGCGCAAGTCCTGGGGGAGTTGACCAGGAATCGCGGTGTTGGGCCACAGGCTGTGCGCTGTTTCCACGGCCTCGGCTTTCGACTCGGCCCAGGACAACGTGAGTTGGGAATAGACCGGCCCCGATCCGCCGGTGTCATGGAATGTCTTCACAATTTCGGCGTCGGTCCCGGTCGTCCATAGGCCGTCGCCACACCGGGCCGCGGCTGCGGCCGCATTGGTGCCGAAGGCAGACACCACGATGGGCACCTCTCCTGGCGGTGGATCGAAGATGGTGGCGTCCTCCACCAGGTAGAAGTCGCCCCGGAAGGTGGTGCTCTCACCCTTCCACAGCAGGCGGATGATCTCGATGGCCTCTTCCATCATCGCCAGCCGGATGTCGGCCGGTGGCCACGGGTCGCCCAGGATCTGCTCGTTGAGGGCCTCGCCCGAGCCGACACCCCACACGAACCTCTCCCCGAGGAGCTGGGCGGTGGTGGCCGTGGCCTGGGCCAGGATGGCGGGGTGGATGCGGATGGTGGGACAGGTCACGCCCACCCCGACTTCGATGTGGTCGGTCGCCTGGGCGATGGCGCCAAGCACCGACCAGACGAAGGGTGAGTGGCCCTGCTCGGTGGTCCATGGGTGGAAATGGTCGGAGATCGAGACGAAGTCGAACCCGTGATCCTCGGCCCGGGAGGCGAGTTCCACCAGCCGTTGGGGGCCGTGCAACTCGCTCGCCAGCGTCATGCCGTAATGAGTGTTCATGCCTGGGGAGCTACCCACCGATCGTGGCTGCGAAACCGAAGAGGTGGAGGCTCGTTCCAGCGGACGACGGCGATCGTTCTTGCCGACGATCTGTCGATGGAGTTGCCGCCACTCACCAAGCTCGGTTTACGCGATCGGGTGCTGGCGGTCGTGGTGTTATGCGAGTCGGCTAGGTCATTCCCGGGGTTGACAGCGGCGGGGCCCCGTAGAAGCATTGTCGGCCGTCGATGAATGGTGAGGCCGGTGATGTTCTCGACTCGCTTGATACCCATCGTCGTTCCCTTCTCGTGGTGGCATCATGCACCGGGACCGCCACCGATACCACCTATCCGCCCACCACTGTTCTACCGACCACCGCACCGCCGACCACCATCCCCCCGACTACGCCGACCACCGAAGAGGATCCGGTGCTGATCGAGGCGGATTTGGTTGACTTTCAGCCACGTAGCGTGGTTATTGCCAATATCGAACTCGAGATCACCGACGTCAAGGTGTCCAACCAAGAGCTGCGTTCATATGCCGACGGCACTGATCCCGTCGTGTCCGACGCCACGTACGCCTTCCTCGACATCGTTGCATCCAACCTGACCACCCGCAGCCAGATTGGTCTCGGGGACGATGTCTTCCGGTTGGTGGTGGACGGTACCGAGACAGTCCCCGACGACTCGATGTCCTTTCTTTCCGACGTGGGCAGCCTGATCGCGGCCAACACGACAGTCAATTCCTTCCTGGCGGGCCCGGTGGCAGAGGATGTCGACCTAGCGAACGCCGTCTTGGTGGTCGGAGCCCTGCCCGACCGGATCGAAGAGTTGCCTCTCACCGGTCCCCTCCCCGTGGCGGACTATCCCGTCACCGTCGAGCTGGAAGGCACGGCCGAAGGCATCGGGCCGACCAATGCCGGGACGGTCGTCTTCTCATTGCTCGCGGCCACGCTGGCAGAGGACCGCCCCCACGCAGATGCCACCTCGCCCACCGGCGAGCGGGCCGACGTGGGTGAGCTGTTCCTCGTTCTCCACGTCCGGGCTGAGAAGACGAGCGGACGGGGGCTCGAGTTGCTAAGTGACGCCTTCCGCCTGCTGGTGGACGGCGTTCCCCGCGCTCCCTGGGATGTCGCCGACGACCCGGGAGGAAGTCCCGGTGTTCCCCGCGTCGCCCCGGGGGCGGCCGTGGACGCTTGGGTCGCCTTCCTCGTCCCCGACGATGCCGGCGAGTTGATGCTCCAGGTGGGCGACTTCGAAGAAGACCCCGGCCTCATCCTCCTCGACATCACTCCCCTTCCGTAGTTCTCGTCCCCGAGGCACCGACAGGCGGAGAGGGATCGACTCGGCGTGTTCCGGCGGATGAGGGGCAGAGCCCCACCTCTTTCCCAAAAGGACGGGGGACCTCCACCAGCTCGATGTGGCGTGTGGCATCGGCACCGACGGTGGCGATGGTCAACCACACAGGAGCACCCATGACCATCGCACCAGAAGCGGTCACCAGGCCATCGCTGCCCGTCTGGAAGTGGTTCTGTTCACGGCCTGCTCGGGCCGGCGGATCTCCGTCGCCGTGCTCGGTAACTGGCGCACTCACTTACGCCGGAGAGCGCTAGGTTCACGTCAGTGGACGACCTGAGCGACCTCCTCGCCGATTGGCCGGTACAGCAGGCAGTGGTCGGCGTCACCGATGCCGACCACACCCTGGGTGTGGGCGGCGAGGAGACCTGGGTGACCCGGGTCGCCTCGATCGCCAAGCTGATGGTGGGGGTGACGGCGCTGATTGCCCTGGAAGAAGAGACCATACGTCTCGACGAACCCGCCGGTCCCGATGGTGCGACCGTCGAGCACCTCCTCGCCCATGCGTCGGGCCTGGCCTTCGACAGTCCGCGAATGCTGGCCGCCCCCGGACAGCGGCGGATCTATTCCAACACCGGGATCGAGTGGTTCTGTCGGCACCTGGAGGGCCGGTCCGGAATGGCCTTCTCCGAGTACCTGCGGCTGGGAGTGTTGGAGCCGCTGGGAATGGAGAAGACGCGCCTGGTTGGCTCACCGGCCCACGACATCGACTCCTCGGCTTCTGACCTCTTGGCCCTGGGGCGTGAGCTCTTGGCCCCCACACTCGTGTCGGACCAGACCCTGGCCGACGCCACCCGCCCGCACTATCCCGATCTGCCCGGTGTGCTGCCCGGAGTCGGCTCGTTCGATCCCAACCCGTGGGGTCTCACTTTCGAGATCCGCGCCGACAAGAAGCCGCACTGGACTGGAGCCTCCAACTCCCCGGGCACGTTTGGCCACTTCGGAGGGAGCGGCACCTTCTTGTGGGTCGACCCGGCCGCAGGGCTGGCCACGGTTTCGCTGGCGGCACGCCCCTTCGACCAGTGGGCGATGGCGGCGTGGCCGGCCCTGTCCGACGCCATCCTCGACCGCTACCGCTGACAGCCGCTCAGGTGGCGGGCCCCTGTTGACGGACGGCGTGAACCCGTTCGATCGCCTCTCGCAGGTCGGACAGCCAGTCGTCCTGTTTGTCGTTGACCAGCCGCACGCACCACGCCAGCGCCTCTGAGCGCGACCGCGCAACTCCGGCGTCGATCAAGGTGTCGAGGACGCGCCTTTCGGGCATGCGCAGCCGGGTCATCGCCGGCACGGAGAGGGTGGTGAACAGTTCCTCCACCTCGCCACACCTCGCCCCCCACGAGATCGTGCGATCGAAGGCCCCCTCGGCCTGACGGGCGATGGCCACCCGCTGGGAACGGGTTTCCTCGCGCCAGCGCTCGATGCGGGAGCGGTTTGCCAGCCGGCGGTTGTCGGGGGAGGTGGCGTCGTCGAGTGACGGTGGGGGAAGGGCCCCGACCACGAGGATCTCGTCGCGGTCGATCTCCACTCGCGGTCGCTCGATGAACCAGTCGTCGACGAGTTGACCCGCCAACCAAGCTTCTATCCGATCTTTCATCATTACATTATTACATAGAATCGAGCGTCGCAAGGGAACGGGCAATGGTGCTTTCGGCGTCGAGGCGGCTGGGCGACTGTGGAGTGAACGTGTGGCGAGAAGGGCCGATCCCTGCGGAGCAGGGACGGCTCTACTTGCCCAATTTGGCGCGCCGGTTGGCGAGCAACTCGGCGGCGCGCTCGAGATCGACCTTGGCCGGGTCGTCGCCTTTGGCGAGGCTGGCGTTGACGTCGCCGTCGGTCACATAGGGGCCGTAGCGGCCGGAGCGGATGGTGACGTTCTTGCCCGAGACCGGGTCGGGGCCGAGTTCCTTGAGCGGGCCCTGGGTGGTTTGGCCGCGGCGGCGGGGCGGCTGGGCCAACACCTCCAGAGCTTGTTCCACCGTGAGGGAGAACAACTGCTCCTCGGACTCGAGGCTGCGCCGGTCGTCACCCCGTTGGATATAGGGCCCGTAGCGTCCGTTGAGGGCCACGATCTCCGTGCCGTCGGCGTCAGTGCCCACCACCCGGGGAAGCGAGAGCAGACGCAGGGCATCGTCCAAGGAGAGAGCGTCGAGCTCCATTCCCTTGAATAGGGAGGCGCGCTTGGGCTTGTCCTTCGACCCCTCCTGCTGCTCTCCCAATTGCACATACGGCCCGAACCGCCCGGTCTTGGCGAGCACGTCGAGGCCGCTGTCGGGGTCGGTGCCCAGGATCTTGTCGCCGCGTGAGCCCTCGTCGACGATCTCTCCGGCCCGCTCCACGGTCAACTCGTCGGGGGGAATGTCGTCGGGTATCGAGGCCCGCTCCTCCCCGCGTTCCAGGTAGGGCCCGTAGCGACCGACCCGCGCCACGATCTGGCGATCCTGGTCGTCGGTCCCGATGGGAATCGAATTGACGGCTCGGGCATCGATGTCGCCCAGCTTGTCGAGCACGGTTTGACGCAACCCGCTGCCGCCGAGGTAGAAGCGCGTGAGCCACGGGACCCGGTCCTCATCGCCGGCGGCGATGCGGTCGAGGTCGTCTTCCATGCGGGCGGTGAAGGCGTAGTCGACCAGGTTGGGGAAGTGCTGTTCCAGCAGCGTCACCACGGCGAAGGCCGTGAACGAGGGGATGAGGGCTCCGCCCTTCTTCCACACATACCCGCGGTCCTGGATCGTGGACAGGATCGAGGCATAGGTGGAAGGACGGCCCACACCCAACTCCTCGAGCTTCTGCACGAGTGACGCTTCGTTGTAGCGCCGGGGTGGCTGGGTGGCGTGGCCCTCCGCCCCCAGGTCCACCACTTCCAGAGGGTCACCCTCGGCCAGTGGTGGCAGGATCGATTCCTCGTCGTCGGTCTTGGCGTTCGGGTCGTCGAGCGACTCGACATAGATCTTCAAGAAGCCGGCAAAGGTTATCGTCCGGCCGGAAGCCGAGAACTCGGCGTCGCGCCCGTCGGTGGCAGTTGCCCCCAGCCGAACCGACACGGTTTCTCCCTTGGCGTCGGGCATCTGGGAGGCCAGAGTCCTCTTCCAGATCAGCTCATACAGCTTGGCCTCGTCCCGTCCGATCTCCCGGCTCACCTGCTCGGGTGTGCGCCACTTCTGCCCGGCGGGGCGGATCGCCTCGTGAGCCTCCTGGGCGTTCTTGGCCTTGTTCCCGTACAAGCGCGCGCTGGGGGGGACGTAGTCCTGGCCGTACAGCTTGCCTACCTGGGACCGGGCCTCCGCCATCGCCTCGGTCGACAGCGTGACCGAGTCCGTGCGCATGTAGGTGATGTAGCCGTTCTCGTACAGGCGCTGCGCCACCGACATGGTGCGGGCCGACCCAAAACGGAGTTTGCGGCTCGCCTCCATCTGCAGTGTCGAGGTGCGGAATGGGGCGTACGGCTTGCGGGTGTACGGCTTGGTGTCAACCGAGCGCACGGCGAAGTCGGCTCCCGCGAGGGCGGTGGCGAGGGAACCAGCCTGCCGCTCATCGAGCACCACCACGGTCCCGGTCGTCGAACCGGTGGCGTCGAAGTCGCGGCCCTTGGCGACGCGGGTTCCGTCCAGAGTCACCAGGGCGGCGTCGAAGGCGGCTGACTCGCCGGCCTTGGAGAACCTGCCCTCCAGATCCCAATAGGAGACGGAGGTGAAGGCCATCCGCTCTCGCTCGCGCTCGACCACGATCCTCACCGCCACCGACTGGACGCGTCCGGCCGACAGGCCGGTCGCCACCTTCTTCCACAGCACCGGGGACACCTCATACCCGTACAGTCGGTCGAGGATCCTGCGCGCTTCCTGGGCATCCACCAGGCGGTCGTCGACGGCGCGCGGGTTCTCGAAGGCAGTCTGGATGGCGGCGGAGGTGATCTCGTGGAACACCATTCGCTTGACCGGCACCTTGGGGGAGAGGACCTCGACCAGATGCCAGGCAATGGCCTCACCCTCGCGGTCTTCGTCCGTCGCCAGATAGATCTCGGTGGCGTTCTTGGCCAGGTCCTTCAGCTTCTTGATCCGGTCCTTGCGGTCGGCCGTGAGGACATAGATCGGTTCGAAATCGTCATCGACGTTCACTCCCAGCTTCGCCCAGGCGGTGTCCTTGTACTTCTTGGGGATCTCCTTGGCGGAGCGGGGCAGGTCGCGGATGTGGCCCATGGAAGCTTCGACGACGACCTCGCTCCCGAGGAACTCGGAGATCTTCTTCGCTTTCGTGGGCGACTCAACGATGACAAGGGTATTGGACATGGCTGGGGCCAGACAGTAACCCAGGTCCGCAACGAGGTGTAGTCGTCGGAGAGCGCGGCACGGCAGGTACCGTTTCCGCAGATCGATGGAATCCTTCGACACCCAACGCGGACGCGACCTCATCCGCCGGGGCCCCTTTGCCCGACTGTGGTGGTCTCAGTTCATCTCGAGCCTGGGGGACTGGGTGTCGTTGTTCGCGTCTTTCGCGCTGGCGGCCCACATCTCGGGGGGTGGGAGCAGGGCGGCGCTGGCCATCCTCGTTCCGCTGGTGGGGCGCATCCTTCCGGGGCTGTTTTTCGGGTTCGTGGGCGGCCTCATCGCCGACCGCTGGAGTCGCAAGATCACCATGATCGTGTCGGATTTCGGCAGAGCCGGCCTGGCCTTGGGGTTTCTCTTCGTCGGGACGTTGACGCAACTGTTCATCCTCACCCTGGCGACAGAGGTGTTCGCTCTCATCCGTCAACCGGCCCGAGAAGCCGTCGTCCCCACGCTCGTCAAGCGTGACAACCTGCTGGCGGTCAACGGCCTCAATCTGGCGGCCGCCTACGGGACCGCCCCGGTCGGTTCCGCCTTGTTCGCCGGTTTGGTGGAGATCGGCGGGCGCCTGCCCGACTTCGCCCCCGTGGGAGGCGCCATCGGGGTGGCGTTCTTGTTCGACTGTTTCACATTCATCGTCTCGGGCCTTATCGTCATCTCCATTCCCATCGCCCCTCCCACAGTCAACGCCGGGAGAGGCAAGGCGTCACCCCGGGGAACCCCGTTGCGCGACATCGTCGACGGGATGAAGTTCGTGATGGGTTCGGGGCCCGTGCGCCGGATGATCCTCGGCATGGCGGCGGGCCTGTTCGGCGGCGGGGCCCTCTTCGTTCTTGGTCAGCCGTTTTCAGAACAGGTCCTGCGGGCAGGCCCATCGGGTTACGGCATCCTCGTCACCGCCCTCGGCGTGGGCGTTGGAGTGGGGATGGTGGGCGTGACGGTGTTCGCCACGATGGAGACGCGACGAGAGCCGCTGTTCGGCTTCTCAGTCCTCATCGCCGGCCTGGCCATCGGCATGGCCGCCTTTGCCGACTCGGTCTTCGCGGCGGCGAGCTGGGCATTCGTGGCGGGCGTGGGGACCGGCATTGCCTACGTCACCGGCTTCACGCAGCTGCATGACAGTGTCGACGACGCCGTGCGCGGCCGCACCTTCGCGGCGATGTTCGCTTTCGCCCGTACTGCCTTGCTGGTTTCGTTCGCCCTGGCCGGGGTGGGAGCTGCTGCTCTCTCCGGTGTCTTCCCCGGGGAGCTGAACAACGGAGTCCGAGCTGTCATGCTGGTGGGAGGGGTGGTGGTCGCCCTCTCGGGGGTGTTCGTGCTGGCCGGGGCGGGATTGCGGATGAACCTCGACGAGGAGAAGTTGCGGCGTATGGGAGATGCGGCTGACACCATCACGTGGATGCGAGGCTCGCGCCGCCGGGGGGACGATTGACGCGTTACATCGCCATCGAGGGTGTCGACGGTTCGGGAAAGTCGACCGTGGTGTCGGCGGTGGCCGATCGGCTCCGGGCGGCGGGACGGTCGGTGGTGGTGGTGCGCGAACCGGGCGGCACGCCGCTCGGTGAGCAGATCAGGGCCCTGCTCCTCCAC
>JBGTLA010000113.1:0-15059 GCA_041744375.1 Acidimicrobiia bacterium | reverse complement strand
GGAGGGCGTTGTCGACGAGGTTGCCGACGATGCGCTCGAGAGCGCGCGGGTCGGAGACGACCGGTGCGGCGGCCTCCACCGTCAACTGGGCGGTGGGCAGTCGCCGTTCGATGATCTCGGCCAGGAAGCGGCCGAGATCCACCTCCGTCATCTGGCGGCCGCCGTGTTCGGCGTCGAGTCGGGAGATCTCGAGGAGATCTTCGACCAGGTTGGCCATGCGCCCGACCTCCTCGTCGACCATGGCGGCGATGTCCCGGTCTTCGTCTGTCACCTGGAGCCGCCGCCCCAACCGCTCCGAGAGCATGCGTGCCGAGTTGACGAGGCTGGTGAGGGGTGTGCGCAGTTCGTGGGTCACATCGGCCACGAACCTGCGCTCACGGGCCTGGGCCCGCTCCAGGGCGCCGAACGTCTCCTGGAGCGAGGCGGCCATCAGGTTGAAGGAAGCCGCCAACTGGCCGAACTCGTCGCGTTCGGTGGTGGCCAGCCGCACCTCGAGGTCACCCTCGGCCATCCGTTCGGCCGCTTCCCGGGCCGCGCCCACCGGCCTGAGGAGTCGCCCGCCCATGAGCCATGCCACCACCGCGCCCACCAGGGCCACCCCGGCGGTGACGGCTGTCATGGTGGTCACGAGCCGTCCGGTAGCGGAGTCGATTGGTGCGGCCGAGTACACGAAGTAGAAATCAGGCCCGGCCGGCGGGCGTCGTCCTCCGACGACAAGCACGGGGTGTGCCCCCAGAGACACGAACTCGTAGGCGAGCTCTCCTCGGTCGACGATGGCGCGCAGGCCCGGCGAGACCGCGGCGGGCCCGTCGACGACGGAGATGCCCGACACGAGCGGTTCGGCATCGGCGAACTCGACCCAGGCGCCGTCCACACCGCGTATCAAGAAGCGGTCCAGGAGCCCCGAACTTTCCACTTCTTGGTACCCGGCGCCGACCGGGAGGCCCACGGCGTCGGGGAGGACGCCGATGTTGAACTCGGCTCCGCCGGTGGCGTCGGCCACGAGTTGGGCGCGCAACGACCGCTCGACCAGCACCGTCGAGATCGTTCCGACGGCCAGGGCCGTGAGGGCCACCAGCCCGATCAAAGTGAGGATGAGGCGCCGACGGAACGAACCCACCTCAGCCGCCCGCTCGGTATCCGAAGCCGCGCACGGTCTCGATCAAAGTGGGTTTGGCGGGATCTGGTTCGATCTTGGAGCGGAGGCGTTGGACGGCAACGTCGACCAAACGGGAATCCCCCACGTCGGGGTATCCCCACACCCGGTCGAGCAGCAGCTCACGGGTCATGACACGTCCCGGGGTGGCGGCCAACTCCGTCAGCAGGCGGAACTCGGTCGGCGTCAACTCGATCGGCCCGTGCGGGCCGGTGACCCGGTGCGACGAGACGTCGATCTCAATGGGCCCCAATGTGAAGCGCTCGGCGGCCGGCTCGGTACGGGCCCGTCTCAACGCCGAGCGGATGCGCGCCACCAGCACCGGCATCTCGAAGGGTTTGGTCACGTAGTCGTCGGCGCCCAGCTCCAGACCCAGAACCACGTCCATGGCTTCGGAGCGGGCCGTGAGCATCACGACGGGGGTGGCGGCCAGCGAGCGGATGCTGCGCAGCACCTCGTACCCGTCGCGCTTCGGCAACATGACGTCCAACACCACCAGGTCGGGACGGCGGGCTCGATACTCGGCGAGGGCCGCTTCCCCGTCGGCAGCAGTGACGACGCCGAATCCGGCCTCCGACAGCCCGATACGGGTGATCTCACGTATCGATCGGTCGTCCTCCACCACCAGTATCAAGGCGTCCATGGCGTCAGTATGGCGTCATCGGTGTCCCCGCCCGGGGATGTCGGAGCCGTCGGACGGTGCCGCTTCGTTCGGACACGAGCGGCATAACATCGCGCCCATGAGCAAACCTGCCGTCCTCTTCGGAGGGCCGAGCGACGAACACGACATCTCGATCCTGACCGGCCTCCAGGTGGCCCGCGCCCTCGACACCGAGCCGGTCACGCTGTACTGGTCCAAGACGGGCCAGTGGCATCGCGTGGAACCCGACGCCGAAGCCTCCGACTTCGTAGACGGCGTGCCGCGCAAGTCGCGTCCGGTGGAGCTGTGCGCACACCCGGGGGGCGGATTCATGCACAAGCGCAAGACGCTACCCCTCGACGTGGCGGTGATCGCCTGTCACGGCGGACCGGGAGAGGACGGAACCCTGCAGGGAGCGCTCGACCTGGCCGCGCTTCGCTACACCGGCCCCAACCAGGCCGCCTCGGCTCTGGGGATGGACAAGTTCGCGTTCGGGGCGGCCATGTCCGCCGCCGGCCTGCCGGGCCTGGGCCGAACCCTCGTCGGCACGGGAGACGAAAAGCCGCCCTCCTTCGGGGGGCCGTTCATCGTCAAACCCAGGTTCGGGGGCTCGTCGATCGGCATCGAGGTGGCCGACGACTGGGAGACGGTGCTCGCCCTGGTCCGGTCTTCGCCGTACTTCGGGGCGGGAGGGGTGGCCGAACCGTTCCTGCCGGGAAGTCGCGACCTGCAGTTGGCGGTGCGTCGTCACCCGGCGTGGGAGCTGTCGGCCATCGAAGCTCCCGCCCGGGCCGCGGGCAGCGGCATATACAGCTACGACCAGAAGTACCTGGCGTGGGGTGGAGAGGTCTCCGGCGGGCGGGAGCTGCCGGCGCAAGTCGACGACCACCTGGCCGGGCGCCTGCAGGAACTGGCGCTGACGGTGGCGAAAGTGGCTGATGTGCGGGGTATCGCCCGCATCGACTTCCTCGAGCGCGACGGGGAACTGTGGGTCAACGAGATCAACACCATCCCCGGCTCGATGGCGGCCTACCTGTGGATCGACCCGGTTCGCTCACGGCGGGAACTGTTCGGGAACATGGTGGCCGAGGCACTGGCGTCGCCCCCGCGTGCCTACTCGACTGGTGGCTCCGACGGCACCGCCTTGCGCAGCGCCGGGTCGATCGCCTCCAAGCTGGGCTGAACTCTCTCTTCGGTCAGAGGTTGACGACGGGGCAGGTGAGCGTGCGGGTGATTCCCCCGATCGCCTGGATCTTGGCCACGACGAGCTTGCCGAGGGCGTCGACGTCGTCGGCGGAAGCCTTGACGATGACGTCGTAGGGGCCGGTGACATCGTCGGCGTTCTGTACACCGGGGATCTCACGCACCTCGTCGGCGACGATCGCCGCCTTGCCGACTTCAGTCTGGATCAGCACGTAGGCCTGGACCAATTGCCCTCCTGTGTCTCGGGCCTCGGACTATACCGACCGCCGGGTTCTCGCGTCGGGGCCACGGTTGTGATGACCGACGCGGGGCGGATTCCGCCCCGCTTCGGTCATAAAAAACCTCAGTAGGCCTCTTGGCCGATGCGGACGGAGGTGGCGTAGGTGGCGTCGTCTTCGTGCACCAGCTCGAAGACGATGCGCTGGCCCTGGCGGAGGTTGCGGAAGATGGAGCCGGCGAGCGAGCCCGGGCGCAGGTAGACCTCGGACCGGTCGTCGTCGCGGATCACCACGCCCGCCCCAGTGATCGAGTCGTAGGTCTGGACGACACCCTGGTGGGACACGGGGCGTCAGGCCTTTTCGATCTTGCCGGCGCGGATGCACGACGTGCACACCCGGGCGCGACGGGTGTTGGAGCCGTGGCGGACACGGACACGCTGGATGTTGGGCAGCCAGCGACGATTGTTGCGTTTATGGGAGAAGCTGACGGACTTTCCGTAGCTGGGTCCCTTTCCGCACACTTCACAGTGATACGACATGAGAGAGAGACTCCTCGGGGATCGACCGCCAGGATACTTGGCTCGGGCCGGGGGTGGGAAATCCCGACGCAACCCGGGGGAACGTGCCCCGGGGGCGGGGACCGGTATCCTTGCCCAAGTGACTCTCACTTCCACCGACCTCAAGCACGTGTTCTCGGTCTATCAGCGCCTCCTCAAGGCCAACCGAGAGGCGATCAACGGCCTCAACGTCTATCCCGTGCCCGACGGGGACACCGGCTCGAACATGGCCCAGACCATCGACTCGGTCGTCCGCCACCTCGACGGCGCCACCACCATGCGCGAGGTGACGAAAGCGGTGGGGCATGGCTCCCTGGTGGGAGCGTGCGGCAATTCCGGAGTGATCCTGTCTCAGATCCTGCGGGGGATGTCAGAGTCGATTTCGGCCCGCCCCGACATCGCCGCCCCGGACCTGGCGGCGGCCCTCACTGCCGCTTCCGACGCCGCCTACCGGGCCGTGGAGCGGCCGGTGGAGGGGACGATCCTCACCGTCCTGCGCGTCGCCGCCGAATCGGCTGCTTCCGCCGATCTCGACGATTCCGCCCTGAGCGTCTTCCTCGAAATCGTGTACCGCCAGGCGTGGGACGCCCTGGAACGGACACCCGACATGCTTCGTGTTCTCAAGGACGCCGGTGTGGTCGACGCCGGGGGCGCGGGGTTTCTCCTCCTCCTGGCCTCGTTCCTCGAAGTCGTGACCGACACCGAGACACTCCTTCCCGAACATCTGTTGACTGCCTCAGCCGTCGGGGTCGAGGTGGGTGGGCCCGTCGTCGACATCGATGGCCCCCGCTACGAGGTCATGTTCTTTCTCGAGGCCGAAGACTCCGCACTCGATCCCTTTCGTGCCTCGTGGGCCGAGTTGGGTGACTCCATCGTGGTCGTCGGCGGCGAAGGCCTGTGGAACTGTCATATCCACACCGACGACATCGGCCCGGCCATCGAGGTTGGGATCGAGGCTGGTCGCCCCCGGGGGATACGCATCACCGACCTGTACGAACAGGTGGGCGCCCTCGAAGCTGACGTGGCCGCCGGCGGGTTCAGCCCCCTCCCCGACGTCTTGGACGTGCCCGTGGGAGTGGTGGCGGTCGCCACCGGTCCCGGGCTGGTGGAACGGTTCCGGAGACTGGGCGTGCAGGGCATCGTGGCGGGGGGACAGTCCTCCAACCCGACGGTGGAGCAGGTGCTGGCGGCGGTCGACGAGGCGCCGTCGGCGGCGGTCGTGATCCTGCCCAACAACAAGAACATCGTCCCCGTGGCCGAACAGGTCAACAGCCTGACCACCAAGAAGGTGGCGGTCGTGCCCACCCGCAGCCTCACTCAGGGCCTGGCGGCGATGGTGGCCTACGTCCCCGGAGTGGACGACTTCGACGCCCTGTGGGAGGACATGGCGGTGGCGGCGGGAGCCATCGAGTTCGGTGAGGTCACCCAGGCCGTGCGCGACGCCACCGTCGACGGCTGGAGCATCGGGAAGGGCGACTGGCTGGGGGTGGCCGATGGGCGCGTGGTCGTGGTCGACTCCTCCCGTTGGGCGGCCCTCCGCGGCCTGGTGGCGGCGATCATGCCACCGACCCCGGAGCTCATCACCGTCTTCGAAGGCGAGGGGGCGACCCCCGCGGACACGAAGGCCCTGGGGGCCTGGCTCTCGGAGACCCACCCGCTGGTGGCGGTCATGACCATCGACGGAGGCCAGCCTCTCTACCCGTACCTGGTGTCGATCGAGTGACGGTATGGCCGAACTGAGGCGTCTCGCCGACGTGCCGGTGGAGGAAGTCAAGGGTCTGAAGGGCCAGCGGGGCGCCGCCCTGCGCAGGGTGGGGATCGCCACGGTGGCCGACCTGTTGGTCCACGTCCCCCGCACCTACATCGACCGCACCCGTAGCGTGGCCATCACCGACGTTCCCATCAATCAGGAAGTGACGGTGGTGGCCACCGTCAAGTCGGTTTCGATGCGCAGGCCACGTCGCAAGCTGGCGATCGTCGAGGCCGTGGTGGGTGACGAAACGTCGACCATCAAGGCGGTGTGGTTCAACCAGACCTTCCGCGCCCGCCAACTCGACGTCGACTCCGAGGTCGCCCTCTCCGGAAAGGTCGAACGGTTCAACGGCAAGCTCCAGATGAAGAGCCCGGCCGTGGACGTGCTCTCCTCGCCCAAAGAGTCATTGGACACCGGCCGGGTGGTTCCGGTCCACCCCGCCGTGGGGAAGATCACACCGGGGGTCATGCGCCGGGCGATCCACAACGCCCTCCTGCGCAGCCGGCCGATCGGCGACACGGTGCCGCCCGAGATCGTGGGGCGGGTCGACGTGGCCGAACGGGACTGGGCGTATGGAGCGATCCACTTTCCCGCTACCCCCGACGACGTCGTTCCGGCGCGTGATCGGCTGGTGTTCGACGAGTTGTTCCGGCTCGAGGTGGCGCTGGCACTCCAGAAGCGTCACAACGAGCGGGAGTCGCGGGGCATCGCCCATGAGGGTGACGGCCGTCTGGTGGAGCGATTCATCACCGGCTTGCCCTATGCCCTCACCGCCGACCAAGAGCGAGTGTTGGGCGAGATCCGCTCCGACCTCGCTCGCCCCCACGCCATGCACCGGCTCCTCCAGGGCGAGGTCGGGTCCGGCAAGACGGTGGTGGCGGTCGCCACCCTCCTGTCGGGAGTGGAAGGGGGCTGGCAGGGGGCGGTGATGGCACCGACCGAGGTGCTGGCCGAACAGCACTTTCTGGCGGTGGTCGACCTCTTGGAGCAGGCGGGTCTGGGAGCCGAGCTGGAAGGCGACGGTGCCGACATGGGCATGGTCTCGCTGTTCGGAGAAAGAGACGACACGAGCCGGGTGCGCGTCGCTCTCCTCACCGGAAGCCGGGCGATCCTCTCCCACCGCGGAGACGTTCCCCGGGCAACGGTCCTCGATGCCATCCGGGGAGGCCGGGTGGAGCTCGTGATCGGCACCCACGCCCTCATCCAGGAGGGAGTCGAGTTCGCCAGCCTGGGGGCGGCGGTGGTCGACGAGCAGCATCGATTCGGGGTGGCGCAACGGGTGGAACTGCGCGCCAAGGCCGACGAGGTCGACCCAGATCTCCTCATCATGACGGCCACTCCCATTCCGAGGACACTGTCGATGACCCTGTACGGGGACCTGGATGTGTCGGTGATCGAGGAGATGCCCCCCGGGAGGGTGCCGGTGACGACGATGGCGATCTCGAACGAGCGACAGGAAGAGGCCTGGGAACTGGTGCGTTCTGAGGCCGGCGCCGGCCGTCAGGCGTTCGTGGTGTGCCCGCTGGTGGAGGACAGCCCCAAGGTGGAGGCGGCATCGGCCACGGCCGAGTACGAGCGCCTCACCGGCGTGCTCGACGGCCTTCGGGTTGGTCTCATCCACGGCCAGCTCCATCCCCGGGAAAAAGAAGGCGTCATGGCTGCTTTCCGCCAGGGCGACCTGGATGTGCTGGTGGCTACCACGGTCATCGAGGTCGGCATCGATGTCCCCAATGCCACGGTCATGGTGATCGAGGACGCCCATCGCTTCGGCCTCTCCCAGCTCCACCAGCTGAGGGGGCGAGTGGGTCGAGGCAGCCATCCCGGGACGTGCGTGCTCATCTCGGACCCCACCACAGAGGAGGGTGGGGCCCGGGTGGCGGCCATGGTGGCCACCACCGACGGTTTCGAACTGGCCAACACCGACCTGGAAATCAGGGGCCAAGGCACGCTCTTCGGCATGCGCCAGTCGGGCATGACGGACCTGCGCCTGGCCGACATCCTGCGCGACTTCGACCTGTTGGTGGCGGCGCGACGGGAGGCGTTCGCCCTGGTCGACGCCCATCCCGACCTGAGCGCTCACCCCGAGCTCGTGGCCGAGATCAGAGCCCTCCTGGGCGAAGAAGTGGCCTGGCTGTTCGTCAGCTGAATTCCCAGGCCCATAACCTGGCTCGCTCACCAAGTCATGGCGTGGGATTGGAGGGCTTCGAGTTCACAGACTTCGAGGGCGGCCTCGTGCGTCGACACCAGGATGACCCGGGGAGCCATCCCCGCCTCGTAGGCCTCCTGCCAGCGTGAGGCGCACAGGCACCATCGGTCACCGGGGCGGAGGCCCTCGAACCCGTACATCGGGTTCGAGGTCGACAGGTCGTTGCCCCGGGCGGCCGAGAAGGCGAGGAACTCCTCGGTCATCTCGGCACAGACGACGTGGCGGCCCAGATCCTCGGGCCCGGTGTTGCAGCACCCGTCGCGAAAGAAACCGGTGAGCGGTTCGAGAGCACACGGCATGAGTGGCTCGCCCAGCACGTTGCGGGCATCGGATGTCGGTTGGCTCATGGGTGCATGGTGCCATATCGCCGACTCCCGTATCGTGGGCTGGGTGAGGATCATCACCGGAGCCGCCAAGGGCCGCCGTCTCGTCGCTCCTGACACGGCCGACACCCGTCCGGCCACCGACCGCGTGCGCGAGGCGGTCTTCTCGGCCCTGGGGCCGTGGGTGGAGGACTCCGACGTGCTCGATCTGTTCGCCGGGTCGGGCTCGTACGGGCTGGAGGCCCTCAGCCGGGGGGCGGCCTCGGCCACCTTCGTGGAGAAGGGTCGCAAGGCATTGGAGGCCCTGCGCACCAACGTCGGCACCGTCGGACTGGGCGGAAGTGTCATAGCCCAAGATGTGGATCGCTTCCTGGCGGCTCCCGGCACGAAGACGTACCACATCGTCTTCATCGACCCACCCTGGGACCTCGCCGGGGAGGTGCTCGACGCTCATCTCGAGATGGTGGACACCGTGCTGGAGCCCGACGGCGAAGTCGTGGTCAGCCGCCGGCAGCGGGACAGCGCCCCCCACCCGCCCCCGGGATGGGCGGTTGCCGCCGATCGGCGCTACGGAGACGCCAGAATCCACCGTTACACCAAGACACCGGCCACTTAGGAAGGCGTGACGATGACGGCAGCTCTCTGCCCCGGCAGCTTCGACCCACCGACCAACGGTCACATCGACATCATCGACCGTTCCCTCGAGATCTTCGACCGGGTGGTGGTGGCGGTGGTGGCCAACCCCTCGAAGGAGCCCATGTTCGGTGTGGAGGAACGGGTGGCGATGATCTCACAAGGGGTCGGCGACCGGGTCGAAGTGGCTGCTTTCGACGGGCTCCTAGTCGATTTCGCCCGAGAACGGGGAGTCGACACGATCGTGAAGGGCATCAGAGCGGTCTCCGATTTCGACTACGAGCTCCAGATGGCCCAGATGAACCGCAGCATCGCCGGTATCGAGACCGTGTTCCTGCCCACCAATCCCGAGTGGTCGTACCTTTCCTCGTCCTTGGTGCGCGAGGTTGCCAAACTGGGCGGTGCCTACCGGGGGCTGGTGCCCCGGCATGTGGCGGGTGCACTCGAGGAGCGGTTGCGATGAACAACGACGACTACGAAGACGAATACGACGATTACGCCGACGACGAGGCCGGCGACCCCGGCGATGCCGGCTCGGACCAGCCCTACTACACCGAGTCGTCCCAGCAGGTGGTGGCGTCGGCCATCGACGAGCCGCGCCCCCGCACCTCGGTGGGCGAGCTCCAGGACATGGTGGACGATCTGATCGCTCACCTGCACGAGGCCAAGACCATGCCCCTGTCTTCGAGTGTCCTCGTCGATCGCGAACAGTTCCTGGTCATGTTGGAGCGGCTTCGCAATGAGCTGCCCGACGAGCTCCGGGCCGCCCGGTGGATGGTGCGTGAGCGGGAGGCGTTCATCGCCCGCACCAACGAACGGGCCCACGACATCGTTGAGAAGGCGAAAGGCGAGTCACGGCGGCTGGTGTCGGATTCGCATGTGGTGGCCGAAGCCGTGGAGGAAGCAAACATCTTGGTGCGCAGGGCCGAAGGCGAGGCCCGCCGGTTGAGATTGGAAGCCGAAGACGACATCGAGCGCAGCCTGGAGAAAGTCGAGAACCTCCTGAGTGAGCTCCTCGGAAAGGTCCACTATTCGCGTGAGGAACTGCACCGGGCCCGGCCCAAACCCCCTGACGTACCGTTGTGACCGCCCGCCAGGGCGTCTTTCGCATCCTCGTCTCCGATCTGGTCGACCGGCCCGGCGAGCGTCGCACCGAGCGGGGGTCGGTGAGCGTCGACGTGGCCGTGGGCGAATCGCGCGTGGAGGGCGAAGCAACGGTCACGGTGGATCTGGACGGCATCGACGACGGGGTGCTGGCTCGGTTCCAAGCCACCGTCACCGCCCAACTGGTGTGCACCCGCTGTTTGGCGGAGTGGCCCGAAGAGCTCTCCGTGTCGGCTTTTCAGGTCTTCGAGGAGGAACCGGACGAAGACGGCTACGCCCTGGAGCGCGATACCATCGACCTCACCGGCCCCGTGCGCGACGAGATCGCCCTGGCGGTGCCGATGCGGCCGCTGTGCCGGCCCGACTGTGCAGGACTTTGCCCCACCTGCGGGAACGACTTGAATGAGAACCCCTGTGGCGGTCACGTCGAGCCGTCTACCTCTCCGTTTGCCGTCCTCCGTGACCTGATCGAGGACGATCGAGGGGAGCGACGCTCGCCGTAGTGCCGTCCGGCTTGATTCCTGTCGGACGCCTCGTCCGCCGGTACCCTGTCCGTTGCAACCAAGATGGAGGAGTGCTGCTCATGGCGGTGCCCAAGAAGAAGATGTCCCGGAGCCGCACCCGCCAGCGCAAGGCGGCCTGGAAGGTGAGCAGGCCCACCACTTCGACCTGCCCGCAGTGCAAGGCGACCAAACTGCCTCATAGGGCTTGTCCCAACTGTGGCCAGTACAACGGTCGCGAGGTCCTCGAGGTCGACTGACGTACCTTGTCGCGCATCGCACTCGACGCCATGGGGGGCGACAACGCTCCTGAGGCGCTGGTGGCTGGGGCGGTCTCGGCGGCCGGTTCCGGTGTCGATGTCGTCTTGGTCGGCGACGAGGCGGTGCTCTCTGTGCACCTGGCAGAACACGGCGTAAAGGTGCCCATAGCCCACGCCCCCGACATCATCGAGATGGGCGAGGAGCCCTCGCGCACACTGCGTTCCAAGCCGAACTCGTCGGTGGCGGTGGCCGCCCGGTTGGTTCGAACCGGTGAGGTGGACGGGTTTGTTTCGGCGGGCTCCACCGGGGCGGCGATGGCCAGCGCCGCCGTCCTCATCGGGCGGGTGCCGGGTGTGGCCAGGCCTTCCATCGCATCGATCTGGCCGACTCGTCCCACCGCCACCATCGTGCTGGATTCGGGAGCCAACACCGACGTCAAGGCGGATCACCTCCTCCAATTCGCCCGCATGGGCACGGTGGCCGCCGAGGTCTTCTTGGGAATCGAGCGGCCCCGGGTGGGTTTGCTCTCCAACGGGGAGGAGGAGGGCAAAGGCCGCAAACTGGAACGGGCGGCGTATGTCCTCCTCAAAGAGGCCGACCTGGAGTTCGTGGGCAACGTCGAGGGTCGCGACGTCGGTCGCAACCGTGCCGACGTGATCGTGACCGACGGATTCACCGGCAACGTCTTCCTGAAGGCGGTGGAAGGAGCCGCCCGGATGGTCGTGCAGATGGCGGTCGACGGACTCGAGCGCCTCGGACCGGAAACGGCGGCAGCCGCCATGCCCGCGCTCGACGAAGTGCGCGACCTCCTCGACCCCGAGACCTACGGGGGCGGGCACCTCTTGGGCGTGTCCGGTGTGGTCGTCATCGCCCACGGCTCCTCCTCGGCCCGGTCGATCGCCAATGCGCTGCGCCTGGCCAGCGACGGCGCCGCCGAGAACCTGGTGGGCCGGTTGCGAGAGAGAGTGGCGGGGCGATGACCTCCGACCTGGAGGCGAACCTGGGCCATGAGTTCTCCAAGCCCCACCTGATGGTCCAGGCCCTCACTCACAGCTCCTACGCCTCCGAGCATCCCGGGACCGAATACAACGAGCGCTTCGAGTTCCTCGGTGACGCCGTCCTCCAGCTGGCCGTCACCGACTTCCTCTTTTCGCAGTACCCGGCGCTGCCCGAGGGCCAGCTGGCCAAGATCCGTGCCGCCTCCGTCAGCGGCGCTGCCCTCACCGAGATGGCCGAGCGGGTGGGCCTCGGAGCCCATCTCCGCCTCGGCCGGGGGGAGGAGGCCTCGGGAGGTCGAGAAAAGGAGTCGATCCTCGCCGACGCCATGGAGGCGGTGTTGGCAGCAGTCCATCTCGATGCCGACTACCCGACTGCTCGCAGTGTCATCCTGAGCTTGTGGGAGGACCACCTCCGGGCCTGGGCCGAGGCGCCGGGACGTCGTGACTACAAGACCCGCCTGCAAGAGAAACTGGCCGCCGATGGTGAACGACCCGAATACGTCGTGGAGGGCTCCGGGCCGGACCATGCCCGACTTTTCACCGCCCGGGTACATCTCGGCGACAAGATCCTCGGTGCGGGCGAGGGTCGTTCCAAGAAGGAAGCCGAACAGGAAGCCGCCCGACTCGCCCTCGACAACCTCGAGAGCTGATGCGACCTTTCCGTCAGTCGCGTGACTTCTCGACGAGGAGTTGGAGCAGGAAGTCCTCGTCGTCGAGATACTGGCCTCCGGTCACCTTGGGACGGAGCCGGGCGGCAGTCTCGGCGGCGAGTTTCACCCTCGCTTCGGGGGTGAGCTGGTGGCGACGGGCCGAGTAGCGCCGGACGATGGCCATCTCGGCGTCCGAGACGGTGGCGACGTCCCAACCTTGGCGCGAGCCGGCGACTTCGGGTGGAGCGGCCGGCGTCGGCTTGCGGTCACGCACCACCACGGTGTTGGCGACCAGGTCGCCGAGCCGCTGGTTCTTGGAGGTGGCCACCACCGACATCGCCCCGACGGCGTAGAGGAGCGGAAGGAAGTCGACCAGACGCAGCAGGGTGCGCAGGGTCACGGCCGCCAGGGTCAGCGGTCGGCCGTCGACGGTGGCCACACGAATCCCGAACGCCGCTTTGCCCGGCGTGCGGCCCCCGTTGAGAGCCTCGAACAAGAGGTAGTAGCCGAGCACGACCAGGGCGATGAGCAACGTGCCTATACCCATCACGAAGATGCCGAGATCGGCCGACACCACTGCCCCTGCCAGGGTGAGGGCGAGCACCAGCGCCAGCAGCACGACGGTTTGGATGGTGATGTCGACGGCGGCGGCGCCCAGCCGAGATCCCAGCCCCGCCAGCGTCAGCTCGATGGAGACGCCTTCAGGCGTTTCGATCGTGAGACGATCGTCGAGATGCATCCGAACACGCTACCGCACCCCGCCCAGTCCAACAGACGCCGGTGCGCGCTGGGGCGGCTTTGCCGGCGTCGGGCTTCAACGCCAAGCGCCTGCATTGACCGAGTCGTAGAACGCCGTGAGGGCGCCGAGATAGACATCGGGATGGGTCCGATGAGGTATGTGGCCGCATCCGGACAGGACCTCGAGCCGGGAGTTGGGAAGTCGCCGAGCCAGTTCTGTGGTCGAGGCTCGCAATAGCTCAGTGCTGTCGGTCCCGTAGGAGATCATGAGCGGAGCCGATGACGACGAGAGAGTTGCCACGTCGAGTGAGTCCGGATCGAAGGGGTCCTCGCTCTCGCCGGGAAAGGTGGCGGCGTTGGAGACGAGAGTGGCCCGCAGCTCCGCGCCGAGCATCTCCCAGCCTCCGGGCCCGAGCACGATCTCCATGAATTCGGTGGCCGCTTGCTCATGTCTGCCCTCCTCGATCATCTCGACCACCCCTTCGCACACTTGGCGCTCCCGGGCGATGAGACCCAGCAGGTGGTCATCGTCTGTATCGGCGAGCAGTGCCAGGTTGCCCGGCTCGTGGACGGCGGCACTGGCGACCAGGTCCGGTCGCGACGCCAGCAGGTGGAGAGCGACTTCACCACCGGCCGAGTTGCCGATGAGGTGCGTCGCTCCGCCGCCGAGGTGTTCGATGAGAGCCGCCAGGTCGGTGGCGCCCTCGGCCAGAGATCCATCGCCTGGGTCGCCATGGCTGCGGCTGTGGCCGCGTCGATCCCAGGTGACGACTTCGAAACTTTCCGCCAATCGGGGGGCGATGCCGGCCCAGGTGTCGCTGTTGGTCCACGCCCCGTGGGTGAGGACCAGCCTTTCTCCTTCCCCGGCAGTCTGATAGAAGAGCTCGACTCCGTTGAGTGCCACCGTGGCCAATGTTCACTCCTTCGGTTGGGACCCGCCCAGCGTGCCAGAGTTGCAAGTTGCCCGCATCGGGCATTCACCCCATTGTGGCGTACGCGTCGGGTTCGGGCCGGTGGTTGCTACCGTGATCGGGTCCTTGTTGTGGAAGACTTCGTTGGAATGACCCGGCCGAGTAGTGGGACCCTGCCGTATGACGGATCGGTGGCCGTGCCCGGTGGCGTCGTCGAACCGGTCGAGCGAGTGATCGTGATCGGGGCGGGGATGGCCGGGGTTGCCGTCGCCAACGCCTTGACGCACGCCGGTGTCGAGTGTGTGGTGCTGGAGGCTCGCCCCCGACTGGGAGGTCGTATCCGCACCGTGGACGTGGGTGGCCTCAAGGTGGACTTGGGGGCATCGTGGATCCACACCCCGCACGGGAATCCGATGTCGACGCTGGCCGATCAGGTGGGGATCGGCCGGGTGCCAGGTGACTTCCTCGATGAGGCAGTGTTCTGGGACCCTGCCACCGGTCGCCTCGACGCCGACGAAGGGGCCAGGCTGCGGGTGGCCTACGAGAAGTTCCTCACCGCCCTCGACGAGCTGAGGTCGACCCTGGGTTCGCAAGTCTCGCTCGCCTCGGCGGTGGACGGCTACGTCGCCAAGACCGCACTTGCGGCATCTTCCCGTGAGCATCTCCGTCATCTGTTGCGCCTTTTCGCCGAGGGTGAGACGTCGGGCCCCCTCGAAAGAGTCGCGGCTCGGTGGTTTCCGCCCAACTCGCTGGATTATGAGGGGTCTCCGTTGGGAGACTTCCCGGTGGGCGGTTACGAGTCGCTGGTCGGCGCCCTCAGTGCGGGATTGAACGTGCGGACCGCCAGCCCGGTGAGGGAAGTGGGTTACGGCGGGGGAGAGGTGCGGGTGGCCCTGACGAGCGGTGAGATCGAGGAGTGCTCCCACGTCGTGGTCACCGTTCCCCTCGGCGTGCTCAAGAACGGGAGCATCCGGTTCCAACCGGAGCTGCCGGCGGAGCGTCTGGCGGCCATCGCCCGGTTGGGATTCGGTCGATTCGAGAAGGTGGTTCTCAGATTCGAGCGCGCCTTCTGGACCGAACGGAACCTTCCCCACATCGCGCCCGTACCGAGCGATGGCCGCAAAGAGTTCGCACTCTTGTTGGGCATGGACCGGTTCTTCGGCGAACCGGTCGTGGTGGCGTTGGCGTTCGGTTCCTGCGCCGGCCTC
>JBGTLA010000112.1:0-14108 GCA_041744375.1 Acidimicrobiia bacterium | reverse complement strand
CCAGCGTCGATTGGCCGCCGCTCAGGGTGAGGGCCAGGGTGAGGGCCAAGGCCAAGGCCAAGGGCAGGGTCAGGGGCAGGGCCAAGGCCAAGGCCAAGGGCAAGGCCAGGGTCCGGGTGGTGGGGGGAGTGGTCAAGGCAGCGGAGGACAACAAGGCACCGGGTCGGGGACAGGGAGTGGTGGCATGGGCCCGGGATCCGGAAACCAGCACGAGGAACCAGGCGCCTCGCCGGGCCGCTCCTCGGTGTTCGATCCCATCGGCGAGGCGTTGGGCGGTCGGGAGCGAGTCGACCTGGCAGGATCCGACGAACAGGGTGAGGTACGCGGGCGCACCGATGGCCGGGGCGGCGTCGAGAACCTCCCCCTCGTTCCTTACAGCGACCGGTTTTCCGAGTACCGCGACACCGCTCTCGAGTCGCTGGATGGACTGCTGATTCCGGCTTCGGTGCGCGACGTCGTGCGCGACTACTTCACTCAACTGCAACCATGAACGATCGAACAGGGAACCTCACATGACACAAGCTGGCGGGATGAGACCGGACGAGTTCGCCACCCACATCGCGGCGGTGCGCCGCCAGGTCGGGACCGTGATCGTGGGGCAGGCCGAACTGGTCGACACGGTTCTCATCGGGGCACTGTGCGAGGGCCACGTCCTGCTCGAAGGAGTGCCCGGCCTGGGAAAGACGAAACTCCTCGCCACACTCGGATCCGTTCTCGATGTCGCCTTCGGACGCATCCAGTTCACCCCCGATCTCATGCCCGCCGACATCTTGGGCACCAATGTCCTCCTGGGAGACGACTTCCTGTTCCATCCGGGACCCATCTTCGCCAGTCTCGTCCTCGCCGACGAGATCAATCGGGCCACCCCCAAGACACAATCTGCACTGTTGGAGGCGATGCAGGAGCGTTCCGTGACGCTGGGCGGTGAGCGCCACCCTCTTCCCCGGCCATTCCTCGTCATGGCCACCCAGAACCCCATCGAACAAGAAGGAACCTATCCGCTGCCCGAGGCACAACTCGACCGGTTCCTCTTCAAAGCCGTGGTTCCCTTCCCTCCTGCCGACGACCTCGTCGAGATCCTGCGCCGCACCACCGCCGGTTCGGAGGCGACCGCCACCGCAGCCATAGATGGGACCACTCTGGGAGCGATGGCCGCTCTGGTGCGGGCGCTCCCAGCCGGCAACCACCTGTTGCGGTATGCCGCGACACTGGTCGAGGCTACCCACCCCACCAGCCCGATCTCACCTGAGGCAGCCACCACTTACGTCCGCAACGGAGCCAGCCCTCGGGGAGCGCAAGCCCTGGTCATGGGTGGCAAGGCCCGCGCCTTGATGGATGGGCGTCCCAATCTCGCCGTCGAGGACATTTGGGCCCTCGCTCCCATGGCGCTCCGGCACAGGCTCGTGCTCGGGTACGACGCCCTCGCCGACGGGGTGTCGGCCGACGACATCGTTGCCGAGGTCCTGGCTGCTCATCCTGGGCCGGTGGACGCCCAGAGCGACATCGTCTCGGCCGCCAGCGGCCCCTGATGTTGCTCGAGCCCCGCTTCCGGGCTCGGCTGGAACGCCTCTCTTTGGGCGTCAAGGGCCGGGTGAGTGCCCAATGGGCCGGCCGCCACACCTCCACGCGTCTCGGGGAGAGCCTCGACTTCGCCGACTATCGCCCCTATCAGCCGGGAGACGACTATCGGCGCATCGATCACAACCTGCGCGCACGATTGGGCGTGCTGATGGTCCGCCAGTTCGAAGCCGAACAGGAGCTGCCCATCGAGATCGTTCTCGACTTGTCGGGCTCGATGGGCCTGTACGACAAGCACCAGTCGGCGCGCCGACTGGCGGCGATGGTGGCCTACCTGGGCCTGGCAGGCGGGGACCGGGTGCGGGTGTGGGCAATTCCCGGCGACAGGGGCCGCCCCGAGGTGCAGGGACCGTCGGGCCGGCACCTTTCGGCGTGGCCGCAGGTAGAGGCGTGGCTGGAGAAACGCCCGGTGGCGGGCACCGGAAGTCTCCGTCACGTCGGTCGGCGTCTGGCCGGTTCCGGCGGGTCGGTGGTGTTGGTCTCTGATCTGCTCATGGACGGTTGGCGCGACGTCCTCGACGGCCTCGCTCCCACCGCCGGTGGTCTCGTCCTCCATCTGCTGGCCGGTGAGGAACTCGACCCCACCCTGGCCGGCGATCTCGACCTCTCCGATGTCGAGTCGGGCGCCAAGGTTCCTGTGTCCACCACCGAAGAGGTGATGGGAAACTATCGGACCGCCCTGGAGGAGTTCGCCACCGAGGCCGCCCGGCGTTCCCGTCGCGCCGGTCTCGACTACCTGCTGGTCCAGAGTGGGCCCCGGGCAGAAGAACGTGCCCTCTCGGGCCTGGCGCGGGGAGCGATCGTCAGATGAGGTTCCTCGTCCCGGGAGCGCTCGGCCTCACAGCCCTGGCCGGCCCGCTCGTCGTTCTCTACATGCTTCGCTCCAAGCGGCGACCGCAGGAGGTGGCGTCCACGATGTTGTGGCGTGAGGTGGGGGAACCGGTGTCGTCGGCCGTCCCCTGGAAGAGGCTCAAGCTGACACCGCTCCTGCTCGCTCAACTGGCCGTGTTGGCGCTGTTCGTCCTTTCGCTGGCGCGGCCGTTCGTCTCGGAAGCGACCGTTCTCGGCCCGCACACGGTCTTCGTGCTCGACACGTCCGGCTCGATGGCGATGGCCGGGCGATTCGACCAGGCCCGTGTCGTCGCCCTCGACCTGGCGGCGGACGTCTCCGAAGCCAATCTGGCATCTGTCGTCGAGGCTGGGCCACGTCCCCGGGTGCTCGTCGCCTTTTCCGGTGACGGCGAGGCGGTGGCCGATGCCATCGCCGGGCTGACACCGGGGGGAGGGTCGGCTGACCTTTCGTCGGCTGTTCGGCTGGCGCGTGGGCTGGCCGCTCCCGATCGCGACACATCGGTGGTCATCTTCTCGGATGGCGGTGACGGCCCTCTGGCAGAAGAGCCGGTCATTGGAGCTACCCACCTCCGCTTCGACGACATCGCCTCCAACCTCGCCATCTCCGCTTTCGATGCCGAGCCGTCCGCCGAAGGTGCCGTCCGCACCTTCATACAGGTCGACAATCACGGGCCAGAGCCCCGTGACGTCACCGTCGCCTTCGAAGTGGACGGTCTGGCCGCCGGGAAGACGGAACTGTCGGTGCCCGGGCTCGATGCGGCCCGCCAGGTCGTCCCCCTCGAGGCGGGCCCCGCCAGCTCCGTCACCGCCAGCTTCGTCGACCACACCGATGCCCTCGACCTCGACGACCGGGCCCACCTGGTGGTAGGGGGTGGGCAGAGCTCATCGGTGGCGGTGGCAGGCGAAGGGTCACTTTTCCTCAGTGCCCTGCTGGCATCGACTCCCGGGGTGGCGGTGGCCGACGCACCCGGCGCCGCAGACATCCTGATCGTCGACGGCGGGCCCCTACCCGACATCGATCGACCGACGTGGCTGATCCGCCCGGAGCAAGCACCCGAAGGACTCGATTTGGTCGGTCTCGAGCGGAATCTGGCCGTCACCTTCCAACGACCGGGCGATCCCATCCTCGACGGCGTGGACCTCTCGTCGGTCTCGATCGCCGAGGCACAGGCCGTCGAAGGGCTCACCTGGCTGCCGGTGGTCTCATCGGGACCGGTGCCGTTGCTTCTCTTGGGTGAGGTGGAGGGACATCGTGTCGCGTACACCACCTTCGACCTCGTCCACTCCAACCTGGTGGTGCAGGTGGCCTTTCCCATCCTCGGTTCCAACCTGATCGATTGGATGCGGGGAGGTGAAGCCGGCTCGGTCTCGGCCGAGGCGGCCGGGACCCCCATCGGGCTCGTCACACCCTCCGGCCGGCGGGCGGTGGTCGAGTTGCCCAGTGGTGAGGTGGCCGAGCTCACGGCGGATGCCGGTCTGTTCACGAACACCGACGAGCCGGGAATCTATCGGGTGTCGTACCTCGACGAGGCGGGCACCGTCACTGCCGGTGAGGTGGCTGTGCGGCATTTTGTCAGCACCGAGTCGGCCGGGGTGTCCCGTGACATCGCCGTGAGTGCCGGGCCGTCCGGCGCCGGCCAGGAAGGCAATCTGATTCGGGAGTGGGCACCGTGGGTGATTGGCCTGGCGCTCGTTCTCATGGCCGTGGAATGGTGGGTGGGTCACCAGCGGCCGGGTGTGAGGCGCAGGACGCGTCGCGAGGCGACGGCATGAGGTTCGACCGCCCGCTCGTGTTGGTGGCCATCCCTTTCGTGGTGTCGCTGGTGTGGGCGATAGCCAGTCGCGGTCGCAGTCCAGTGCCGAAGCGTCAGCATCGGTGGGCCGTGGTGGCCCGATTGGCGGCGGTGGTCCTCTTGGTGGTGGCGGCGGCAGGTCCCCACCTGGAGCGGGCAGTGTCCACTCGCTCGGTCCTGTTCATGCTCGACCGCTCCGAGTCGATGGGCGCCGAGGCGCGAAGGGCGCAAGAGGACTTCCTCCGAGAAGCACTGGATGGAGAAGACCCCCAGAACCGGGCGGGTATCGCCCTGTTCGGGTCCGAGGTTCGCCTCGATCGGGCCGTCGGTCCGGTCCGGCCTTTCGACGGCATCAGGAGCGAAGTGGGAGGCAACGCCACCGACCTCGCCGGCGCCCTCGTCGCCGCCGAATCTCTTCTCCCCACCGAGGGATCGCGCCGAGTGGTCGTGTTGACCGATGCGGTGCCCACCTCGACGGGTATCACGGCCGCGGCGCAGCGTCTGGCGGGAAGCGGAGTGGCAGTCGACTTCGTGACGTTCGACCCCGCCCAGAGCGCCGACGTACTTGTCGAATCGGTCCACGTCCCCGCCTCGATCCGCCAAGGCGACGAAGCGCCGGTCACGGCCGTGCTTCGGTCCAATCAGGCCGGGGAGGCAAGCGTGACGTTCCGCACCTCCGGCGGCACCGAGATGGTGCGGGAGGTGTCGGTGCTGCCCGGACGCAACGAGGTGTCGGTGCGGGTACCCGGCCCCGACTCGGGGTTCGAGATCGTGACCGTCACCGTCAGGGCGGATTTCGACACACGGCCCGAGAACGACACCTCCTCGGGCGTGTATCGGGTGTTGGGACCGGCCCGGGTGGCGGTGGTGGAAGGTGTGTCGGGTGACGCCGACGACCTGGCGCGCGCCCTCACAGCCGGGGGAGTCGCCATCGACGTGCGTCCGACGGTCCCCAACCAACAGGAGCTCCTCGGCTACGACGCGGTGGTGCTGGTCAACCTGTCCCGCCCTTCCGAGTCCGAAGGGGCGGCCCTGGCATCATTCGTGGAGGATCTCGGGCGTGGGCTGGTGGTGGTGGGAGGCGACAGGGCCTTTGGGATGGGCGATTACCACGAGACACCTCTCGAGGCGGTCTTGCCGGTCTCGTCCAACCCCGACGACCTGATCCGTCGCCAGCCGGTGGCCGAGGTGCTGGTGATCGACTCCTCCGGTTCCATGGGGGCGTGTCACTGCCGCGACGGAGGGTTCGAAGAAGGAGGCGTGGTGAAGACCGACATCGCCCGGGCGGGTGCCGCCGCCGCGGTGGAAGCTCTCTCTCAGGAGGACTCGGTGGGGGTGGTGACCGTCTCGGGCGGAATCGATTGGGTTCTCCCGCTGCAACCCAAGCCCGATACCGACACGGTCACCGGGGCCCTCGCCCCGGTGGCGCCCGACGGGGAGACCAAACTCGTCCTGGGCCTGGAAGCGGCGCTCGAGCAGCTCCACGGCGTAGAGGGTGCCCTCCGCCATATCGTCGTGTTCACGGACGGCTGGGACGCCAACGAGGCGAATCTCGTTCCGATGGCTCGGCGCATCGCCGACGCCGGGGTGACGCTTTCGGTCCTCGGCACAGGTGAGGGGAGTGGGGTGACCCTGCGGAGGATGGCAGAGGTCGGCGGTGGTCGCTTCTATCCGGGAGAAGACCTCGAGACCATTCCCGAGATCTTCGTGGAAGAGACCCTGATGGCGGCGCGAGGGCTCATCAACGAAGGAGAATTCGTGCCCGTGCTCGGCGCTCCTTCGCCAGTGACCGCAGGGCTGGAGTCCGCCCCCGCCCTGCGCGGGTATGTGGCTACGAAGGCGAAGGCGACCGCGGCGACGGCTCTGCAGATCGGCCCCGGTGACCCCCTCCTGGCGAGCTGGCAGCGGGGCCTGGGTCGTGCCACCGCCTGGACCTCCGATGCCACCGCCCGATGGTCGGCGGGGTGGATCACTTGGGAAGGTTATGTCGATTTCTGGGGCAGGCTCCTCCGCCAGGTCCTTCCGGCCGGACTCGACTTTCCGCCCGAGGTGACCGTCGACGGTGGGACCCTGGGAATATCCTTCGATGTCGGCGAGCCGGTCCTCGATGCCGCCGCCCTCGCCCGGGTGCGCACTCCTTCCGGGGAGATCGAGGTCGTGCCGCTCGCCCAGACCGGCGAGTCGACCTTCGCCGGTTCCACCCCGGCTCCCGATCCGGGGGCGTACTGGGTGGCGGTGTCTCTCGAACGTGCCGACGGCTCGAGCCTGGTGGCCAGCGCCGGAGCCGTGTCCGGATACGCCGAGGAGTTCGCCTTCGCTGAGCCCGACCTGGCCCTGGTGGCATCTGTCGCCGAGACGACAGGTGGCCGGATGGGCATCGAGCCGTCACTGGCCTTCGACGAGGCTCCCGCCCGGGGGGCTGCTCTCCAGGCGGTGGCGGTGTGGCTCATAGCACTGGCGTTGGTGTTGTTCTTCGCCGACGTGGCGCTGCGCCGGCTCGTCTTCTCGCCCGAAGACCTCCCCGATTGGCGTCAGGGCGTCCAGACCGAAGGCCGCCGCGAACGACGACGGATCGAGCAGGTCATGACCGATGCCGCCACCGAACGCCTGCCACCTCCCGTGGTCTCAGACTCGGAGACACTGGAGCGCCTCATGCGCCGCAAACGTCGCTGAGACGAACTATTTGTGTGGGTCGAAAGGGGCACCGCCGAGGATGGGCGACCCGTCTCGCCGTCGGTGCGCCGGTTCGGGCCACCAATGGGCGGCGGTAGCGTCTCTTGTCAGATGTCGTTCAGCCGAGCCGAACTCGAGACCTTTCGCGACTCGACGGTCCCCGATCTGATCGGACCCGATCTGCGGTTGTTATTCGTGGGGATCAACCCCGGCTTGTGGACGGCGGCGACTCAGACCCACTTCGCTCATCCCTCGAACCGGTTCTACCCGGCCCTGCGCCGGGCAGGCCTGATAGGGCGCGACATCGACCCGGCGGGGGGAATGAACGAAGGCGACCGACGCCACTTCGTGGGCCGCGGGATGGGCATCACCAACCTGGTCGATCGGGCCACCGCCCGTGCCGGCGAACTGGGCACCGAGGAGCTGCGACGCGGTGGGGGACGGTTGGTCCGTCTCGTGGTCCGGCGGGCGCCGGCTGTGGTGGCGGTGGCCGGTGTGACGGCGTACCGGACCGCCTTCTCCCAGCCGGCCACGTCGTTGGGCTTGCAGGGGGATACGTTGGGCGGTGCCGAGCTCTGGGTGGTGCCCAACCCGTCGGGGCTCAACGCCCACGAGACCGTCGACTCGCTGGCCGTTTGGTTCCGGACGGTCGGCGAGGCAGCCGGAATCGTCGATGGCTGACGAACCGACGCCCCGTCAGGTCCTTTACGCCATCGTGGCCGGCGCCTTTCACGTCGTGGTGGGGGTCCTGGCGGTGGCGTCGGTCGGCCTCGCCCCCATGTGGTGGACGGTGGGCGTGTTCCTGGGATGGGCCATCGTGGCGGCCGTCATCATCCGGCAGTGGAGGCGAACGGGTCTGGTGTTGGGGTTGTCGATCCTCGGGTTCGCCATCTGGACGGTGGGTGCCGCCCTACTCCTCACCTGATGTCTCAGCGGGTGTCGATGAACAAAGTCTGGGTGGCTCGACCAACGGCGGAGCGCGTGTCGAAGAGGGCGCCGGTGGCGACTCCCCTTCCAGACGGCTCATAGGTGGAGGTTGCTTCGACGCCCACCCACTCCCCGGCGGGTGGCCGGCTGAGGTGGATCGTCAGGTCGGCGTTCATGAACACGAAGCGACGGGCATCGACGAGTCGGGAAAGCCCGTTTACGAAGTCTCCGGCCACGATGGCTCGTGTCGTGGGGGTCAGCTCGACCTCGTCGATGAGCGGCCGATGGATGCGCAACCACATGGCCCCCGGCCCCGGCTGTTGGAAACCTGCTCCGATCTCGCGCACCTCGATGGCGTGGCGGTGGTAGAGGACCCGACCATCGGCACCGATGCCCCACCGGGCCATGTCGGGCGGACTGAGCGCCTCCGGTGGCGGATGCAGGGAAGCCTGTGCGGTCGTCTCGGTGGGAAGGGCTATGCGGGTGGTGCGCAGACGGAGGGCCACGGCCCGGGCCAGTTCTGTCCCCGCGGGATCGAACGCCGACGCTGCCACCACCTGGATCTTTTTGCCTTCCCGCACCACCGCAGTGGTGATCCGTAACGGCACGATGGGAACCACTCGAAAGAGCTCGACGGTCACCCGGGCGGTCCCCATCGTGGTCAGGGACGGTACGGCTTCGATGGTGTGGGCCAGCAGCGCCGCCACCACCCCGCCGTGCTGGCCCTCGTCGTACCACCCGGCAGACGCCAAGGCGGTGGACTCGAACACGGCGGGGTCATCGGTGGCGAGATAGGGGGCAGGGGGAATGGTCATGAACTCCGAGCCGGCAGTGGCCTTTCGCCGGCGCCGGCTCGGTTTAGCATGAGCCGACGTGGAGTTCGAAACAGCCACCCAGTCATCGGTCCCAACGAAACGAAGTATCCCCGCCTATGGCTTCATCGCCACGTCGGTGCTGGCTTCGGCCGTGGGCGTGGTGGCGGCCGAGTTCATCGATCGCATCGGCCTGGCCGTCGCCGGTTCCGTGGCGGGTCGGAACCCGCTTCTCTACCACAACAGAGTGGAGTTCACCGCTCCCGGCTCCGACCTGGCGCTGGCGGGGGGCCTGGTGGCGACGTTGCTGGCCGGAGCTTTCTTCCTCATGCTCTACCCGGCCTCACGCCGGTACGACGGCTCCCGGCTCACTGTCTTGTGGGTGGTGCTGCATTGTTTTCGGAAGGGTTTCACGGAGCTCGCCGGCATAGCCCTCTCGGAAACATCCAACGGCGCCGTCGCCTATGCGGCGCTCGATGTGCCGGTGGGTCTGGAGCTAGTCCTGGCGGTTGCGGGCGTCGTCGGCCTGCTGTCGGTGGCCCTGGCGTCGGCGGCAGCTTTCCTGGCCTTCGCCCGTCGCCAGTCTCACATCTCGACGCCACAGAAACGCTTTTCCTACACCGTCAAGCTGGCTCTCATTCCCGGGGTGGCGGGGCCCTTGCTGGCCGTTCCCAGTTTCATCCCCGACGGCACCGGCTTCGTCCCAACCCTGCCAACGGTCGGCTTGTTCACCATCGCCACGGTGCTGGCGGCGCTGGGGACGAGATCGGTGCAGGTGTACGACCGAGGTGAGAAGCAGGGATTCTCGTGGGTGCCGCTGGCGTGGCTCCTGGGCATGGTGCTGGTCTCTCAGCTGGCGCTCCGTCGCGGTGTGTTCATACCACCCGACCTCAACGCACCGTTGGCACAGCCGTGGTGAGTGCCGCCGCTCGGGTCATCACGGTGTCCGACGGCGTTCATCACGGCACCCGAAACGACGAATCCGGAGACCGTCTGGAGGCGCTGCTCGTACGAGCGGGGTATGAGCCGGTGGAGCGGATGGTGGTACCCGACGAGCGGGCGGCGATCTCGGCCGCCATTCGCCAGGCGGCCACGGCGGCACGCCTCGTCGTCACGACAGGAGGAACCGGTTTCGGGCCGCGTGACGTCACCCCGGAGGCCACGGCCGAGGTGATCGATCGGCCGGCCCCGGGGCTCGTGCACCTCATGCTGACCCGGGGAATCGAGATCACTCCCATGGCGGCCCTGTCGCGTCCGGTGACCGGAGCAATTGGAGACTCACTCGTCATCAATCTGCCCGGCTCACCCGCCGGTGCCGTCGAGAACCTGGAAGCGGTGCTCGAACTCCTGGCCCATGCCCTTGCCTTGTTGTCGGGGGACACGGAGCACACATGAACGAGCTCGACCGGGTGTTGACGGCGGCGGAGGAGTGGTATGAGCGCGGTATCGAGTTCGCCCTCGCCACGGTGGTGGGGGTGCGAGGATCCACCTACCGGGGGCTGGCGGCCCGTCAGCTGGTGGGAGCGGACGGTGCCGGGGTGGGGACGGTGTCGGGCGGTTGTCTCGACCAGGATCTGCATCGGGTGGCGTCGGAGGTCATGGTCCACGGAGCACCCCGCCATGTCGAGTTCGACCTGACCTCCGACGACGAAGCCGTTTGGGGGTGGGGCATCGGATGCAATGGAGCCACCGAGCTCATCGTCGAACCGGCCACCTCGGTGGTGGAACTCGTCACCGCCCTGCGAGCCGCCGAGCGGCCGGTCGTGATCGCCCATCACCTGGGCGACCGGTTGGGACACCGAACACTAATCACCCGTGAGGACCGGGGTGTGCTGGGGGCAGAGGCCGCTCGGGCATTGGAGGAGGGGTGGCACCGGGTGGTCGAGGTCGATGGACAGCCGATCATGCTGGAGGTGTTGGGGGCGTCGCGGAGACTGGTCGTCTGTGGAGCCGGCCACGACGCCGCCCCCCTGGTGCGACTGGGGGCGCTGTTGGGATTCGAGCCGGTGGTGGTGGACGACCGGCGCACGTTTCTCTCTCTGGAGCGTTTCCCCGAGGCTTCCCAACTGGTGCATGTTCCTCCGGGCGAGCTCGGTTCGGCGGTCGAGCTCGACGGTTCGGCTTTCGTGGTGATCATGTCTCACAATTACTTGCGCGACCTCGATTACCTCGGCGCCAGCCTGGGCGGCGGCGTCCCCTACATAGGCGTTCTCGGTCCCGGCGAGCGTCTCGAGCGCCTATTGGCCGACCTCGATGGGCGCGGCATCCAACCCGACGCGGCCGACGTGGCGGCGCTGCACGGCCCCGCCGGCCTCGACCTCGGAGCGGAGGGTCCCACGGAGATCGCCTGGTCGATCCTGGCGGAGATCATGGCTGTCCGTCGACAGAGAAAAGCAGGCTTTCTCAAGGATCGGAAAGGTCCGGTGGGACTGCGCAGTTACGATGAGCCGCCGGGCGGAGGCCCCGATTGACCGTCGAGGAGGACACGCCATGAAGATCCAGCATCAGTTCACCGTCGACCGTTCCATCGAGACCGTCTGGGACTTCTTCCAGGACATCCCCGCCGTTGCCGACTGCCTGCCGGGGGCAGAGCTGCTCGAGTCGAAGGGCGACGGTGCTCACGCCGGCAAGGTGTCGGTCAAGCTCGGCCCGATGACGGCAACGTTTGAAGGCGAGGCCACGATCTCACCCGATGCCCAGGCGAAGCGCGCCACCATCGCCGGCAAAGGCGTCGACAAGCGCGGGGGCAGTCGCGGCCAGGTGAATGTCGAATATGTGCTGGTGGCCGCTCCCGAAGGGGGCACGCAGGTCGACATCGACGCCGACGTGGTTCTGTCGGGCCCGGCAGCCCAGTTCGGCCGGACCGGTCTGGTCAACGAGATCTCCAAACGGCTCATCTCCGAGTTCGTGGCCTGCCTGGAGAACAAGCTGGCGGCTACGTCGCCCGAGGCGGCGGCAGCGGTGAAAGCCGACAGCGATGTCAACGGGATCGCCCTGTTCTTCTCGGGGTTGTGGTCCTGGTTGAAGAGGCTCCTGGGCCGCTCGAATTGACACCCCTGCTCTGGGGCCGCTCAGTCGATCGTCACCTCTCGGGCCGTCCCGGCCACGATCCTCCACGCCCGTAGGTCGAGGTGAGGAACGAAGCCGACGACCACATGGACCCAGGTCGGGTCGTGGGGTTGGGCGAGATCGGTGCCCGACAACACGGCACCCCCGCTCGGGTGGGAATGGAAGACTCCTCCCATCTCCCAACCGCTGCGTTCGGCGTGGAGCATCGCCCCGAAGTGCTGCCGGTGCTCGATTGTGAACCGGTCGGGGGACGACTCGGAGTTGTCCAGCGAATAGACCATCCTGATCAGCCCGTTGTGGTCGACAGCCAAGAGGCCGCATGCCTCGTTGGGTAGGCAGAAGTGAGCGTGAGCAACGATGGCCTGGCGGCCCTGGTTCGGCAGCCGCAGACCCACTGCCGGCCGCTCAGCGGCCCCTCGAGTCGGCCGGCGCGCACGTCTGGTCGTAGTCGACGAGCAGGGGAGGGGCGTCGGCGTCGCCGCACGCCGCACAGTCGGGGTTGCGGCGGATCTTCACGGTCTGGAAGTCTTGTTCCAAGGCGTCGTAGACCAACAGGCGTCCCACCATGGAGTCTCCGAGAGCCAGGAGCATCTTGATCGCTTCCATGGCCTGTATCGAGCCGATGATGCCGGGACGCACGCCCAACACGCCCGCCTCGGCGCACGAAGGCGCCAACTCGGGCGGGGGTGGCTGGGGGAACAGGCAGCGGTAACAGGGGCCCTCGTAAGGTGAGAACACGGCCGCCTGGCCCTCGAAGCGGTAGACGGAACCGTGGATCACCGGGGTGCGGAGATGGAGACTGACGTCGTTCACCAGGTATCGGGTCGGAAAGTTGTCGCCCCCGTCGACGATGAGGTCATATCCCGCCAGCAGCTCGAGGGCATTGGCCGCCGTGAGCCGCTCCGAATGGGTCACCACCTTCACGTCGGGGTTGAGAGCGGTCAGCGTCTCACGGGCCGAGTCGACCTTGAGCATCCCGAGGCGATCGAAGTTGTGGAGGATCTGTCGTTGCAGGTTGGAGGCGTCGACGGAGTCGAAATCGACCACACCAATCGTGCCCACCCCCGCTGCTGCCAGGTAGAGAGCCACAGGCGACCCCAGGCCACCGGCTCCAACCAGGACCACAGAAGAACCGAGCAAGGTGTGCTGGCCCGCCTCACCTACCTCGGGGAGTGAGATGTGGCGGTTGTAGCGGACCCTCTGGTCGGAGGTCAGGGTGCTGGGGGCCGTCCAGGGAAGGCCTTCGTCCTTCCAGCGGTTGAATCCCCCCGCCATCGAGTGTGTGTTGCCATAGCCCATGGCCTTGAGGGTCACCGCAGCGAGGGCGCTGCGTGACCCGCCGGCACAGAACAGCACGATTTCGTCTCGACGGTCGGGTAGACGGGACTCGACGAGACTTTCGAGGTTGCCGCGGGGCATGAGCAGGGCCCCTTCCACCGTCCCCGCTTCGTACTCTTCGGGCTCGCGCACGTCGACGAGGATGAGGTCTCCGAGCCGCGAACGCACCTGGCCGGGCTCGAGCTCGGAGATCGCCGCTCGAGCGTCCTCCACCAGGTCGGCGTACGATCGCATTCCCATCAGGTTACCGCCGGAGCGAATTCAGGGCCGCGGGCTGAGCCGGACGGTGGCGGTGTCGCACAATCCGTTCACGGCGCAGATCCTGTAGACGAACGAGTCCGGTCCCTTGTAGCCGACGGTGATCGAGAACTTGATGACGCCGCCACTGATGCTCCTGATCGAGCCGTTGGCCGGCCCGCTGACGACGGTGAGGGAGCTCTGAGCGAGGGCCACTCCGTCGGGATGGGTGTCGTTGGCGAGGACATCGACCGAGCCCTGGCCCCCGGGGTTGTACGTGGCGGTGTCGTCGGCCGCGTTGGGGGGACGGTCGACGGCCCGCACCGTGACCGTGACCGTGGCCGTGTCACAGGCACCGGCGGGGTCACACGCCCGGTAGGTGAAGCTGTCCGTGCCAGTGAATCCCGTTGCAGGCTGGTAGGTGACCGTGGAAGCGGAATGAGTAGCCTGACCGTGCCCAGGCTGAGTGAGCGACGAAACGATCAGGGGGTCGCCATCGGGGTCGGTGTCGTTGGCGAGGACGTCGATGACGATGGCCACGTCACGGTCGGTGGTGGCGGAGTCGTCACGGGCGACCGGCGCCCGGTTCACGGCCGTGACTCGCACGGCCACCGTGGCGTCGGCACAACGCGAGTGCGCATCGCAGGCTCGGTACCCGAACGTGTCGGTGCCGTGGGTGCCGGGGGCCGGTGTGTAGACGACGGACGATCCCGAGATCGTGGCCGTGCCCGCAGCGGGCTGGGAGGTGATCGCCTGGAGTCGCAAACCGGCCGGTGTGTCGTTGTCGAGGACCCGGATGGTGACCGGGGTGTCCTGGAGGGTCGAAGCA
>JBGTLA010000111.1:0-48569 GCA_041744375.1 Acidimicrobiia bacterium | reverse complement strand
GCCGCTGGGGGTTTCGCCGATGTTCTCACCTCGCTCGAGGCCCCGCTCTTGGGGATCTGTGTCGGCATGCAGGTCATGTTCGAGGGCTCCGACGAGGACGGTGCCGAGGGTTTGGGCCTTTTTGCCGGTCGCGTTCGCCAGCTCGTGGACGCCCCCACCCTCCCCCACATCGGATGGAACGACCTCGAGGTGACACCGGGTGCATATCTGTTCGAGGACTCTGCCCCCGTCGTCTACTTCGTCCACTCATACGCTCCCGAGCCGGCCGACCCCTCGGTGGTGACCGCCACCGCCCGACACGGCTCCACCTTCTCGGCCGCCGTCTCCGCCGGCATGCGCCACGGCGTGCAGTTCCACCCCGAGCGGTCAGGCCCGGTCGGTCTGGCCATCTTGGCCCGCTTCGTCGAATTGTGTCGGAGCAAAGCTCGTGCTGCGTAGCCGAGTGATCCCGTGCCTCGACGTCACCGACGGTCGGGTGGTGAAAGGGGTCAACTTCGTCGATCTCGTCGACGAGGGTGATCCGGTGGAGCTGGCGCACCGCTACACGGCGGAAGGGGCCGACGAGATCTGCTTCCTCGACATCTCCGCCACCCACGAAGGGCGTCGCACCATGCTCGACGTCATCCGCCGCACGGCGTCGGCGGTCTTCGTGCCGCTGACCGTGGGGGGCGGGGTGCGCGAGGTCGACGACATGAAGGCGGTGCTGCGAGCAGGAGCCGACAAGGTGACGGTCAACACGGCCGCAGTTGCCGACCCTGGCCTGCTGGCGGAGTGCGGGCGACGTTTCGGGCGCCAGTGCGTGGTGGTCGCCATCGACGCCCGCCGCAGAAACGGCTGGTACGAGGTAGTCGTGTCGGGTGGTCGCCGGCTGACGGGCCTCGACGCCGTCGAGTGGGCTCGCCGCAGCGTGAAACTGGGGGCAGGGGAGATTCTTCTCACTTCGATGGATCGAGACGGAACCCACGAAGGCTTCGACGTCGAGCTCATCCAGACGGTGGTGCGGCAGGTCGAGGTGGGGGTCATCGCCTCCGGTGGAGCTGGTTCGGCTCAGCACTGCGTGGAGGCGGTTCGCGAGGGCGGGGCATCGGCTGTGTTGGCGGCATCTATCTTCCACCGGCGCCAAGTGGCCATCGCCGACGTGAAGGCCGCCATGGAATCAGCGGGCATCCCGATTCGTCAGGCGACGACGTGAAAGCGCTGAGAGCTGCCGTCGTCCAGGATGCCGACACCGCTCGCGTCCTCATGCTCGGCTGGATGAACGACGACGCCTACCTGCGAACGATCGAGACCGGGTGGGTGACTTTCTGGTCTCGCTCACGTGAAGAATTGTGGGAGAAGGGCGCGACATCGGGGAACCGGCTGAGGCTGGTGTCGCTTGTCACGGACTGCGACGACGACGCCTACCTGGTGACCGCCCGGCCCACCGGACCTGTCTGTCACACCGGGACCGACACATGCTGGGGCGATGTCGACGGCCCTTCCTTTGCCGCTCTGGATTCGTTGTGGGACGTGATCGCGGATCGAGCGGACCATCGCCCCCCCGACAGCTACACCGCCCGACTGCTGGAGGCAGGCCCCGACGGCCCCGGGCGCAAACTGGTGGAGGAGGCAGCTGAAACCCTCATGGCAGCCAAGGACCACGCCGTGGGTGCGGTGGATGACGTTCGGGTGGCTGAGGAGGCGGCCGACCTCGTCTACCACCTCCTGGTGGTGCTGGCCGAACGCAAGATCGACCCCCGACTCGTGCTCGATGTGCTCCGGCAGCGTCGAGGCTGACCTCCGGCCCAGTGTATGACTAGCGCCCGGGAAAAAGGGCGCGCAAATAGAGCTCGTGCGTTCTAGCCTCCTCCAGTCACAACGCCTGGTGTTGAGCAGAAATCGAAGCGCGATGGCTCACCTACTTGGGCGCCCTCTGAAGGGTCAGGCTGCTCGGCGGGGAGCGGGCCGTTCGTCGTGGTGAGAGACCATGCGACTACCCAGGGCAATGAGGGTACGGCCCACGGCGTCGGTGACCCCGACGGCCCGGTCGGCCGATCGCTTTGCCTCCTGCCCTAGACGGCGGCGAGCTGCCTGGCGTCGGGCGTCGTCGATCCGTTGGTTGGCGACGTGGTTGGTCAGATACGGCATCATGTCTCACTCCTTGCTGCTCTGGGAGCTGTTGATTCTGCGGGAGCGTCGGCGAAGCCGAGATAGGACTCCAACGATCGCTGCGCCTCGGGTAGAACCGAGGGTCGAAAGGCGTAGTGCTTGGTTCCGGCCATCGGGTCGAGCTTCACCCTCACCAGTCCGGCCGATCGCAGCAGACCGAGGTGGTGATGAACGGTCGACTTGGTCAAACCCAGCATCTCGGTCAGGTCATCGAGCGAGGCGCCTCCTTCCGACAACCGACGCAGGATGCGGAGGCGACGATCGTCACCGATAGCCTTGTGCAACTTGACGATCCATGAGGGCGGGGCATCGGGGTCGGCGTCGATGAACTCGTCGGCCACGCCGTATGCGACGAACAGGGTGTGGCGGTGCTGGTCGATGATGGCCCACGGCCTCAGGACCACCGATGGCACCAGCACCAGTCGGGCGACGCCGGGCTGGATGCGGTACTCGGCGCCATTGGTGACCTCTTCGATGACCCTCTCGGGGTCGGCGCCGCGTCTGAAGGCGCGACTGGCCGCTGCTGCCCTTGCCACGATCTGTCCGAATTCTTCTTCATATTGCCCGAAGACCTCTTCTCGGAAGCGCCGCAACGCCGCCACCATGCGATCCCGCAGCTCCCCTTCGGGAAGTGAGAACACAGCGCGAAAGTGGTCCAATGCCTGCGCATCGGCGCCACTTTCGGCCAGGAGCTCTTCGAGTGAGGACTCGTCACCGCCCACGGCCCGCTCGGCCAGCTCTGTGATGTCGGAGCCACTGACATGGCACTGATGAGAGAGGAGGCCCAATCGGAACTTGTTCCCCTCCATCGACTGCACCCAGTCGAGCATGCGGTCGACGTCGTGGGGATGAGGGGCCGTGACGAACAACGCCATGAGGGCCAACCAGCTGCTGCCGTGCCTGCCCCCCAAGACCTCGAGTTCCCGACGGAGAGAAGGGTCGATGCCTTCGAGAATCCCGTTGAACCATTCCGGGCCCAATTCGAACCCGCCATGGTCCTCACGGTCGTCGAGGATGGCCCACACCGTCAACAACAGGTCGTACACCGCCGAACCATCCGTTTCAATGGGAAGGCTGCCGCTGCCCCCGGTGAGGTCTCGAACCTTGGGAAATTGGGCTACGTTCATGATAACTTTCGATGACTTCAGACCAATTCGATAACCGTCGTATATGATCAACATACCAGATGGACGTCCTATTTCAAGTTTTTCGTATGGATTCCGGACGCCGCCGCCACCTCTCCCCCGGCGACGAACTTGCCAGCGGCCCCCAGGCGCTGGACACTCGCTGGGTGACCATCGTCGAATTGCGGGACATCTCGGTGCAGATCGGCGCCACCCTCGTGCTCGACGGCATCGACCTGTCCGTGCCGGCCGGGACTAGGTTGGGCGTGATTGGGCCCAACGGAGCAGGCAAGACCACCCTCCTGGGGGTCGTCTCCACCTTGCTCACCCCAACCCGGGGCAACGGCGTCGTACTGGGTGCCCGTTTGGGGGCGGAACAAGAAACCCGCCGGGTGCGCCCTCTCATTGCAGCGTCTGGGCACGAGCCCGCCCTGTACGACGATCTGACGCTGGACGAGAACCTACGCCATGTCGCCGTCCTCGCCGGACTGGCCGCCGACGATGCCCGCGCCGCCCTCGGAGCGGTGGGTTTGGGAGCGGCCGCCGACCGGCGGGCAAGTCACTGTTCCAACGGGATGCGCAGGAGAGCCGACTTGGCCCGGCTGTGGATGTGCCGGCCACGGCTGGTGTTGTTGGACGAGGCTCATGCCGGACTCGACAGCGATGCAGTGGCCATCGTCGACGCCATCACCGACCGCGCTGTCTCCGACGGGGGGGCGGCCATCATGGTGTCTCACGACTCCACCCTCCTGGGGGGTCGGGTCGATCGCCTCGTGGCGATACGCGACGGCCGGATCACCCCATGAGCTTTTGGAGGCAAGCTGGGGAGTTCGCTCGCCGCGACCTGATTGCCGAGCGTCGCGCCAACGAGATCGTCGCCATCGTCGTGCCCTTCGGGGCCGTGGCCCTCATGACATTGCCACTGGCCCTCGGGATCGATTCGGCGGTGATCGCCCGCGTGGGCCCTGCCATGTTCTGGGTGGTGACGCTCCTCTTCGCCATGCAGATCGCCCTCCGTCACAGTGCCGGCGATGCCCCCACCCACCGTCGAATGATCTCGCTCCTCGGAGTGGACCCGCTGGCCCGACTGGCGGGCCGCACGGTGGCGTCCAGCATCCTCTTGGTGGCGTTCATGACGGTGATGTTCCCGTTGATGGTCCTCTTCTACAATCCCGAGCTCCCTCCCCTCTGGCCCCTGGCCCTCATACCGGCGGTGCTCGCCGCCATCGGGTTGGCCGAGATCGGGACCCTCGCCGCCGAGGTCACCGCCGGGCTGCGCGCTCGCTCGACGCTGGCCCCGCTGCTGGTAGCACCGCTGGCGATACCCCTCCTCATCGGCGGCTCCCAGGCGATGGAATCGTTGAGCCGAGGCGGCGGTATCCTTCCTTGGGTGCTGTTGGTGACGGCCACCGATTTGGCATTGGCGGTCACGGCGGCAGTGATCGCCCGACCTTTGGAGGAGGCGTCTCGTTGAACCGGATCCGAGTTCTCATGACCCTGGCCGGCCTCGCCCTGGCGGTGGGCCTCTTCTTCGCCCTGCGCGCCCCCATCGACGCCTTCCAGGGAGCCTATTCGCGCATCATGCACGTCCACGTGCCCACCGCCTGGCTGGCATTCCTGGCTTTCGGGGTCACTGCCGTCGGGTCGATCGGGTGGCGCCTGCGCAAGACCCGTCGATGGGATCGCCTGGCAGCAGCCTCAGCCGAGTTGGGCGTGCTCTTCACCGCTCTCGCCTTGATCACCGGCTCCCTGTGGGGAGGCGGGGTGTGGGGCACCTACTGGGACTGGGGCGATGCCCGAATGGCTACCACCGCCCTCATGTTCTTCGTCTATGTCGGGTATCTCGCTCTCAGAGGTGCCAGTCCCGATCGAGAGACCGCCGCCGCTCGCTCTTCCATACTGGGGATCGTCGCCGTGGTCCAGGTACCCCTCGTCTATTTCTCGGTAAACCTGTTTCGCAGCCTCCACCAGGGCCAGTCGATACGACCCGACGGGGCCACCATGCCCACCGAGATGCTGGTGGCCATGCTCGTCAACGTCGCTGCCTTCACCGTCATCTACATCGCGTTGCTGATCGTCCGCATGAGCGTGCTCAAGCTGGAAGAGCAGACGGCACCGGTGCCCACTGCCGCCGGTGCGGCGGTGCAACCCCCGCAACTGGGCAAGGCTCTCGATGACTGAAGCCCTCGTCGCCGCCTCCTACCTCGCCACGGTGGGCGGCGTCGGCGCCTACGCCGCTTGGCTGTACTTCCGCCACCGCTCGCTGAGGAACTGACGGTGGACCACCGCCGGTTCGTCCTCGTGGGTGCCATGGGGGTGGTGGCTCTCGTGGCCGTGCTCGTGGTGACCAACCTCTCTCAGGGTCTCACCTACTACTTCTATCCCAGCGAGGCCACCTCCCAACGCGACGACTTCCCCGACGGCCGGCGGTTCCGTCTCGCCGGTCAGGTGGTCGAAGGCACCGTGGTGGAAGAAGGCCGGGTGATCAGCTTCGACGTGACCGATGGCGCCGCCACCATTGGGGTCGACCTCGACGGTCGGGTTCCACCGCTCTTCGCCGGAGGCGTCCCCCTCCTCGTCGAAGGCGCCTGGGAGGGAGATCGCTTCGCCGCCGACCAGGCAGTCATCCGCCACGACGAGAACTACGAGCTCCCCGACGAAGGCGGAGGCTTCGAGTCATGACGGCGCCGTGTGACCCCTCCCGCGGGGACATGCGCGCCCGTCCCTTCGCCCACCGGGGAAGGTGGTCCGTAGAGACACAAAAGGTGAAGCCCGAAGGGGCAACGGCCGGGGTGGTGGGCTGATGCTGGCGTTCGTGGGCGCCGGGGCCATCGCAATTGCCTTTGCCGGAGCGGCTTGGCTGACCGTGAGCGGAGCCGTCTCGGCGGCAGCCCTGCGCCGCGACCAGAAGGGCCGTGATCTGACCCGCCCGGTGCTCATGGTGGTCACGGGGGCGGTCGTCTCGATGGTGGTCCTCCAGGCCGCATTGATCTTCGACGACTTCTCTCTGGCCTACATCGCCAACAACCATGCCCGGGCCACCCCGTTCCCCTTCAACGTCGCCACCGCCTGGGCGGCCCTGGAGGGATCGATCGTATTGTGGGGCCTGGTGCTGGCCGGCTTCACGTGGTTGGTGTGGCGCGATCACCGCCGTACCGGCGACCCGCTCTCGGCCGGTGCCCTGGCCGTGATGGGAATCGTGAGCTTGTTCTTCTTCGGGCTGATGCTGACCGTCGCCGACCCTTTTCGGGTGTGCATCGAGGCCACCGCCAACCGGTGTCTCGACTCCAGTCCCTGGCCGTGGGCGGCGATCCAGGCCCCCGGTGACGGTCCCGGGCCCAACCCGTTGCTTCAGAACCACATCCTCATGGCCGTCCATCCCCCACTTCTCTACGTCGGCTATGTCGGCCTCACCGTTCCGTTCGCATATGCCATCTCGGCTCTGGCCTTGACCCTCCCGGGTCCCGAATGGCTGCGGCGCACGCGCCGTTGGACGTTGGTGGCCTGGAGCTTCTTGACGCTGGGCATCCTCTTCGGCGGCTGGTGGGCGTACGAAGTGCTGTCGTGGGGCGGATACTGGGCGTGGGATCCGGTGGAGAACGCCTCTTTGATGCCGTGGCTCGTTGCCACCGCCTTCATCCACTCCTCTTTGGTGCAGCAGCGCCGGGGGATGCTGCAGGCTTGGAACTTCGTGTTGGTGATCTCGGCGTTCGCCCTCACCATCCTCGGGACCTTCCTCACCCGTTCGGGCACCATAACGTCGGTTCACTCGTTCACTCAGTCGGCCATCGGGCCCGTGCTCTTGGGATTCCTGGTGGTGATCCTGGCTGGGTCCTTCGCCCTCTTCGCCACCCGCTCCCACCTTGTGTCGTCGGCGCCCCGGCTCGACTCGTTTCTCTCTCGCGAGGGCTCGTTTCTCGCCAACAACCTGATTCTCACCGTGTTCGCCCTGGTCGTCTTGGTGGGAACGGTGTACCCGCTCATCCTGGAGGCGTTCACCGGCACCCAGGTAGGTGTGGGTGGCCCCTTCTACAACTCTCTCGCCGTCCCGTTGTCCTTTGCTCTCCTCCTCACCATGGGCATCGGCCCGGTGACGCCCTGGCGTTACGCCTCCCCCGGACTGGTTTGGTCCCGCATCCGGGGACCATTGCAGGTCTCGCTGGGATTGGGGCTGGCGACCGCCATCGTCGGGACACGCAACGGGTGGTTGGTGGTGTCGGTGGTGGCGGCCACCTTCGTGATCGGCGTGATCGCCCGGCACCTGCTGGCCTTGGCCGCCCGCCGCGCCCGGGCCACGAACCGCTCGACGTGGGCCGAGCTGAGCCACGTGGTGAAAGCCGAACCGAGTTTCTGGGCCGGTCAGCTGTCCCATGCCGGCGTTGCCCTGGTTGCCCTGGGCCTGGCCTTCTCTGCCAACCTGTCCATCCACGAGACGGTGGATTTGGGGCCGGGCGAGTCCTTCACATTCGATGGCTTCGAGCTCACCTACGTCTCTCCTTTCCAGCGCAGCGCCCCCGGCAGAACGATCGTGGGAGCAAACATGCTGGTGGCTCGTCAGGGTCGGGTCGTCACCGAACTCGCACCCAGCGCTAACTACTTCGGCGAAGGCCAGCAGGGCATCACCAGTCCGGCGGTGATGTCGCGCCCTGACGGTGATCTCTACCTCACGCTGCTGCACATCGACTCGGCAGGGATCAGGCTCCAGGCCGATTCCTCCCCGATGATCTGGTTGTTGTGGGTCGGCGGTCTCATCACCGCCGCCGGTGGCCTGTGGTCTCTCCAAACCCGCCGGACGACAGGACGACCGGCACGAGACTCCGACCTGCAGCATGCCTGAGGCTGCGGTGAGCCGGCGACCGGCCCTGCGTGTGTTGCGGTCGGTGCCGTGGGCGGCGCTGAGCACCATCGTCCTGGCAGTGGCGCTGGTCGTGTCGGTGGCGACCTACCGACCGGTTGCCGACACTGCGGCCGAGCTGGGCAGTCGCATCCGCTGCCCGGTGTGCGAAGGAGTCCCGATCGCCGACTCTCCAGCGCCGATGGCGGTGGACATGATGGCTCTCCTCACCGAACGAATCGAGGAGGGGGCGAGCCGTCAAGAGGCCATCGATGCCGTGTTGGGGGCATATCCGGGATCACTGCTCCTCGACCCTTCCCCGTCCCGGTCGACGATCGTGCTGTGGCTCGTCCCGGGGGGGGCCATCGTGGCGGGCTTGGCTCTGGCGTTGACGATTCGCCGCTCGCGCGCGGGTGTCGACTCCGGAGCCGAGAGAGCCGAGCTCGAACAGCGACTCATCCACATTCACACCGACCTCGACGACCTCGCCACCCAGGTCGCCGCCGGCGACATCGACCCGGGTGCGGCCGTCCATCTCCGCTCCGCCTACTCGGCAGAACTGGCCGAGACGAAAGCAGCCCTCTCCGCCGCCGCCGACGACACTCCGATGCCGCGCTCGCCCCGTCGCGTCGCCATCGGAGCGACGTTGTTGGTGGTGTCGCTGGGTGCCATCGTCATCGTGGCCGGACTGTTCATCACCGAGCGTCCCGACACCCTCTCCGGTGTGGCGGCATCGCTTCCCACCGACGCGGCCGACTACTCGAACGAGACCCTGGCCGCCGTCATCGCCGCCAACGAAGACCACCCGGCCATAGATGGCATGCGATTGGCGTTGGCCGAGAGGCTGTTCGAAGAGGCCGACTACCAGGCGGCCTTCCCTTACTACCTGGCCGTTGCCCAAAGCGAAGCTGCCGCCGACAACCAGGCCGCCACAGCCCTGACCCGCCTCGGCTGGATGGCTTACGAGGGCAACAACGAGGTTGACACCGCTCTCGCCCTCCTGGGGGAGGCACGAGCTCTCGCCCCCGATGACCCCTTCCCGCTCTACCTCCACGGGCTCGTCACGTGGTGCGGCGCCCATGACCCGGCGGCCGGCGCCGAAGCCTTTCGCCGCGTTCTGGCCATGAGCCAGCTCGACGACCCCACCCGGGCCCAGGTCGAAGCCGCTCTCGCCCGAGCCGAGGCCGGACAGGCCTGTGCGTGATGGTTGCAGAACGAGCACCCCGCCGACGTTTCGGAATCAAGGCTGCCTCCTGGGCGATGGTGGGTCTCACCGCCTTCCTGGCCGTGGTGCTCGCCAGTCGCTTCGGCTCTGACCCGAGGCTCTCGGACTCTCCACTGTTGGGACAGCCGGCGCCGGCGGTCTCGTTGCCGTTCCTGGTCGGTTCGGGTGAGATGAGCCTGGGCGACTACCGGGGGGACATCGTCGTGGTCAACTTCTTCGCCTCCTGGTGCCTGGAATGCCGCCTCGAACATGATGCCCTCCTCGCCACGTCGGCGGCCTTCGCCGGGCGTGGAGTCCAATTCGTAGGCATCGCCTACCAAGACGAGCCGACCGACTCCCTCGAGTTCCTCTCGGAGGTGGGCGTCTCCGAGTCCACGCTCTACCTGACCGACGAGGGCAGCCGGGCGGCCATCGCTTTCGGCGTCTTCGGAATACCGGAGACCTTCTTCGTCGACCCGGAGGGGACCGTCGTCGGGAGGATCATCGGGCCGACCGACGCCCTCACGCTGGGATCGGCCATCGACGCCATCCGTCGCGGCGAGGATCCGGGCCAGCAGGTGGTGGGCAACACGAGATCTGCACCCGGCGACGGCTGATCTGGCATCATCCCCCCACCTTTCAGAGGAGACCACCACTTGACTCCCCCCGAAGACAGCTCACGTTTAGGCTTCACCGTCTGGCTCGACCGTAACGCCCGTGTCGTGGCGGTGGTGGGCATCGTGGCACTCCTCGCCGGGACGGGTCTAGCGGTGGCCGCAGCCGGGAGCGGCGGAGCGGGCCCATCTGGCGAGAGCGGGGCGCCCAGTTCCCCGGTCTCCGAGGTTCCCGACCCCGATGGATCGGGGGCCGTCGAGTCGGCCGAGTTGGCTCTCGTCGCCGTCAAGATCGACAACGCACCCGCCGCCCAACCCCAGATCGGCCTCGACTCGGCCCGGTTCGTCTTCGAGACGCCGCTGGAGGGGGGAATGACCCGTTTCATCGCTTTCTTCGCGCCGGCACCGATACTCGTCGGGCCGGTCCGGTCGGTACGACCGGTCGACGCCGACCTGGTAGGGGTGCTGGCCGGTTCGCTGGTCTCTACCGGCGGACGGCCCTTCGTGCTCGGGGCGTTCGAAGCGGCCGGCATCCAGATGTTCGGGTTCCAGGAGTTCGGGCCGGCACTGCAGCTCCTCGACCGCCCCGAACCACATCACCTGTTCTTCAGGCTTTCGGACACCGAACCGACCCCGCGGCCTCTCGGCATCCCCAGCGGGGAGCTATCCGACTCCCGCCCTGCCGCCTCGTTGTCCGTTCCCTACCTGAATCCGGTGAAGTGGGAGTACGACGGTGCCGCTTATCTCCGTTCCGAATTGGGCCAACCGTTTCTGGTGGCCACCGCCGACGGTTCGGACCCGACGCAATACGCCGCCGACACGGTGGTGGTGATGGCGACGGCGGAACGACGGGCCGGATACCAGGACGCCGCCGGGGCCGAAGTCCCCACTTTCGATGTGATCGGGTCGGGCGACCTGACCGTGTTCCACGGTGGGAGAGTCGTCGCCGGCGACTGGTCACGCGCCGCGCAAGCCGACCCCTACGTCTTCCGCGACGCAGCGGGCGCCGAGTTCGGGGTCCCTCCGGGCCGGGTCTTCATCCACATCGTCTCGCGCGACTCGCCTGTCGAGTACCTGCCGGGTGAATGACTATCAGCCAGTCGCCGCTCTGGCCCTGGCGACCCCTTCCCTCCGCCGGAGAAGCCGGGGACAGCCCCTGTCGGGAAGGACGGTGCCTCCCCCCCCACCCTCAGCGGTTGTCGGTGACGGTCACCTCGGTCTCGGCAAAGGTAGCCGTGTCGAGGGCGGCGGGACCGGTCTGGAGAATGATGCGGTCGAAAAAGGCGGTGAGGAATCGACGTGTGATGGTCGTCATACGGGGACCGTCGATGGGACCCTTCATCCCCAGACGGTCGGCTACCGGCGAGAACCAGGGAGCCACCCCGAAGTCGGAGGTGTCGGCACCGAGTACGTTGACCTCGTAACCGAGGGTCTCGGAACGGGCCACGACACCGCGCAAGACTGCCTGGTTCGGCGTCTCGCGCCACTCGTCCGAACCCAGGAACAACATCGGCTTGGTGGCGGTGATGGCGAGGATCGGGTTGGGGAGTCGGTCGACCCACGGGTCGAAACCGACGATCACATCGCACCTCTCGTCGGTTAAACACACCTGGAGAGCGGCGCCTCCCCCGAGACCGTGACCCCACAAGCCGACGTCGTCGATATCAATCGACGACGACAACTCCCCAAATGCTCCCTCGCCGCCCAATGCGAGCTGGTCGAGAATCGTGGTGACATCGGCGGCGTGGACGCCGATCAAGGCTGCTTCGGCTTCGAGACGTTGGGCTTCGGTGGCTCCGGGGGGAGCCAAGGCGGCCGGGTCCAAGTGGACCTGGTCGTCATCGATGACTGTGACCACGGCGCTGTAGGGGTGGTCTGGTGCCACCACGATGTAACCCTGCGACGCCAGGTTCTCTATTTGGTCGATGGCCATGGCTCGACTTCCCGCCCAATCGTGGCTGAACACGGCCAGCGGGAACGCCCCTTCCAGGACCGGGGCCGATCCGAAAGAGTGCGAGTCGGTACTGGAGGTATGCCCGAAGAAGAAGGCCGGGAGGCCGAGGTGGCGTGCGAGCGCCGGCGCCAGCACCCCGATGTCGGGGGACAAAGGTTGGGGGTCGAGGCCGTCGACGGCGGCAGCCGGGTACCAGACCTGTACCGGAAACCTCCGCGCCGTTCCGGGGCGAGACCCGTACAGCTCATCTCGCTCTCCGTCGGTCACCGTGACGGTCACGGTCCCGATCGGGAGCGGTCCGGAGGGGAGCGGCATCGTCGGGACCGGAAGCAGGACAGCTGGCGCCATCACCAGGCCAAGCCCGAGCAGGCCGAAGACACCCCTACCCACCCGGCGAAACCAGGGCAGGTCGCGCTCGATGGCGACTATGTCGCCCACCGCCAGCCCGCCGGCGACGCCGTAGAGCACGATGAGCTGCCAGCGATAACCCTCCATCACCAGCTGAAGAACGACGAGCGCAACCATCGAAGCTGCCACGATCCCCCGCCGCGAGCGCACGCCGAACACGGCCGGCCACAAAACGGCCACCACGCACCCGATCAACAGATACGACTCGAAGCTCCTCACCGGCGAGCGATTGTGGCAGAGTGATGTGAACCCCCGAGTACCGAGGCAGTAGCGGGGATCACCCGCCGAGGAGCGCCTCGATCGAGCCCCGCATCGCCTCTTCGGATCGGGCGCCGGCCCATGACTCGACGATCTCGCCCTCCGCCGAGATGAGGACGGTGGCCGGTTGGTAGGGAATTCCGTAGGCGGCGAACACCGACTCTTCGGCGTCGAGTCCCCATTTGATCTGGCCCGACGGCATCAGCTCGGCGGCCCGTGCCGCCGTTGCGTCCAGTCCCGCCTTCCAGGCCGGGGCGACGAAAGCGACCGCTTCCCCGTACTCGGCCGCCAAGATGTCGACGACGGGTAACTCCCGTCGACAGGTCGTTCACCACTCGGCCCAGAAAACCAGGAAAACGGGTTTGGACTCCTGAGACAGCACGAAGGTCCCGCCGTCGCCCAGTGCGAGAGTGAAGTCGGGAGCGGCGTCGGCTGGGCGCGCCTGTGGGGCAATGGTGGTGGTCGTGGGTGCTGCGATGGTGGCGGTCGTAGCCGGGTTCTCCGGTGCCGGGACAGTGGATGCTGGCGGTGCCGTCGTGGGGACGGGTCCGCTGGGCGGCGGCGAGCTCTCGCCGTCTCCACAGGCCACGCCGAGCACGATGAAAGCGGCAAGGGAAAAGATGCGGACGCTCACCCGCCGGAGGGTACCGGACGCAAGTTCCTACGCTCTGGTATCGGCTGCGGAAGGACAGTGTGCACCAAGTCGCTCCAGCGTTCGCCGACAGTTCCCGCGGCAAGAACTTCAACGCGCCGGCGGCCGGTTCCACTCTTGTTCAACAAACGCCCTAGCGTCAGGACATGCGAAGATCGAAGCGAGAGACACAGTGAAGCGAACCCTCAGCCTCCTGGCTACTGCTGCCGGAGTATGGGTGGCGGTCCAGCTCGTCCCCGGGCTGGACTTCACCGGAAACAACTGGGCCTTGGCCGGAGTGACTCTCCTCATCGCGGTGGCCAACATGATCGTCCGGCCGGTACTCACCGTCCTCAGTCTCCCCATCATCCTGTTGACCTTGGGCTTGTTTCTCCTGGCCATCAACGCCGTCGTCCTCCAGCTGGTGGTGTGGCTGTCGGCTCCCGAACGGCTCGATCTCGGCCTGACTTCGACCGGCTTCTTCTGGGCCACCTTCTTGGGTGCCTTAGTCATCGCCGTGGTCCGCTGGGCAATCGAAGCCGTCCTCGTCCGCGACTGAGGCGCCGCCGCACCCGATGGACGTCAGCCGGTCATCTGGCGGCTGCGCTCGACGACGTTGTCCAACACCTGGGCAGCGGCACCGCTGTCGATGGCCGACTCCGCCGCCTCGACGCCTTCGATGAAGCCTTCCGCCACACCGGCGGCGACGATCCCCACCGCCGCGTTCACCACCGCCGCATCGCGGCGGGGACCCGACTCCCCGGCCAGGATGGACCGTACGATGGCGACGTTCTCGGCCACGTCACCGCCGAGAAGTTCCGATGGCCGCGCTCGATCCACCCCGAAGTCTTCCGGTGTGAACTCGGCGTGGGTGATCTCGCCGTGACGGAGCCTGAGGATGAAAGTGGGGCCGGTGGTCGTCACCTCGTCCAGGCCGTCCTCCCCGTGCACGACGAAGGCGGACTCAGCCCCGAGAGACGACAGCACCTGGATCATCCGCTCGGCCATCGATTGGTCGGCAACCCCCAGGGCGTAGCGGCGCACCCGAGCCGGATTGGCCAAAGGACCGAGCAGATTGAAGATGGTCGGTATCCCCAGGGCCTTGCGCACCGGCACGGCATGGCGAACAGCCGGGTGGTACTGGGGAGCGAAAAAGAAGCCGAAACGCTCCTCTACCACGAGACTGGCCATCGCCGCAGGCTCCAGCCCGATCTGCATACCCAATCCTTCCAAGACGTCAGCCGAACCGCAGCGGCTGGAAGCGGCCCGGTTGCCGTGCTTGGCTACCGTGGCGCCGGCGCCGGCGGCGATGAGCGCGGCGGTCGTCGAGATGTTGAACGAGTGGGATCTGTCGCCGCCCGTACCGACGATGTCGACCAGGTGGGGGCTGTCCTCGAGGGGCACCGGGACGGCCGCCTCCAGCATCGCTTCCACCAGGCCCGTCATCTCCTCGACCGACGGGCCTTTCATCTGCAGCGCGACGATGAAAGCGGCGATCTGAGCCGGTTCGGCGCGGCCCCCCATCACCTCCGTCATGGCTGCGAGCGCCTCGTGACGGGTGAGGTCACGACCGGTGGTGAGCCGATCGAGGGTGGTGGTCCAGTCCATTGGCTCGGGAGTGTAGAGGCCTACACTCCCGAGGCCGTGAGTTGCCCTTTTCGCTCGTGACCTATTCGTCTTGCTTTGTCTACGGGCGGCTACTCGACCCATCCTTGCTGGCGAAAGCGGCACCCGGTGCCTCCTTCGACCGCATTGCCCATCTTCCCGCCCACCGCCTCGCCTTCTCAGAATCGGGCGAACCGGTCATCGTCGGCGACGAAGGGCACACGGTGTGGGGAGCCGTGTTCGTGGTGCCCGACGACCAACTCGATGCCCTAGGGGAGGCGGAAGCCAGCAAGTCCACCCGCCGGGCCACCACCCAGGCGGTTGACCGAGAAGGCGAAAGGGTGGAGGTGGTGGTGTTCTCGGCGCCCGCCGGGGGGAGACCCGACGAGGCCAAGGTCGGCCACATGGTGCAGGGAGCTCGTCGCTGGGAGCTACCGGCCGGATGGGTGGTCGGCCTCGAGGACCTCCTCGACCCTTTCGAGTTCTGACGCCGGGCTCACACCACCGGGTCGGCCCCCGGTTCGGGGAGCCCTGTTTCTTCGGTGTCACGTTCGGTGGCCGCGTGGCGATGCGGTGCGTCCACTGCCCCCGGCTGGAAGAGCTGCCACAGACCCCATGCCACCACTGCCCCGAGCAGAGGAACGACGATGTAGAGCCAGAGCCCACCGTACACCTGGCCAACCAGGGCCGGACCGAAAGAACGGGCCGGGTTGACCGACGCCCCGGTGAAGGGGATCCCGGCGAAGTGGACCGCCACCAGGGCCAGCGATATGGCCATTCCTGCGGTGGCCGGGGCCGTCTTGGTGGACGCCAGGATGACGAGGATGAAAGCAGTCGTGAGAACCAGCTCGACCAAGAACGCCAATCCGGTGTCACCGTCTCCGAAGGCGGTGGCGGTGGAGGCGACGGCACCGCTACTGGTGACCGTGAGGATCGCCAGTGAGGCCAGGGTGGCTCCCACGAACTGGGCGATCCAGTAGCCGACCAGGTCCGTTCCGGAGGTCCGCCTGTCCAAGAACATGGCCAGGGTCACCGCTGGGTTGAAGTGACCCCCCGACACGTGGCCGACGGCGTAGATGGCAACCAGAAGTCCGAGACCGAATCCAAACGGAACGGTGAGCAGGGGAATGCCGACCATGGCACCGGCTCCCAGTGCAGAAAGGAAGCCGATGCTGAGGAACAGGAACGTTCCCACCAGTTCAGCCAGATACTTGTTGATGACCATGCGGCTCCTCGATATCGCCTGATGTGAGACCAAATCTACAGTCGGGGCACCAACTGAAGAAGGATTGTCCGTGTTGGCGACCGTACGCTGGGGAGCCGTGATGGTGGGAATGGGAGCGGGACTTTTGAGCCTGGCCGCCGTTTCGGTGTTGGCGTGGTTGGTGCTGTCTGCTTCCGGCGCCGACGCCGATGCCGCAACAGGTGGTGCCATCACGGTGGGAACGGTCGCCGGGTTCGGGGTGGCTGGAGCTGTGGCCGGGCGCCGGACCCGAACGCGGATGACGTTTCACGGTGCCCTCGCCGCCATGCTCGTGGCGGTGGTGGTCACCGTGGTTTCGGTTCGGGGGGGTAGCCCGGCCCCGACCGTCGCGGTGCTGCTGTTGGCGGGATTCGCCATCGGGATCGGGGGTTCGGCCGCTGCGTTGCTAGGACGGCGGGCACGACGGCCTGCCCGCGAGTCACGGCGCGGTGGGAGCAGAGGGTGAGTGTTCTTCGTCCGTTCGATCTTGGCGTTCTTCGTCCTCCCCGGCGGCTTCCTCCGAATCGGTCGGCTCTTCTTCGGTGTTGAACCCGCCGGCCAGAATTCTGTCCAGACGTTCTTTCATGGTGGTGCGAGAGAGAGGGGCGCCGTGGGGGAACGGGTCTTCGTCGACGAGCTTCGCCCGCACGTAGCCGAAGATCTCCCGACCCGACGCCACCACCGGCACCGCGATGATGGCTCCTAATACGCCGGCGGCACTGAACCCGACGAGGATCCCGAGGAGGATGGCCAGGGGCGAAACCGACATGGCCCCACCGAGTATGCGGGGGGTGATGACGTTGCTCTCGAGCTGTTGGATTACGGCGTACGCGCCCACCACGATCAAGGCGAAGACGAGGTTCGAGACATTGAGATGGTTGGAGCCTTGCACCAGCGCCACGAGAGCGGCCACGACGCTGGCGAAGATCGGACCGAACGTCGGGATGATATTGAAGAAGCCGCCGATCACCCCGATGACGAGAGCGCCGGGGACACCCAAGGCGAACATGATGATGGTGGTGAGGACGCCCACCACCACTGCCACGGTCAGTTGGCCCCGCAGGTAGTCGGTCCACACCCGGGCGAGACGTTCGCCTAGCAGCCTGATCTCAGGGATGTAGGGATCAGGAACCAGGGAGTAGGAGCTGTGACGTGCCCCTTCGTCGAGTGTCAGGGCCAGGTACACCGAGATGACCAAGGACAGGATCGAGGTCGTGAGAAGCCCGACCACACCGGTGAAAACCGCCGAGGTCACGGTCATGGCGCCGCCATAGATGGTCGAGAAGTCGAACTCGAAGCCCTCTCCCCCGGTCTCGAGGGCTTCCAGCAGTGGATCGATCGAGGAACTCAGGTCGACACTGGTTCCGATCAATTCGAGTGTGCGGAACGAGTTGAGGGTGGCAACCGCCCAATCGCTCAATTGGTCGGCGATGGTGGCCACGTCGAGGGCGGCGGCCGACCGGGCCAGCGCCGGAACAAAGATGACGGGGATGGCGACGATCACACCTATCAACAAGAGATAGGCCGTCACGACAGCCAAGGTGCGCCGGAACCGGAGGCGCCGCTGCAAGAAGTCGATGACCGGAGTCAGGACGAGAACCAGGAGGGCACCCAGCACGAAAGGAGTCACTATCCCGCGGGCGAGGTAGAGCACGAAGACGGCCACGAGGACCAGGGCCACGGCCACCAGCCGCTTGGTTGAGGACGACCATTGCGGGGACATCCCGGCGCAGGGTACCCGGGGCACCGGTAGAATCAGGCGTGCGAGTTCGCCGGGCGACCGCGACCCGACAACCGGGTCGAGGAAAGTCCGGACTCCGCAGGGCAGGATGCCGGGTAACACCCGGGCGGGGCAACCCGACGGAAAGTGCAACAGAGAGCAGACCGCCGATGGCCCTCTCACGGGCACAGGCAAGGGTGAAACGGTGGGGTAAGAGCCCACCAGCATCACGGGTGACCGTGGTGGCTCTGCAAACCCCATCCGGAGCAAGGCCGAGCAGGGGCGCCGGCGGCCCGCCGATCAAGCCCCGGGTTGGCTGCACCGAGCACTCGGGCAACCGTGTGCCCAGATGGATGGTCGCCCAGGAGTCAAAGCGACTCTGGACAGAATCCGGCTTACAGGCGGACTCGCACTGCGTGGAGGGGCCCCTTCGGGGGCCTCTCCGCCTATGCCTTGCACCGGGCCGGCGAGAATGTCTTCCGGGTGATGATCAGCTCTCCGAATCCACTGTCAGGCGGAATGACCCCCGAGGTCCACGAGGATCCAGGCGAGCAGCATCAGTTGAATGAGTGCGAAGACCAGGACCTCCAGGCTACGAATCAACAGCGAGAGATCGAAACCGCTTGATGCCGCCGGTGCCTGTGACTGGAACCAGCTCATCAGCAGTCCTCGATGACCTCGGATGGGATCTCGAAGTCCCAAGTGACGTCGACGGTTGCCGCGCCTTCGTCGGGCCAGGTCTGCTCAAGGCCTGCGAGTGAGCCCGTGATCCGATCCCCCTCTATCGCCACTGGGGTCCCGTCGAGCGGCACCTGTTCGAAAGTCTCCGGATCGATCGTGAACCAGCCGCCATCGGCACCGTTGGAGACCGAGCCTTCGAACTGCTCGGTGCTGCCCTCTCCCGCACGAGAGTGAAACACCCCGAGGTTGATCTGTTCATATTGGGTCCCGTCGCTCATGTCGATCCCCTGGCTGTAGCTGACCTCGACTTGCAGGCCGCTCATCCCCCCCCAAGAAGGCCAACAGTGAGAGGTCTCTGGGATCCGGGTCGGACCCGAACGAGAAGGGCTCGCAGCTGTAGATGTCCACGTTGTCGAACGACTCGCCGTCGACGGTGAACGAGCCCACTCCTCCGGCAGGCGGAAGACCTTGCCCACCGTCATCGGCGGAGTCGTCGTCAGTGGGCAGATCGTCGACATTCACTGTCGGTGATCCCTCGCACACCACCTCGAAGTCGACCGTGTAGGTGTTGTCGAAGTCCACGAAGACGGCGGTTCCGGAAGCTCTAGTGTCCTCGATGGTCCAAGCCATCGTCCCTCCGGAGGCTTCCTCTGGCGTGGCGATGTCGATATCCAGCCCGTTGATGACGATCTGGAACCCAGGAGCGTCTCGCTCGGTCGCTTCCCAGTCATCAGGTGGTAGATCCATGGTGAATGTGCCCGGCTGGCCATCTTCACCCAGAATGAGCTCACCATCGCCGTCCACCGCGTAGCCGATCGCGTAGAAACGTCCCGAGCCGAAAAAGTCGGGGTTGCAAGTCTCGAAGGTGAGATCGTCGACACCCTCGACCGGCGAGAAGACGACGTCATCGAGGGCGTAGGTAGTGGGCTCCCCATCGATCGCGATCACAGCGGATCGCTCGCCGCGTGCCTCCGCGGCGGATGCATCTGGGTCCTCAGCGGCCGCCTCTCCGACCGGGAGGCTCGTGGCGGCCGCTCCATCGCCCTCCAGCGTGGCGTCCGTGCCGCCCTCCGCGTCCGTCGAGGCAGGCGTTGCATCGTCCCCGCCACCGCACGAAGCCACGACCAGAGCCATCACGCCAGCGACCACGATCAATCGAGTGCGCACCCAACCCACCTCCATCTCCTGATGTCGCCCGGGCAAAGAGACTGCCCCAACCCTGATATAAGAGGGCGCGCAAATAGAGCTCGTGCGTTTTAGCCTCCTGCAGCCACAACGCCTGGTGTTGAGCAGAAATCGCAGCACGATGGCTCACCTATTTGCGCGCCCTCTTAAGTCAGACGACCCCTCTCCTGTCCACCGGTGACAGTACGGAAGACGATGCAACCTCGGAATGCTCAAGGACGGGGCCTCAGCTACTCATGGGCGCCGGCCCCTGTCCACCAGTTCGGCGCGCCTGCGTTCCAGGCGCCTCGTTCCAGATCAGCCTGCAAACTCGCTTCCACCACACAGTTGGCCCCCAGATTGTGCGGGCCACAGTCTCACCAGTCGTCACCGCCTCGCGTTTCGCAGGACATCGCCACACCGAGATCGACATCCGCGCTGGGTCCAAACCTCAGGACCATCACCACGTCGTCCTCGTCCTCGGTGCGGAACAGGTCCGATCCGTTCCGAACGTAGGTGGGGCCACGCCAACGTTCCCACCCCAGGCGCTGGTAGAAGTGATGGCGCTCGGTCGAGAGAGCACCCATCTCGAACTCGCCTTCGATCAGTCTCGAGGCGTCGCCCACCACCTGAGAGCCAATTCCGTCTCCCTGCCGGGCCGGGTCCGTCCCGACTCCCTCGACGTATCCGCAGAGAAACGGCCGTTTCGCCACGTAGAGGATGCGCGGCACCACCGCAGCATGACTCACCACCCGAGTGCCCTCGGTGGCGATCACATGCCATCCGCCTATCGTGTGCTGCCAGTCCTCATCGGAGAATTCATTGCCGAAAGCCAGGTCGAGAAGCCCCCTTATCTCTGAGAGGAACTCCCTGGACAATTCAGCACTGGTGAGCCGATCGATGGAGAGCACGAACGGAGAGTCTGCCAGCGAAGTCTCGGCGCTCTGGGATTTTCCGCCCGCCTGACCACTGGCGCGGGTGGGGTGAAAGAGGTCTGGAGATGATGGGTCAGCTCGAGAGTTCTCGTGATGGGGACCCGATCGAAACGAACCCAACCGGGACCGAGCGGGCAGAAGGGTCGCCGATGAGTAGCTCGGCTGCACCCACCACCCGTCACACCTACCCGAGTGCCTTGCCTGAGATTTCGTAGATGAGCAGGGTCGCCGCCACGAACAGGAGGCCGGTGAAGACGAGATCCTCGAACCAATCGATGATTCCGGGCTGGCGCTCGGGCATGACCGTCGGGTTGTAGTAGAACACGGACACCAGGATCGCCACGAGCGAGAAGGCGAGGCCGATCCAGGCGGCACCGGCCACCCCGGCGAAGAGGAGACCTACCACCACGGCCGCGACCACATACGTGACGATGCCCTGGGTAACGAACATGCGCATCGAGTCGTGGCGCGAGATGCCGGCCTTGGCCGTCGCCCGCCACAGCTCATACAGCAGCGACATGCCGAAAGCGACCACCAGCACCCACGCTGCGTGCGTCTCCAATACGGTCCGCTCGACGTCGTTTGGCATCCTCGTTCTCCTCATATAGCCGGCTGCCAAGAGACGGCCCTTGCATGAGTGGCCACCCGTCCTCCGCGCCAGATGTGCCCGGGGCACTCTACGCACTGTTGCAACCCTGGCTGGGTGAAGCCGACCGGCTGGGGCCACGGCTGTACCTTTCTGCCGGGCAATTCGATGCCGCCTCGGGGCCCGCCGGAGCCTGCTGCCCATCGATCCGTATCCGGGGCCGCCGGGTTTGGATCAAACGAGGAGAGCAGCCGCCAACCAGAAGTAGATCGCCAGCGACAAGAGATCCTGGACGACGGTGGACAGCGGCCCGCTTCCGAAGGCCGGGTCCAAGTTCAGCTTCGAGAAGATCCAGGGCAGTGCCATCGCCACTCCGGTTGCCATGGTCGATGCACCCCAGATGCTGGCTGACACGGTGAGAGCAATAGGGAAATCGAACCAAAACGCCACCACCGGAAGGGCGATTCCGGCCAGGACCGCCCCGAGGAGGACCCCCGTGACAAGTTCGCGCCACATGACCCGTCCCACCGGCACCCCGACCGACAGACCCCTCACCATCAGGGTGACGGTCTGGTTCCCCACCGCATCCGCGATGTACACGATGCCGGGAATGAAGAAGACGAGTTCGAGACGCGAGGAAAGCCCTTGTTCAAATCCCGCCACGAGCCCTGCAGCCGCCAAAGCCGCCGCCAAACCGACCAAGAGGTACGGGAAACGATGCCGAAACCGTAAGGGAATGCTCTCCTCGCTGGCAGACCTGGCCGATGCCCTCTGGTGTACATAGCCGCTCATCCGGGCGATGTCCTCCCGGTGCTCTTCGAGGAGGACGCCGAGCATCCGATGGGCTGGTATCAGCCCAAGAAACCGGCCATCGGCCGCTACGACGGCCAGGCTGCTCTCCGATCGGTCTACCGCCCTCGTGGCAGCCTGTTCTTGGTCGGCGCCCGGAGCGACGACCGGCGGATCCGAGTCCATGATCGACGATACGGGAAGGTCATGGCGGGCGGCGAGCAGGTCCTCGATACGAACGAGTCCGGCCAGATGATCACCATCGAGTACGGCAATGTCGGTGGCGCTCTCGTAACGGTCAGCACCGACCATCCGCGCCCGGACCACTCCGACTGTCTCTCCGGGAGAGGCGATCGGAATTGCGACGGATGCGTGGGCGTGAGCACTCGCATCGGATGGAGGCAGCTCGTGTGACATCTCACGCTCCATGCTCATACGTTGGGGGGTGTCAGGGTGTCCGGTTCGGGTCGGTTGCCTTCTGCGGCCGACCCGAGACGGGGGAGGTAACGGTTCCACCCGGCGGTGTGGAGGCCCAGCTCTTCGGGTGGTAGGCCACGGTGAGTCAGTCGGATCAGCGTGCCACCGGCGGCGGGCAAGAGGTCGATCTCGACGGTACTCGAGCCGGGCGGAAGCCCGTCGTGGCCGACCCATCCCCACGAGAAGACCACCCGGCGGTCGGGCTCGAGCTCGATGAATTCGCCTTGGGCTCTCCCTCCGGTGGGCATCGTTACGGCGAACACCCCTCCCTTCTTCGCTTCGACGGTGGCTTCCACGCCCTGCCAGCGAGCCCACTTCGACGACTCGGTGAGATACGAATAGACGACGGCTGGGGCGACGGCGACATGTCTCTCGACGATGATCGGGGCTCTCATTCCCTTCCTGCCTCCTCATCTTCTTCGACTGTTCCGACCAGGGCGTCGAGCGCCTCGTTCCACATCTTCTCGAGGACCTCCCGGAACGGCTCCAGCCGGTCCTTGTCGGCCCGGTAGTAGCGACGGTTGCCTTCAGGGCGCATGTGGACGAAGCCCGCCTGGCGGAGGACTGCCAGATGCTGCGAGACCGCTCCGAACGAGACATCGAAACGGGCGGCTATCTCCCCCGCGGCCATTTCCCGGTCCCACACCAACGCCAGGATCTCTCTGCGTCGCGGCTCGGCGATCACCTGCAACTGGTCCATGCCGGATCTATTTTAGCTGTGCTTGAAATGGCGTTCCATCGCCAGTTATAGTCATTACTGAAATAGACCAGCAAGGAGGCAACCGTGGGCGACTACACGATCAAGGCTCAGTTCGAGGCATCGTGCCCGCGAAAGGAGGTCATCCCTTGGCTCACGAGTTCCGACGGGATCGCGGGGTGGTGGTCAGACACCGTCGACGGTGAGGCCGGTTCACCCGGTGGCGAGTTTCACGTCACCTTCCCCACCACACCGGTGGTATTCGATTTGGAGGTCACGGCCCGCGACGAAGACGCCGTGGAATGGAGGGTGCCAGAGAGTCCCCCGTGGTGGAAAGGAACGACGATCAGATTCGATCTGTCCGAGGGCGAAAGGGAGACGACACAGATACTCTTCACCCATCGTGGTTTCGAGAAGGACGACCCCATCATCGCGGCAATCACACCGGCCTGGGTGCGATTCCTCGACAACCTGATAGCGGTGGCCGAGTCAGGTCAGCCGAACCCAGCCGTCGTGAACTGAGGCGCGATGGGGCGCCGGGATGACGCCCGCTCGGCCCCGACGAGAAGGAGGCTCGATGGAGCTGTTTGCCTATTGTGAGATCGACCGCCCCGCCGACGAGGTGTTCGCCTTCGTCTCAGATGCATGCAACAACCCCCTGTGGCAGAAAGGCCAGCAATCGTGTGAGTGGACTTCGCCGCCTCCCATCGGGCCGGGCTCGACCTATGAGCAAAAGGCTCGCTTTCTGGGCCGAACCATCATCAGCCGCTTTACCGTCATCGAGCACGAACCCGGCCGAGTCATCGCCATCGAGTCGACCGAAGGTCCCTTCCCCATCACGGTTCGCCGATCTGTAGAGCCTCTCGGCCCCGCTCGCAGTCGGGTGGCGGCAGAAATTGCCGGGGAGCCGGGCGGTTTCTTCCGCCTGGCCGGACCCCTCCTCCGGGGGGTTGCGCAGCGTTCCGTCAACGCCGACTACCGACGCCTCAAGCGGCTCCTCGAGGACTCGTGAGCCGGCACCACGAGCCTCGACCGACACTTGCGAGCGCACCGGTGATGTGACCGGCCAACAAACCAGAAGCCCTGAGATCCGATTGGTGACTGCCACACCGCCATGAGTCGGTTTATCCAGGAACCGCCGACACGACGGCGGGCTTTCTCGTAGAGTCGGTTCGTGGCGACTGTTAGACGGAGAGTGATGCCATGACATCATTGCGGAAGGACGCGAAGCTCGCACTCTTGAAGGGCGTACCACTATTCGATGGTCTTTCCAACAAGGAACTGGTGGGGGTGGCAAGGGCCACAGAGGAGATCGAATACCAAGAAGGAGAACTCCTCGCACGTCAAGACACACCAGGCAACGAGGCCTTCGTCGTCGTCAGCGGATCTGTCACGGTACGCCGCAACGGCCGCAAGGTGGCCACGCTCGGTCCGGGTGACGTCGCCGGAGAGATGGCACTCTTGGACGGAGAAACCCGCTCTGCCGACCTGGTCGCGGCCGAGGACTCGCGTGTTCTTTCCATCTCCCGTCGGCAATTCCACGGACTGTGGGAGAACAACGCCAAATTGTCGGCGAAGCTGCTCAGGACTCTCGCCCAACGTCTCCGAGAAGCCGACCGCCGCCTCTACGGCTGACCGGCCCGCCGCGGTCACCTGATCCAGGACATCGGCGGAGTTCCACGGAACCGGCCCCGAACGGAGGGCCCGCTACGAATTACTCATGTCGGCTTGGGCGAGTCGGCGCAGCAAGACGGTGAGCTGGTCCCGGTCTTCTTGGCCGAGCGGTTCCAGAAAATTGTCTTCCAGCCGGACGTGTGCTTCGAGAGCCCGGTCGATGAGGCGTCTACCGTTCGGGGTGAGTTTGGCGACCACTCCCCGCCGGTCGTTCGGGTCGGCTTCTCGGGCCACCAGTCCACGAGCCTCCAGTTTGTCGAGACGATGGGTCATGGTGGCCGAGCTCACCATCATCGACTCCAACAGGTCACGGGGGTTGAGCTTGAAGGGCTTGCCGCTCCGTCGCAGTGTCGCCAACACGTCGAACTCGTCGGAGCGGAGGTCGAATGCGACGAGGTTCAGTCGTATTGCATGCTCGTACTGGCGCGACAAGCGAGAAAGGCGACCGATGACACCCATGGCCGAAACGTCGAGGTCTTGATCTGGGCGTAGGCACGGATCACCGAGAGGCCCCGGGCCAACGAGTTGACGAAATCGCCTTTCGGTGCCTGCATGATCGCCGCCAGCGTACAGTTCGCATACCGAACAACCGGGGCACGGCCGGCGGCACCGGTCGGCGAGTAAGTTGGGCGTCGTGCCACAGCTGACGAAAGAGACGCCGGCGACGGTCGGCTCACCCACCGGGGAGGACGAAAGACCCCGACGGAACGGGGCCGACTTCGACCACCTGCGCTTCGGTACCCACCTGGTATCCAACGCTACTGCTCTCGGCTTCCATGCCTTCGTGACCGAAGAAGTCGGGCGCAGTCTCGGCCTCAGCACCGAGCTCGTGGTGGAAACATCCTACGAGAGCTGCGTAAAAGACCTCAACGACGTGTGCTTCGTGTGCAGCCTCCCGTACGTGATGTTCGAACGACAAGGCCTCGATCTCGCCGTCCCCGTGGCGGCTCCCGTGCTCCGAGGGGCACGCTACCGCGGCCTGCCCATCTACTTCTCCGACGTGATCGTCCATCGCCGCAGCAATATCCGATCGTTCCTCGACCTGCGGGGAAGATCCTGGGCGTATAACGAGGAGATGTCCCAATCCGGTTACGGGATCACCCGCTACCACCTGGCCCGGATGGGTGAGACACGTGGCTTTTTCGGACGGGTGGTCGAAGCGGGATTCCATCGAGAAGCCATCGGCATGGTCGTACGCGGCGAAGTGGACGGATCGGCCATCGACTCCCAGGTGCTGGCCATCGAGCTCAGAGACGACCCCGCACTGGCGGACGAGGTGCGAGTAGTAGAGATCCTGGGACCGTCGACCATCCAGCCGGTGGCTGTCTCGAAACGGCTCCCCGCCGACCTGCGCGAAGCCATACGTCACGTCTTGATGACGATGGCCGACAGCGCCGTGGCACGCCAACGCCTGGCGGAGGCCTTGGTCGAGAAGTTCGTTTCGGTCGGTGCGGAGACCTACGACGACATCCGGATGATGCTCCAGTTCTGCGAAACCGCCGGGTTCCTCGAGATCCGTTGAAGACCGTCGACAGCTACCGACCGGACTCCGTGGCTTGGCGCCAATCGGCCAACCACACCCCGACCGATGACGGCTGCAGGGTCTCACCGACCACACCGAAGAGGTAGCGTGATGGAGCCGTTACGGGGCTGCGACGACGGGAAGTCGGTGAGCTTGTGGTCACCGATCAGCTGCGGCAACCAGGACACGGTCGGCCACCTCGTCGGGAAGCAGGTCCGTGACGTCGACCACCAGGGCTGCGATGCTCACCATACGGCGGCGGCGCTCGGTGCCTTGGGCCTGGGCTTCCCCCGGCTCCCGGGGCCGCCGATGCCCACCTGGCGCGGCCCGCTCCTCCAAGACGTCGTGGTCACCTTCCAAGAAGACCACAAACGCCCCCGAATCGCCCAGGACGGACACCAGGCCCGGATCATCTCCGACACTGGCTGCGGCCGCGATCACGGCGGGTGACGTCGTGGCCAGGGCCGTCCGAAGGGCCGTCGCCTCCTCGGCGTGCAGACGCTCCACCCCGGACCGCTCCGCCATCTCACGTCCGTCGATGCCGAAACGCTCCTCGATCTGCTCGTCTGAGTCGATGAGGTGACGGCCGAGCCGGCGGGCGCATATCCCCCCCACCGTCGTCTTCCCCGACCCCATTGGGCCGGTGAGAACGAGATGCCGCACGGCGAAGCCTCCCGTCACCCGACCTTCCCCGCACCGAGGGCCGACAGGCGGTCGATCTCGCTTATCGCCAGTCGGGCGACATCGTCGGCCGACATCCCCTGGGCGCGGGCTCGAAGTCGGGCGACATCCTCGGCGGGCAGGCGCTCCTCGATTGTCGCGGCCAGACCGGTCATACGCTGCTCGTCCTCGCCGAAAGCCTCCAATGTCGACTCCGCTCCTGAGAGCACACAGAGAAGGGTGCCCGCGACCTCGAAGGATTCCAGACGCACGAACAGCTCCGCAACGCTGCGCAACGTGATCCAGAGCTGGGCCCAATGCTCGGAACGATGCCATTGGTCGACCAACTCGCGGAACGACCCGAGCGATTGCCGGGCATCGCCGTGCCGCGCCTCCAATGAAGCTGCCGACACCTGTGCCACACCGAAAATGAAACGAGAGCCCACCGAACCGGCCAGAGACATGGCTTCCGCGAACAACACCCGGGCCCGGTCGGGATCCCGCTGCATCAGCGCTTCTCCTTCCAAGTAGTACGACCACGCCCTCAGGCTCGGCGTCCCCTCCCGGTCGGATTCGCGACGTGACTGCAGGGCAGTCTCAAGTGCGCCATCGATGTCGCCGCTGTAGGTTGAGACGAGGCTGTCGATCAGGTGAATGTATCCGCGGTCCCAGTGATCGCCTGCCAGAGCCCTCAGCTCTTCCACGTGATCACGAGCTGCGTCCAATCGTCCCTCGAACAGGGCAACGTCAGCCAAGACCTCGACAGCGAACCTGCGCGCCGGGTCATCGAGATCCGGCGCCGCGGCAACGCCCCACCCGGCCACTTCCTTGGCCCGCTCCATGTCCCCTCGCAGAACGGCACCCCAAGCAGCGGACCCGCAAGCGGGAGCATAGAGCGGATGCACCTCGGCACCGGGGAGAACGAGCCCTCTCTCCGCCCAATCTGCCACCTCATTGCGCAGCCGGAAGACCCCATACCTGATCAGGTCCACCGCAACGCCGAAGACGACGTCGAGGTCACCTTCGTCTATTCCTCGCTTGACGACGGAGCGGAGATTGTCGAAGTCCCATCGGACGATCGTCGCCCACCGTGCCTCGTCTGGACCCCGGATGCCTCGATCGGCCTCGGCGGCGAGTTGGCGGAACGCCTTGGTCTGTCGCCTTCGCACTTCATCGGCTCGACCGGACTCCTCGAGGTGCTCGAGGGCGAAGTCGCGGATCGACCCGAGCAGCGAAAAACGCGCCTCCCCGTCGGCGTCTGACTGCACCACGAGACTGTGGTCCACCAACGTCCGGAGGGAGTCGAGCAGGTTGTCAGTGTCGTCGGGGACGCACACCTCCTCTATCATCTGGTAGGAGGCGCCGCCCACGAACACGGCCATATGCTCCAGCAAGGCTCGGGAGTTGGCGTCAAGGAGCTCATAACTCCAGGCGATGGCGCCACGCAGGGAACGCTGTCGCTCGGGACGATCCTGAGGTCCGCCTGTCAGCAGGTCCAATCGACGCCCGAGACGCTGGAGGATCGCCCTGGGCGGAAGCAGCTTTACGAGGGCCGCCGCCAGCTCGATCGCCAATGGTAGACCATCGAGCCTGGCCACGATCTCGGCCACCGTGGCCGCATCGTCCCCGAGGGTGAAGTCGGGTCGCACGGCTCTGGCACGCTCGACGAAGAGCGCCACCGCCGGGTAGCCGCCCACCTCGTCGCTGTCGGCGAGCCCAATCGTCTCGTTCGGCGACGGGAGGGACGGAACGGGAATCTCGTGCTCGCCGCTGACCTTCAAAGCGGCCCGCGACGTGACCAGGACGCGTAGCTTCGGGCAGTCACCTAGGAGCTGGGTGATCATTGGCGCGGCTGGGAGGATCTGTTCGAAGTTGTCGAGTATCAGCGTTGCGTCCCTGGGTGCGAAGTGCTGCACGAGCTGGTCGCTTGGGTTCCCGGCCGAATACCTGATGCCCAGCGATTCGACGACGGTGGTGGCGAGCAGCGAAGGATCGGTGATGCCGGCGAGAGTCACATACCAGACACCGTCGGGAACGCTTCCAGCGAGCACGGCTCCGGTCTCGATGGCCAGGCGTGTCTTGCCCGTGCCACCAGGACCGGTCAGCGTCACAAGACGCGTCTCGTTGAGAGCCCGCCGGACCTCGGCGATCTCGGACTCACGTCCCAAGAAACTGGTGAGTTGAACCGGCAGGTTGTGCAACACCGGGTCCAGCGACCGCAGCGGCGGGAACTCCTGGGGCAGGCCGTCGATCAGCAGTTCGTACAGATCCTCGGGGTCGGCGAGGTCCTTGAGCCGGTGCTCACCGAGATGACGGATCGCGATCGTCTCCCCCAGAGCGTGGTCGATCAGGGACGTCGTGGCCTGCGAGAGCAGGACCTGTCCCCCGTGACCTGCGGCGGCGATACGGGCGGCCCGGTGGACGTCGAGGCCGATGTAGTTGTCACCACCGAGGACTCCGTCACCGGTATGGAGCCCCATCCGCACCATCACGGACACGCCTTCGGGCCAGTCGTGGGCCGTCAGTTCCCGCTGGATGCCGACGACGGCCTCCACCGCCTTCGAGGCCCAGGGAAAGACCGCGAAGAACGAGTCCCCTTCGGTGGACACCTCCGTCCCGCCGGCCGCCGCGATCCCGCCTCGCACCAAACTGGCGTGGTCCTCGAGAACGGCCGCGTAGCGGTTGCCGAGCTGCTGGAGGAGCTTGGTCGAGCCCTCGATATCGGTGAAGAGAAAAGTCACCGTCCCGGTGGGTAGCTCGTGCACGTGGACACTATCCCGCGCCTGGGCCGCCAACGCCACCCAGAAGCTGGAACGGTCCCCCTGACGACGAGCTGCACCAGGCCTAGAGACTGAATATGGCCTGGGCGATGAGGAAATAGATGATGAGTCCGGTGGCGTCGACGAGGGTCGTGATGAAAGGCGCCGATACGACTGTCGGATCCACCCCCAGTCGTTCGGCCACCATGGGCAACATGGAGCCGGCAAACGTCGCCCATGTGCAGATGACGAGAAGGGTGAGACTCACCACGGCCGCCATCCTCACATCCCAGAAAAGGGCGACAGGCCCGAAGCCGATGACCGCCAGCATCCCCCCGAGCAGAATCCCCACGCGTGCTTCCCGCCACACCACCTTCGGGAGGTCGGAGAATCGAACCTCCCCGATCGACATCGCCCGGATCACCACCGTCGTCGCCTGCGCTCCGGTGTTGCCGCCGGTGCCGATGAGAAGGGGGATGAACAGGGCCAGCGGAAGGTATTGCTCCAGAGTGCCCTCGAAGGCTCCGAGCACGTTGACCGTGAGGGTGGCTCCGGCCACGAGCACCAGCAGCCACGTGGCCCGCTTGGTAGCGAGCTGGAGGAGCGACACCGAGAAATAGGGGCGGCGCAGCGGCTCGGTGCCACCGGCGCGGCTTCGGTCCTCGGTCTCCTCTTGCTCCAGGACCCGCATGGCGTCGTCGACGGTGATCATCCCGACGAGGCGGTTTTCGGAATCCACCACCGGAAGGGCGGCCAGGTTGGCTTCACTGATGAGACGTGCGGCCACCTCCTGATCCTCGTGGGCATGGACCGAATGAACCTCGGGCCCCAGCAGAGATCCAACTCGCGCCTCGGCCGGAGACCTGACCAGGGTGGGCAGGTCGATGCTCCCCACCAGGCGCCGCTCGTCGTCGGTCACAGGAAGGTTGTAGAGGGTCTCCTCTTCGACGTCCGTGCGACGGATCTTGGCGAGAGCGTCTGCGACAGTCATCGAGGCCCGCAGGCTCACGAACTCGGGGGTCATGGTTCGGCCGGCCGACTCCTCGGCATAGCCGAGGAGGGAGGAGGTGTAGCGACGCTCGGAGGGACTCAAACCCTCCAGAACCCGCTTGGCCACCTTGGCGGGGAGTTCGGTGATCAGACGGGCGCGGTCGTCGGGATCGAGTTCTTCGATGAGATGGCGGACCCGTTCGTCGCGCAGCCCGTCGAGGATCTCCTGTTGGTGAACAGGCTCGAGGGCCTCGAAGACCGCCAGCGCCCGGTCGCGCGGCAACAACCGGAAAACGATGACGCTGCGGGTAGGATCGAGACGGGCGATCTCATCGGCTATGTCAAGCGCTCCGGTCTCCGCCAGCCAGGCTTCGAGACCGGCGAGATCAAGCACGTCGAGGTTGTACTCGGACATGTGTTTCTCCAGGGAACGGGCCCGCACCGCCCCTGCTCACACTGTCGAGATCACACCCGAGAGCGGCGAACTGAGGCGACTAGGCCCATGGGTCTGTGACTACTGTCAGCGGCCATCTGCCGCTACCTCCTCAATGGGTCGCCGGTGTCGGCCCGGGGCCGCGCCGTCGGAGAAGTGTACCTTCTTCCAGCTGAGGGGGTCGTCATGTGCCGAGAGGCCATCGTCATATCGTATGGTGGTGCCGATGACCTCGTCGTCTTCCTCATCCGACACTTTCGACGTCATCGTTCTCGGGGCCGGCGCCGCCGGCGAAAACGCCGCCGCTGTGGCCTCCTCCCATGGGCTCGAGGTGGCGGTCGTCGAGCACGAACTGGTCGGTGGAGAATGTTCGTACTGGGCCTGCATTCCCTCCAAGGCTCTCCTCCGTCCCCTCGAGCTGCGCGACGCCACCGGACGCGCCCCGGGAGTCGATGAGATCGAGATCAACCCCCAGGACGTGCTGGCCCGCCGAGATGAGCTGGTCGGTGATTGGGACGACGCCGGCCAGGTCGAGTGGCTGGACAGTGTTGGTGTGACCCTCATACGCGGTCATGGACGCCTGGGCGGTGAGCGCACGGTCACCGTAGGGCGCAAAGACGGATCGGTAGAGCACCATCGGGCCCGCCGGGCCGTCGTGGTGGCAACCGGCAGCTCCAATGTCCTCCCTCCGATCGATGGTCTCACCGAGGCCTCGCCCTGGACCAGCCGGTCGGCGACCAGCGCCGGTGCCGTCCCCGCCCGCTTGCTCGTGATCGGCGGTGGTGTCGTCGGCGTCGAGATGGCTCAGGCCTGGCGCTCCCTGGGCAGCGAGGTGACCATCGTCCAGATGAGCGATCGTTTGCTACCCGGCGAGGAGCCCGAGGCCGTAGGGGAACTGACGGCGGCGCTGACCGACATGGGAATCGTCGTCTACACGCAAGCCACCACCAAGGAGGTGAGGCGGACCTCGCCCGATCTACCCGTCACCACACGAGTCGCGCTGAACGACGGTGAGACCATCGAGATCGAAGCCGACGAGATACTCGTGGCGACTGGGCGTCGCCCCAACACAGCCGGCATCGGAGTGGAGACGGTGGGCCTGGAGCCGAGCTTGGCCATCGAAGTCGACGATCACATGAGAGCAACGGCAGTCGAAGGGGGCTGGTTGTATGCCGTTGGCGACGTCAACGGGCGGGCCCTGCTGACCCATGTCGGAAAATACCAGGCCCGAGTGGCCGGGGCTCATTTGGCCGGTCTGGACTCGTCGGTCACCTCGGATCGCTCGGCCGTCCCCCGGGTCATCTTCACCACACCTCGTATCGCCGCTGTCGGCCACACCGAACGTGACGCAAACGACGCCGGTATCAAGGTGCGCACGGTATCGCACGACATCGGGCAGGTGGCAGGTGCAACCACCGCTGGTCTCGGTTACCGGGGAACCTGCAAACTCGTCATCGATGCCGACCGGGAGGTGATAGTGGGAGCGACCTTCGTCGGCCCCGCAACCGGCGAGCTCCTCCACTCCGCCACGATCGCCATCGTCGGCGAGGTCCCGCTGGCGCGCTTGTGGCATGCCATTCCCTCCTTCCCCACCTTGAGCGAGGTGTGGCTGCGGCTGCTCGAGTCATACCAAGAAGACTACGACCACCACTTCGTGTGACATCCCCCGCAGCCGCCGTGATCGATCCCAGAGCCGCCGCCGCCCGTCACGACCGGATCCTCATCGAAAGGCTGGTCGAGCTGGTGCCCACGCTGATCGTTCTTATGACCGAATCGGGGCGCAATCCGCCCCGATTCGGATACGAGAATGCCCCCGTCACCGTGTTCAACGCTCACTTGATCACGTGTAGACCTCGACCTACCGTCGAGGGGAACGACCAAGGACCGTCTCGTCAGCCCACATACGGGACGAGCGGCGAGAGGAGACAGGCTATGCAAGATCTCCATGTCGATCAGGACCAACTACGCCACCAGGTCCGCGACAAATACCGGCAGGTGGCCGTCGCCCCCGCCGGTGACTATCACTTTCACACTGGTCGGCGCCTGGCGAAGAAGCTGGGCTACGACCAGCGGGCACTGGCGGAGCTTCCCGACGAGGCCGTGGAGTCGTTCGCCGGTATCGCCAACCCCTTCACGCTCCGAGCACTCGAGCCAGGCGAGCGGGTGGTCGACGTCGGATCAGGAGGCGGCTTCGACTCCCACATCGCCGCCCGCCTGGTCGGCGACACCGGGACCGTCATCGGTGTCGACATGACACGAGAGATGCTTGACAAGTCGCGGACGGTGGCGTGGGAGATGAGGGTGACAAACGTCGAGTTCCGCGAGGGCCTGGCCGAGTCGCTTCCGGTCGAGTCGGAATGGGCCGATGTGGTCATCTCAAACGGTGTGATCAACCTGTGCCCCGACAAGAAAGCTGTCTTCGAGGAGATCTTTCGAGTTTTGCGGCCCGGTGGACATGTCCAGTTCGGCGACATCGCCAACGGCCGGCCCGTCCCCGAAGGGGCCCTCCAGGACATAGACCTCTGGACCGGTTGAATAGCTGGAGGGCTGCCCCGTGAGGGCTGGCAAGAGATGCTCGAGGCAACGGGCTTGGAGAACGTGGCCATCAGCGATCCCGTCGATACATTCGGCGGGGCAAGTGGCGAAGAGAAGGCGCGGGCATACGATGTGCACGGCTATGCCTTCTTGGCCCGCAAGCCCCGCTGATCACCTCGTTCGGCGGGCGGAGTTGGTTTCGTACATGCGAATCCACACCACCGCGCCTGAGGCGGCTGTGAGGCTGGCCGTGGCCCAGAGGGCCCCGTGCAAACCCCCGAAATCGGCGATGAGTCCTACGGCCAAACCCCCCACCGCGAACCCGGCGTCGCGCCAGAATCTGTACACGCCCACCGCTGTCGCCCGCCACGCCGGATGGGCGACATCCGATATGGCGGCAATCAGGGTCGGATATACCAGGGCGGTTCCGGCTCCCAGCCCCACGGCCCCCACTGCCCACCCCACGACGTCTTCGGCCAGGACGACGACACCAAGGGCCACTGCCTGTAGGAACATGCCCGCCACTATGAGCGGCTTGCGCCCCACCCGGTCGGACCATGCTCCCGTGATCAGCTGCCCCAGACCCCAAGTAGCCGGGTAAAGGGCCGCCAGGAGTCCGACGGTGGCGGTGTCGAGTCCCGCCGCGAACCACAACAGGGGGAAAAGAACCCACGCCACGGCGTCGTTGAGGTTGTTGACCAAACCTGCCTGGCTCGCCGCCGACAGGGCCGGATCTCGATACGTGGTGTCGGCAAACACGGAAGCCGTCCTCACGCTGGGGACGGGCCGCTGGCGGCCTTCGTGCTGGGCGTGGCCGCTCGTCTCGCGGACGAAGAGGGTCGACAGTCCCAGGCCGAGAACCGCGTAGGTGGCCCCCAGCATGAATGGGACCGGTCGCAGCCCGTAGCGGGCGGCTAGCCACCCGGTCACCCAGGCGGTGGCGGCGACGGCCAGGTAGCCGGACGCCTCGTTCAGACCCATCGCCAATCCACGTTGGTGAGGGCCCACGAGGTCGATCTTCATGATGACCGTGGTCGACCAGGTGAGACCCTGGTTGATGCCCAACAAGATGTTGGCGGCCACCACCCACCCCCACGACGGACCGAAAGCGAGCATCAAGGGGATCGGGAGACCTATGAGCCACCCCGCCACCAGGACCGGCTTGCGACCGAACCTGTCGGAAAGGGCCCCCGCCACCAGATTGGTGACGGCTTTCGCCGACCCGAAAGCCATCACGAAGGTCAGGATCACGACGAAACCCGACAACCCGAACGTAGCTTCCGCGATGAGCGGCAGCACGGTCCGCTCCTGGCCGACCATTCCTCCCACCAGGGCGTTCACGAACACGAGTAACCCGAACTGGGCCAGGTTCTCGCGGAGGCCGAGCTTCACATCGGCCCCGCGGCGCCTACGCACCTGGCGCCGTGCCAGCGAGAGGCGCCGATGTCAGGAAGCTGCTTCGATTGGATGACCGGCCCGCCTCCACTCCGGAAGCCCTTCTTCGAGCCGCCGGGCACGACGGCCACCGGCCTGGAGGATCCGCACGGCCTCGTCGGCAAAAGCGCAGAACCGACCGCGACAGTAGGCAACCACCTCCATATCCGCCGGCAGCTCTTCGAGTCGGGCCTCCAGCTCATGGATGGGAATCGGGTGTGCGGTCGGAATGTGACCCGCGGCGTACTCCGCCAGAGGCCGAACGTCGACCACGACGACGTCACCGGACGCCAACCGCTCCCACAGCTCCTGTCGGCTGATCGAGGAGACCTCTCCCCCCAGGTGGGCCTCCGCCGTCTCCCGGACCAGAGGCGACCGGTCGTGCGAGACGTCACGCACGAGGTCCAGCAGTTCCACGACCCGCTCTGAGGCGACCTGATACAAGATCCTGTTGCCATCTCGTCTGGACACCACCAGTCCCGCCCGGCGTAGCACCTGGAGATGCTGGGAGCAATTGGCAACCGCCATCCCGGTCACTGTGGCCAGATCCTCGACGGACCTCTCGGCCTGGGAAACCACATCGAGCAGTTCCAGCCTCCTACCACTGGCCATGGCCTTGGCCGTGAGGGCGAACCCTTCGTACATCTCACGTTTCAGTTCGAACTCTTTTCTGCTGATCAAGAGAACAGTTGAACTGTAGTCGGCCTACAGCTCGCGAGCGGCGAGCCGTCGCGCCGCCAACCAGAGCAGCGCAGGCGTGACGAAGGTAGCCACCAGCAACGCCGGGACGTAGTCAGAGAACGGCGCCCCGGCCGACATCTCCACAACGGCGTTGATCAGCCGGCTGGGAAGAAACCGGTTGACGGAGGGGAAAAGACCGAACACGGGCAAGAGGATGGCCACACCCACGGCCGTGAACACGGTGGCGATGACGCTGCGGGTGAAACCTGCCACCGCCGCCACCATCGCTACGGCGAAGGCGACGTAGACGGCCCCGAAGACGGTGCCGATGACGATGGCCCCCGGCGGGAGGCTTCCGAGCAGAACGGCAGTGACCGCCCACATGGCGACCGTGCCGATCACCAAGGCCAAGACGGTGGTGGCGGTCACGACCGTGTACCTTGGAGCGAGCAGCCTCCACGGCTCGGCCACACGAGCGCGCAGGAACGCCGCCGCCTCGGGCCGGGCATCCACGGCCAGGGCACCCGCCGCCACCACGATGACTGCCAGGAGTCCGAGTTGGCTGGCGTTGGAGACGAATTGCAGGACACCATCGACGGGAGTCGGGTCTGCCAAGACGACCTCCACGCCGCCGCCGAACCGCCTGATGATCTCCCCCATATAGCGAGCCGTCACAGGACCGAGCAGGCCGAAGAGCAGGTAGACACCCACCACCATCATCCAGCGGTGGGTGCGGACCATCCGCAGGACCTCCAGGCGATACAAGTTCACGACGTCAACTCCAAGAAGGCCGATTCCAGGTCGGTGGCGGGATTGAGCGACACCAGAGCCACCCCGGAAGCAGCGATGATCGACGCCAGCTCCGTCTCGGCCCGCTCGGCGTCGTCGACCACGACGGTGATCCTCCCCTGAGCCGACTCGGTGGCGCGACGGACCCATTCCACACGACCGAGCGCTTGGAGGAGGCGGGTAGCAGGTGGACGGACGTGGAGGGCGTATGAGGCGGTGGTTTGGGCCAGCAGGTCGGAGATACGTCCCTGGAACCGGAGCACACCCCGGTCGATGACTCCGACCATGTCGCACACTTGCTGAACATCGGAGAGGATGTGCGTGGAGAGCATGACGGTGCGGGTGCGGCCCAGCTCACCGATCAGGTCCAGCACCTGTCGTCTCCCGGCGGGATCGAGGGCCGACGACGGCTCATCGAGGACGAGCAACTCGGGGTCGCCCACCAAGCAGGCGGCCAGGCCGAGCCGTTGCAACATGCCTCGCGAGAACCCGCCCACCCGACGCTGCGTGGCCTCTTCGAGACCTGCCTCCACCAGAGCCTCGTCGACTGCGGTCGCACCCAGCTCGGGGGCGACGAGATACCGGGCCAGATCAACCACTTCGCGTGCCGTCAGCCACGGGTCGAACTGAGGCGTGTCGGCCAGTACGGCCACCGATCGCCGTTCGACATCGAGGGTGAACGTGCCGCTGGTGGGACGCCGGAGGCCGGCCAGAATCGAGAGCACGGTGGTCTTGCCCGCCCCGTTGGGTCCGATCAGCCCGTATACCGACCCCCGGGGTACGACGAGGTCGACGCCGGCGAGAGCCACCGTGTCGCCGTAGACCTTGGTGAGGTTGCGAGTCTCCACGATGGCGTCGGCCGTGGGAAGCGCACCCCCGGTCACGTCGGCCACCGATATCGGGAACCGGTGAGGGTGCGGTCCGAGTCGCACCGCGGACTCGCCGCCCGGCACCCGGCCGAGGACGAAATACGCAATCGGCCCGATGGGAAAGCTCACGAGGACGATGATGAGGGCCCAGGCCCACTTGGGGAGGTGTCGCACGTCATGACGCCACAGGTCTACCAGCACAGCAACCACCAACCCGGCGACCACCGCCAGGGCCACGATCAAGGGGGTAGGGATCTCTTCCATCACATGTCGCCCTGAGTGTGGCAGAGAGCACGCTGACACCGTCCTACAGTGTGGGGCCATGACCTCCGACCCCGACGAGTCGACACGGGCCCCGCTGCTGGTACTCGGCGACGACGGATCCTCGGTCTCCGACACCGCCTGGGGATGGGTCAACGCCCATCCATGGCCGGGATGGAGGGCCGAATCGATGACCGCCCATCCTGAAGACGTCGACATCGACTGGGGTCGGCCTGCCCACAGCGCCGAGTGGGCTCCCCCTTGGGATCGCCCGGTCGACGCCATCTGCGGCTTCTCGCAAGTGCGTTTCCTCCGGGTGGGGACCGACCCGCGGGCGATGCTGGCAGACCGCAATGATGCCGACCTCATCGTCGTGGGGTTGAGGCCGGTCGGATTGCTGGAAGCACTGTGGACCGGGAGTACCACGGAGTGGCTGTTGCATCACCCCCCTTCCCCGCTGGCCGTGATCCGGACCCCCGAGGCAGTCCGGAATGTGGTCGCGTGCGTGGATGGCTCCGACCACTCCACCAACGCCCTCCACGCCTTCGCCCTCCTTCCGCTGGCCGCCGGTACCGTCGTCACATTGCTCGCCGTCGACGACGGCCGCACCAACGCCACCGCCGCCCTCGCTGCCGCCGAGCTAGCCCTGGCCGAACACGGAATGGAGGCCAATGCTTCGAGAACGGAAGGAAAGCCCACCGTTGCCATCCTCGAGCATCTCGAAGAGCACCAACCTGAGCTCGTGGTCCTGGGCACGCGTGGTCTCACCGGGTTGACGCGCCTCCGTCTGGGATCCACCGCCGCCGCCGTGGTACGGGCGGCGCCTTGCTCGAGCCTCGTCTCCTGTGAGCCCCAGACCCGGGCCTGACCAAAGCTACGGTTGACAACGGAGCTATCCGGGTATTCCGCTACCATCATGGACACGGAGGGGAGTAGCCCCCACACCGGGCGATCGACATCCTGGCGCCGAACCGAGCGGCGTCCGGTCCTCGGGCTTGCTTCGTTGGTGAGAGGCGAGTGGGCAAGACCTCCGACCCCGCAGGCGATGTTCGGGTCGGAGAAACTCACTCCCGGCCCGGAGAGGATGGTCGATGCTCCAGGCGCTGGCCGGTACGGCTCCCTTCGGCGCGCCCGCCATCGGCTCGTCTGTTGGATTCGTCGACATCGACGTGCCCCCCTGGGCGTGGGTAGCTCTCCTCACCGCCATCGCTACCCTCTTGTTCGCCGACCTGCTCATCGTCCATCGCCAGCCGCACGCCATTGGCTTCAAAGAGGCCGCCATCGAATCCTCGGCGTGGATCACCCTCGGGCTGTTGTTCGCTCTCGTGATGCTGGCGTGGCAGGGCAGCGGGGCTGCCGGCGAATACCTGGTCGGCTACCTGATCGAAAAGAGCCTGTCGATCGACAACGTCTTCGTGTGGGCAGTGATCCTCAACTACTTCGCCGTACCGGCCAAGTACCAGTTCCGAGTGCTGTTCTGGGGAGTCTTCGGAGCGCTCGTCCTCAGGGCCGTGTTCATCTTCGCCGGCGTAACACTGCTCGAGACCTTCGATTGGCTCCTGTACGTGTTCGGCGCCTTCCTGCTCTTCACCGCCGTCCGCATCGCCCGCCACGACAGCACCGAAGTTCAACCCGGCGACAACCCGGTGTTGAAGGTCGTGCGGCGCATCATTCCGTCGACCACCGAGTACGACGGTCACCGCTTCTTCACCGTCAAGAACGGGCGCCGTTTGGCCACTCCCCTGCTGGCGGTCCTGGTCCTCATCGAGACCACCGACGTCGTATTCGCGGTAGATTCGATACCGGCCATTTTGGCGGTGAGCAGAGAACCGTTCATCGTGTTCTCATCGAACGCCTTCGCCATTCTCGGGCTGCGAGCCCTCTACTTCCTCCTGGCGGGGATGGCCAGTCGCTTCCGATATCTCAACCTGGGGCTGGGGGTCATCTTGGCCTTCGTGGGCGTGAAGATGATCATTGCCGAGTGGTATCACTTCCCGACATGGATCAGCCTCCTCGTCATCGTCGCCGTCCTCACCGTGACGATCGTGCTCTCCCTGCGAGCCGATCGGCGCACCGAGACAGCCCACCACGGCGTGTGACGACCGGGGTGGGGCAATGACGGCGAAGGCCAAGGCCCGACTGGTCGTGGCGGCCAACCGGCTGCCGGTGAGATGGGACTCCGAGGACGATCAGTGGGTCACGAGCCCCGGAGGTCTCGTCTCGGCTCTCGCTCCTGTTCTCGAGCAGCGAGGCGGGATCTGGGTGGGCTGGAACGGCGGCGCCGGAGGAGATCCTGAGGTCTTCGAAACGGACGGATTCGCCAACAAGGCCGTGATTCTCGACGAAGACCAGGTGGAGAATCACTACTACGGATTCAGCAATGGCACCATCTGGCCGCTCTACCACGATGCCATCCGCCCCCCCGAGTACCACCGGCACTGGTGGCGACCACACGTGACCGTCAACGAGATGTTCGCCGACGCCGTCGCCGAGGTTGCAAACAAGAAGGACCTCATCTGGGTCCAGGACTATCAACTCCAACTGGTCCCCGGCATGCTCCGCCAGCGTCTGAGTTCGACACGGATCGGATTCTTCTTGCACATCCCATTTCCACCCCCCGAGATCTTCGAGCGGCTTCCCTGGCGCCGGCAGATGCTCGAAGGCCTACTGGGCGCCGACTACCTCGGTTTCCAGACGCGCCGGGCCGCCCTCAACTTCGCAGCTTCGGCGCGCGAGTTCTCGGGAGCTCGCGGCCCGGCCGGTGAACTGCGTCATGGCAACCGGGTGATTCGCGCCGAAGCCGTGCCCATCTCCATCGACACGCCTCATTTCGCCCGGGCCGCCGCCGAGGACTCGGCTCAGGAGGTGGCGGCGAAGCTCCGCTCCGATCTGGGCAACCCCAACACGATCGTGGTGGGAGTCGACCGACTCGACTACACGAAAGGCATCGACCTGCGGCTCCGGGCCTTGGAGACGTTGCTGGAGACGCGCCCGGAGTTGATCGGGCGGGTGTCCCTGGTTCAGGTGGCAGTACCCAGCCGCGAGAACGTCGACCAGTACCAAGAGATCCGGCGCCGGGTGGAAGAGATGGTGGGTCGGATCAACGGACGCTTCGGCCGAGCCGACTGGTTGCCGGTCCATTACTTGTACCGTTCGCTCCCGTTCCATGAGCTGATCGGGACGTATCTCGCTGCCGACGTCATGCTCGTCACCCCCCTCCGGGACGGCATGAACCTCGTTGCCAAGGAGTACGTGGCCACCCGGCTGGACAATTCGGGTGTGCTCATCCTCAGCGAGTTCGCCGGGGCGGCCGAGACGATGGACGATGCCCTCATAGTCAATCCCTACGATGTCGACGGGCTGGCGGACACACTCGGGGCGGCCGTCACGATGGACCACTCCGAGCAACGAGCGCGCATGCGCAAGTTGCGTCGGGTGGTGAACCGTTGGGACGTGCATGCCTGGGCGCGTCACAACATCGAAGCCATCGAAGCATGACGGCACGCCTGGCCGCGGTGGCCTCGGTGACCCGCCTGCTCGTCGTCTGCGACTTCGACGGCGTCCTAGCCCCGATCGTGGAGGATCCCGCCGACGCCACTGCCACCGCCGCTTCGGTGGCGGCGCTGCGGAGCCTGGCGGCCCAGGGCGACACCACGGTGGCGATCGTGTCTGGTCGCCGCAGGTCCGACCTCCTCGAGCGCTTCCCCGACGAAGGGTTCGTGCTGGTGGGCGAACACGGAGCCGACTACGGAACCGAGCCAGCCCCCGACCTGCCTTCTCTGGTGCTCGCCAGGGAGCTGGTGGATGCCGCCACGGCACAGACGCCAGGCTCGAGGGCCGAGCACAAGGCACGATCGGTGGTCTTCCACTATCGGCGTGCCGAGGATCCCGACCAGGCATTGGCCATCCTCAGGGGAGCCGGCGACCACCTCGACGGAATCACCGTGATGGAAGGAAAGAAGGTACTCGAGCTGTCGACTTCATCGGAGACCAAGGGAACGGCCGTGGCTCGGCTCCGCGCCGGGTTGGATGCCGATGCGGTCGTGTTCCTCGGCGACGACGTCACCGACGAGTCGGTCTTCGAGACCCTCGAGCCTGGTGATCTGGGCGTAAAGGTCGGACCGGGCTCCACAGCGGCGGCGGTCAGGATCGCCGGACCTGAGGAAGTTGCCGCGTTGCTGGCGGAGCTCGCTTCGGTTCGGGAGGTGATCTGATGTGCGGTCGCTTCGCCATGTCGGGCGACCTCGATTTCTACGCCCAGTACTACGGCGTTGAAGACGGCGACATCGAACCGATCGAGCACAATTGGAACGTGGCTCCCACCGATGAGTCGTACGTCGTGTCAGAACGAGACGACACTCGGCGCTTGCGACGGATGCGCTGGGGAATCATCCCCCACTGGGCCGCGGACCCAAAGACAATCCACATCAATGCCCGGGCCGAGTCGGTGGCCGCCAAGCCGGCCTTCAAGAGAGCGCTCGCAGTTCACCGGTGCCTCGTCCCCGCCGACGGCTTCTATGAGTGGGAGCCGCCGGAGCGGGGGCGCACACCCCATTGGGTCTTTCGAGCCGACGGTCATCCGATGTCGTTCGCCGGAATCTGGTCGGCCTGGCGATCCCCGGGCACCGAAGATTGGGAACGCCGCTTCGCCATCATCACCACCGAGGCCACCGGTCCCATCGCCGCCATCCACGATCGCATGCCCGTCATCCTTCCCACCGACGTCTGGGACCACTGGCTCGACCCCTCGCTCAACGACCCCGAAGAGGCACGCGCCCTTCTTCGTTCCCTCGACCCCGACCTCATCATGGAACACACGGTGTCATCGGAGGTCAACAACGTTCGCAACAACCACCCAGGCCTCAGGACACCTCACTCCGACAAACTGTTCTGATTCGGAGCTAGCCGAGCTCAGAACCGCAACGGGGGGCGATCGGCTGGGCGCAGCACCTTCATGACCACTGCCCCGACAACCATCGCCCCCAGACTCACCCACCCGTTGCGACTCAGCCCCAGAAAGCGGAAGGTGGTGTCGGTGCGGATCAACTCGAGCAGGAAGCGCATGAAGGCGTAGCCGATGAGGTAGATCCCGATGAGCCGCCCCCGGACGGCCGGGTAACGTCGTTCTGCCCACAGGATGAAACCCACCAGGGCCAGGTTCCACAGCGATTCGTACAGAAACGTCGGGTGGAAAGTCTCAGCCTCCGGGTAGGCGGCGGGACGGTTCACCGGGTCTATCTCCAGACCCCACGGCACATTCGTTGGGGTCCCAAACAACTCCTGGTTGAAGTAGTTGCCCCACCGGCCGATGGCCTGGGCCAGCGGTATCGCCGGGGCGGCGGCATCGGTGAGCAAACGGAAATCGCCCCCCCAACGTCGTGACAGCACCACCGCGGCGATGGCCCCCATCGTGAGACCGCCGTACAGGGCGATCCCGCCCTCCCAGATGGCGAAGACTCCCCACCACCGATCGACGTAGCGGTCGAGGTTGGTGCTGACGTAGGCGACCCGAGCCCCGACGAACCCCAGCACCACCATCCACAAGACGACCCGCTCAACGGTGGCGGAATCTCCGCCCCCGGATACATAGCGCCGTCGTGTCATCGTCCATGCCAGCGCCACCCCGACGGCGATCACCATCCCGTAGAAGGTCAGACGGAGCGGCCCGATCTCAAAGCCGCTGATGGGAGGCGACGGTATGGAAGCGAAGACGGTCACAGCCAGACAACGGTAGACGCACGCCGGCCACACTCGGCAAAGCCCCGTCGCGGGTTGGGACGTGGGACGGTACCCTCCCGACATGGCCCGACTGCTGCTCGTACGCCACGCCCCCACCCCCGAAACCGGATCGAAGCTCACCGGGCGCCTCCCCGGTGTGTCGCTGGGTGAGGAGGGGCGACGGGTCGCCCAGGCCACCGCCGACCGCTTGGCGGATGTGAAGGTGTCGGCGGTGTACACCTCACCTCTGGAGCGCACCCGCGAAACCGCCGACATCATCGCTCAGCCGCACGGACTCGAACCCGTTGTCCATGACGGACTGCTGGAGGTCGACTACGGGTCGTGGTCGGGCAGGACGCTGGCCTCCCTCTACAAGCTGAAGGCGTGGCGCACCGTTCAGATCACACCATCTCGGATGGTCTTTCCCGATGGGGAAGGCCTCGCCGACGCCCAGCGTCGCGCCGTGGCCACCTGCGAGACCTTGGCGGCGAGGCATCGCCAGGCCACCATCATCCTGGTGAGCCATTCTGACATCATCGGGGTAATCGCCTCGCACTACCTGGGCCAGCCACTCGACCTCTTCGGACGAGTCTCGGTGGCGACTGCCTCGGTGACCGTCATCGACCTTCCTGCGCAGGGAATTCCCGTGGTCGTGGCCGTGAACTCCACCGGGGCCGCAGGCTCATGGCGGTGAGGGATCTTGGCCCGGCCGAGGAGTTCGTCGCCGGAGCCATCGGCGAACCGGGCCGCCGACGCTTCTATCTCCAGGTGACCGCCGGTGGTGTGACGGTGTGGCTCGCGGCCGAGAAGCAACAGGTTGCCGCTCTCGCCACCCAGGCGCTCGCCTTGTTGGATGCAGCCGAGATCGCCCCGGACAAATCGGCGGTGGAGGCGCTCAAGGCATCTCTCGTCGTGACCGAACCAGCAGAGGAGTCGTTTCAGGTCGGCGGCATCCAGGTGGCGGTGATGGAATCGGAACTGATCGCGCTGGTCGTCACCTCGCCCGATGAAGACCAGGCCGTTCGATTCGTGGTCGCCCCCGAACAGCTCCGGGCCATGGCCGAGGTGGCACTCGGTGTGGTGGCGTCAGGACGCCCTATGTGTCCCCGATGCCAGCTCCCAGAAGACCCCGAGGGGCACCGCTGCCCGGCGGTGAACGGGCACCATCCTTCGTGACCGCTTCGCTGCCCGTCGAGCGCAAACGCAATCTCAAGCGGCAGGCCATCTTCGATGCCGCCGCCCGCCGTTTCGCCGAACACGGCTACCACGCCACTCGCCTCCAGGACATCGCCGAGGACCTGGGACTGCAGAAACCGGCGCTCTACCACTACTTCGACTCCAAGGAGGCCATCCTCGTCGAGCTGATCCGATCACGCGTCGGGGTAGCCCTCGAGAGCGTCACAATCATCGCATCCGGCCGCGCCCGGCCCGCCACCAAGGTGGAGGAGGCAGTGCGCACCCATCTCCGTGTCTTCCACGAGGACGCCGACCTGTACACGATCTTCAATTCCGAAAAGCTAAGGACCATCAGCGCCGAGGCCGCTTCCATCGTCGACGAGCTCGGCCGCCGCTATGAGAGCACGTGGGCGGCCATGATCCGTGACGGGGTCCGCCAGGGCGACTTCGGAAGCGACCTCGACCCCGAAGTGACGGTGAAAGCAATCATGGGGATGCTCAACACCACACTCACCTGGTTCGACCCCGGCGGGCGCCTCACTCTCGGCGAGCTGTCCGACCATTTCGCCGCCCTCGTCGAATCGGCCCTGGCTCTCAAGGCGTGAGTCGGCCGGCTCCGTTGAGCCGGCGCCAGCGGAGACGATTCACGATCAGCTCTCCCGAGCGACCCTCATGGGGGTCGGTTGAGAGTTCCAGGTCTTCACCGGTGGCGGTCGGGATCCACGTGATGAGCCGCTCTTGGTTTTCGCCCACCCAGTTGGGCAGGAGCGAAACCTCGACATGATGAATCACCCGTACCCCGAGGTCGGAGTACGACCCGGCATAGCTGAGATACCCGGCGGCGGCGGCCGCTCGTTCGGTAGCCGTGGCCGCCGCCAGGGTGGTCGCCGACAGGGCAGGGCGGTTGCTTCGCATCAGGGTCGCCCACATGCGCCCGTCGTCGGTGTAAGTCAACAGACCCTCGGCTTCTCCGCCGAAGGGACGCTGGACACGGTTGCCCACGGAGGCCGTCCACGCCACCAGGCTCCAGCTTCCGATGAGTCTTGACACCGGGTCATGCTACCCCCTCTCATTCTTCGACCCGCGGGTTGAATTTCTTGCCACCGGTCGATAGCCTGACGGCAACCGCCGTACAGGAGCGAGCCCGTGGTCACCGTCCGCAACGACGCCCTCAATCTGGCCCTCGACACCACCGACAACCCCTACCTCCTGGGGGGATTCGCCCCAGTCGACACGGAGATCTCCGCCGAGGACCTGACGGTGATCGGTCAGATTCCCACCGACCTCAACGGCCTCTACGTCCGCAACGGTCCCAATCCCCAGCATTCGCCGGCCGGCCGCTACCACTGGTTCGACGGCGACGGAATGCTGCACGCCATCCACTTTCGTGATGGCGTGGCCTCCTATCGCAACCGCTGGGTACGCACGATCGGGTTCCAACGCGAGTCCCAGGCCGATGCAGCCCTCTACACGGGCATGATCGAACCTTCCAACGACAACCCCCAAGACGGGCTGGTGCGCAAGCACTACCGGTCGCTGAAGGACACAGCGAACACCGACGTGGTGTTCCACAACGGAAACCTGGTGGCTCTGTGGTATCTCGCCGGCGAACCCTACCGGGTTGATCCCGACACGCTCGAGACCCTCGGGACCGAGGATTGGGGGGCCGAGCGCCAGGGATGCGTATCGGCTCACGCCAAGGTCGACGAGCGAACCGGCGAGCTGCTGTTCTTCGACTACGGGCCCGAGGCTCCCTACATGTGGTACGGCGTCGTCACCGCCGACGGTGTCCTCCGCCACTACGTCCCCGTTCCCCTTCCCGCCGCCCGCATGCCCCACGACATGGCCATCACCGAGCACTACTCGATCCTCATGGACCTGCCCCTCTACGCCGACCCCGAGGTGTTCGCCACAGGACGCCACAAGCTGGTGTTCGATCGCGACATTCCGGCCCGTTTCGCCGTGATCCCCCGCTACGGCGACACCGCCGCAGTGCGCTGGTTCGAGGCCGAACCGTGCTACGCCTACCACTCCATCAACGCCTGGGAGGACGGCGACGCCATCGTCATGGACCTGTGCCGAACGCGTCAGCCCAAACCTCCGGCTCAGCCCTTCACAGGTCCACTCGAGTCGGTGCTCGAATATCTGCGGCTCGACGCCCAGTGGTACCGCTACCGCTTCGACCTCCGCACGGGCGCAACCACCGAGGGCCCCATGGACGACCTCAACACCGAGTTCCCGGTTGTCAACTCCGCTTTCTTGGGACGTCCCACTCGCTACTCGTACAACGTCGCCATCGAAAACAGCTACACCACGCTCTTCGATGGGATTGTCAAGTACGACGGCAACACCGGGAGCGGAACGCGCTATGACTTCGGTCCCGGCCGGTGGGGCTCGGAGGCTCCGTTCGCCGCCAGGAACGGAGCCACCGCCGAGGACGACGGCTACCTGGTCTCCTTCGTGTACGACGAGGGCGACGGTCATTCCGAATGCGTCATCATCGACGCCGAGACGATGTCAGAGGTGGCACGGGTCCTCATCCCCCAGCGGATACCCAACGGCTTCCACGCCTGTTGGGTCCCCCAAGAGTCTCTCGATGAGCGGGCAATCCGAGCCGACGGCCGTGCCTGACCCGACATTCGTCCTGGGAGGACATCAGACCGACTTCGCCCGCAACTGGCAAGCCGAGGGACTCACCTTCTTCGAGCCGATGGTCGAGACGGCCCTGGGAGCATGTGAAGAAGCCCGTGTCGATCCAGCCGAAGTCGAGGCCTTCGAGGTGGGCAACTTCGTCGGAGAGCTCTTCTTCGGTCAGGGCCATCTCAGCGGCGCCATGGCCGCCATCCACCCCGGACTCGCCGCCAAGGCAGGGGCACGTCACGAAGCGGCTTGCGCCTCGGGTTCGGTGGCCCTGTTGTCGGCTCTTGCCCAGATCCAGGCGGGGTGGCGCGACGTCGTGCTGGTGCTCGGGGTCGAGCAGATGCGCAACGTCGACGCCTCCACCGGCGCCCAGTACCTGGGGGCTGCCATGTGGGTCGGCCGTGAATCCCAAGATGCGACTTTCCCGTGGCCCCACCAGTTCTCGCGCATCGCCGACGCATATGCCGAACGTTACGGGTTGGATCACTCCCACCTGGGAGCGATTGCCGACAAGAACTTCACCAACGCCCGCTCCAATCCCCACGCCCAGACCCGAGGGTGGATGTTCGAGCCCGACGCCTTCGCCGAGGACGATTCCCTCAACCCGGTCGTCGAAGGTCGACTACGCAAACAGGACTGCGGGCGGATCACCGACGGAGCCGCCGCCGTGGTGCTCGCCTCGGCTCGGTTCGTGGCCGAGCGGGGCATCGACCCCGAGACAACCCCTCGCATTTCCGGCTGGGGACAACGCACCGCCCCCTTGCTCCTCGACTCGAAACTGGCCGTCGATCCCCACGGGGGCCCCATGTTCCCCCACGTAGCGGCCGCCTTGGGCGAGGCGCGCAACCGGGCAGGGGTGACCCTGGACGACATCGACCTGGTCGAGACCCACGACTGCTTCACGATCTCGGAGTACATGGCCTACGACCACACCGGGCTCACCGCCCCCGGTGAATCGTGGAAAGCGGTAGAGGAGGGTTGGACCCAGATGGAGGGACGCCTCCCCTTCAACCCCTCCGGAGGCCTCATCGGAGCCGGCCACCCTGTCGGCGCCACCGGCGTGCGCATGGTTCTCGACTGCGCCCGCCAGGTCTCCGAGCGTGCCGGCGACACCCAGGTGCCCGGCGCCCGCACCGCTCAGACCCTCAACATCGGTGGGAGCACCACCACGGTGGCCAGTTTCGTGGTCACCGCGTGAGACACATCAGCAACGATGTCTACCTGTGTGAGGGAGTACGAACCCCCCGTGGCAAGGCGTCGCCCACGGGTGGTCTGGCGGGCGTCACCCCCCTGCAGCTGACCACGGCCGTGATCTCGGCTGCCGTCGATCGCGGCGGCCTCGACCCGGCGGCCGTC
>JBGTLA010000110.1:0-57797 GCA_041744375.1 Acidimicrobiia bacterium | reverse complement strand
GCCGCCCTGCGGCGCAGCGGTCATCCCGCCCGGCGGACATTCCAGGCCATCCGCATCGCCGTGAACGGCGAGTTGGACGCCCTCGCCGCCGGGCTCGATGACGTCCTCGACCTGCTGGTGCCAGGAGGGCGATGCGCCGTGATCTCGTATCACTCGCTCGAGGACCGGATCGTCAAGCAGAGGTTCGCCGCTGGGTGGCGAGGATGCACCTGCCCGCCCGATTTGCCGGTGTGCGCGTGCGGTAGGAACCCCGAGCTGCGGTTGCTGACGCGCAAGGCCACGAAGCCAACTCCCGAAGAGATCGCCCGCAATCCCCGCGCCCGCTCCGCGCGGATGCGTGCGGTCGAGAAGTCGGGGATGGCCGCATGACCGCCCGGCCGCTTCGCTCCCCGTCGATCGACAGCCGTCTTCGAGTCATACCCGGAACCCGGGCCCGTCGTCCGGCCACCGCGCCCTGGGTGGTGGTGTCGGTGATCGCAATCGTGGCTTTCCTCGGGCTCGTAGGAGCGCGGACGGCGCTCGACCGGGCTGCGTTCGAGCAAATGGCCCTCGATATCGCAATCGCCGAGCAGGCATCGATCAACCAGCGTCTCCGGATCGAGATCGCAGAGATGGAAAATCCTGCCCGTATCGCTCCGCTTGCCGAGGAGCTCGGCCTCGTCATTCCGTCTCAGCGGCGTCAGCTCCTCGTCAGCGTGGGACGAGGCGACGAAAACGTCGACCTGGCTGTCACCACGTACCGATCGGAGCCGAGGTCGTGACGGGATCAAGCCACCTCCGTGAGGCACCCGCCCCGGTGACTGTCATCGCGCCCCCTTTCTCGCCTTCCGCTCTCTGCATCTGCCCTTACCCGAGTCTCGGCGCTGGAGCCGGGTGGGCGGCGCTCGAGGCGCTCCCACCTGAAGAGCTCTGGCGTCGGCGGTGAGCCGGTGGCGGCTCGTCCGGCCGGCCGCCGGTTGGCCCCGGGGAGCGTGCGTCTTGCCCTCTTCGGCATCTTCTTGGTGCTCGCCTGGATGGGGATGGGCTACCGTCTCCTCCAGGTTCAGGTGGTCGAAGCCGCCGAACTGAGAGAACGGGGACTGGAGCAGCGGCTGGTCGAACGTCCCCTCGCCCCTGAACGCGGCCGGATCTACGACCGCAACGGTGATCTACTGGCCATGGCGGTCGAGTCGATCACGATCTATGCGGTTCCCCAACTCGTCGCCGAGCCGCTGTTCGTGGCCCAGCAGGTGGGTGGGCTGGTCGGAGTCGACCCCGGGGTTCTCGTCGAAAGGCTGCAGTCAGATCGCGATTTCGTGTACTTGAAGCGCCAGGTCGACCTCGACCTGGCCGAACAAATCCGCCAGATGGATCTGATGGGCGTCTTCTTTGAGCCCGAGACCACCCGCAGTTACCCGGCGGGGCCAGTGGCCGCCCACGTGGTGGGATTCGTCGACATCGATGGAAACGGATTGGAAGGCCTCGAGTTCCAATACGACGACCAGCTGCGGGGGACCCCCGGGCGGCAGCTGTTCGAACGGTCGCGTTCGGGCACGCCGATACCCCAAGGCCGGCTGGAAGAGATTCCGGCCGTGCCCGGCGGGGATCTGGTCACGACCATCGACATTCCACTCCAATACGCCACCCAGAATGCCTGCACCGAGGCGTTGGCGCGGACCGGTGCCCAAGGGTGCTGGGCCGTCGTCCTGGCAGTCGAGACCGGCGAGGTCCTGGCGATGGCGGGGGCGCCCGCCTTTGATCCGGTCACGCGAGCCACGGTCGGGGGCGGCCCGTTCTCCAACGCCGTCGTCCGTGAACCTTACGAACCTGGTTCGATCCAGAAGCTCGTCACCCTCGCCGCTGCTCTCGAGGAGGGGGTCGTCGGTGTGGGCACGGTGTTCGGAGCGGTGGCCGACCAGATCGAGCTGCGGCCTGGCGCCTGCAAGTCGAGTACCGACGAGGTATACGGCTGCTACTCGGATTTCGAGAAGCACGAGACGATGGACATGACGGTTCGCGACATCTTCACGACATCCTCGAATGTCGGCATCATCCGCATCGCCCAGCGCCTGCCCGAGGGAGTATTGGTCGACTACATCGAGAAATTCGGTCTGCAATCACCGACCGGGATCGACTACGCCGCCGAGACGGGGGGCATCCTCAACATGCCGGCCGGATGCACGATCTGCCCACTGTCGGCAGCCATCGGGTATTCGCTCGCCGCCTCACCCCTGCAGATGGCCGCCGCCTACGCGGCCATCGGAAACGAGGGCACCTGGATCCAGCCCAGCCTCGTGTCGTCCATCGTGGATGTGCACGGTGCCGAGACGTCGCCCGAGCAGGCCACCCGCCGAGTGGTCACACCACAGACGGCTCAGGTCATGCGGGAGCTGTTGGCGGGCGTCGTCGAATCGGGAACCGGGGGCAGCGCCTCGGTGGAGGGTTACCGGGTGGGGGGAAAGACGGGTACCGCCAACAAGCTGGGCGAAGATGGCAAGTACATGGATGTCACCCGCGCCAGCTTCGTCGGTCTCGCACCCATCGACGACCCCAAACTGGTCGTGGCGGTGATGATCGACGAACCGACGTGGGACTTCCGGACCGGGGGACGGGCGGCGGCGCCGGTCTTCTCCCAGATCATGGAACAGGCCCTCCATAGGCTGGGGGTGACACCGGATGGAATCGAGAACTGACCGGGTGGCCGACCTGGCCGCTCTGGTGGGGGGCGAGGTCGTGGGCGGAGGCGATGTGGTGGTGCGCGACGTAACCCATGACAGCCGTCAGGCAGGCCCGGGGACACTGTTCGTGGCCGTTCCCGGTTCGCTCTACGACGGGCATCGTTTCGTCGGCGACGCCATAGCGGCGGGAAGCCCCGCGGTGATGGTGGAGCGTCGCTTGGAGCTCTCGGCGGCACAGATCGTGGTCTCCGACACTCGCAAGGCTATGGCACCGGTGGCGGCGGCGGTGCACGGACGACCCACCGAGCGACTCGAGCTCATAGGGGTGACGGGAACCAACGGCAAGACCACCGTGACCCACATGATCGAGGCGATGGTGACAGCGGCGGGGCGTACCTCGGGCCTCGTGGGCACAGTCCACACCCGGGTCGGTGCCAACAGCATTCCCAACACGCGGACCACCCCCGAAGCCACCGATTTCCAGCGGCTGCTCGCACGGATGGCTGATGCCGGAGCGGAGGTGGTAGCGGCCGAGGTCAGTTCCCACGCTTTGGCGCTGGGGCGAGTCAACGCCGCCCGGTTCGCGGTAGCGGCCTTCACCAACCTCAGTCAGGACCATCTTGACTTTCACGGGGACATGGATGCCTACTTCGCGGCCAAGGTGGAGCTGTTCGACGCCCGCCGAACCCGCCAGGCGGTGGTGAACATCGACGACCCGGCTGGGCGCAGACTCGTGGAGATGCTGGCGATACCGCTCACGACCGTGGGTGAGGGTGGGGACATTTCGCTCGGCGATGTCGAGTCGGGCGTGAAGATGTCCCGCTTCGTCATCGCTACGCCCGAGGGACAGGCCGATGTCATATTGCCGTTGGGAGGCCGTTTCAACGTCGACAATGCTGCGATGGCAGTCGGATGTGCCCGCGCCGTCCAGGTAGGTCTCGAAGACGCCGTTGGGGCCCTGAACACATTCGCGGGCGTGCCCGGGCGCTTCGAGTTGGTGTCCGGTGACGATCCGGTGCGGGTGGTCGTCGATTACGCCCATACTCCCGCCGGTATCTCGCAGGCGATCGCAACCGCCCGATCGTCGGGAGCCAAGCGGGTGATTGTGGTGTTCGGAGCGGGGGGGGATCGCGACCGTGAGAAGCGCCCACGGATGGGAGCAGCGGCGTCGTCTGCCGACGTAGCGATCGTAACGTCGGACAACCCGCGATCCGAGGATCCACAAGCCATCATCGCCGGGGTGCTTGCCGGCGTGGCCGATCCTCAACAGGTGCGAGCTGACCCCGATCGTCGCTCTGCCATTCGTTGGGCGATCGAACAGGCGCGAGAAGGTGACGTCGTCCTCGTCCTGGGTCGCGGCCACGAACGGGGCCAGGAGGTGGCGGGTCGCTCGTTGCCGTTCGATGATCGTCTCGTGGCACGCGACGTTCTCGCCTCTCTGCGCGGGTCCCAGCGGTGATCTCGCTCCTCATCGCTGCAGCAGTCGCGTTGATGGTGTCCATCTTCGGCACGCCGTATGCGATCCGCGTGCTACGACGTCGACAGATCGGCCAGTTCATCCAAGACGACATCGCCACACAACACGGTCACAAGCAGGGCACGCCCACGATGGGCGGTGCGGTGTTCGTGCTGGCTGCCGTGGTCGGATGGTTTCTGGCTCACATCCGCGTGTGGACCCCGAGTGGTTTCTCCTTCTCCTTCGAGCCGTTTGGGGCGGGAGGCATCCTGGCGGTGATGGCGCTGGTGGGGATGGCGGCAGTGGGCTTCTTGGACGACTACGTGAAGTTCACCAACAAGCGGTCATTGGGACTGAGCAAACGGGACAAGTTCGGGGCGCAGCTCATCATTGCCATTCTCTTCGCCCTAGGGGCGAGCGCCGTCGATGTCGTCACCGAGATCTCGTTCGTCCGCCCTCTCGGCATCGATCTCGGGGTGTTCTTCTTCATCTGGGTCCTCATCATGCTGTTGGGGGCCGCCAACGGCGTGAACCTGGCCGACGGGATGGACGGACTGGCCGGCGGGGCGGGGACCCTCGTGTTCGGGGCATACACCATCATCGCCTTCTGGCAGTTTCGTAACGCTGCCCCGGTAGGAATCTACGAGGCACTCAACCCTCTCGAGCTGGCCACGGTCTCGGCGGCCATGTTCGCCGCTCTCCTCGGGTTCCTGTGGTGGAACGCCCCGCCGGCCAAGATCTTCATGGGAGATGTCGGATCACAGGGGATCGGAGGACTCCTGGCGGCCCTGGCCCTGTTGACCAACACCCACCTCCTGTTGGTGATAGTGGGTGGGATCTTCGTGGCCGAGACCCTGTCGGTGATGCTCCAGGTGGCCAGCTTCAAGCTGACAGGACGGAGGATCTTCCGGATGGCGCCCTTCCACTTCCACTTCGATCTCCTGGGCTGGCCCGAGACGACCGTCGTCATCAGGTTCTGGATTCTCACCGGCATCGGAGTCGCCCTGGGGCTGGGACTTTTCTACGCCGACTTCCTCGCCGTGGAAGGCATCCTGCGAGGTGGCCGATGAGACCCGGTCCTCGTTCCCCGTTCCCCGTGCGCCCAACACCTCCGGCGGCCAGCGGCCCTCTCTCTGTCAACGGTGCCGGAGGTGCGCCATGAGGCTGCTCGTGTTCGGGTCGGGCGTGTCGGGGCGGGGGGCGGCACGTCTGGCGAGTCGTCTCGGACACCGGGTGACCGTCTACGACCAAGATCCGATCGATCCGAGCGGGTTGCTCGACGTGGGCGCGGGCGTGGTGTCGGGGGCGTGGGATGGGGCGCTGTTGGACGGAGTTGATCTCGTGGTGACCAGTCCCGGATTCTCAGAGAGGTCGTTGCCGGTCGTCGAGACACTCGAGCGCGGCGTACCCGTGTGGAGTGAGATCGAGTTCGCCTGGCGCCAGATCGAGGATCTTCCCGTGGTTGCCGTCACCGGCACCAACGGCAAGACCACCGTGACCGATGCGGTGGCGACGATGTTGTCCCGATCGGGCCACCGGGCGATTGCGGCGGGCAACATCGGGACCGCACTCTCGGAGGTCGTCTTCGAACCTCTCGATATGGTCGTGGTGGAGGTGTCTAGTTTCCAGCTCCGCTTCATCGAGCGGTTCCACCCACAGGCGGCCGCCTTGCTGAACCTGGCGGTTGACCATCTCGACTGGCATGGCTCTCGGCAGGCCTACGCCGCCGCCAAGGCGAGGATCTTCGAACGCCAGGATGAGGGTGACCTCTTGGTCTTCGACTGCGATGATCCCGGAGCGGTAGATGCCGTCGGGAGAGCTTCGGCCCGCCTCCATCCCGTATCGGGCAGGCGGCTCCCCGAAGGAGGCTCTGGTGTGACCGGCGATGTCGTCCGGTTCGGGGAGCACGACCTGTCGGTGGACCGGCTTCCGAGCGTCGATCCAGCCCGGTTGGTCGATTTGGTGGCGGCAGGTGTCCTGGCACTCGAGGTGGGAGCGACCCCCGAGGCTGTGGCCGAGGTCATCCGCACCCACCAGAGCGGAGCGCATCGTCGTGTTCTCATCGGCACACTGGGCGAAATCGACTTCGTGAACGATTCCAAGGCCACCAATCCGCATGCGGCCCTGGCGGCCATCGATGCCTTTCGCTCGGTGGTGCTCATCGCAGGAGGCCAGGCCAAGGGCTTGGATATCGCCCCACTGGCCCGAGCCCCCCAGGTCAAGGCGGTCGTTGCGATGGGCGAGTCGGCCCCCGTCCTGCTCGAGGCGGCCGGGGGCAGGGGTCACCGGGCCTCTGGCATGGATGAGGCTGTCCGCCTTGCTCACCGACTGGCTGAGCCAGGAGACACAGTCCTGCTCGCTCCGGGGGCTGCCAGCTTCGACCAGTTTGCCTCGTACGCCGCCCGGGGCGAGGCCTTCGCCGCTGCCTTCGATCGATTGAGAGGGGGAGAGACGTGACGAGCAACGTGACTTCCATCGCCCGGATCCGGACCGCGGCCCGGCAGCGGGCCGACCGGGTGCGCGCCAACAGTCGCACCACCACCCTCTTGTTGCTGGTCGCCGTGGTGCTGATCGTGATCGGCCTGGGCGCCACCATGTCGGCCTCCTCGACGGTGGGGATCACCCAGACGGCCGACCGACTCCACTTCTTCAAGCGGCAGCTCATGGGGGTGGGCATCGGATTGTTGGCGATGGCTGTGACCGCCCGTGTGCCGTACCGCTCCTACCGGACACTGGCACTTCCCATGTATGTCGTGACCGTGGTGGCCATGGTGGCGGTGTTGGTGATCGGCATCGAAGGCGGGGGAGCGCGACGCTGGATCGCCATCGGCGGTTTCAACTTCCAGCCCTCGGAGCTCGCCAAGTTCTCCGTGATCGTGTTGTTGGCCGTCCTGATGGAGCGGAAGTACCGCCGTCTCCACACGGTCGCGCATTTCGTGGTCCCGGTGGTGTTCGTCGTCGGAGTCATTGGGGCTCTCGTCATGGCTCAACCCGACCTGGGCACGGCGGTGCTCATCGGAGCTGCCGCCTTGGCCGTCTTGTGGGTGAGCCCCGCACCTGCCCGCTATGTACTCGGCCTGGCTGTGGGTGCCGTCTTGGTGGCCGGGATCCTCGCCCTCGCCGCCGACTATCGGGTCGATCGCATCACCGGGTTCTTGGACCCGTGGGCCAACTCCTCCACCGAGGGATATCAATTGATACAGGGCTATTACGCCCTCGGCGATGGCGGCTTGTTCGGAGTTGGTCTCGGGGCGAGCCGGGCCCGGTGGTTCTATCTGCCCAATGCCCACACCGATTTCATCTTCGCCATCATCGGCGAGGAGACGGGACTGGTGGGAGCCATGACGGTCATCGGGCTCTTCTCTGTTCTGGGCGTGGTGGGTTGGATGGTGGCCGGACGCGCCCCCGACCGCCTCGGGCGAATGCTTGCCGCAGGTATCACCGCTTGGCTGTCCGTGCAGGCCCTCATCAACATCGGTGGTGTCTTGGGTGCCATTCCCATCACGGGGATCGCCCTCCCGTTCGTCAGTTTCGGGAGCACGGCCCTCATCATGTCGATGGCGGCCCTGGGGGTGTTGGTCAACATCTCGCAACAGGGCGGAAAGCCGTGACCTTCGCCATCGCCGCCGCCGGTACCGGAGGACACGTCTACCCGGGTCTGGCGGTGGGAGAGGCGCTGATGGAGGCGGGCGTGGACCAGGCGAAGATCCTCTTCGTGGGTGGTGACCGCTTGGAAGCGGCGGTGTATCCCGAGAAGGGGTTCCCTTTCCTGGGTGTCGAGTTGGCAGGCCTGCAGCGTCGTTTCACCCTCACCAACCTGTCCGTCCCGATGATCGTTGCTCGCGCCGTTTCGGCTATCGGATCCGAGCTCGAACGACGGCTGGTCAAAGTCTTGTTGGGCCTGGGCGGGTACGTGACCATTCCGGCCGGCATTGCCGCCCGACGTCGCGGCGCCCGGCTGGCCATTGCGGAGCAGAACGCCGGGGCGGGCCTGGCCAACCGGGTCATGGCGCCAATGTCCGAGCGGGTCTTCACAGCTTTCCCGTCCACCCATGGCCTCAGTTCGGGAGAGTGGGTGGGCAACCCCATCCGCAGCTCCTTGGCCTGTTTCCAGCGCGACAGAATCAGCGACGAGTCCCGAGCCCACTTTGGATTGACCGAGGACGCTCCAGTGGTGGGAGTCTTCGGGGGTTCGTTGGGAGCCGGTGCCATCAACGCCGCCGTCGCCGCCATGATCGCAACCTGGGCGGGCCCACCGGTCCAGTTCCTTCACCTGGCCGGCCGGGGCGCACGTGAAATGGAGAGTGCGGCCCGGGTTTCGCCCCTCCCATGGGTGGTGCTGGACTTCTGTCGCGAGATGGAACGCTTCTATGCCGCCAGTGATTTCGTCATCGCGCGCGCCGGCGGCTCGGTGGCCGAGCTGACCGCCACCGCCACTCCATCGGTGCTCGTTCCCGGCGGGTTCGGGTCGGGTGGTCACCAGTTGGCCAACGCCCGTGCCTTGGAGGCGGCAGGGGCAGCCGTGATCGTGGCCGAGGCCGACCTGACGTCGCTCCCCGAGGTGGTGGCGAGGTTGGCCGTAGACACCGAGCGGCGGACCGCGATGGCTGCAGCTTGTCTCACTCTGGCGCGACCCCGAGCGGCGGCGACAGTGGCTTCGGCCATGATCGAGATGGCCGGCTCGTGACGACGCTACCGAATCGAATCCATCTCATCGGAGTGGCAGGAGCGGGCATGAGCGCCCTGGCCAAGGTCCTCGCCGCCCAGGGCCACGACATGTCGGGATCTGATTTGCGAGCCGGGGCGACGCTGGGAGCTCTCGGGGAGCTGGGAGTGCAGGTGTGGGAGGGGCACCGGGCGGAGGCGATGGCCGGGGTCGAGCTGGTGGTGGCCTCCTCGGCCGTTCCCGAGGACGATCCCGAGCTGAGGGCGGCGCGCCGGGCCAAAGTCCAAGTGTGGCGCCGCCCGCAGCTGCTCGAGGCGGTGACCGCCTCGATACCCACCATCGGGCCGAGCGGAACCCACGGCAAGACCACCACCACCGCCCTGCTGGTGACGGCCCTGCGAGCGGCCGGAGGGGACCCCTCGTTCATCGTGGGAGGAGAGGTTGTTGGCCTGGGCACCAATGCCCACCTCGGTGCCGACGATCTGCTCGTGCTCGAGGTCGACGAGGCGTTCGGTACCTTCGAGCATGTCCGACTATGCGGTCTGATCGTGACCAACGTCGAGGCCGACCATCTCGACCACTTCGGGACGGCCGACGAGGTCGAGGAGAGTTTCGTACGCGTAGTGCGGGCCGTGGACGGGCCAGTCCTCGCCTGTGCGGACGACCCCGGCGCCCGGAGGGTGGCTGAGCGCACCGGGTCGCTCACGTACGGGTCCTCTCGGGACTGCCGATGGCGTGTTCACGACTTTGCGCCGCATCAAGGGCGCGGCACCTTCCGGCTGTCGGGGCCGAGTGTCGATATCACCGTAGACATTCCCCGGCCCGGTTTTCATGCCGTCCTCAATGCCGCCGGAGCTTTGGCCTTGCTGGGTGAGATGGGCCGGCCGCTGGAGGAGGCGGCGGCCGGGCTGGCCGGGTTCTTGGGAGTGAGACGTCGTTTCGAGTCCCGCGGTGTGATTGAGGGTGTGCGCATCGTGGACGACTACGCCCACCATCCCACAGAGGTGACGGCCACCCTTCGCGAGGCGGCGAGCCTCGGGGCCGAGCGGGTGTGGGTGGTTTTCCAGCCGCACCTCTACAGCCGAACTCTCGAGTTGCAGCGTCAATTCGGGTCGGCGCTGGCCCTCGCAGACGGTGTGGTCGTGACCGATGTGTACGGGGCGCGCGAGGCGCCCATCCCCGGGGTGACCGGGCGGTTGGTGGCGGCTGCCGCCGAGAGGGCGGGAGCGACGCAAGTGCACTATGTCGCCCACCGCAGCGATGTGGCCGCCCGGCTGGTCGACCTGGTGGAACCAGGCGATCTGGTGGTGACGATGGGTGCGGGCGACATCACCCTCGTGGCGGGAGAGCTCGCCCATGCCCTCGAAGCGCGGGCGAGCGCCCTCCGACGATGACCACCTGGGAGGATCTCGTGGCATCCGGTGAGGCCCAGACCGACGTTCCCCTGGCCCCACACACCACCTACAAGCTGGGTGGCCCCGCCCGGGTGTATATAGAAGCCTTCGACACCGATGCCCTCGCCCGTGTGGCCCGAGCCAACGTCGATGATCCTCGCCCCATCCTGATCCTGGGGCGCGGCTCCAACGTCTTGGTGTGCGATGACGGTTTCGAGGGTGTGGTGGTGAGGCTCGGCCCCGGCTTTGCATCCATGGCGATCGGCGAAGCGGGAGCCGTCCACGCCGGGGCGGCTTTGTCGCTTCCCCGTCTGGCCCGTGGCGCAGCCGACGCCGGGAGGGGTGGCCTCGAATGGTGTGTGGGGGTACCGGGTAGCGTGGGTGGGGCGGTGCGCCAGAACGCCGGCTGCTTCGGATTCGAGATCGCCGACTCTCTCATCGAAGCCGACGTGTTGTCCCTCGTCACTGGGGAGACCGAGCGCCGATCGCCCACCGACCTCGACCTCTCCTACCGCCATTCCAACCTGGCACCGACCGACGTGGTGACCTCCGGTCGTTTCGCCACGGAGACCACCGATCCCGACCGGGCCCGGGCAGCCATGTTGGAGGTGACGCGGTGGCGGCGCCGCCACCAGCCGGGAGGCACCCTCAACGCCGGGTCCGTGTTCAAGAACCCGTCCTCCGATGCTGCCGCTGCCATTTTGGACCGACTGGGTCTCAAGGGTTTCACCATGGGCAAGGTGCGGGTGTCGCCACGACACGCCAACTTCATCGAGGCCGAAGCCGGAGCTCGGGCCTCCGACGTGAAGGCACTCATCGACGCCGTGCAGGCGAGAGTGGCCACAGATACAGGAATCATGTTGGAGCGAGAGATCCAATACGTCGGTTTCGGTTCGGACGAATGACCATCGACCCGCGCCTCGAAGACCGCCGGCGCCGAGTGGCCGAGGACCGCGCCCGTTCCAACCTGACGCGCCTCATCAGACTGTTGGCGGTGGTGGCCTGCGGGGCGGTGGCGGCATGGGTGCTCCAGTCGCCGTTCCTTTCAGTCGGCCAGATCACGGTGCTCGGCACCTCCCATGTCGATGCCGAAGCGATCCTGGCCGCCCACGACATCGTCGAAGGCCGCCCGATGGTGGTCCTCGACGTCGAGGCCGCCCAAGTAGCCCTCGGGCAACACCCCTGGGTGGCCGAGGCCCGAGTAGCGCGTAGCTGGCCCACCTCCGTCGTGGTGGAGGTCACCGAGCGCACCCCGGCGGTGTCGGTACGGTTTGCCGACGGTTGGTCGCTGGTGGCGGCCGACGCCGTCGTCCTCCAATCGACGCCGGCCCCGGATCCGGTCCTGCCGGAGGCCGACTTCTCGTCGGTCGACTCAGAGTCGGGCGCCGACGACCTCGACGTCATCGGGGCTGTGGACTTCCTGGTGGCTCTTCCTCCCGAGCGGAGGGGAGATGCCTCGGTGCGAGTGGGGGAGGAAGGTCTCGAGGCGACGGTGGCCGGATTCCTAGTCCGGCTGGGCCGTCCCTTTGAAATGGCCGACAAGGCGGTCGTCGCCGCCGAGTTGCTGAGCCAGGGCTTGGAGCCAGGGTCGATCATCACCGTGGTCGCCCCGACGTCGCCGGCGGTGCTCGGACCGGGGATGGGTAGGACCGCGGACGAAGCTCCCGAAGAGAACGAAAGCAACGGTGATGGGTCCGAACCCTGAACTTCAAGTAGAGGCTTAGTGGTAAGAGGTTTACGTAGACCTCGACCTCGTGTAAAGGTTCAGGTACACACTGGTCACAATGGAGGTTTGGCAATGAGCAACCGATCCGGTTCGGCCGGAACTTACCTGGCGGTCATCAAGGTCATCGGGGTGGGAGGGGGCGGCGTCAACGCCGTCAATCGCATGGTGGAGGCGGGTGTGCGGGGTGTCGAGTTCATCGCCCTTAACACCGATGCCCAGGCCCTGCTGATGTCGGATGCCGACGTCAAAGTCGACATGGGCCGGGACATAACCCGGGGATTGGGAGCGGGGGCCAACCCCGAGGTGGGACGTTCGGCGGCCGAGGCCCATCGTCAGGAGCTCGAAGAGGTGCTCAAGGGATCCGACATGGTCTTCATCACGGCCGGCGAGGGAGGCGGGACAGGAACCGGTGGGGCTCCCATTGTGGCCGAGGTGGCGCGCAACCTGGGGGCGCTGACGGTGGGGGTGGTCACCCGGCCCTTCGGGTTCGAGGGCCGGCGCCGGGCCCTTCATGCCGAAGAGGGCATTCAGGCACTCCGCGAGGCAGTGGACACGCTCATCGTTATCCCCAACGATCGGCTCTTGGATGTGGGCGACCCCGATGCGCCCATCACCGAAACGTTTCGTCTCGCCGACGAGGTACTGATGAACGGGGTCTCCGGTATCACCGATCTCATCACCACCCCCGGCCTCATCAATGTCGACTTCGCGGACGTGAAGACGGTCATGGCCGAAGCCGGCACGGCCGTCATGGGGATCGGGCGCGCCAGCGGCGAGAATCGAGCTACCCAAGCCGCCCAGCGCGCCATCTCCAGTCCCATGTTGGAGGCCTCGATGGACGGTGCCCGCGGTGTGCTCCTGTCCATCGCCGGACCGTCGAACATGACGCTCCACGAGGCGACTGCCGCCGCCAAGGTGGTCGCCGAGCACGCCGACGACGAAGCCGAGATCATTTTCGGGGCGTTGGTGGACGATGAACTGGGCGAGGAGATCAGGGTGACGGTCATCGCCGCCGGGTTCGACAAAGCCCGCAGCCGCCGGGCGAGCTCGCCGACCCCACCGTCGTCCCGGGCCCAGACCGAATCCAGTGGCCGACGGCGCCTCACCGATGGCGACGGCCAAGACGACCTCGACATCCCCACCTTCGTCCAGGGATGATCCAGCCGGCCCCGGGGGTGGCATTCACCTGGGCCGACGACGGCGACATGCGCGCCGACCCGGTGGCCCGGGCGGCCGTCGCGGCCAGGTTGGGTATCGGCGAACAGTGGGCTCTTGTCAACCAGGTCCACGGCTCGGCCGTGCACGTCGTGCAAGCTCCAGGTGCGGCGGGGGCGGGCGATGCCCTGGTCACCACCCGACGTCGGCTTCCGCTGGCGGTCTTCACGGCCGACTGCCTGGGAATCGTGTTGATCGGGCCGGGTGTGGTGGGTGTGGCTCATGCCGGATGGCGGGGCCTGGCGGCCGGTGTGGTCGAGGCCAGCGTTGCCGCGTGCCGACGTCTCGGCCACGGAGCGGTCGCGGCGTACATCGGGCCGGGGATCGGTCCGTGTTGTTTCGAAGTGGGCGCCGACGTGAGCGGCATCTTCTCCCCCCGAGTCACCGAGACCACTTGGGGTACGCCCTCGGTCGATTTGGCCGCCGAGGCCGAGGCGCAGCTGGAGAACCAGGGCGTAGCGACGAAAGTCGATGAACGTTGCACCGCCTGCGGAGATGGTCACAGCCACCGCCGCGACGGGTCCTCGCTGCGGATGGCGACCCTGGGTTGGCTCTTGTGACCCTCGCCTCGGTGCTGGCGCGAGTCGAGGCGGCGGCACTCCGGTCCGGTCGTGATCCCGCCGCCGTGACGGTGGTGGCTGTCGGCAAGGGCCGGCCGATAGCGGCGATCAAAGAACTTTACGCGGCGGGTCATCGGGACTTCGGGGAGAACCGCGCCAACGAGTTGGCGGAGAAGGCGGCGGCGCTCCCCTCAGACATCCGCTGGCACTTCGTGGGGCACCTCCAGTCGAACAAGGCCCGGGTGGTGCGTCCCACCGCCGCCGTTCTCCATTCGGTCGACCGGGCGTCATTGGCAGAGGCGTGGCTGAAAGGTCCGGGGCCGCCACCGCCCGTCTTCGTGCAGGTCAACATCGGGCGGGAGCCGCAGAAATCGGGAGTGGAACCGGAGCGTGCCTTGGCGTTGGCCACCGAAGTGACGGCCCTGGGGTTGGCGGTCGTCGGCTTGATGGCGATCGTCCCGATCGTCGAGCAGCCAGAAGCGGCCCGCCCCTTCTTTTCGACGCTGGCGACACTGCGCGACGAGATCGCCGGGGAATTGCCGGCGGTGACCGAGCTGTCGATGGGAATGACCGATGACTTCGAGGTGGCCGTCGAGGAGGGTGCCACGTGTATCCGGGTCGGACGGGCTATCTTTGAGCCAGACCACAACTCCCCATAACCGAGGATTTCATGTCGTCTCTCTTCTCTAAGGCGCTTCTCTATCTCGGGCTGGTCGACGAAGACCAGCCGAGCTACGACGCCGAGCCGGCCCCGGAGACCCGGGGTGGGGCGGCGGCGCGCCCCGAGCCCCCCACATCCGAGCGTCCCCGCAACCGGACGGCACGCATCGAGGGAGTCAGTAGCGTCGAGGGGCGGCGGGTCGAACCACCCAACCGCGCCCCCGCCATGAGCGAGAGCTCGTCGGTCCGTTCCGTTCGCCCCGTCGAGGTCCAATCCGATGTGTTGGTGGTGGAAGAATTCGGTGACGCCAAGGTCCTGGCCGATCGGGTACGCGACAAGGTCCCGGTCGTGCTCGACCTCCGCCGCGCCGAGCCCGACCTGGTGCGGCGGGTCATCGACTTCTCCAGCGGGCTCATCTACGCGCTCGATGGGACGATGCGCAAGGTGGGCGAAGGCTTGGTGCTGGTCCTCCCGCCCCGCGTCACCCTCTCCCGTGACGAGAAGCACCGGCTGGCCGGCCTTGGTGTGTACCAGGTCGGCGATCTCGACTGATCGTGGGCCTCATCTGCTCTCTTTTGAGCCTCTACATGCTCACGGTCGTCTTCTGGGTGATCCTCAGCTGGGTGCGCGTGCCCTCCACCCATCCGCTGGCTCGAGTTACCGTCCTCCTCGACCGGATCATCTATCCCGTCATCCTGCCGCTACGCCGGGTCATGCCGACGGTCCGACTCGGCGGGGGAGCCCTCGACCTTTCGCCGGTGGTCCTCTTGATCGGCCTTTCGTTCCTACGCAGCATCCTGTGCCGATGATGCTTGGGTACCGGCGCTGATGTCCGTATCCTCGGCCGACCACTCAGGGGAGTCTCAATGCCACTGACACCGATCGACATCCAACAAAAGACCTTCGGCCCAGAGCTGAGGGGATACAACATGGATGAGGTGGACGACTTCCTCGATGAAGTAGTCGCCGCCCTCAAGGATTACGACCAACGGGTGCGCGACGCCCAGGACCGGATTCGGGCGCTCGAAGCAGAGTTGTCCACCCGGGGAGAAGACGAATCAGCCATCTCGCGGGCTTTGGTGGCCGCCCAGAAGCAAGCCGACTCGATCGTCGCCGACGCTCGCACCGAGGCTGCCAAGATCGAGGTGGAAGCCCACGATGAAGCAGAGCGCCTCCGGGCTGAGCGCGAGGCCGAGCGAGTCGGCCTCACCCAGGACATCGCCCGCATGCGCTCGACGGTGGCTGATCTCAGGCGCCGGGTCGGCGAGTTGGCGGTCTCCGTCGGCGCCGACCTCGACGAGATGGACACCGTCGCCTCCCGCGCTTCGGAGGATATCGCAGGCGTGGGCGGATCATCAGGTGGTGCCGGCAGCGCCGATGATTACGAGGAAGCAGAGGTGGGCGAGGGGTTGGCACCGTTCGGCTCCGACTCCGAGTCGGGCCCCGGAGTGGCCGAGGCGGAGGAAGGCGAGCCGGAGGTCGAGCAGGCGCCGGTGTCTGAGTTCGTCGACGTCGATGAGATCGCCGTCGACGAGATTGTCGGCGAGGGCGAAGGAGACCTCGCCGACGAAGACGACGGAGTGCCGCCGGCGTCCGGCCATGGTCAGCATCTCTCGACAGATCCTGGCGAAGGCGCCGGGGAGGGAGGCGAGGAAGTCGAGGAGAGCGACAAAATGGTCGATGCCGCCGAGGAAGACGAGGACTTTGAAGACGACCAGCCCAGTTCCCCCGCCGCCCGTCGACCGTGGGAGCGCGGCTCCGTTTGACGGTCTGCGCCCGAGCGCAATTCGAGGAGATGTCCCGCCGGGTGGACGATCAGACGAGTTGTGAGCCGGAGGGCCGCCCGAGATTCAGCGAGACTCGATTGCCCTGTCGGATTCATCCCGGACGAGAGGCAATGGCTGGCGCGCGGCGGGGGACAGCGCTCCGAACCACACGGCAACCATCACGATGGCGGCGCCAACCACGCCCTGGGTCGTGATCCGCTCATCGCCCGCCACCGACCCCAGCAACATCGTCACAACCGGAAACAGCACGAACATGTAGGAGGTGGCAGAGGCGGTCCATTGCCGGACCACGAGAAGGACGAGGACGAAGAGACCAGCCGAACCGAGCGTGACCAGGTAGATCACCGACCACAACACCTCTGGTTGGCGAGGCAACGACCAGGCTTCACCGGACGCCGCCGACCACCCCAGGAGAGCGATCGCTCCGGTCATCATCCCCACGGCGTTGATCATGGCCGGGTGGTTGCCGGAGATGCGCTTGCCGATGATCACGCTCTCGCTGATGGCCACGGTGGCCGCGATCATCGCCACCAGCGCCGTCCACGGGAGCACCACGGCTTCGGGGCCAACCGCCAACCACCCGATCCCGGCCACCGCCAGAAGCGATCCGGCCACCGCCCGGACCCGTAGCGTCTCCAGGCGGTGGGCGGCTGCCAGCAGCAAGGTCACGAGCGGCACAGCCGCCAGGACAACCGTGGCGATGCCGGCCGTCAACCTCACCAACGCCCAATACATGAGAGCGTACGACAGGCCGAAGCTGAGGAGCCCGTAACCCATGTTGAGGAGCAACTGTCGACCCCGGGGCCACTCGAGTCGTAGCGCGAGGGCGAGGGCCACGAAGAGCAGTGCCGCCAGACTGAAGCGGAGACCGGCTCCCCAGAAGGGAGGCAGCTCTCGATTGCTGAACCGGACGGCAACGAAGTTGGCCCCGCCCAACGTGACCGCCAGGGCGAAAGCCGACATCGTGGCGCCGCCGGGAGGTGGCGTTGGGGTGGGAGGGGTCACCACCGGCATCCCCCCTTCGTCTCTTCGACGGGCGGTTGGGCCGTCACGGCCGTGGGGCCTGGGCCGGCTCGAGTGCCAGCCTGACCGACGATTCGCCGACCTCGACGGGTTCAGAGTGGAGCGCGACTCTTTGCGACGACACGGCCAACGTCTCGGCGGCGATGTAGGGGCCGTGGCGGAGGATGGCGCCGGCCAACTCGTCGTCGTCGGTGTCCCACGCCAGGTTGATCCGGTCCGAAACGTGGAGTCCCATCTGGCGGCGGGCCTGTTGAACTCGGCTCACGAAATCGCGTGCTCGGCCTTCGGACAACAGATCCTCGTCGAGATGCGTGTCGAGCACGACCGCCAGCTCACCGTCCGTCTCGACGACGGTCTGGCCCCGGGGACTTCTCGTGACGATCACATCGTCCTTGGCGACCTCATGGCCGGCAAGAGTGAGCGTTTCGCCAGACAGGAGCCGGGCGATCTCGACGGTATCGAGTTGGGCGATGCGGGCAGCGCAGGCCTTGACGTCGGGCCCCAGCCTGGGCCCCAGGCGTCGGAAGTCGGCCTTGGCGGACATGTCGACCAGTCCCCCCTCGTCCTCCGACACCGCCACCGTCTTGACGTTGAGTTCCTCGGCGATGAGGGCGGAATGTGCCGTCACGGCTGCCGCCGCGTTCGGGTCGTGGGTCACCACCGTGAGCGAAGGTAGCGGCTGACGGACGCGCAGGTCGTGACGTTTGCGCAGGGCGTGCCCGGCCGACACCACCCGGCGCACCACGGCGATGGCTCGTTCCAGCCCTTCGTCGATCAAATCGAGGTTGGCTACGGGAAAGTCGGTCAGGTGAACGCTGTCGGCACCGTCGCCGCCTGGCGTCACCACCAGGTCCTGGTAGAGGCGCTCGGTGATGAACGGCAGCACCGGCGCCAACACCCGGGCGAAGGTGGTCAGAACTTCATAGAGGGTGGCGAAGGCCGCCAGCTTGTCGGTGTCGTCCTCGCCCCTGGCCCGCCAGAATCTCCGGCGCGACCGGCGCACATACCAGTTGGTGAGATCGTCGATGAGACCGAGCGTCGGCGGGATGACGTTGTAGAGGTAGTAGCCCTCCATCTGGCGGTTCACCTCCGACACCAGGCTCTGGAGCGTCGACAGGATCCAACGGTCGATCTCGGGACGTCGGGACGGGGGAGGGGCCGCGGCGAGGTCCGCCAGCGTGAGGTCGTCGGCGGCGGCGTAGGTGGTGAAGAAAGAGTGGGTGTTCCACAACGGCAACAGGACGGTGCGTACCACCTGGTGGACCCCTTGGGGAGAGAAGCGGATCGCCTCCGCCCGCAGCAGGGGCGAGTCGAGCAGATAGGCGCGCACCGCGTCGGCGCCATAGGTGTTGAACAGTTCGCTCGGATCGGGATAGTTGCGTAGCCGCTTCGACATTCCCCGGCCGTCCTCGGCCAGTATCCATCCCGACACGACGCAATTGCGAAAGGCGGGCTTGTCGAAGAGGGCGGTGGCGAGGACGTGGAGGGTGTAGAACCACCCCCGGGTCTGGTCGAGCCCCTCGGAGATGAACTGGGCTGGAAAGGCCGCCTCGAACCGCTCCTTGTTCTCGAACGGGTAGTGCAATTGGCCGTACGGCATCGAACCGGCGTCGAACCACACGTCGAGGACCTCGGGCACCCGTCGCATGGTTCCGTCACATTGATCACAGGACCAGGTGAGCCGGTCGACGACGTGTTTATGTAGATCGTCAGGGCGTGTTCCCGAGCGCGCCTCGAGCTCGTCGAGCGAACCGACGCATTCGGAATGCCCACCTCGGTCACACTCCCACACCGGTATGCACGAACCCCAGAATCGGTTGCGGCTGATGGCCCAATCTCGAGCGCCCTCCAGCCAATTGCCGAACCGCCGTTCGCCGATGGCGGCCGGAACCCAGGCGATGTCGTCGTTGAGCGCTACCAGACGGTCCCGGAACTCGGTCACGGCCACGAACCACGAGGGGATGGCCTTGTAGATGAGCGGAGTGCCGGTACGGTCGCAGAAGGGATAGGAGTGGCGGATGGTGGTGTGCTGAACCAAGGCCCCGCTGCTGCGCAGCATTTCGATGAGAACGGAGTCGGCGTCCTTGACGTTGAGGCCGGCCACCTCCGGGACGGCGTCGGTGAAGTTTCCCTCGGCATCGACGGGGTCCACCAAGATGTCGAGGTCGGCGCCTGTGAAGGCGGCGAGGTCGGCCTCGCCGTACGCCGGTGCCATGTGCACCAGGCCGGTGCCCTCTTCGGTCGTCACGTCGGGCGAGGCGATCACCCGGAAGGCACCGTGGGAACGCTGCTCTTCGAAATAGGGAAAAGGTGGGCGATACTCGGTGCCCACCAGGTCGACCCCGGCCGCCTGGGCCGTTATCGCGGCCCCTTCCCCGAGCACTTCTTCCACACGATCGGCACCCACCCAGACGTGGTCACTGGCTCGACGCACCCGCACATAGGTCAGATCGAGGCCGACTGCCACTGCCAGGTTTCCGGGCAGCGTCCACGGAGTCGTCGTCCAGATCAGGAGCTTGTCGCCGTCCCGGGCAGGGCCTTCACCGCCCACGACATCGAACGAGACCGTGATGGAAGGATCGTCGACTTCGCGGTAGTCCTGGTTGGCCTCGAAATTGGAGAGCGGGGTGCCGGCTCCCCACGAGTAGGGCACCACCTTCATGGCCTTGTACACCAGCCCGGCATCCCACAACCGGCGGAAGACCCACCACACCGACTCCATGAAGGGGGTGTCCATGGTCTTGTAGTCGTTCTCCATGTCGACCCAGCGGCCCAGGCGACGAACGATGTAGTTCCACTCCTCGGCTGTGTTCTCCACCAGCGCCCGGCACGCCTCGTTGAAGCGGTCGACCCCGTAGGCTTCGACCTCAGATGGCGTGGTGAGACCCAGCGCTTTCTGGACCTCCATCTCCACCGGGAGCCCATGGGTGTCCCATCCAAAGCGCCGTTCCACCCGGTAGCCCCGCATCGTCCAGTAGCGAGGAACCACGTCTTTGACGGTCCCGGCCAGGAGGTGCCCGTAATGCGGACTTCCGTTGGCGTAGGGGGGGCCATCGTAGAAGATGTACTCGTTGTCGAGGGAACGCTGGTCGATCGAACGCTGGAAGGCGTCGACCCTGTTCCAGTGCTCGATGACGGCCAGCTCGAGGGCGGGCAGGTCGACATCGGGTTCGGCCCGGGAGAAGTCGCTGGTAGTCACGTTGCTGGGGATGGTAGGAGCAGAATCATCCCGCTCCCGACGCCCCCGTCCGGCCGGCGCCACCTGGCCCGCCACCTTAGGGTGTTGGGTTTGGTATCGTCCTCGCCCCGACGGGAGGTCCCACCATGGCGAGAGAGCTCGCCAATTCGACAATCGACAAGTTCAAGGCCCGACTCGAAGAAGAGAGAGACCGGCTTTCCACGCTCATCGAAGATGCGCGCATCGAACTGGAGGAGGCTCGGCTCACCGAGGCTGCTGCCGAGCGGAGCCCCGACCCGGGCAACGCCGAAGCCGGGTCGATGAAATTCGAATACGAAAAGGAACTGTCGATGCAACAGAACAGCATCGATCTCCTGCGCAAAGTAGAGCACGCTCTCAAGCGGATCGAGGAAGGCGGTTACGGAATCTGCGAGTCGTGTGGGTCCCAGATTCCCGTCGCCCGTCTCGATGCCCTTCCTTACGCCACGCTGTGCGTGGAGTGCGCCCGGCGGGGGTGAAGCGAAACTTCCTCATCGCAGGCGCCATCGCCGGCACGGTGGTGGCGTTGGACCTCATCACCAAGCGATGGGCGGCGGGTAGGTTCACGCCGGAGCCGGTCGACGTCTGGGGCCAGTTCCTGCAGTTTCGCTACGTCGAGAACACGGGAGCTGCCTTCTCGATGTTTCAAGGTGCGGGCCCCGTCTTCGGGGTGGCGGCCATCGTCATCGTGGCGGCGATTCTATGGGTCTTGCGCACCCCACGCCCGTCGTGGGAGGTGGCCGGACTCGGTCTCGTGATGGGTGGTGCCATCGGAAACCTCGTCGACCGGGTGGCCCGGGGCGAAGGGTTGCTCGACGGACCAGTCATCGATTGGATCAACCTGTGGTTCATCCCCACGTTCAACCTCGCCGACGCCTCCATCACCGTGGCCGTGTGTGTCTTCCTCATCGGGTCGTGGCGGAGCGAGTGAGGTTCACCGTCGACGTCGACATGGCGGGCGAGCGGCTCGATCGTGTCGTGGCGCTGAGAGGGAGTGTCTCGCGGTCGGTAGCGCGCAGTCTGGTCGAATCAGGTGCCGTCTCGGTGGAGGGCCAGGTGCGCCACCAGCCACGGTTCAAGGTATCCCCCGGTGACGTCATCGTGTTCGAATCGGCGGCGCCGGTGCCGCGCCTGATGCCAGAGGCCGTCGAACTCGACATCGTGTTCGGAGATGATCATCTTCTCGTCATCGACAAACCGGCCGGGATGGTCGTTCATCCGGGGGCCGGCACCGAGACGGGCACTCTGGCTGCCGGACTCCTCCGGCTTCACCCCGAGGTCGAGGGTGTGGGCGACGAGGGACGGTGGGGCATCGTGCACCGGCTGGATCGCGATACCTCGGGACTCATCGTCGTTGCCCTGGATCAGGAAAGCCACGACGGGCTCTCGGGCCAGGTTCGGGCTCGTTCGATGGAGCGGACCTATATGGCATTGGTAGACGGGGAATTCGAAGTCCCAACGGGGACGGTGGATGCTCCTCTCGGGCGAGATCCTTCACGACCGATCAGGTGGCGGGTGACTGCCGATGGTCGGCCTGCTCGAACGCATTACGCGTTGACCGAATGGTTTCCCGCCGACGGCGTTTCTCTCTTGTCCATCCGGCTCGAGACGGGTCGCACTCATCAGATCAGGGTCCACATGGCGGCCATAGGCCACCCACTGGTAGGCGATTCGATGTACCGCCCGGGGCCCGATCGCATCGAGGCCCCGCGCATCTGCCTCCATGCCTCGGCGTTGGCCTTCGACCATCCTACGAAAGGTGGGCGACTGGCCTTCCGCGCCGAGCTGCCCGATGATCTCGCCGTGGTTCTCGAGCGACTGCGCCAGAAGGGTTCTGACTTGTCTCCGGGGGCCGGGTAGCGTTTGTGACGTGACCTCAGACCCATCCCCAGGGGGCGCTCGTCCCGGCATCCAGACCTGCTACCGGCACCCAGGCAGGGAAACCCGCTTGGCGTGTTCGGACTGCGGCCGACCGATCTGCGGATCGTGCTCGATCGATGCCGCCGTGGGCCAGAAATGTCCTCAATGCGTGGGCCGGGTGGGCCGCCAGGAGACGATCGATGCCCGCAAGGCTGTTCGTTCGACGGGCACACCGATCACAATGGGGATCATCGGCGTCACGGTGGCAATCTTCTTCCTGGGTCGACCCCTCGAGCCCTTCTTGGTCCACAGCAGTGTCCTGGTGGCGGAAGGCGAGTGGTGGCGCATCTTCAGTGCCGCCCTGCTCCACGCCTCGCTCACGCACATCCTCTTCAACATGTGGGCCCTCTACGTGCTCGGGCCTCAGATCGAGAAGGCGGTGGGATCGGGGCCCTTCTTCGCCCTGTATCTGGCCGGGGCCGGAATGGGAGGAGCCTTCGCCCAATACCTCACCCCGGGGGCGTTCATCGCCGTCGGCGCCTCGGGGGCGGTCTTCGCCCTCTTTGGGGTCTGGCTCAACCTGGCCATCCGGCGCCGCAACACCGTGTACGGCCGGTCACTGCTCAGCCAGCTCGGGTTTCTGCTCCTCATCAACGCCGCTCTGCCCTTCATCTTCCCGGCCATCTCCTGGCAGGCGCATCTGGGTGGGTTCATCACCGGTTTCGTGATCGGTGAGATGTGGGCCCGGGCCAAGGGAGCCGGAGCGGAGAGGACGCGAACCACCGTGGCTGTCGTCTTCGTGATCGTGGCGATCGCAGCCGTCACCCTCCTCGCCTGACACGGGCCCGAGCTCTGGCGCAACCCCGGGTTGCAGACGTCGCTGGGCGGTGGCTCGAACCCTGGGTAGCGGTAGGTCACGACCCGAGGCCGATTTCGCGTTACGGCGAGGCGGCCCGCTGGCGACTACGATCGAATGACAGCCGTGTCATTCGCCCACCTCCATCTCCACACCGAATACTCGATGCTCGACGGGGCCGCCCGTATCGACGATGTCGTGCAGATCGCGGCCGGGGATGGCCAGCCGGGCATCGGCATCACCGACCACGGTGTCATGTACGGGGTGGTCGACTTCGTGCGGTCGGCCAAGGACCACGGGCTCAAGCCGGTGGTAGGGATCGAGGCCTACTTCACGGATGGGTCCCGCTTCGATCGCCCCACGGGAGCAGCCAACCAGCGCTACCACATGCTCTTGTTCGCCGAGAACGAAATCGGCTACCGCAACCTGATGGAGCTCTCCTCGCGGGCGTTCATCGAGGGTTACTACTACAAGCCGAGGATGGACTTCGAGCTGTTGGCCGAGCACTCGGAAGGGATCGTCGCCACCTCGGGTTGTCTGGGCGGGCTGGTGCCCCAACTGCTCGGGCCCGATTTCGGGATGGAAGAGAACGCCCGCTCCAAGCCGCGCGACTTCGACGCCGCTTTGGCGGCCGCCGGGCGGTTCCAGGACATCTTCGGCCGGGACAACTTCTTCATCGAGGTTCAAGACCACGGCATCGAGGCCCAGCACCGAATCATGGGCGATCTCTTGGAGATCGGCCGCAAGCTGGGTGCCCCGCTGCTGGCCACCAACGACGCCCACTACTCGCGTCAGGACGAGGCCGACGCCCACGACGTCCTCTTGTGCATCCAGACCGGTTCGCTCCGCACCGACGAGAACCGTTTCAAGTTCTCGGGTGGCCAGGACTACTACGTCAAGACGGCCGAGCAGATGCGGAGTCTCTTCCCAGACGACCAGTTTCCCGCCGCCTGCGACAACACGCTGGCGTTGGTGGAACGGTCGACTGTCGACCTCACATTCGGGCGGATCCTCCTGCCCCATTTCACCGTTCCCACCGGCCACACCGAAGTCTCATACCTCGAGGACCTGGTGTACAAGGGCGCCCGGCAACGCTACGGCGACCCCCTCGGCGAGGAGGTGCGCCAGCGCATCCAGCACGAGCTGAAGATCATCGACGAGATGGGGTTCCCGGCCTACTTCCTCATCGTGTGGGACCTGATCAGGTTCGCGCACGAGCAGGGTATTCGCACCGGACCGGGCCGGGGCTCGGCAGCGGGGTCGATCGTGGCCTATTGCTTGCGGATCACCAACCTCGACCCCCTTGCTTACAACCTCATCTTCGAGCGTTTTCTCAACCCGGGGCGTCGCGAGATGCCCGACATCGACATGGACTTCGACGAGCGCTACCGGGCCGAGGTCATTCGCTACGCGGCCGAGAAGTACGGCTCGGATCACGTGGCCCAGATCATCACGTTCTCCACCATCAAGGGGAAACAAGCGATACGCGATTCGGCCCGGGTCCTCGGCCATCCCTACGGCTTGGGAGACAAGGTGGCCAAGGCCATGCCTCCCGCCATCTTGGGCAAGGAGGCGACGCTCGGCCAGGTCCTCACGCCTCCCGATGACACCGCCGACGCCACGACCAGGGACTGGTACTCCAACGCCCAAGAGTTGCGCAACCTCTACGAGTCGGACCCGGCCGTGCGTGAGGTCGTCGACGCTGCTCGGGGGCTGGAGGGTCTGCGTCGCCAGGACTCCATCCATGCCGCCGCCGTCGTCATCTCCCCGGAGCCTCTCACCGACCTCATCCCCATCCAGCAGAAGGGCGAAGACGCCGAGATCGTCACCCAATACGAGATGGGAGCGGTGGAGGCGCTCGGGTTGCTCAAGATGGACTTCCTGGGCTTACGCACCCTGTCCATCATCGAACGAACGATCGAGCTGATCGAGATCACCACCGGTTCGCGCATCGACATAGACGACGTGGATCTGGAAGACCAGAAGACTTTCGAGCTGTTGCAACGGGGTGACACGATCGGGGTCTTCCAACTGGAGTCGGGACCCATGCGGTCACTCATTCGCAGCCTCCGGCCAGACTCCTTCGACGACGTGGTGGCTCTCCTGGCCCTCTACCGGCCCGGTCCCATGGGGGCCAACATGCACACTCTCTATGCCGACCGCAAGAACGGCCGCAAGGAGGTGGAGCCACTCCATCCGGCCGTGACGCCCTTGCTCGAAGACACCTACCAGATCATGGTGTATCAGGAGCAGGTGATGCAGGTCGCCCAGGAGATGGCCGGCTACACCATGGCCGAGGCGGACACCCTCCGCAAGGCCATGGGCAAGAAGATCAAGTCGGTCATGGCGGATGAGAAGGCCAAGTTCGTAGCCGGCTGCATGTCGAAGGGTTACACCGAGAAAGTCGGCGCCGACCTCTTCGACATGATCGCCCACTTCGCCGGTTACGGCTTCAATAAGTGCCTGACCGGCGACACGATGGTGGTGGACGCCGCCAGCGGTGAGCGCAAGACAATGGTCGAGTTGTTCGAGACGCAAGAGCTACTCGAGATCTCCACTCTCGACGGATGGTCGCGCACGAGCCGCCCCACTCGTCACGTCTGGCACAACGGGGTCAAGCAGGTGTTCCGTTTGCGCACCCGGTCGGGTAGATCGATCTCCGCCACGGCCAATCACCCCTTCCTCACCGTCTCCGGTTGGCGCCCCCTCGAGGACCTGCAATCGGGGGATCACGTCGCCCAATCCGCGGGGATCGAGTGGGAGTCGTCGGCGACGATGGCGCCCCACGAATTGGCGGTGCTCGGGTATGTCCTCAGCGCGGGCAACACCTGTCACCCATCGTCGTTCTCTGTCGACACGGGAGACGATGTTGTCGCCGCGGACTACGTGCGTCACTTGCGTTCGTTCGACAACACTCGTGCCACGGTGAACCGGTCGAATTCGGCCACGTCGATCTATGCCGCTCGAATCGATCCGAAGCTCCCGTGCGGCGCCACCGAGTTCATCGCCAGCATGGGTCTTTTCCAGCAGGGGGCCACGGTCGAGCGAGTGCCTGACCTGGCCTTTCGGTTGCCGCCCGTCGACATGGCGCGCCTTCTCGGTACCATGTGGTCCGGTGACGGTGATTGCAACGTGGCGGCCAACCCGAATCGTCCCGTCTGTTACGCGACGTCGTCTGCCCAACTGGCGGAGGATGTTGCTCACCTCCTGTTGCGTCTGGGAATTCGCACCACCCTGTCCGAGAAGTTGTTCCGGTATCGGGGGTCTGCGCGTAAGGGCTGGCAGTTGCACGTCGTCACCGAGGCTGGTCGACGGAGGTTCGCCCTCGTCCTGGGACCGCACCTCGTCGGGCGTCGCCGGGAGGAGCTGGAGGCCCTCATCGAGTCGCTCCGCGAGCCGATTACTTCTTTCCGCTCCAGTGGTGACATGGTTCCTGCGCGCGAGGTATTTCCCCTCCTGCGTGAGGCCGCATCTCGAGCCCAGCAGGCGACCGGCCGTTCTCTTGTCTCCCTGTGCCGTGAAGGCGGCTTCTCTCCCCAGTTGCTGTGGTCCTTGAATCACCGCGAGCAGGGATACCGCCGCGAAACCATCCGGCTGATGGCCAAGGCCTTCAACTCGCCGGAGTTGTCCGGCCTCGCCGACGCCGATGTCTGGTGGGACGAGATCGTTTCTGTCGATCCACTGGGTCCGCAGATGACCTACGACCTCGAGGTGACGGGTACTCACAACTTCGTCGCCAATGACTTCGTCGTCCACAATTCCCACTCCGCCGCCTATGGGCTCGTGTCGTACCAGACGGCCTACCTCAAAGCGCATTACCCGGCCGAGTCGCTGGCGGCCCTGCTCACCGCCACCAAGAAGGACAAGGACCGGACGGCCATCTACCTCAACGAGGCACGTCAGATGGGAATCGAGGTACTCGTTCCCGACATCAACGAGTCGGATATGGATTTCACGGTCGTCGACGGCCGTATCCGCTTCGGATTGTCGGCCGTCCGCAACGTCGGTGAAGGGGTCGTCGACAAGCTCATCGAAGCCCGCGCCGACAGCCCCTTCACCGGATTCCAGGACTTCATCGATCGGGTCGACCCCATCGCCCTCAACAGGAGGACGGTGGAGTCGCTCGTGAAGGCAGGGGCGTTTGACGGTTTGGGACACCCTCGCAAAGGCCTGTTCCTGGTGTTCGAGTCGATGCTGGACGCCACCCTCGAGAGGCGTCGAAATGAGGACATGGGCCAGTTCTCGCTTTTCGTCGGCTCCGAAGACGACACGGGCCCCGAACCGGTGGAGGTTCCCGTCACGGAATGGCGCCCCAAGACGAAGCTGGGGTTCGAAAAGGAGATGCTGGGCCTGTACGTGTCCGATCATCCTTTGCTGGGAGCCCGCACGGCTCTGGCGGCGGTGGCGACCACGTCGGTGGCGGAGTTGATGGAGATGAAGGACCGCGCTCAGGTGACATTGGGGGGATTGGTGGGGGGCATCACGCGGCGCTGGACGAAGAGCGGCGACCCGATGCTCTTTTTCCAACTCGAAGACCTGGGTGGGTCGATAGAAGCGGTCTGTTTCCCGCGCACCGTCAAAGAGTTCGGTCATCTTGTGGTGGAAGATGCCATCGTGGTGGTGGCGGGAACCCTCGATCACCGAGGTGACGACGTGAAGCTGATGGTGCGCGAGGTGCGGGACCTCGACATTCGAGACGACCTGACGGTTCGCCTTTCGGTCCCGGCCGCCCGACTGTCACCCGACGTGGTGCAGCGGCTCAAACGGGTCTTGGGTAATCATCCCGGCCCGGCCCAGGTCGTTCTCGAGATGACCGCCGACGAGGGGCACAAGGTGTTGCGTCTCTCCGACCAGCATCGTGTCGAGCCTCGGTCGGCCCTCTTCGCCGAGCTCAAGGAGCTGCTCGGCCAAAAAGCCGTTCTGTGATGGGAACCCCCTTCGGCTGAGCCCCCTCCGGCCCTGACGGGTCACCGCCCGCAACGGGATCAAGCGCGTGATGACTAGTCATCTCGCGCGTGCGAGTCCTTCAGTTCCCTAGTCACTGCGACGATAGAGCGGGGGTGTGGGGAGTACGCACCACCGCATTGAGTTTGCTGACGGCAGTCGTCGTCGCCGTAGCGGCGCCGGCCGCCGCCTTCGTCCCGACACCGGCCGGCCCTTCCCTTTGGTCGGTCTCTTTTGAAGTGACCGGCCTCGATACCGCCGCCACCGCCCGGATCAACGCCTTGTGGGCCGAGTTCGCAACCGCCGTCCCCGCCCATTCGGCTTGCCTGCTGGCCTCTCCACCACGCATCGTCGCCAAGATCGACATGCGTCCCCGCGCCGCCTATGCCCCCAACTCCGCCACCCTCTTTGTGAAACCCGGTGACCTCAGCCGGCTGGTGATCTTCCACGAACTCGCCCATCACCTCGACTTCACGTGTAATGCCGCCGAGGAGGTCGGCGCCGAGCTGCGACGGGCCCAGGGTATCTCCGCCTCAAAGGCATGGTGGCTGGAGGGCGATCCGGTGTCGTGGCCGGCCGAGTACTTCGCTAACGCCGTGGCCATCGTTCTCGGCGAGGACAGCAGACACGACGTCCACCCCGACACCCTCGAGGTGGTTTCTGAGTGGCTGGGTTACACGGAGCCGGCGCCGGTCGCGGCCCCGGTCATCCTCGACAGCCCCAATTCCTCGCTTCCCGCCCTCGTCTGAGCCGGCCGGCTGCTTTCACCACAGGGTGGGCAGACCCTCGGCGCTCTCGACCATGGCCGCCAGTGACTCCACGTCGTTGGGCGGATGGGGATGCCACGGGATGGTGGCGATGGCAGTGTCGTATCGCTCGCCGAATTCCCGACGTGCCGTCCTCTGTCGTTGCGACTCGGCCGACCACCTCCACAGATTCTCGGCCAGGGCGGGTTCGGTGCCGGAGGGGGCGGTGGCGCCTATCCACTCTTCAGGCAGACTGCGGTTGAACAGGACGGCCACGGGAGTTGCGGCTACATCCGGAAGCTCTCGGAAGAATTTCTCGGCTTGTCGGACGGGTGCGGGATCGGCGGTCGTCACGACCACAGTCGAGGCCTTCTTCATGTGTCGTTCTATCTGGCGGGCCCGCTTCGCCACCCCGTCGTAGGTCGTACGGAAATCCATCAAGAACTCGGCCACTCGCTCGAGGAGGTTGGCTCCGAGAACCTGGTCGGCGAGGCGCAGGACGGGCTTGGCGGTACGGTCGAACAGGAATCGTCGGCCGGGTACATGAGCACCGGTGATCCATCGCAGCAGGCGGCCGCCTAACAACTCGGTCATCTGCGAGGGTGCCGTGAAGAACTCGATGCCTCCGGCAGCGGGGGGAGTGTCGACCACAACCAGGTCCCATGCTTTGGCGTCGAGATAGGTGGAGGCCTCCTCGGCGGCGGCGAACGACTGCGACGCAGGAAAATGCGACGTTGCGGTGGCGAAGAGCTCGTTGTGCACCAACCGTTCCGCCACGTCGGGCTCGGCATGACGCCGGACGACCTCCTGCCATGACGCCGAGGCGTCGAGCATGGCAGCCCACAGGTTGGGTTCGTGAGGATGGGGGGTGGGCTCGTTCGTGAGCTCGATGCCGAGAGCGTCGGCCAGTCGACGGGCCGGGTCCACCGTGAGCACCAGGGTTCGGCGGCCGGCCCGGCCCGCCGCCACTCCGAGGGCCGCCGATACGGTGGTCTTGCCGACTCCACCGGCACCGGTCACGACTACGGCGCGGGTCATGTGCCCGGGTCCAGCAGATCGGCGAGCCTTTCGGCTACTTCGGCGGGGGTGCGGGTCCCAAACAGGTACGGGAGACTCGTGTCGACCGGAAGATGACCGGCCCACTCCTGCTGTTCGGCCCACAAGGCCTGAGCCAGGAGGGCGGTGTCCCCGACCGGCCCGTCGGGTGGGTCTCCGTTGAACTCGAGCGCATCGAGGACCCGGTTGCTGATGACCGTGGTCCTCCCCACCAGCCGGTCGGCGTTCAGCCAGGCGAGCGTTTCCTCCGTCTCGAGGGTGGGGAGCTCTTCGAGCAACGTCACCAGCACCAGTTCGGTCTGCTCGGCGTCGGTGAGGATGTCCTCCATCCATTGGACCTGGTCGAGGATCTTGCCGGAAGGCACCAAATCGCGGATGGTGCGGGCGGCTCGCAGGAAGCTGCCGATCTGGCCGGTGGGGGCGGCATCGGCGACGACGAGATCCCACGCTTCGCGTTTCACCTCCCATAGGACTTTGCCGATCGTCACCACTTCGCGCACGGCCGGGGCGATGGCGGCGAGGGCGTCGAATGCCCGGGCGGCCGGTCCGATGGTGGCCAGGGTCGGCACGCGCAGTTGAACGCGCAGGTACTCCATGAGAGCGTCGGAGCGGATGATGGTGGAGGCCTCCAGCCCGACCTGGATGACTTGTGGCTTGAACCCGAGATCCGGTTCGCCCAGATGTGCTCCCAGGCCCCCGCCGTCGGTCATGTCGATGGCCAGCACTCTCTTCCCGGCTCGGCGGGCGGCGAGGGCTGTGGCGGCCGCCACAGCCGATTTGCCCACTCCTCCCTTTCCCGAGACGAGGACGAGGCCTCGTGTCACGTCATGCGCTCAGTCGCCGGCGAGGGGTATCCGCAACACCAAATGGGCGTCTTCCACCACCCACTTGGCATTGGCGATGAGCGAGTAGTCGGTGAGATCGGTCTCGGCCTGCTCCACGAACTTCTTGCGTTCGGCTCCGGCGATGGGAGGCAGGGGACGTTCCCGCACCGCTGCTGCCCGCATGGCAAACCGGGCGATCATCGCGTCGACGTCGAATTCGGCCATGGCAGCAAGTATCGCGTCGAGAGGGGAGGAGGTGCAATCGGCGTCGCCAGCAGCATGGTTTGAGGCCTGGTGTGGGGTACGCTTCAGGTGTGTCGCCCGTCATTTGGCTACGTCTGGCGGTGCTCATCTTGGTGGGTGCCGCCATCCTCATCGCAACGGTGCCACTCCTCGTGCTCTTGAGCCTCGTTCAGGGTGGTACCGGCTTTGGGTTGTGCCCCGGTGGGATCAGTACCTGTCGAAATCCGTACACGGCTGCCCCCGAACTCACCGCTGCTCTGACGGTGGGCTTGTTCGCCGTGGTGGCGGCGATTCGGGTTCTCATGCGGATGGCGCGCCGCCTCCAACGCGAGGATTACAAGGTTGTGCCCGAGGACTCGAACGTTCGCGCCACCAAGTAGAGCCCGCTCCCGGTCACCGAGGCGGAACCCGCCACCTCCAAGGACCCCGAACAGATCAGCCGTTTCCCGCGGCGCTCATCGACGCGGCCCCTCACCACGATCTCGTCATCGACGGTGACCGGCCGGGAGAACCTCAGATCGAGTGTGCCCGTGACGGTGAGGACTCGATGAACCAGGATGCCGGCCCACACCATGATCTCGTCGAGCAGCGTGGCGGCGAGACCGCCGTGAAGGGATCGACCGGCCCCGACATGCTCGTCGCCGGGACGGAAGACGGTCACTGCCTCGTCTCCGTCGAGGGCGGCCTTCTCGAGATGGAGGCCCTTGGGGTTGTCGGTGCCGCACGCGAAGCAGCCCGGGTACTCGGTCCGGATCCGCTCCACGATGGCGGTCATGTCCTGATCCATCGCCATTTCTCCCTGAGGTTTTGTGACAGTGTTGAACAATTCGTTGCAGCCATCGACGCCAGTCCTCCTACCAGGGGCTTTGCCGGGTTGGGGGTCGGGCCTCCCTTGTCATTCAACACCGTTCGGGCCGGGCTCTACCATCGCCGCTCGATGCCCGGTATGCGAGCCGACGGAACCCGCCCGACACCCTCCGAACGCGGGAGGGCCCGAGAGGTGCTCAGTCGCCTCCTGAGACGATATCCGACGATTGGAACCGCCCTCGACTACCGCTCTCCGTGGGAGTTGCTGGTGGTCACGGTCATGTCTGCTCAGACCACAGACGAGAACGTCAACAAGGTCGCTCCGGTTCTGTTCGAGCGTTTCCCGACTCCGGGCGAGCTGGCGGACGCCGACCCAGAAGAAGTCGAGCAGATCATCTTCTCCACCGGGTTCTACCGTCAGAAGACTCGTTCGATCATCGGCCTGGCCGTGGCCCTGGAAGAGCGGTTCGATGGTGTGGTTCCCGATGACCTCGACCAGCTCGTCACCCTGCCGGGAGTCGGCCGCAAGACAGCTTCGGTCGTGCTGGCGGAAGCTTGGCGTCGGCCGGCGATCGCGGTGGACACCCATGTGAAGAGAGTGGCGAACCGACTCGAGCTCACGCGGCAGTCGGATCCCGCCAAGATCGAAACCGATCTCAAGTCTCTCTATCCCGTGGAGACCTGGGCGGGCCTGTCGATGCGGTTTATCCAATTCGGCCGAGACGTGTGCGACGCGCGACGGCCTTTGTGTGGCTCGTGTGAGCTCTCTCGCCTCTGTCCATGGCCGCACAAGACGACCCGCTGAGCCGTCGCCGGCTCGACCGGCGCATCGTCGCTTTGGCGCTACCGGCCTTGGGGGCACTGGCCGCCGATCCCCTGCTGTCGCTGGCCGACACTGCCTTCGTCGCTCGTCTGGGGACGGTGCCCTTGGCGGCCCTCGGGATCGACGCCGCCCTGTTCGCCTTCGCATTTTTCGCTTTCAACTTCCTGGCCTACGTCACGACGCCGATGGTGGCGCGACGGCTCGGCGCGGGAGACGTGGTCGGTGCCGGAAGGATCGTCATCCAGGCCGTGAGCCTCGCCACCTTTCTCGGGGTGGCGGTATCGGTGGTTCTGATGCTGGCCGCCGAACCGTTGGTGCGGCTGATGCAGGCGCCGCCCGAGGTTGTCGCACCAGCGGTGTCCTATCTGCGGATTCGGGCGCTGGCGGCGCCTGCCATGCTGGTGGTGACCGCCGGTCACGGGGCATTCCGCGGCTTCCAGGACACCAGGACCCCGCTCGTGATCACGGTGGGGGTAAATATCGTCAACCTCGTTCTCGATCCCCTGTTGATATTTGGATTCGGGCTGGGCCTGGAAGGCGCCGCCATCGCCACGGTGGTGGCGCAGGTCGTAGGAGCGGGTTGGTTTGTCGTCCTCCTGGTGGGTAGAGGCCGGACCGAGGCATGGTCATGGCGGCTGCCAGGCTGGGGCGAACTGATACCCATGCTCCAATCCGGGGGCATCCTCACGGTGCGCACCCTTCTTCTCAGTGGCACCCTCATGATCGCCACGGCGGTGGCGGCGTCGCTCGGGTCGGTGGAGGTTGCCGCCCACCAGGTTGTTGCCCAAACCTGGTTCCTTTTGGCGATGACGGTGGACGCCCTGGCGATCTCCGCCCAGGCGATGATCGCCGACGAGTTGGGGCGAGATGACTCGGCCGCAGCGGCAACGGTGGCCAGACGCCTGGCCCAATGGGGTCTCGTCGCCGGAGTGGTGCTGGGTCTCGTTCTGTTCGCGTTCCGGGGCGCGTTGGGGGTGCTATTCGGTCCGGAGCCGGAAGTGCGGGCTCTGATCGGGTCGGCCACCGTCGTGGCGGCGGCGATGCAGCCGGCGGCGGCCCTCGTGTTCGTCGCCGACGGTGTCTACCTGGGGCTGTTGAAGGTGAAGTACCTCGCCTACTCCACCGCGCTGGGAGCCTTGACCGGCGGTGCCCTGCTGTGGACGACGGTGGTGTCGGGGTGGGGTCTCGTGGGTGTGTGGTGGGCGCTGGCGGCCATGATCGCAGGTCGGCTCCTCGTGCTGGCGGTCGCCTACCCGCGCGCACTGGCCTCGGCTTGAGGCCATCACTCGTCCGAGAGGTCTGCCCCCAGGGTCTCGGGAAGCAGAGCGGTGAGGGCGGCTGCCATCGCCACCCCGACACCCAGCATGATCATCGTGTTGGTGAGGCCGAGCCGGTCGATCGTGACGATTCCAGCGAGCAGCCCCAACGCCGAGCCGACAGTTCCCAGGTAGTTCGAGGCAGTGTTGGCGGCCGCCCGTAGCGAGGTGGGGAAGAGTTCGGCCCGGTGCGCTCCCGCCGCGGGAGCGAAAGCGAACGTCCCGAATCCCGACGCGGCGGCGGCGAGCCCGGCTGCCCACGGTGAGGTGACCACGAAAAGCGTGATTCCCCCCGAAAGCGCCAGGAGGAGCGCGAAGATCGAAGTGGGGCGTCGTCCCCATCCGTCTGCCATTCGTCCTCCGACGAAGAACCCGAGGGCACCCAAAGTCCCCCCGCCCAGAGTGATAAGCACAACCAGACCGGACGAGAATTGGAGCTCTTCGAGCAAGCGGGTGGTGGTGAAGGCCAAGCCCACCGAGGAAAAAGCCGACGACAGCAGTCCAGCCGCCGAGGCCAGGGCGAAGCGGCGACCCCGTTCCCCGCGGAGCAGGTCTGTCCACGGCAGGGGGATGTGCACCTCCTCGAGGACCGGCGACTCGGGCAACCGTCTCCACAGAAACGGGACGATGAGTATCAGGACCACCGGGAGACCATGTGGCAGACGCCATCCGAGGGGGGTGGCGTCGGCCAGGGTGAGAGCGATGATCGAGAGCCCGCCGCCGAGGCTGATGGCGGCGCTGAAGAAGCTGATGGCGTAAGCCCGCACCGGGCGGGTGACACCTTCGGCCATGGCCACGACCGCCAGGGCCCCCACCGCCGCCCCTCCCACTCTCGTCACTGCCTGGGCGATCCCGTAGCCGAAAGGATCGGTCATCGTGGCACTCAAACCCGTCCCCACCAGCATGAGCGCCAGGGATGCCACCAAAGGTCTTCGGCGCCCGATTCGGTCCGCCGCCGCCCCGACCAGCACCGCTCCGAATGTGGCAAGCCGAGCGAAGGCGAGGAGCCCGCTCATGCCGCCTTCCGTCAGACCCAGGTCGGCCCGAATGAAGGGCAACAGGGTCGACGCCTGCCCCTGGGACCATCCGAGGGCGACCCCGGCCGACCACAGCAGCAGAATGAGTGTCTTGTCCGCCCGGGTCAGGGGTGCCCTGGGAAGAAAGGGACGTAGCAGATAGGACACCCTCGGCACGGGCGTCAGGGTAGGTGGCGGCCTGTGTCACACTGGTTCTTCCCTACTCGAGACACAGTGAACGAACTCGCCCAGTCGGCTTTCCTTCTCCAGATGCTCGTTGCCTTCGGCGGCGGGATCATGTCGTTCGTGTCGCCCTGTGTGCTGCCCCTCCTTCCCGGGTACCTGGCGATGATCTCGGGTCACTCCACCGCCGACATCGCCGCCGGCAGAGTCGGCACCGCCCGCATGCTGAGGACGATCGGGCTCTTCATCGCCGGTTTCACTGTCGTCTTCGTCGCCTTCGGGGCGACCGCCACCGGCCTCTCCCGCCTGATCACACGCAACCTCCCCGAGCTGACGCGAATCGCAGGTTGGGTCATCGTGGTGTTCGGCCTCCTCATCGTCGCCATGGCCATCACCAACCGGGGCCCGTTGGCGGCGTTGAGCCGGGAGCGGCGGATCGACGTGCGGCCATCGCGACTGGGGAGCTTCGCCCCCCCGGTGATGGGGATGGCCTTCGCCTTCGGGTGGACCCCGTGTGTCGGCCCCATCCTGGCGGTGATCCTGGCGAGCGCGTCCACCCAAGAGACGCTGGGACGGGGGGTCAGTTTGCTGGTGGCCTATTCGATGGGGTTGGGCATCCCGTTCCTCGTCGCCGGTCTGGGCCTCATGAACGTGTTCAACCGGCTTCGGCGCTGGCTTCGGCCCATCAACATCGTCTCCGGCCTGGCCCTCGCCGCCTTCGGGGTGGTGATGCTCACCGGCACTCTCACCGACTGGTCGGCGTCGGTGTCGCGTCTGTTCTTCGACATCCCTTTCCTCGCCCCGCTCGCCGAAGTGTGACGCGGGCCGAACGATCGTGGCCTCTACGATGACAGGGTGCGCCAGTATCACGATCTGTTGACCCGAATCCTCGACGAAGGAGTGGAGAAGGCGGACCGCACCGGTACCGGCACCTTGTCGGTGTTCGGTCATCAGATGCGGTTCCCGCTCAGTGATGGCTTTCCACTGGTCACCACCAAGAAGATCCATGTCCGGTCGGTGATCGCTGAGCTGTTCTGGTTCCTGCGCGGGTCCACGAATGTGCGGTGGCTGCAAGATCGGGGAGTCACCATCTGGGACGAATGGGCCGACGAGACGGGCGAGCTCGGTCCCGTGTACGGGTACCAGTGGCGGTCGTGGCCCACACCAGACGGCGATCATGTCGACCAGATCGCCCGGGTGGTGGAGTCGATCCGCACCAACCCCGACTCGCGTCGCCACATCGTTTCGGCGTGGAACGTGGCCGATGTCGACGACATGGCATTACCGCCGTGCCACACCCTTTTCCAGTTCTACGTCGCCGGTGGGAAACTGTCGTGCCAGCTGTACCAGCGGTCGGCGGACGTCTTCTTGGGGATCCCCTTCAACATCGCCTCATACGCCCTTCTCACCCACATGGTCGCTCAGGTCACCGGGCTCGAGCCGGGCACCTTCGTGCACACGTTGGGCGACGCCCACCTCTACCGCAACCACGTCGACCAGGCCCGCCTCCAGTTGGAGAGAGAGCCGCGACCTCTGCCCACGCTGCGCCTCAGACCGGGGGGGATGGCGCTCGACGAGTTCGACCTCGACGACGTCGAGATCATCGGTTACGACCCTTATCCCGCCATTCGCGCCCCGATCGCGGTCTGATGGCCGTGACGATCGTGGCGGCGGTGGCCCGCAACGGGGTCATCGGGGTGGACGGGGCTCTGCCCTGGCGGCTTCCTGGAGATCTGCGCCGTTTCAAGGACCTGACGATGGGCCACACGCTGGTGATGGGCCGACGCACCTACGAATCGATCGGGCGGCCGCTTCCCGGCCGACGCACCGTGGTGGTCACCCGCAATCCCGACTGGTCGGCCGAAGGTGTGGTGGTGGCGTCATCGGTCGAGAAAGCGTTGGCGGTCGCAGGCGACAGCCAGATCTTCGTGGTGGGCGGGGCCGAAGTCTACGCCCAAGCTCTCGAGGTGGCCGACGTCCTCGAGCTGACCGAGGTCGAGGCGGATCCCGACGGCGACACCCACTTCCCGCCGGTGCGCTGGACCGAGTGGAGAGAGGTCGCCCGCCTGCCCCAGGACGGGTTCAGTTTCGTCACGTACCACCGCACCCAACTGTGAAGGGAATTGCACCGTAACGGTGCAATTCCCTTCACAACGAAGATCAGCTGGCGAGGAAACGGCGGATGGCTTCGACGACTGTGTCCGGCGATCTTCGCACCGCTCGAGCCGTGAACCGGCGAAGCTCGACTCCAGCGTCCATGAGATCGTTCTGACGCGTCAGGTCTCGCTCGAGGCTCTCAGCGCCGGCATGGAAGTCGAGGCCGTCGATCTCCACTCCTTTGTTGCGGTCGGGCCACCCGAAGTCGATCAGGTAGATTCGGCCGCTGGGAGTGGGCACCTCCCATTGGAGGATGGGGCGAGGTGCTCCGGCGGCGATGAGCTTGGTGAGTATCTCCACTTCGGCGGGACTTCCGGTATTACCGACCTCGGTGATCGCATTCAGGGCCGTCCTGAACCGGCCTGATCCGGGCACGCCACGGCCTCCCTGGGTCGACGCCATGTCCCACAGCCGTGGCGCCGTCGTCATCTGGCGGCGGAGAGCGGAGTCGATACCTTTGCGCACGACCATCGACGGGACCACCGCCGCGGAATCGAGCAGGGTACGTTCGACGCTCGTCACCGGAAGGCCGGCGACGATCTGGCGCGGCATCGGGCGGCGCGTTCGGTGTCGGATCACCCCGTGGGGAGTGTGGGCACACCGGTACGGGACCGTGATCTCGACCAGCCTGGTGTTGAGGCCTTCGAGTCCCCACAAGGCGAACGCGGCCCGGTGGGACACCAATCCGTGGGGGCTGGTGGCGGCTACAGCCGCTTCGAGCTTCTGCCGCCAATCGCGCGGTTGAGGACCCCAGACGTACACACCGGCGTGGGCTTGAATCCAGATCCCTCTCTCCACCCGCGAGGCAATCATCCTGTCTGTCCCTCCCGCCGCCAGGATCTCAGCTCGGGACATGACCGCCTCGTCTCGTGCTCGGATTTCGGCATCGAGCGATCTCATGCCCCGTTACCCTGCCCGGCCGCACCGACAGATCTATAACCGTGAAGGAAATTGCACCTCCCCGGTGCAATTTCCTTCACAGAAGAAGCGGTTCCGGGATGCCGGTACCCTGCGGGGGACATGGAGACGCGGCCCACACGAGAAGAGTTCGAACGGCTCCAACGCGACTATTCGGTCGTGCCGGTGACGACCACTGTCGTCGCGGATCGGGAGACTCCGGTGTCGGCATTCGACAAGCTGGTCGGTTCGGAGCCCGGGTTTCTGTTGGAATCGGTGGAAGGGGGCGAGAACTGGGGCCGGTGGTCGTTCGTGGGGTGGGATCCGGCCTTCACGCTCGTCTCTCGTGAGGGGCGATGCTCTCTGGAGGGAGATGGCCCCGAACTGGTCGACGGCGACCCATTGACCGTACTCGAGGACCTGGTCACCCGTCACCGGGTGCCCGACATCCCCGGCCTGCCACCGCTGCACTCGGGTGCCGTCGGCTACCTGTCCTTCGATGCTGTCCGCTACGTAGAGCACCTGCCCCATCGCCCCCCCGACGACCGCAGCCTCCCCGAGATGGTGTGGCAGTTCGTGGGATCGCTGGCCGCCTTCGATCGGGTCGACCAAACCATCACCCTCGTTCGCAACGTCTTCACCGACGGCGACCGGACGTACGACGATGCGGTAGTCGACCTGAAGGCCGCCACTCGACGTCTCGGGGCCGGGTCGGCCTACACCCCCACCCCGGTGGGGAGCGAGCCTCCCGTCCCCGATTGGGTCTCCACCTTCACTCGCCAGGAGTTCGTGGCGGCCGTGGTCGAGACCAAAGAAGCGATTCGCGCCGGCGACGCCTTCCAGGTGGTGCTCTCGCAGCGCCTTGCCACGGCCGCTCCCCGAGACGCCTTCGACGTCTACCGCGCCCTGCGGCTCGTGAACCCGTCGCCCTTTCTGTTCTTCGTGCGTCACCCCGAGGTGGCCGTGGCCGGGTCGTCACCCGAGCTCATGACGAGAGTTCGTGACGGGGTCGCCTATTCCCGCCCGATCGCCGGTACCCGGCGGAGAGGGGCCAGCGCCGACGAGGACGCCGAGCTCGCCAAGGAGTTGCTCGCCGATCCCAAAGAACGTGCCGAGCACGTCATGTTGATAGACCTCGCCCGCAACGACCTGGGTCGGGTGTGTGACTATGGGTCGGTCAGCGTCGACGAGCTCATGGTCATCGAGCGGTACTCGCACGTGATGCACATCGTGTCGGGAGTGTCGGGTCGGGTCCGTTCCGGGGTGGGGCCGGTCGACGTGCTGCGGGCCACCTTTCCCCATGGCACCGTTTCCGGCGCCCCCAAGGTGGCCGCCATCGAGATAATCGACCGTCTCGAACCGGTGGCGCGCGGTCCCTACGCCGGGGCGGCTGGGTATCTCGACTTCTCGGGCAACGTCGACACCGCTATCTGTCTTCGCACGGTCGTGTCGGCCGGCGACACGGCTTGGATCCAGGCCGGAGCCGGGATCGTGGCGGACTCCGACCCCGAGGCCGAATACGAAGAGACGATGGACAAGGCCGCCGCCGCCCTGGCGGCCATCGCCCGGGCGCGAGCGCTGTGAGCGGCCCGCCGCCGTCGTACGGCGACGTGACCGCCGAGTACGAAGCCGCTCGAACGGGCCACGGCTCGGTGAGTGGACTGTGGGACCTGGTTTGGTTCGGCGGCACCGACGGCGTGACCTTCCTCGAAGGGTTGTTGTCCCAGAACATCGCCGCCATGCAGCCGGGGGAGGTGCGGCGCTCGTTCCTGTTGGGACCGAAGGGCAAGCTGGCGGCCTTGCTGTGGGTGCTGCGGGACGTCGACCGAGTAGGCCTGCTCACCGACGCCGGCTACGGTCAGGTGGTGGCCGACACCCTGGCCCGGTACCGGATCCGGGTCGATGTCACCATCGATCACGACGACCGCACCCTCACCACTGATGTCGGGCCGGAGTCTCCCGCCATGGAGGGGTGGCAAGAGGGCGGCGATCTGGTAGCCGGGGTTCCACTGGCCGGCAACCGCCGTCGCGTCACCACCGAGGTGACGAGTGGGCTACCGGTGGGGGCGTTGGCGTGGACCGCCGTCCGGGTGGAGGCAGGCGAACCATCGATGGGCGTGGACGTCGACGACAACACCATCCCCCACGAGACGGGACTGGTGCCCCAGGCGGTCGACTTCACCAAGGGTTGCTTTCTCGGGCAGGAATTGGTGGCCCGCATCGACAGTCGCGGGCATGTCAATCGCAGCCTGCGTGGTCTCATGCTCACCACCAATGTGCTCCCGCCTCCGGGAGCCGAAGTGACCTCCGGCGGTAAGCCCGTGGGCACCTTCACGTCGCCCAGCGAGTCTTTGGCCCTGCGCGCGCCGATCGGGCTCTCGCTATTGCGTAGGGAAGTGGCGGCCGGCGACGAGGTGGTGCTTGGTTGGGGCGGGGGAGAGGCCGAAGCGGTGGTGGCCGACCTGCCGATGGTGGGCTGATGCTCGACGAGATCGTGGCCGCCACCCGGGCGAGGCTCCCCGAGCTGCACCGCTCTTCGGAGGCCATCCGCTCGGCTGCGGCCCATGTCGCCCCGGCACCTTCGATGGCCGAGGCCCTGAGGGCCGACGGGCTGTCGGTGGTGGCCGAGGTGAAGCGTCGCTCTCCCTCGCGCGGTGACCTGTTCCTGCACCTGGATCCGGTGGCACAGGCCGGCGCCTACGCCACCGGCGGCGCTGCTGCCATCTCCGTGCTGACCGAGCCTGATTACTTCGCGGGGTCCATGGCCGACCTGCAAGCGGTGGTCGAGGCCGTTCCGGTGCCCGTCTTGCGCAAGGACTTCGTGGTCGATCCCCTCCAGGTGTGGGAGGCAGCAGCGGGCGGGGCCTCCGCCGTCCTCTTGATCGCCGCCGTGCTCGCCGACGGCGAGCTGTCTGCCCTCATCGTCGAAGCCGGCAAGGCCGGCCTCGACGCTCTGGTGGAGGTCCACACCGAGGAGGAAGCAAACAGGGCGATTTCGGCCGGCGCCCGCATGATCGGAGTCAACAATCGCGATCTAGCCGACTTCTCCGTCGACCTGGCGACTGCGGAGCGAATTGCCCCGCTCGTCGTCGGGGCCGCAGTGACGGTGGCCGAGTCCGGGATCTTCACGGGGCTCGACTCTGCCCGCATGGCCGCCGCCGGTTACGACGCGGTGCTGGTCGGCGAAGCGCTGGTGGTGGCCGCCGATCCGGCGGCGCTGGTCGCCGAGCTACGAGGAGACGATGACCTGGTCTTCTGAGAGGACGTTCGTCAAGGTGTGTGGGATCGGCACCCGGGCCGATGTCGAGGTAGCCGTGGCGGCCGGTGCCGATGCGTTGGGTTTCGTGTGGTGGGAACCGTCGCCCCGATACCGCTCGCTCGAGACCATTGCCGAGCTCACCGACGGGGTACCCGTGCGGACCGTCCTGGTGACAGTCGACCTCGATCCGTCGGCGTTGCTAGACGCCGCCCGCCGAGCCGGAGTCGACACCGTTCAGCCGCATGGTCGCCATGGCGCCGACGCGTCCGAAGCTGCGTCTGCGGTCGGATTGGACGTCATCGCCCCGATCCGAGCGGGAGAACCCCACCACTCGGTGGCCGGGCCCCACCTCCTGTTGGTGGACACACCCGACGAAGATCTTCCCGGCGGCTCCGGCCGTTCCTTCGACTGGGCGATGGCCGTCGCGGTGGGCAGGCCCTTCCTGTTGGCCGGGGGACTGACCCCCGAAACCGTGGCCGATGCCGTCCGCGCCGTTCGCCCGTTCGGAGTGGATGCCTCCTCAGGCTTAGAGTCATCGCCCGGCAGCAAAGACCACGATCTCATCCGTCGGTTCGTCGAGGAGGCGAAACAGGCATGACCATCACAGGCGCAAAGCTGGATCGCCCAGATGCGGCGGGAAGGTTCGGTGACTACGGCGGGCGTTTTGCCCCCGAGACCCTCATGGGCGCCCTCGAAGAATTGGAGGGGGCCTTCGAGGAGGCCTGGCTCGACGACGCCTTCCGCTCCGAGCTCGACCGGTGGCTACGAGACTTGGTCGGGCGCCCCACCCCCCTCCATCACGCTCCCCGCTTGTCGGCCGAGCTGGGAGTGGAGGTTTGGCTGAAGAGGGAGGATCTGGCCCACACCGGGGCTCACAAGATCAACAATGCCCTCGGCCAGGTGCTCCTGGCCCGGCGCATGGGCAAGCAACGGATCATCGCCGAGACCGGAGCCGGTCAGCACGGGGTCGCCACCGCCACGGCGGCCGCCGCCATGGGATTGGAGTGTGTGGTCTACATGGGCGAGGTCGACATCGGTCGCCAGGCGCTCAACGTCGCCCGCATGGAGCTCCTCGGCACCGAGGTGGTGTCGGTGACCTCGGGGGCGGGGACGCTCAAGGACGCGGTCAACGAGGCAATGCGCGAGTGGGTCACCACCGTCGAGACGACCCACTATGTGATCGGCTCTGTCGTGGGGCCCCATCCCTTCCCGTGGATGGTGCGCGAGTTCCAAAAGGTCATCGGCGAGGAGTGCCTCGACCAACTGGGAGACGACCTCCCAGACATGGTCGTTGCCTGTGTCGGAGGCGGATCGAACGCCATCGGGATCTTCTATCCCTTCGCCGGCACCGGGGTCGAGTTGGTCGGTGTCGAAGCCGCCGGTGCGGGGGTCGAGAGCGGCCGCCACGGGGCGTCGCTCGGCCAAGGCAGCCCCGGAATCCTCCACGGCAGCCGAACCTACCTGCTCCAAGACGCCGACGGTCAGGTGGAAGAGGCGCATTCGATCTCCGCCGGACTCGACTACCCGGGAGTCGGGCCCGAGCACGCCTATTTCCTCGATGCGGGGATTGCCCGCTACGAGTCGATCACTGACGCCGAGGCACTCGACGCCGTCGAGCTACTGGCCCGCACGGAGGGGATCATTCCCGCTCTGGAGTCCGCTCACGCCATCGCCTGGGTGGGAAAGAACGCCTCCAGCCTCGAGACGCGCACGGTCTTGGTCAACCTCTCGGGCCGAGGTGACAAGGACATGGGCCAGATCATCGAGGCGCGTCGCTCGTGACCGTTCGCTCCGTCTTCAGGCCCGGGCGCACGGCCCTACTTCCCTTTTTGACCGCCGGCATCCCCGATACCGCCACCTCCCCCGACCTGTTCGTGGCGATGGCCGCAGCCGGGGCCGACGCCTTCGAGATCGGGATCCCCTACTCGGACCCGTTGATGGATGGTGCCGTGATCCAAGAGGCATCCAGCCGTGCCCTGGCGGCCGGAACCACCCTCGAGAGGGCCCTCGAGATCGTGGAGGCGGTCGCCGACCGGACCCATGTCCCCGTGCTGGCCATGACCTACGCCAATGTCGTTTTCCGCACCGGTCCGGATACGTTCTGTACCCGCTTGGCGGTCGCGGGCGCCTCCGGCCTGATCATCCCCGATATGCCGGTGGAGGAGGCGTCGGTGGTGAAGCGGGCGGCCGACGAGAACGACTTGGGAATGGTGCTGTTCGTGGCTCCCACCTCCAGCAACGCCCGCATCCGGGCCGTGGCCGAGCTCGACCCGGTTTTCATCTACGGCGTGGCGGAACTGGGAGTGACGGGCGAGCGGTCCGAGTCGAGTGGGCGAGCCGTGGAACTGGCGGGGCGTGTGCGCGAAGTGACCGATGTCCCACTCGTGCTGGGGGTCGGCATCTCCACCCCTGAGCAGGCCGCCGCCGCCGGACAGGTGGCCGATGGGGTCATCGTCGGCACCGCCCTGGTGAGACGGGTCCTGGAATCACCCGATGCCGCTACCGCCGAGGCATCGCTGGCGGAAGCCGTCGCCGCCCTCCGTTCCGCCTTACCCTGATCGAGGACGCCCGACCTCCAGTTCGGCAGAGTCCCTGGTGGGAGGACGGCGTCGATGGCTGCAACCGAATAGGTGGCCATCGTGCGGTGCTTTCGGTGGCTCCCTCACCCGACTCCTTCCCCAGGGCGATACCTGATGCGTCCCTTCGCCACGGGGAAAAATTGTGGCAACGGCCACCCCATGGATTCCGTCATCCTGAGCCAGGGAGTGGGGGAGTGGGGGATGCGGCAAAGGATGGACGGGAGGTGGCCGTTGCTGGGATGAGCTTAGGGGGCGGCTTCTCAACTCTGTGGAATTGTTTGTGCCGGAGGCGGGACTCGAACCCGCACGCCCGTGAGGACAATGGATTTTGAGTCCATCTTGTCTACCAATTCCAACACTCCGGCAGAGACCCAAGTGTAGAACCGTCCCGGCCATCTCATATCATGGCGGTCACATGAGGCGGATCCACCAGCGGCTCTTCCGGCTGAACGATCGGCTCACGGAGCTGGCCGACGAGGAGCGAAGAGTGCGCGAGGAGCTGGACATGCACCGGGCGATCGACGACGACGCTCAGGCGGACGCAGCTATCGGCAATTACATCGATCGAGAAGAAGCCGGGCTGACGGCCGCCGACGTCGCCCGCTTCGAACGCTCCCTCCGGTCGATCAGCCAGCGTCGAGAGAGGCTGGCAGCTCAGAGGCTGCGCCTGCTCGAAAAGTTGGAGCGTTCGTGAGCAAGGGAACTCTCGCCCTGCTCGACGGCAATTCGATTGCCTATCGAGCCTTCTTCGCCTTGCCCGAAGACCTGGCCACCACCTCGGGCCAGGTGACCAACGCCGTCTACGGCTTCACCCGCATGCTCATCAAGCTGCTCGGCGACCACCACCCCGAAGCGCTGGCGGTGGCCTGGGATGTGTCACGCAAGTCGTTCCGGACCGATCGGTACCCCCAGTACAAGGCCCAGCGCGACAAGGCCCCAGACAACTTCTTGAGCCAGCTTCCCCTCATCGACGAGGTCCTCGATGCCCTCGACATAACCCAATTTCGTCTCGAAGGGTTCGAGGCCGATGACCTGATCGCCACCCTGGCCGCCCGAGCCGTCGAAGCAGATTGGGATGTCCTGGTCGTCACCGGCGACCGTGACGCCTTCCAACTCATCGACGATCGCGTCAAGGTCCTCTACACCCGCCGGGGCATCACCGACACGGTCATCGCCGACGCCGCCTACGTCGAAGACCGGTACGGGATCGGGCCCGACCGCTATGTCGAGTACGCCGCCTTGCGGGGAGACACATCCGACAACCTGCCCGGGGTTCCCGGGGTGGGGGAGAAGACGGCGGCCCGCCTCCTGGTGGCTCACGGCACCCTGGAGGGCATCTACGCGGCGCTGGACGAGCAAACCCCCAGGCTGCGCGAGAGCCTGGCCGCCAATCGCGAACAGGTCTTCTTGAATCGTGAGCTGATGGAGCTGTTGTCGACGGTCGAGCTCGATGTCGATCCGGCCGAGCTGGCGCGGGGAGAATGGGAACAGGCCGAGGTCAAGGATCTCTTCGAGAGCCTCGAGTTCCACTCCCTGTGGGAAGACCTGCTTTCGGTCCAGCCGACGGCCGGAGACACACCCGCCGAGGTGCTCGACATCGAGACCCGTCTCCTCACCAATCCCGACGAGGTAGCGGCTCTCGGCCGGAGCGGCCGCCTCGTCGTCGACCCGGTGATGGCCGATGGAGGCCCCTTCGGTCTCGCAGTTCTCGAAAGCCTGGACTCGGCCGTGGTGATTCCCAGCGATGCACTGGGGCCTCTGTCAGAAGCGCTGTCCTCGGGAGCGGTGGAAGTGATCGGGCACGACGTCAAAGAAGCCGTTCGACTGCTGCTGGAGGCAGATGTCGAGGTGGACGGCCTCAAGATGGACACTGCCCTGGCCGCCTACGTCCTCAACCCCTCCTCGCGCGGTTACGGATTGGCCGAGGTGGCGGGTCGTTACCTCGGGCTCGAGGTGGAGTCACCCGACGCCGAGCCGGGCGAAACAGGCACTTTGCCGTTCGACAGCGGTCCCGATCTCGCCGCGGCCGGTCGCCGGGTGGCAGCGATCGATCGGCTGGCAGACCGGTTGTGGTCGGAGCTCGACGCCCGCGACGAACGCGACCTCTTCGAGCGTTTCGAGCTGCCGCTCGTGCCAGTGCTGGCGCGGATGGAGCTGGCCGGGATCGGGGTGGACCGCGATTACCTGGTTGGTCTCGGCGACGAGCTGCGCGCCGAGCTGACTGGGCTCGAAACGAGCATCTGCGACATCGCCGGAGAGCCGTTCAACGTGAACTCCACCGATCAGCTCCGCCACATCTTGTACGAGAAGCTCGAGCTGCCCGTCCACAAGAAGACGTCTACCGGCAAACCCTCGACCGATGCCTCAGTGCTCGAGAAGCTGGATCATCCGATCATCGAGGCGTTGTTGCGTTACCGGGAGCTGGAGAAGCTGCGCTCCACGTACGTCGACGGCTACCTCCCCCTCATCGGCCCCGATGGGCGCATCCACACCCGATTCAACCAGATGGCGGCCACGACCGGCCGCCTCTCCTCGGATCGCCCCAACCTCCAAAACATCCCCGTCCGCTCCGAGACCGGCCGCACCGTTCGTCGGGCCTTCGTTCCGGCCGCGGGGTGGGCCTTTCTGGTGGCCGACTACTCCCAGATCGAGTTGCGGGTCCTGGCGCACATGAGCGGCGACGCCGGGTTGCTCGACGCCTTCAACACCACCCACCACGACATCCACACCGCTACCGCCGCCCGGGTCTGGGGGGTGCCGGTCGACGAGGTGCAACCGGAGATGCGGCGCCGGGCCAAGATGATCAACTTCGGGCTCTTGTACGGGATGGAGGCCTTCGGACTCGCCTCCCGCCTCGGAATCTCCCGTGACGAGGCCCGTGGGCACATCGACACCTACTTTGAGCAGTTCCCCGACGTGCAGGCCTTCATGCAGGGTGTCGTGTCGCAGGCGCGCAACCAGGGGTACACCACCACCCTGTTCGGGCGGCGCCGCTACCTCCCCGAGCTGAAGAGCGACAATTTCCGCATCCGCCAGATGGGCGAGCGCATGGCTCTCAACGCCCCCGTGCAGGGGACCGCAGCAGACATCATCAAGGCCGCCATGGTTCGCCTCGACTCGGAGCTGCAGTCGAGAGCGATGAGCTCGACCCTCCTCCTCCAGATCCACGACGAACTGGTGCTGGAGGCACCTCCCGAAGAGATGGACGATCTCCGACGGCTCACAGTCGAAGTCATGGAGAACGTGGCCGACCTCGACGTTCCCTTGCGCATCGACATCGGCACCGGTTCAGACCTGGCCAACGTCAAGGACTGAGCCCCCCTTCCCGGCTTCGCCGGGACAAACCCTTTGCCGTGATCTGTTCGGGGCTGTTAGCCTTCTGGAAGCGGTGCGCCGAGGCGCGCAGCGCAATTCCTTTCGGAGGTAACCCACTCACTCATGTCCACCGAGCAAGACACCGCGCCTGAGACGACGGCCGAAGAGCCCGTCGCCGAGACGCCCGACACCCCGGCGGAGGAATCCGCCCACGAGTCCGACACCCCGGCGGAGGAATCCGCCAACGAGGTAGTCCCATCCCCCGAGGAGGAGGCAGCACCTCCCACGGAGGAGACTGTCGAATCCACCGGCCAGCCTACGGAGCCGGCCGCGGCCGTCCCCGAGACTGTCGAACCCCCGGACTTCCCCGAGGGCACCGAGGCCCCCGTGGCGGCCGAGGTGGAGCCGGGAGAGACCGGGGATGATCCGGCGGAGCGTCCCGCTCCCAAGATGACGGGGCCGCAACCCATCGAGGCTCCCAACATCGGCGACCTTCCCGACGACATCATCGACGACTTCGAGGCGGCCATCGCCCACACCGTTCTGGAGTTCAACGAGGGCGACATCGTGATCGGCACCGTCGTCTCGGTGGACGCCGACGGGGCCATGGTCGACATCGGCTACAAGTCCGAGGGCCTCATCCCGATCGAAGAGCTGTCCATTCGCAACCACGTCGACCCGTCGTCGATCGTCACGGTCGGGGAGCGGGTGGAGGCGCTGGTCCTCAACAAGGAAGACGACGAAGGCCGGCTGATCCTCTCCAAGAAGCGCGCTCAGTACGAGCGGGCGTGGGGCCGGATCCAGGAACTGTCGGAGACGCGAGAAACTGTCAAGGGCACCGTCATCGAAGTGGTCAAGGGCGGGCTCATCGTCGACATCGGTTTGCGCGGCTTCCTCCCCGCCTCCCTGGTCGACCTCCGCCGGGTTCGCGACCTCGATCCCTTCATCGGCACCGAGATCGAAGCCAAGGTCATCGAGCTGGACCGCAACCGCAACAACGTTGTGCTCAGCCGGCGCGCCCATCTCGAAGAGGAACAGGCCGAACAGCGCCAGGGGTTCCTCGACGATCTCAAAGAGGGCGAGGTGCGCACCGGCACCGTCTCTTCTGTTGTCGCTTTCGGGGCGTTCGTCGACCTGGGAGGGATGGACGGTCTCGTCCATGTCTCGGAGCTGTCGTGGCAACATGTGAACCATCCGTCTGAGGTGGTGAGCGTCGGCGACGAGGTCACCATCAAGGTGCTCGAGGTCGACCGCTCGCGCGAGCGGATCTCGCTCTCCATCCGTGAGACCCTCGAAGATCCCTGGGACGTGTTCTCACGCGAGCATCAGGTGGGAGACGTCATCGAGGGGACCGTCACCAAGACGGTCCCGTTCGGGGCGTTCGTGTCCGTGGTCGAAGGCGTCGAGGGGTTGGTGCATGTCTCGGAGATCGCCGTCCACCGGGTCGAGTCGCCCGAGTTGGAGCTGTCGATCGGCCAGGCCGTGCGCACGAAGATCACCGAGAAGGACGACGAACGTCGTCGAATCTCGTTGTCGATCAAGCAAGCCCAGCCGGACTGGGAGGAGCGCCAGGAGCGGGCTCGCACCGCCACCACCACCCCCACCAGCCGTCCTCCTCGGCGGGAATTCGAGCGAGAGTTCGGCCCCAAGGAAGAGGAACCGCCTCCGATGCCGGTCGACGCCTCGCTCGAGGCGATTCTCCAAGAGCTCAAAGAGCGCGGCATCGGCCGCCGCTGAGCCGAGACCGGGGCCCCTACGGCGCGGGTCGAAACGGGCCGTGCGGCTCATCTCCGCGCACTTGACCCTGAGGGTGGGGGATGGGATGCTCTCGTGCGGGCAGGGGCACATTTGGGTTCAGGTGGGGCAGCAACCGGCCGACACATCCTGTGATGAATGCCGGGCACCCTCCCCGAGGCTGGGTACGATTCCCCCTTGGTTCAGGCGTCCTGGCAAGCAAACGTCTGTCAACCGAACAACCGAGTCAAACAAGGTGAGGAAACTCCATGGGTAGGAGAGCATTGGTTCTGCTTGTCGCACTGCTTCTGGCAGGAGTGGCGGCATTCGCAGTCTTCTCGTATGTGCAAGGGATCGAAGGCGAACTCCTGGAACAGCAGGAACTGCAGACCGTTTATCGCGCAACGCAAGAGGTTCCCGAGGGCCAGGATGGCGACTTGTTCCTCCAAACCCCACTGTGGGAGGTCAGCGAAGACCGGGTTTCGGTCGTCCCCAGTGGCGCTATCGCCTCCGAAGAGGAGTTGAGGGCGGTCGTCGGCGGGAAAGTGGCGGTGGGCCCCATCTCTCAAAATCAGATCCTCACCACCAACCAGTGGGTCGACGTGACGGTCGACATCATCCCGCTGGCCGAGCAGATCCCCGCCGGCAAGCAGGCGCTGACGATTTCGACCGACCAGATCCGGGGCGTGAACGGCTTCATGCGCCCGGGTGACCGACTCAACGCTATCCTCACCATCGAGATCGAGTTCGACCTGCTTCCCGGTGAAGGACCCGGTTTCGGCATCCCCACCGAAGACGGCGAGGAGGCCCCCGAGGACGATGACTCTGAGACTGTCACGCTCACCCGCTACGTCCTGCAAGGAATCCCGGTGCTGGCGGTGGATCGCGATGTGCGACCACGCGAAGGAGATCGCGTGGCGGTGTCGACGGTGACGCCCGAAGGCGAAACGGATGAGCCGCAGATCCCCGCCACGGTCTTCACCTTGGAGGTCGACCCCGAACAGGCCGAGAAGATGGTCTACGCTTTCGAGAACGGATCCGTGTGGCTTACTCTCGTCCCGGAGGACTTCGTCGAGATCGAGTCCGTGGGGATCACAATCAACAATCTGTTCGAGGGAGACCTCGTGGCTGATATCTTCGGAAACTGAGCGAACTCCATGTCATTGAGTGAGCACAACTTGCTTGTCGTCGACGACGACGACGACTTCATCGACGAGGCCAAACGCCTCTTCGATGGCCGGCTCCCGGCTGCTCGCTCCATCGACGGGGTGATCTCGGCGATCGAGGGGGGGCAGTTGCGCATGGTGCTCCTCGGCCCTTCGTATGCCAAGGAGTCGGCGATGGTCGACATCCGGGCCATCCACAACGAGGATCCCGGGCTGATTCTCGTGCTGGTCGCTCCCGAGGTGACCTCGGAGCTGCTCCGGTCCGGGATGCGGGTCGGGCTGTCCGACGTCATAGAGGCTCCCCTCGACGAACAGAAGATCGAAGCCGCCATAGGGCAATTCGCCGGGGACGTGCTCGACCGGGAGAGCCGCGTCGCCGCCCCCGTGCCCGGGCCCAGCCCCGAGTCCGAACGGGGGCACGTCATCACGGTGATGAGCGCCAAGGGGGGCAGCGGCAAGACCGTTACAGCCACCAACGTGGCCATGCTGCTCAGCCGGTTCGAGGGCAAGAAGGTGTGTCTCGTCGACGCCGACCTCCAGTTCGGAGACGCCTGCCTCGTGCTGCAGTTGGAGCCGCGCTACACGATGGTCAACGCCGCCCACGAGATGCATCACCTCGACGCCGACCTGCTGTCGTCGCTTCTCACCGAGCACCCCAGCGGCTTGAAGGTGCTGGCCGCGCCGCTCGAACCAGCCTTCGCCGACGACATCACCACCGCCGGTCTGATGCAGATGATCGACATCTTGCGGGATTCGTTCGACTGGGTGGTGGTGGACACGGCCTCGATGCTCGATGAGCTGTTGTTGTCGCTCATCGAGACCGCCGACACCGTCTTGATGGTGGTCGACATGGATCTTCCTTCGGTCAAGAACGCCAAACTGGCACTCGAGACGTTGAGACTGCTCAAGTTTCCCACCGACAAGGTCAGGCTCGTCATGAACCGGGCCAACGCCCGGGCTCGCCTCGACGAAAAGGAGATCGAAGGCGCCCTCAAGACCAAGATCTCGGCCTCCGTCCCGTCTGACGGAGCTGTGGCGGCGTCGGTCAACGAGGGACGACCGGTGGTCGAATCGGCCCCGAGATCGCGTATAGCCCAGGGTTTCGAGTCGGTGGCCGAACTGGTGGCGGGGAAGATTCCCGAAGCTTCTTCAGGTCGGGGCATCTTCGGTCGAAAGTGAATCGGCAGCGGGGATTGAAAGGATCAACCAATGGCTTCCCTCTCTGAAAGAGTTGCCCAAGCGAGAACAGCGGCCGAGGCGACCGGGCTCTCCAGCAACCGGTCGTCCCAGATCAACGAGTTGCGCGGGCGTCTCCATTTCAAGGTGATCGAGGAACTCGGTCCCACCCTCTACGACCGTCAGATGAGCGACGCCGAGCTGCGTTTGCGGGTCATGGAGATGCTGGAGTGGGCCGTAGATCAGGAACAGGGCATGCCTCTCACTGCCGCCGACCGGCGTCAGCTCCTCAACGAGATCGCCTCCGACGTTCTGGGCTACGGGCCCATCGATCCTCTCCTCAACGACCCCGAGGTCACCGAGGTGATGTGCAACGGGCCCTACGACGTCTACTTCGAGAAGGCCGGTCGGGTCCACAAGTCCGACGTCCATTTCGTCGACGACGTCCACCTGCGGCGGATCATCGACAAGATCGTCGGCCAGATCGGCCGCCGAGTCGACGAGGCCACCCCCATGGTCGACGCCCGTCTGCCCGACGGTTCCCGTGTCAACGCCGTCATCTCCCCCCTTTCCATCGGCGGGCCCTTCCTGACCATTCGGAAGTTCGCCGTCGATCCCTTCCAAGAGGCCGACCTCATCAAGTTTGGGACGTTGTCCCAGCGCACAGCCGACTTCTTACGGGCGTGTGTGCGGGGCCGACTCAACATCATCATCTCCGGCGGTACCGGTTCGGGTAAGACCACCACCCTCAACGTGATGTCGGGATACATTCCCGGCGACGAGCGGATCATCACCGTGGAGGACGCCGCCGAGCTCCAGCTCCACCAGGAGCACGTGCTCACGATGGAGTCCCGCCCACCTAACATCGAAGGCAAGGGCGCAGTGATGATCCGCGATCTTGTCAAGAACACGCTGCGTATGCGTCCCGACCGTATCGTCGTCGGTGAGTGCCGAGGTGCTGAGGCCCTCGACATGTTGCAGGCCATGAACACCGGGCACGACGGATCGCTCACCACCATCCACTCCAACGGGCCGCGTGACACCCTGTCCCGTATCGAGACGATGGTGCTCATGGCCGGGTTCGATCTGCCGGTGCGGGCCATCCGCGAGCAGGTGGCCTCGGCCGTCGACCTCGTCGTCCACCTCGCCCGTCTCCGCGACGGGACCCGCCGCATCACCCACGTCACCGAGGTGGAGGGCATGGAGGGCGAGATCATCACCCTCCAGGACCTGTTCCTGTTCGACTTCGCCGAAGGGGTCGACGAGGAGTCCGGTAAGTTCCGGGGCCGCTTGAAGGCCACCGGGATCCGCCCGTCCTTCTCCGACGACCTCCTGGCTCAGGGGATTCGTCTCCCAGCCGACCTGTTCGACCCCGAGCCGTTCGCCCGCAAGGGCGGCGAGATGTCGATGGCACGGTGAGGAGCGCCCGCCTCTTCTTGGGGCTGGTCGCGGCGGCACTGCTGGCGGTGCCCCCGGCGGCATTCGCCCAGACCGGCGACGTTCAGATCGTCGAGGTAAACACCTCGCGTTACAGCGACGGTGGCCAGGTGACGATGGTGGTCGGTTTCCGCGGCCTCGGCGCTCAAATGAATCCCGCCGATTTGACCGTCACGGCCGACGGAGGAGCCGTCGAGAACCTGGTGGTGGAGCCACTCGCCTCTTCCACGGTCCCCGTGGGTGTCGTGCTGGCCATCGACACCTCCGGCTCGATGCAGGGGGAGCCGATCGAGGCGGCCAAGGCCGCCGCCCGGTCCTTCGTGGAACAGAAGCGCCCGGAGGATTTCGTGGCGATCATCCGCTTCGACGAGGAAGCCCAGGTGATCCAGGGCTTCACCAACAACACGCCCACCCTGCTCAACCGGATCGACTCGCTGAGTGCTGCTGGCGCCACCGCCTTCAACGACGCCGTCATCAAGGCAATCGAGCTGTTCGAGTCCGGTCCCGCAGCCAACCTCCAAGGCAATATCATCATCCTGGCGGACGGCGACGACAACGGCAGTCAGGCCGCCGCCGCCGAGGTCCAAGAGGCGGTCGCCCGTACGGAGGCTCGAATCTTCAGCGTGGCCCTGGAACCGCCGGCCGAGTTCGAGTTCAACCCGGCTGCCCTCGAAGCCATCGCCCTCCAGTCCGACGGGTTGTTCCTCTCGGCCCCGGACCCCTCGCAACTGGAGGGGTTGTACGGCCAGATCCAAAGCGAGATCAACAACGTCCTGGTCGCACGGTTCACGGTGCCCAACCCCGCTCCCGGCGAGGTCACCTTTGGGGTCGAGTACGCCGGGTTGTCGGCCCAGTCGGTGGCACCGGTGACCGGCTTCGTCACGACCACCACCGTTCCTCAGGTGGTGACGACGGTCACCTTTGCCCCCCCGGTCATACAAGTAGTGGAGTCGTCGCTCCCGGCCGATCCGCGGACTTTAGCGACCATCGGCGCCCTGGGGACCGGGGCGGCACTGGCGCTGTTTGTGTGGGTCCTATTCGGCCGCAAGGAAGAGGAAGGCGGGGGAGCGTTCGCCAAACGTCTGGCGGCGTATGGCCGCCGAGGGGGCGAGGCCCAAGAGAAGAAGTCCCTCATCGATCGCCTCCCGCTGCTGCGTCGTTTCTCCCAAGCCGCCGAGGCCGAGGTCAAAAAACGCGGTCTGTTGGCAGGGATGAACTCGACCTTGGAACAGGCCAACATCCCACTGGCACCGGGCGAGGCGATCATGGCCGCCTTCGGAGTGTCGATCGTGGCCGGCCTGATCGGTTCGCTCGCCTATGGACCAATCGGCGGCGCCATCATATTCCTTCTGGTGGTGCTGGTGGTGTTCGGCTTCATCAAATGGACGGGATCGAGAGAGAAGCGACGGTTCGAGAGGCAACTGCCCGACACCCTTACCCTCCTCTCCACTTCCCTGAGGGCCGGTTACTCCTTGCTCCAGGCGGTAGAGGCCGTGGCGGCCGAAGCACCCGACCCCACCGCACGCGAGTACGGGCGCGCCATCGCCGAAGCTCGCTTGGGTCGCAGCGTGACAGAAGCCCTGGACGGCATCACCGAGCGGACCCAATCCAAAGACTTCGAATGGGCAGTGATGGCCATCGAGATCCAGCGCGAGGTGGGTGGAAACCTGGCCGAGGTGCTGCAAACGGTGGCCGATACAATGCTGCAACGTAACCGGATCCGAGGCGAGATCAGGGCCATGACCGCTGAGGGCCGGATCTCGGCCTTTGTGCTCGGTTCGCTGCCGTTCCTGATGGGAGCATTCTTATGGACTACCAATCCGGACTACATCATGCCTCTGTTCGAGAACACATTCGGTCTCGTAGCGGTCGGCGTCGGCCTTTTCCTGATGGCCGGCGGCATCTTCTGGTTGCGCAAGATCATCAACATCGACGTGTGAGGAAGCAATGTCATCACCACTCATGATCGTCGGACTCACCGCCACCTTCCTGTTCGTGGCCTTCGTCATCGTCTGGGCCGGCAACGGAGTGCTGCGCGCTCAGCAGAGCACCGCAGACCGGTTGGCCGTGTATGGAAAGAATGCCCTCCGCGAAGAGACGTTGGCCAAGCCCTTGTCAGAGCGGGCCGTGGCCCCGGTCATCCTTCGGCTCGGCAGACTTGTCAAGCGGTTCACGCCGTTGGGCTATCTGGAGAAGACGCAAAGGCGCCTCATGCTCGCCGGCAGCCCGGGCAACCTCGATGCCCCAGGTTTCGCAGTCATCAAGCTGTTCACCACCGCCGCCGGTATCGTCCTGGCTTTTCTCGCCCAGGGTGCTGGCGCCGACGGTATCGCCAGACTTGGTTTGCTGGTTCTCCCCATAGCACTCGGTTTCTTTGGCCCAGATGCCTGGCTCACCCGCAAGGTGGACGAGCGCCGGGTGGCGATGCAGAAGGCACTGCCGGATGTCCTCGACCTGCTGGTGATTTCAGTTGAGGCCGGACTGGGGTTCGACGCTGCGCTGGCCCGGGTCGTAGGCACGGTGCCCGGACCGCTGTCCGAAGAGTTCTTTCGCATGCTCCAGGAGACGCGGGTCGGGGTCAGTCGGCGCGACGCCATGCGCCACCTCATGGACCGAACAGATCTGGACGAGTTGCGTTCGTTCATCCTGGCGATGCTCCAGGCCGAGGCATTCGGTGTTGCCATCGCCCGGGTGCTGAGGGTCCAGGCCGAAGAGATGCGAGTCAAGAGGCGCCAGCGGGCACAGGAGAAGGCGTTCGGGGCACCGGTGAAGCTGGTGTTCCCACTCGTGTTCTGTATCTTCCCCTCCCTCTTCATCATCCTGTTGGGTCCGGCCGCCATCCAGATAGCGGGCGCATTTGGCTGAGGCCCAGCCGGCCGCAGGCAGAAGGCGTGGGCTCACCCTCACGCAACTCGCTTGGCTGACACCCCTCACCGCCATAGTCATCGCCCTGCGGCGACCGACACAGGACAACTCGTATCTCTGGCACGTAGAGGCCGGCGTCCGTCAGATCGAAGCCAAGGCGGTTCTCACTGCCGATCCCTTCACGTTCACCGCCGGGGGTCAGCCGTGGCGCACGCAGTCGTGGCTGGTCGAGCTCCTCTACGGCTGGCTAGAGCGATTCGGCGAGCTCTTCTCTGCGCCCGTGGTGGTGGGGATCTCGGGTGCCCTGATGCTGACAGCGGTGGGTCTGCGGGTCGGGCGGCACAGGGGAGTCCTCGGACCCCTGGCCACCGTGTGGGTCATGTGGCTCACCCTCGGGTACTTCACCGCCCGACCGGTGTTCCCGTCGCTGGCCATCTTCGCTGTTCTCACATTGGTGGCGGATCGGCCGCGCCTCAGGTGGACGATCCCCCTCTTGTTCTGGGTATGGGCATCGGTCCACGGTGGCTTCTTCATTGGTTTGGGTTACCTGGTCCTCCAGGGTCTGAGGCTCCGCGATAGGCGGTACTTCATCGATGCCACTGTCGGAGCCGTTGCCGCCACCTTCACCGCTCACGGTATCGGAGTCTGGGAAATCCTCGTCTCCTTCGCCGGGAGTTCGCAGAACCTCGACATCATCGCCGAATGGCAGCGACCCGACTTCGTTTCGCTTGCCCTGTTCCCGTTCCTACTCGGGCTGGTGGCTCTCCTGGTTGTGGCCATGGCCCGGAAGCTCGAATGGCGAGACCTCTGGATGGTGATCCCCTTCATGCTGTTCGCATTTACCGCCAACCGGTCGGTGCCGCTGGCAGCGATTGCCATCGTCCCGTTCGTGTTTCCAACCGGGCATTACCGCCTCGGGCAGATGCCATTTTCTAAGGCGTTGTCGGTGGTTGTAGCGGCCTTCATCGTCCTGGCAGCATTCTTTGCTCCTCTCGAAGACGACCTCTTCGAGAACCGGTTCCCGGTGGCGGCTTCCGCTCACCTCGATGCGGTGCGTACCTTCCACGACGACTCATCAGGTGGATACTTCATCTACACAGGATTTCCGTACATCTTCGTGGATGATCGGGCGGAGCTCCTCGGCCAGGTCTATATAGATTTCGCCCGAGCTCGGGGCGGTCACCCAGTGTGGCGGGATCTTTTCGAGAGGTATCAGCTCCAACAAGCACTCCTCAAGCCTGAGGATCCATTGGTCGGTCTTCTCGAGGGGGAGGGATGGAGTGAGCGCTACGCAGACGACCAGTTCGTCGTCCTCCGGCCGGCCACCGATTGATCACAGCGTCGCAGTGGGGAAACTGACGGATCCAGTCCAGGAGTCGGTCAGTTGGCGAGGCCGCTGCCCGCAGACGAGAAGCCGTTGGATACGGCCGGACCGATCAAGTTGACGGCCACGATGGCCACCACGGCGATGAGAACTACCAAGAGGGCGTACTCGACCATGCTGGCACCCTCTTCGAGAGGGTCGGAGTCTGTGTTGAGGGGTTCAAACATCGGTGGTCCTTTCTGCGAATGCTGGGGTAAGTGTCGGCGTCCCGGGCCGTCGACCCCATAGGTCCGTCGCACCATCGATGGGGGCATGCCATCTCGTCGGGACGAAGAGGGGTGGGACCTTGCGGCCCCACCCTCTTTGTGTGTCGGTTGTGCCGACGTTGGTCAGTTGGTGGCGGCGAGTGAGCCGGCAACGGTGTTGAACGCCTGCGAGGTGCGCTGTCCCACGAGGCTGATGGCCACGATGGCGATGATGGCGATGAGTACGACCAACAGGGCGTACTCGACCATGCTGGCGCCGCGATCGTCGCCGGTGTACCGGGCGATCATCTTGGTCCAAAGAGCAAGCATATCTCCTCCTTTCGAAGTTCTCCGTGGAGAGCCTGCGGTAAGTCCATCGGATACGATTGCGGCTGACTTGAGCGACAGGCTTAGGTCGGGTGAACCATTCACCGGGGGTCGGAGTGAGCGCCACGAGGTGGTCCTTCCTGGCATCGGCGAGGAGGACAACGAAGTGGGTGGGACCTTGCGGCCCCACCCTCTTTGTGTGTCGGTTGTGCCGACGTTGGTCAGTTGGTGGCGGCGAGTGAGCCGGCAACGGTGTTGAACGCCTGCGAGGTGCGCTGTC
>JBGTLA010000109.1:0-88893 GCA_041744375.1 Acidimicrobiia bacterium | reverse complement strand
TCGTCGGCGAGCAGCAGCGGGACGAGCGCCGACACCGAGGGCGCTCACCTCCACGTTCTCCCGCACGGTCAGGGCCGGGAAGGCATGGCCTTGCTGGAAGGTGCGGGCGAGGCCGAAGCGGCCCAGGCGATGAGGCGGCCAGGCGGTGATGTCGTTTCCCTCCATCTCGACTCGTCCACCCTGGGCGGGGGTGTCGAAGCCGGTCATGACGTTGACGAGGGTCGACTTGCCGGCGCCATTGGGGCCGATGAGACCCAGCACCTCATGCCGGTGGAGCTCGAGGTCGACCTCAAACAGGGCGACGACACCGGCGAAGCTACGAGTGACACCCAGGGCCCGCAGAGAACTTGCGGGCCCTGGGATGTCGGGGTGGTGGGCCGTCCCCGGCATGGGAGCGGCTGTCAGCCGATGTCGGCTGGCGAGGTGGCCTGGCGCGTCTCCACCAGTGAGTGCTGTCCGTCCTGGATCACCAGCACCCGGTACTCCCGCCCGAACACGGTGTGGAAGTCGCTCGAGAAGCTGATCGGTCCGGTGATGGTGGGGAAGCCGTCGAGAGTCAACAGGTGGGCGGCCAGGGCCGGTCCGTCGGTGCCTCCCGTGGCTTCGATAGCCGCCGCGATCGCCTCGATTGTGGCAGCACCCGTGATGAACCCACCCGTGAAGGGAGGCTGGCCCGTCGCCTCTTCCATGCTGGCGATGAGGTCGTTCACCTCGCTGCTGGGATCGTCGCCGAACACCGAGGCGAAGGTCACCAGGTAGAAGTTGGACAGGTCCTCGGAGATCCAATAGGCCCCGTCACACGACCACGAGCACAGCATGGGGGTGTCGTCGCCGAGGCTGCGGACGCCCTGGGCCATCGCCGGCATGTCGTCGAAGGCGGTGGAGGTGACGATCACGTCCACCCCGGAGTTGGCCACCGTCGACACGACGCTGCCGATGGTGCCGTCACCGTTGGTGAACTCCTCCTGCACCGTGACCGTGCCGCCCAGCTCTTCGTAACGGACGGTGAAGGCATCCACCACGTTCTGGAAGTACACGATGAGGTTGTCCTTCACCACGGCGGCATTCATCCACCCCTGGTCGATGGCGAACTCGGCCATCACAGCGCCCTCGTCTTGGGCGACGTTGCCGAAGCTGAAGGCCAGCTCACCTTGCTCACCGAATCGGACCGGTCCCATCTGGTCGGTCCCGATGCACGGAGCGACGGCCAGGACCTGGTCGGCGAGGGCTTCTTGGACGGCCGGGGTGGCGAAGTCGACGTCGCACGTGACCAAGAGGACGGCGGCTCCGGCGTCGAGCATGTCGATGGCGGCCGAAGTGGTCTGCTCGGGATCGAGCTGTGTGTCGACCACCCGCAATTCGAGGGGCCGTCCGTTGACCCCACCGGCGGCGTTGATCTCATCGACCTTGATCTGGGCGGCGACGATGGCCGGGCCGTCGAACGGAGCCATGAAGCTGGTCTGGTCGATGGCGGCACCGATGATGATCGGCTCGCCCTCGGTGTCGGTGTCGGTGTCGGTGTCGGGCTCCAACTCCGGCGCCTCGGTGGTGTCGGGTTCCGGCGCTTCGGTAGGGGGCGGTTCGGTTTCGGCCGCCGTGGTGGTCGTGTCCTCGGTGGCACTCGTGCAGGCGGCGGCCACCAGGGCCAATACCACCAACAACCACATAAACGTGCGGGTCCTCTTCATTCGTGATCCTCCCTCGTGCTTGGCCTTGTTCAGCGGCAAGACGCCGGACTGCGATAATATCAGTTATCAAACCTCGCCGCGGGGGCCTCCGTCGGCATTTCCCGCCGCCGGTTCAGGTTGCCGACACCTCGGAGACCAAAGAGCGGAACTCGGCGTCGCTCACCAGCTCCCCCTTGCCGGCGCCGAGGCGCTTGACCCGGTCTAGCAGGGAGGCCATGTGCTGTTGATCGATTTCGAGTCCGAGCTCGTCGAGCTTGATCCGGATGCTGGCCAACCCGCTCTTCTTGCCCAACACGATGGCCCGTTCGGCCTTGACAAGCTGTGAGGAGTACGGCTCGACCGCCGGGGGCTCGTGGAACTGCATGGCCACGGCGCCGCTCTCGCGGATGAAGAGATTCTCGCCCGTGAGGGGTTTCCAGGGCTCGAGGGAATAACCGGAACGCTCCTGGACGAGACGCGCCACGTCGATGATCTCCTCGAAGTGGAGACCGGTCTCGACGGAGTAGAGCGCCTCTATGGCGAGGGCGAACTCGGCGATGTTGGTGTTCCCGGCCCTCTCGCCCATGCCGTTGATCGTTCCCTGGATCCAGGTGGCTCCCCCCCGCACCGCCGCGATCGAACCGGCGGTGGCGAGACCGAAGTCGTTGTGGCCGTGCCAGTGGATGGGGACGTCGGGGCCGATCCAGCGGCGCACCTCTTCGATGAGACGGGTCACGGTCTCGGGGGCGGCGATGCCGATGGTGTCCACCACGGCCACCTCGCCCGCTCCCGCCTCGAGAGCCGCCAGGTAGACGTCTTTGAGGAAGCCCAGGTCCGAGCGGGTGCTGTCGACCGCGAAAAAGCACACGGTCATGTCGTGCTCGCTCGCCAAGGCCACAGCCGTGGCTACCCGTTTCGTGACCTCGGCGCGGTCGAGCCCGTAGGCGGCCAGCTTGTTCTCGCTCACCGGCGCCTCGATCACCGTCGCCTTCACCCCCAGGTCGACGAGCTGGCTGATATCGGCGGGTACGGCCCGGGCAAACCCCCAGATCTCGGCGCGGAGACCGGCGTCGACGATCAGGCGATAGGCCTCTTCGTCGTCGTCGGAGACGCGGGCGAAGCCCGCTTCGATGCGGTCGACCCCCAGACGGTCGAGGGCGCGGGCGATCTCGAGCTTGGTCTCGGGGCCGAGGGCTACTCCCACGGTCTGCTCGCCGTCACGCAATGTGGTGTCGTAGAGCCCGACGCGGCGCGGGAGGGTGGTGTCGCCGGTGGCCCCTGTGTTGAGGTCACCGGTCCAGATGAGGGCGGGGTCGATCATGGGTGAGTGGGTCCGGTTGACGGCAACATGGTTCCCGGGATGATAATTGAGCAAATCGTTGGGCGGTAGCCCGCCTCGGCCTGAGCCGGGCGCGTAGACTGTGATCAATGATCAGAGTCGGCCTGGGGCCGGCCGGACGAGAGGGAGGCGAGAGTGCTCGCGTTGGACGGAAAGGTAGCCATCGTCACCGGGGGGGCGACCCTGCTCGGGGCCAAGATCGTGGAGGCCTTCGTCGCCGCCGGGGCGCAGGTGGTCGTGGCCGACATCAACGGCGAGGACGGCCAGAGAGTGGCCGACGAAGCAGGCGAGTCGGCCCTCTTCGCCCACGTCGACATCACAGATGACGCGGCGCTGGATCATCTCGTCGAGCTGACCGTCGACACGTACGGGGGCATCGACATCCTCGTGAACGGCGCCGCCACGTACCTCGACAACCACCTGGAGACGACCAGGCAGGAATGGTTGACGGCCTTCGACACCAACGTGGTCTCGGGCGCCCTGCTCACCGCCCGGGTGGGCGAGCACATGCGTGAGCGGGGGGGCGGGGCGGTGATCAACCTCGCCTCGATCGCCGGGAAGAGGGCGCAGCCGCTCTTCTTCGTGTATCCGGTGACGAAGGCCGCCATTTTGGGGATCACCCGCAATCAATCGCTCAAGCTGGCCGAGTGGGGGATCCGGGTCAACTCGGTCTCCCCAGGCTGGATTTGGAGCAACCCGATCATCGGCATGACCGGGAACGACCGGGCCCTCGTGGACGAGGTGGGCAAGTCGCTCTTCCTGCCAGGAAGGATCGGCGATCCCGAAGAGGTCGCCGCGGCGGTGGTGTTCCTGGCGTCGGATGCCGCCTCCTTCATCACGGGCACCGACCTCGCCGTCGACGGGGGATACACCGCCATCGGTCCCGAGCAGATGGGTCAGCCGTTGCAACCGCTCCTGGAGCGCATGCAGTCCCTGTCGGGCGAGTGAAGGGGACGCCATGACGAACCAAGGGAGCCGGGGAGCGCGCACCCTGGCCGATATGGCACTGGCCGAGCTGCGACAAGCCATCATCTCCGGTGAGCTGGCGCCCGGCAGCCCCGTGCGCCTCCAGGAACAGGTAGAGCGCCTGTCGATGAGCTCGGTGCCGATCCGAGAAGCCCTCCGCCTCCTCGAGCGGAGCGGGTTGGTGGATCGCAGCCCGCACCGGGGGGCACAGGTGGCGGAGATGTCGGCTCAGGACCTCAACGAGACCTACATGATCCGACTCGAGCTCGAGAGCATGGCCGTGCGGTTGGCGACCGAGAACATGACCGACGATGATCGAAGGAGGCTGCTGGGGCTGATGGAGGAGTACGCCGACGCCTCCCGGCGAGAGGATCCTTCCGCCCGCGACATCCACGCCCAGTTCCATATGGGGCTGTACCGACTGTCCGGCTCCAAGTGGTTGCTGCGCCTTCTCCCCATGTTGTGGGACAACGCCGAGCGTTATCGCCGCCTGTCGCTGCCCATACGCGGCAGCACCGAGGACCGGATCCAGGAGCACAAGTCGATCGTGGAGGCGGCGGCGGCGGGAGACCCCGACAAGGCCGAGCACGCCCTCCGGTTGCATCTGTCGAATTCGTTCGATGCCGCCATCGAGCGACTCCGCCAACAGGAGCAGGACCAACTGTGAACGCCGGCGTCGTTCCCTCCCGTCGGGATCGGAACCGGTTGCGCCGACCGCCTACCCTTACGTATCATTGATCAAATATGGCCATGCGGGAGATCGAGACAGACAGTGAGGCCTTCCGCAGAGCCCTGGGCAGTTTCCCCACCGGGGTGACGGTCGTCACCGCCCGTGCTCCCTCGGGCGAAATCGTGGGCGTGACCGCCAACAGCTTCAACTCCGTCTCGCTCGATCCGCCCCTCGTCCTGTGGAGCCTCGACAAGGAAGCCCGTAGTCTGGCGGCCTTCCGCACGGCGGGTTTCTTCGCCGTCAACGTCTTGGGTGCGGGCCAGTTCGATCTTTCGAAACGTTTTGCCCACCGTCAGGGCGACAAGTTCGCCGGTGTCGAGGTCGACGCCGGAGCCGGTGGGTGCCCTCTCCTCGAAGGCTGTGTGGCCCGCTTCCAATGCCGGACCGAGCAGATGATCGATGGTGGCGATCATGTGATATTCGTGGGGCGCGTGCTCGAGTTCGACCACGACACCGATGCTCCCGCCCTCGCCTTCTACCGAGGCAGATACTGCCGTCTCGAGCTGCATAGGGAGGTTGGGGACGAAGATGCCCCTCCGGCCTCCGCCGAGGGGAGCTCGTGACCAGCGCCGATGTCGTCATTGTCGGAAGCGGCATCAACTCGCTTGTCTGTGGAGCGGAGCTGGCCCGTTCGGGCAAACGGGTCCTGATCCTCGAGCGCGGCGACCGGTTGGGGGGATGCATCCGCACCGAAGAGCTCTTTGGTGGATACATCCACGACCTGCTGTCGGGCTGGTATCCACTCTTCTTGGCGTCACCCGCCTACGAGAGCCTCGGTCCCGAACTGCGCCAGGAAGGCGTCGAATTCCTCAACACCACCACCCCCACGGGTGTTCTCACCCCCGGCGGGGAGAGCCTCGTCCTGAGCACCGACGACCGGGTCAACGTGGAACGACTCAACCAGCTCCAGGCGGGCGAAGGTGACCGCTATGCCGCCGTCATGGACGAGTTCTTGTCCCAGGACTCCGAGCTGGCCTTCGGCCTGCTGGGAACCGAGCCGTGGAGCCGCCAGGCGGGGCGGCTGCTGTGGAAGGAGTCGCGCCGACGGGGCGGCATGCGCGAGATGTCGGCGTTTCTCGGTCAGGCCCTCGAGCCGGCGCGAGCGTGGCTGGAGCGCGACTTCGACCACGAACTGACCCGGGCTCTCATCGCCCCCTGGGTGCTCCACGCCGGACTGGGACCCGACGACGCCTACTCGGGAGTCATGGGCAAGGTGATCACGGCGGCCCTGGTCATGGCGGGGCTCCCGGTCGTGAAAGGAGGCTCGCACAACATCGTCGCCGCCTTCGAGCGAATCATCCGCCACCACGGCGGGGAGCTGGTCACGGGTGCCCACGTCTCGGAGATCGTGGTGGAAGCGGGTAAAGCGGTGGGAGCCCGCACCGAAGACGGCGTGGTCCATCGCGCCGGGGGGGCCGTGGTGTGCAACGTGACCCCCACCCAGCTCTACGGCCAGCTGCTCGAGGCGACGGCGGTGCCCGCGGCCATCGCCCGGCGAGCCGATTCCTATCGTTACGGCCGCGCCGACATGCAGATCCACTTTGCGCTGGCCGAGGAGCCGGAGTGGTCGGTGCCGGAGATGAAAGACGCCGTCTTGGTCCACCTCACCTCCGGGCTCGATGCCGTCTCGCAGGCGGTCAACGAGTCCGAGCGGGGCCTGCTGCCAGCCCAGGGCACGGTAGTAGTGGGTCAACCCACGGTAATCGACCCGTCGCGGGCGCCCCAGGGAGCGTCGATCCTGTGGATCCAGCTGCAGGAGCTGCCGTCTCGCATCAAGGGAGATGCCGCCGGGGAGATCGAAATCGATGCCGACGGTTTTTGGAGCGAAGAGGTGCGGGAGGCATACGCCGACCGCATCCAGTCACGATTGGCGGCTCACATAACCAATCTCGACCGGGCGCTGGTGGGGAGGAAGACGTTCTCGCCCACCGAACTGGAGGGCTTCAACATCAACCTGGTCGGCGGCGACCCCTACTCGGGCTCGTGCCGGTTGGATCAGTTCTTGGTGTGGCGCCCCCTCGGGGGTGCCAAGAACCACGAGACCCCCGTCCGCAACCTCTACCACATCGGTGCTTCCACCCACCCGGGCCCGGGACTGGGAGGGGTGTCCGGATTGATGGTGGCGAGACACCTGACATGACTCGAGTTGACCACAAGACATGATCCGGGGGCGTTCCGCTCGCCGGTCACCGAAGAAAGAGAGACAAGACACATGAGCCGGTTTGCGATCATCGGAGCGGGACATGCCGGAACGCTCGCTGCGGTCGGGCTGATGAACGGCGGGCATGACGTCACCCTCTACAGCGACAAGACCCCCCAGTCCATCCTCGACGACGGGCCCCCCACGGGAATCGCCTACCTCTTCAACCAGTCGATCGAGGCGGAGCGTCGGATGGGAGTCGACACGTTCGAGGACCGGGCTCCGGCCGGGGATGGCATCCATCTCTACTTCCTCCCCAAGATGGGAACCGAGCTGGTCCAGGTGGGAGCCCCCCTCGAAGGCCACGCCGGCTATGCGGTCGACGTGCGCCTCAAGTCGGCCAACCGCCTCGAACAGCTCGAGAAGGGTGGCGCCAAGGTCATGGTCGAGCCGGTCGATCCGAACCGCCTCGACGGTATCGCCGCCTCCCACGACCTCACCTTCGTCTCGACAGGCCGGGGGCCCATGGCCGATCTCTTCGAGCGGGATCCGGCCCGCAGCGTCTACGACGCTCCCCAGCGGTATCTGGGCATGTTCTTGTTCACCGGTGTCCCGCTCGACGGGACGGCCTTTCCCAACCGGCTTCCCGGCCTCACTCCGGTGGCCTTCAACTTCTACGGCGACGTCGGGGAGTTCTTCTACGTGCCCTTCTACCACAAGACCGCCGGGCCCTGCTGGAGCCTTCTCTTCGAGGCCAAGGCGGACGGGCCCCTCGACCGGTTTCGTGAGATCGGATCCCGCGACGAGATGTTCGAGACGGTAGGCGAGCTTCTTCGCCAGTTCGCCCCCTGGGACTGGGAGACGATGAAGACGATGGAGCCGATCGCCGACGATCCCCATTCGTGGTTGCGGGGCCAGTTCGCCCCCACGGTCCGCAGTCCCATGGGGCGGACGCCGTCGGGACATCTCGTCATGTCCCTCGGGGACACCTCTTATGCCTTCGACCCCATTGGTGGCCAGGGAGCGAACTGCGGCTCCCGCCAGGCTGCGTTCTATGTCGACGCCATCTCCGAGCGCCCCGAGGGCCCCTTCGACGAAGCGTGGGTCAATGAAACTGCCGAGGGCTTCTGGGAGCACCACGGCGGCGCCGCCTACGAGTTCAACAATGTCTTGTTGGAGCCGCTCGATGCCGCCGGCAAGCTGGCCATCATCTCGGCGTTCTCACACCCCTCCATGGCGGCGGCGTTCTTCCAGAGCTTCGACGAGCCGCACCGGTACTTCCCGTGGCTGAAGGACCGCGCCGCGGGCAAGGAGTTCGTGGCCGAGGTGACCGGTCAACCGTGGTGGCAGGTTTATTCGAAAGGGACAGCCAAGATCGCCCGGGGCCAGCTGCGCCAGAAGCTACGCGGCCGCCACTTCGTCTACGACGACGCCGTGTGACCTGTCACTGGTTGAGGGTGGCGGCGGCGGAGGTGAAGAACTCCTCGACGATGGTGTCGGCCTTTTTGCGGATCGTGCCACCGCCCATGGTGGCCACCGTTCCGAGGACGGTCCAGCGCCCCTCCACCTCGATCGACGTACCGCTCTCGGAGGGGACCAGGGTGAGGCGGGCGTTCACCGAGATGTTGGTGGACACCTGTCGGTCGGAGCCGTTGGCGACGAAGCGGATGGAACGGCCCTCCTCGACATCTGTCACTTCGACCGTGTGGTCGGCGTTGAGCTTGAAAGGGCCGAACTCGTCGTGGAGGACCACCTCGTAGCGAGAGAGATGCTCCAACTCTCGCACCTCTCCCACGACCGACACCCACCTCGCCACCTGGGAGACGTCGGTGAGCACGCCCCAGCACTCGGGGGCGGGGCGGCTCACCCCCAAGGAACGGGAGAAGTCAGCCGAAGGCACGCGTCCCCATGGCCGTCATCGCCCCGTGGCCGTCATCGCCTGGCCGGCTGAATTCGGTTCCTCACGCATCGGAGGTCTTCGAGGTCACCGTCACCCCGCGTTCGCCGGGCATATGCAGCATCCGCCAGATGCGCTCGGGAGGGTTGTGGGAATCGGATACGATCGGGCCGGAGGCACCCAGGGCGTCCTGGATGGCGGCGCAGATCGTGTGCACGGGCGCCCCCCCGCCTTCGCCCATCCCCTTGGCTCCGGTGCCGGTGAACGGCGACGGCGACTCGATGTGATCCGTCTTCAGGTGGGGGACGTCGGTGGCGGTGGCGGCGTGGTAGTAGAGGAAGTTGCTGGTGAGCAGCTGGCCGTCCTCGTCATACTCGAACGTCTCCTTGAGGGCGGCGCCGATCCCGTGGGCGGTGGCGCCGTGGACCTGTCCTTCCACCACCATGGGGTTGATCCGCTTGCCGCAGTCGTCGACGATGGCGTAGTCGAGGATCTCGACCTTGCCCGTTTCCTCGTCGAGCTCGATGACGGCGGCATGCGTCTGGGTGGCGTAGGTGAGCGTCAGGTTCCCGTATTTCTTCTCGGTGTCGGGTACCTCGAACTCCGGGACGTACACGTAGCGGCAGGTCAGCGAGACACCGGTGGCGATGTCGTGGGGGAGGGTGGCATTGTTGGCGAACACCATGTTGGCGATGCCGATGAAGGGGATCTCCGCCTCGTGGTTGTCTTTCATCCGGGCCGAACCGTTGGCCAGCTCGACGTCGTCGACGCCCACCCCGAAGGCGGCCGCCGCCACGATGAGGATTTCGCTCTTCAGCTTCTCCACCGCTCCGATCACGGCGTTGATGCCGGTGACGGCGAACTGGCTGGCATAGGTGCCCGAGAACCCGATATAGGTGCTGTGCGACTTGTCGAAACCGGCCCACACCCGGATGTTCTCGGGGCTCACCTTGAGTATGTCGGCGGCCACCTGCGCCGCCGTCGTCTCGTGGCCCTGGCCTTGGGGGTTGGTGCCGAGCTTCAACATGATCTCCCCGTAGAGATCGAGCATGGCCGTACATGCCTCACCGTTGCCGGAGAAGGGGAGTTCGGGGTTGAGGATGCGCGACTGCCCGAAGTTGTTGGTGCCCGAGTCGAGGGTCGTTCCGATGCCGATGCCGATCCGCTTGCCGGTTCCCTCGGCTTGCTTCTGGCGCTCCCTCGCACCTTGGTAGTCGATCATCTCGACGACCTTGTCGATGGCGGCGGGGAGGTTGCCCGAGTCGTACACACACCCGTTGGGCGTCGTGTAGGGGTAGTCCTCGGGCTGCACGTAGTTCTTCTTGCGCAGCTCGATGGGATCGAATCCGAGCTCGTGCGCCACGATGTCGACGATCCGCTCCACCAGCCAGATGTGCTGCATGCGCGAGTAGCCCCGGTTGGGCACCGCCGGGCACTTGTTGGTGAGGGTCTCGGTGTAGTCGACCTGGACGTGCTTGAGCTTGTAGGGCCCGGGCACGACCTGTGACCAGATGACCGCTCCCAGCGGCTCGTAGTGCAGGTAGGCACCGGCGTCGTCGAAGGCCTTCATCTTGAACCCGAGGATGGTCCCGTCGGCGGTCACCGGGACTTCGATGTCGGTGAACGTGCGTTCGTTGCCGTGGCCGGCCGACTGGTGGTGCTCGGTGCGGTACTCGGTCCACTTGACCGGACGGCCGGCCTTGCGGGACAGCAGGGCCAATACTCCGATGTGGGTGTACGAGTTGATCTTGATGCCGAAGCCCCCGCCTATGTCCTGGGAGACGAAGTCGAGCTGGTCGATCCCCACTCCCATCGAGGGGGCGATGACGAGCGCGCCGAACATGGGGAATTGGTTGTTCGACACCACCCGGATCATGTCGGTGCCCGGGTCCCAGTTGACGAGTACGGCGTTGCATTCGATGGGGGTCGAGGAGTAGCGGTGGAAGTGCAGCTTGTCGATCTTGACGACGTGGTCGGCGTTCTCCAGGGCGAAGTCGACGTCGCCCCAATCGAACATTCCCTTCCAGGCGATGTTGTCACCCAGGGACTCGTGGAGGACGGGGGCCGACGGGTCGGCCGCCGCCACGCCGTCGACCAGGACAGGGAGGGGCTCGTAGACCACTTCGACGGCTTCGGCGGCGTCGCGAGCCGCCTCTCGCGTCTCGGCCAGCACGATGGCGACGGCTTCACCCTGGTAGCGCACCACGTCCACTCCCAGCAGGTACTCGAAGACCTGTTGGCCCTCGCCGCGCGGCGCGAACTGGAAGAGAGGCTCTGTCATCGCCTTCACCTCGTCACCGGTGAGGGTGGTGATGACGCCGGGCATGGCCTCGGCCTTTGAGGTGTCGACCGAGACGATCTTGGCGTGAGCGTAGGGAGAGCGCACGAAGCTGGCATAACCCATGCGGTGCATGCCCTCGTCATCGACGAACGACCCCTGGGCTTTGAGGAGGCGTTCGTCTTCCTTGCGCGGCATGCTCTGGCCGACGAAGGTGGGTGCGTCGACGGTCTTCTGCGCGGGAGCGGTCATGCCGATACCTCCTCTTGCCCGGTGGCCTGGATGGCCTTGACGATGTTCATGTACCCGGTGCAGCGGCAGATGTTGCCCCTGATGCCCTCGCGGACCTCCTGGTCCGTCGGGCTGGAGTTACGTTCCAGCAGGAAGCGGGCGCTCATGAGAACGCCGGAAGTGCAATATCCACACTGGAGGGCGTGGTGAGTCCGGAAGGACTCCTGGAGGTCGGACAGGTCGCCGCCGGGAGAAGCCAGCGCTTCGGCGGTCTCGATCTCGGCGCCGTCCGCCTGCGTGGCCAGCATCATGCAGCTCTTGATGGTCTTGCCGTCGTAGCTCACGGTGCAGGCACCACAATGACCGGTGTCGCATCCGATCTTGGGTCCGCGTAGCCCCAACTCGTCGCGCAGGAAATAGATGAGGAGCTGTCGGGAAGACACGGTGCGCGCCACCGCCTTTCCGTTCACGGTCAGCTCGATCTCTTGAATCGGTCCGGCGGCATCAGCCACGTCGGCCTCCTTGTTCGATCGCCTCCAACACGGCCCGCTTTGCTACCACCGGGGCCATGGCGATGCGGTACTCACGGCTGGCGTCGGCATCGCCGACGGGGTCGATGCCTTCACCGGCAGTAGCTGTGGCGGCCGCCACGTTTTCGCGGGTGGGCTCTCCCCCGACCAGCGCCTCCTCCACCGCGGTGAGCCGGGTGGGCACGGGCAAGCAGCCGAGTGCCACCTGGGCGCTGGATACGGCGCCGTTCTCGGTGCCGATCACCGCCACCGCCCGGGCGGCGGCTTCGCCTATCTCTATTTCCTGGAACCCGACTCCCCGTCCGTCCAGGGCGGGCAGGGTCACCCCGGTGAGGATCTCGTCCGGCCGCAGGGTGTTGGTGAAGTAGCCGGTGAAGAAGTCGTCGGCGGCGATGTCGCGATCCCCGTCGGGCCCGCGGGCATGGAGGGTGGCGCCCATCGCCACCACGAAAGGAGGGAAGTTGTTGATGGGGTCGTTGTGACAGATGTTGCCGCCGAGCGTTCCCCGGTTGCGGACCTGGGCATCGACGGTCTCCGCCGCCACGTGGCACAGTTTCGGCTGGACGCTCGCCAGCTCATGGGAGGTGGCCATCTCGTCGTAGGTGACGCCTGCCCCGATGTGGACCGAACCGTCGCCCCGCACATCGATACCGCGCAGCTCTTCGAGGCGGCTGATATCGACGAGGAGATCGACGCTGGCTGCGCGCAGCTTGAGAATGCTGATGAGGCTCTGGCCGCCGGCGAGGACCCGGGCGCCAGGCGTGCCGAGTGCACTGATGGCCCCGCCGAGGTCGTCGGGCCGGTAGTAGTCAACCGGTGCGAGAAGCATCGATCATCCCCCTTCCCTGTGGTGTCGATCTCGTGCGTTGTTCATCGCTCACCGCCTCTTTTCCGTGATCCACCGTGGCCGGGCCGTCCGGTGTCACTCTCCTCGACTGCTTCCCTGGCCGCCGACTATAGACGGCCGAAAAGTTTGATAACTGATATTCTCGCCCCGTTCCCGCCCCGGTCAGGCCTGCGCGTATCCAGTTCGTCGGAACGTTATCAACGCCGTCGGTCGCCTGCGTCTCGACGCCGGGTTTTCCCTGTCCCGGAGACCAGTCTGGGCAGAAAGTTGCCATCGATCGGGCCCCGCCACATTTGAGCAATTATCATTCGGCGCCAACCCGAAGGAGGAATGGCGAGTGCAGTTCAGCATCTACACCGAGATCCAGCGGCACCGAGGCAAGCCCTACGCGCAGCTCTACGACGAGGTGATCGACCAGATCGTTCACGCCGACCGGGTCGGATTCGACACGTACGCCATCATCGAGCACTTCTTCTTCGAGGAGTTCTCGGCGTCCGCCAACCCGTGGGCGTTGCTGGCCAAGGCCTCCGAGCATGCTCCCCGGATTCGCTTTCGGACCATGGGCCATCCCCTTCCCTACTACAACCCCACCGTGCTGGCCTCCCAGATCGCCCAGTTCGACCTCTTGGTCGACGGGCGCTACGAGTTCGGGGTCCTGCGCGGGCATGGCTGGATACCCAAGAAGGCGGGCATCAGCATGGAGGATACCGTCGGCCTTTACGAAGAGAGCCTCGAGATCGTGTTCCTGGCGCTCGAGAACGAGACGTTCTCCTATGACGGGGAGTACTACACGATCGAGAACTGCCACATCGTTCCCCGTCCCCCCAATGACCGGCGCTTCCGCGTCTTTCTGGGCGGAACCAGCGATCGCACCTACGAGCTGGCCGGCGAACGGGGATGGGCGGTGGCGGTGCCGCCGCTCCTTCCCTACGAGGCCCTCGCCGATCAGCTCGATCTCTACCGCAAGGTGTGCGAGACCAACGGCCACGACCCCGACATCGTCTGGATCCACGCCTGCTACATCGACGAAGACCGCGACACGGCCATACGGGAGGCCGAGACGATGATGCGCGGGTTCCTGGAAGGGAACGCCTCGCCGCTCGTGGCGGAGGGGCCACCGGGGACGGCCGAGGAGCTGGAGGCCGGCCGCTACCAGTTCTACGGGGCAGGGATCCTCGAGGACCTGGCCAAGATGCCCTACGAGAAGATGATCGAAGACGACGTCGTCTGGGTCGGTACCGCCGCCGACGTGATCGAGCGGATCGAGACGGTGCAAGAGAAGTGCGAGGGCCTCACCGAGGTGGCGATCACGGTCAACCCTGGGGGAGTGGAGCACTGGAAGGCGATCAAGGCCCAGGAGCTCTTCGCCGCCGAGGTCATCCCCCACTTCCGCCACGATCGATGAAGGAGGGAGCCCCCGTCGACTTGTGTTCGGTCGCCGGCTGGTTCATGGTGGAGCGGGTGCGTACCGGCGAGTCGATTCGATGAGCGTCCCTTTCCGGGTCGGGGTGATGCAGCTCACCATGGAGCCGCTCGACGACATCGTCGAGCACGCCCGGGCCATGGATCGTCTTGGGTTCGACACCATGTGGTTGGCCGAGGCGTACCCGTGGTGGCGCAAGCACTCGATGGAGGCCCGGTCGGCCACCGCCTTGTCCGCCGTCCTCGCTCGGGAGACGGATCGTCTGGCTCTCGGCTGGGGGATCATCTCGCCCTACACCCGCCATCCCATCGCGGTGGCGATGGAGGCACGCGTCATCCAGGAGGCCGCCGGGCCGGGCCGGTTCTACCTGGGCTTGGGTGCGTCCAAGATCTTCATGCGCGAGATTGGGGTGGGTGAACGGATGCCGAACCGTCCCCTCACCGCCGTGCGCGAGACAGTTGAGATCGTCAAGGCGATGCTGGCCGGGGGCGCCGTCGACTTCGAAGGCGACCAGTTCACCGCCCGGGCCGGTCCCCTCACGTCCGATGCGGAGGTGCCCGCGGGTGAGGTCCCCATTTACATCGCCGGCACCGGCCCCAAGATGCAGCAACTCGCCGGCGAGGTGGCCGACGGCCTCCTCACCGCCAGCATCACCACCCCCGACTTCGTCCGCTATTCCCGCAAGAACCTGGATGAAGCCGCTGCCGCGACGGGTCGTTCGGCCGACGACATCGATATCGGCTGCACCTTGGTGGCCAGTATCGACGAGGACCCGACCAAGGGCAGGGATGGCGCCCGAGAGATCGCCGGCATGTACCTGGCCAACAAGGTGCAGAACATCCGGGGCTCGGCCGATGTTCTTCTCCAGATGGCAGGGCTCACCTTCGAGGAGATCGGCCCTATCGCCGAGGCCATGGAGCACGGTGGCCGTCTCGCCGCCAAGGAGGCGGTAACCGACGAGGTGCTGGAGAAGTGTCAGCCCATCGCCGGCACGCCGGCCGAATGCATCGCCCGCATCGAGCAGTACCGGGAGGCAGGGTGCACCCACATCATGCTCGAGCTGTGGGGCGCCAACCGTCTGGAACAGCTCGAGATGTTCGGCGAGCAGGTCCTCCCATTCGTGAAGGATTGACGTGGATCGCGATCTCGTCAACGCCGTTTCCGCTGCCGTCGATCGGGACCGGCTGATCGACACCGCCTGCGCCCTGGTGGGTATCCCCAGTTACACCGGCGAGGAGCAGGCTTGCGCCGAACACCTGGTCACGGAGCTCTCGGCCGCCGGGCTCGACACCACCCTCCAGGTCGTCGAGGAGGGTCGCGCCAACGCCGTGGGTCGTCTCGGGGGCGGCGGCGACGGCCCCGACCTCATGTTCAACGGCCATCTCGACACCTCCTATTCGGGGCGGGAGCCGTGGCTGGATGGACCGGGGTTCCAACCACAGGCGCAGATACGCGACGACGTGATCCTCGGCCTGGGGATCATGAACATGAAGGGGGCGGTGGCCTGTTACGTCGAGGCGGCGCGCGCCTTGGTAGACGCCGGGGTCTCGCTGGGCGGTGACCTCATCGTGGCCGGGGTGGCTGGAGAGATCGAGAAGGCGCAATGGGGCGAGGACTTCATCGGGCCCGAGTACCGCGGCTACGGGACCGGGACCGCCTATCTCGTCACCCACGGGGTCCTGGCCGATGCCTGCATCCTGGGTGAGCCCACCGAGGAGAAGGTGGCGCTCGGCCACTACGGGACGGTGTGGGGCCGTGTGTCCACCTCCGGTCCCTTCTTCCACACGGCCTTTTCGACGGGGCGAACCGCCGAGAACTCGGTGGTGCGGATGAGCGAGGTGGTGGACAAGGTGGCGGCGTGGATCCCCCAATGGGAAGAAGCGGCCTCCTACCGGGGGCGCCCGGGGGCGGCCAACATCGGAGCCGTCTCCGGCGGCTTCCCGTGGCGGGCCAGTCGCACCCCTCACCGTACCGACCTGTTCGTGGACCTGCGGGTTCCCCCCACCATGGCGACGATGGAGGCCGTGCGTGCCTTCCGGAGTCTGGTCGGCCGCCTCCAAGACGAGCTGCCGGAGGCGGGGGTCACCTCGGAGGTCTACGTCACGGTGTCGGGATCGGAGATCGACGAGGATCACCCTCTCATCGGTGCCATCGACGCCTCCCATCACGACGTCACCGGCGCCGCCCCCGAGCGCGACTATGTGCGCTGGGGCTCCGACGCCTCCACCCTGACCAAACACGGCGTCGCCGCCGTCAACTACGGTCCGATCTCGAGCGCCCTTCCCGGGCCCGAAGGCGAGAGCGTCCCGATTGCGTCGCTGCTCACCATGACCACGTCCTATGCACTGACCGCCGCCCGATTTTGTGGGGTGATGTAGATGAAACTGATCACGTTCGCCGACGAGGCCGGCGCCACTCACGCCGGGGTGTTGAAAGACGACCATGTCGTCGTCCTCGACGCTCCCGACCTGCGCCACCTGTTCGAGGAAGGCGCCACGGCGTTGGAGGCGGCCCGTGAGGCCACCGGGCCCCAGGTCCCGCTGGCGGAGGCGGCGCTGAGGGCTCCGATCGTTCCCCGCAAGTTCTTCCACACCGCCGGCAACTTCCGCGAGCACGAAGAGGAGTCGAAGCGGGTCGACTGGTCGCACGAGATCGCGCCCTGGATCGTGTTCTTCCAGAACATCGACGCCATCATTGGTCCCGACGAACCCATCGTGTACCCCGAGCACCTCACCGAGGAACTCGACTACGAGCTCGAGCTGGCAGTGGTCATCAAGAAGGCCGGCAAGTGGTTCGGGCCCGAGGAGGCCGACGACTACATCGGCGGGTACGTGATCTTCAACGACATCACCGCCCGTGATATCCAACGGCGCGAGATGAGATCGGGCGTGTTCAGCTTCTGCAAGGCCATCGACACCTTCTGTCCGGTCGGGCCGTGGGTCGTCACTCCCGACGAGGTGGGGGACCCTCACAACCTCGAGATGAGGCTGCGGGTGAACGGCGAGGATCGCCAGGTCGGCAGCTCGTCGCGCATGTCGGTCACCATCGGAGAGATCCTCTCGCATTACTCGCCCATCGGATACAGCGCCGGCGACATCGTCTCCACGGGGACGATCTCGGGGGTGGCAGCTTTCTCGGAGGACCCTCCCGCCTGGTATCTCAAGCCCGGAGACATGGTCGAATGCGAGATCGAGAACCTGGGCATTCTCCGCAACCCCGTCATCTCCTGGCAAGAGGCGCACGGCTCCCCCCCGCCGCCCAGGGTCCGCTGGTGACCCCGCCCCGAGGAGGTGTTCGATGAGTTGGCCGGTCGATGAACACAAACTCAGCGCCGTTCGGGAGGCCATGGCGAGCGAAGATCTCGATGCGCTGGTGGTGCGCGCCCCCGACAACGTCCACTACCTCACCAACTACTGGAGCATGAAGGGCTGGGAAGTGGCCATCTTTCCCCGGGAAGGTGACCCCATCCTGGTAGCCGTCGAACCGCAGCGATCGGAACTGGAGACCACGGCCTGGACGTCGGATGTCCTCTATTTCACCGGGTTCGACCCCGAGGATCCTCGACCCCCGTTCTTGCGGGCCCATGAGCTGGCGGTGAACCTGTTGGCGGAGCGGGGCTTCGACCGTCGGGTGGGCGTGGAGACATCGAATGCCGTGCAGGCCCCCGAACGGATGACGGGCGAGCCGACCGTCTACTGGCAGGGCTGGTACACCGGCTTGGAGGAGGCGGTGGCCGAGGTGGTCGATTGCACCCCGATGCTGACGGGCTTGCGCATGATCAAGACCGACCAGGAGATCGCCCGCATTCGGGTCACCAACGACCTGGCGGCCGAGGCCGTAGCCCACGTCCGCGCCCACATCCGCCCCGGGATGATGGACGCCGAGGTGGCAGCCATGTACGAGGGCTATGTGCATCACCACGGCATCGGTTATCGCGGCCAGGTGCAGATGGCCCGGGCGTTCACGTTGGTGTGGTCCGGTCCTTCGATCCAGACGTTCACCGCCACCAAACCCACGCCCGTGCTCTCCGACGAGCCCACGCTGATGGAGATATGGACCTGCACCGACGGATACTGGAACGACCTGACGAAGAACGCCTGCCCGGGGACCCTCACCCCCGAGTACGGGCGGCTGCTCGACCTGCTGTTGGCCGTCTTCGACGAGGCGCTCTCCGAGTACGTGTACGACGGAGCCTCCCTCGCCGAGCTGGACGGGATGATCAGGGCGCGGGTGTCCGAAGGCGGGTACCCCGGTCAGCCCTCCCACTATGTGTGCCACGGCGTGGGGAGCCGCGCCCACGAGCCTCCCTGGGCGCATCCCAAGAGCTCCGACGTGATGCGCGCCGGTATGGTGCTCGCCGTCGAGCCGGGGGCTTACTGGGACGGCGGCGGCGGGCTGCGCCTCGAAGACAATGTGGTGGTCACTGCCGAGGGATGTGAGAAGTTGTGCACCGCCCCCGAGGACTTCCGGACGTGAGCCGATTCGAGAAGGTGTGCGTGGTGGGGGCGGGCGCCATCGGGAGTCTCTGCGCCGGCCATCTGGGACAGGTTGCAGAGGTGTCGGTGTTGACTCGACGCCTCGCCCACGCCGACGCACTGAGCAGAGAGGGTCTCACCGTGTCGGGCAAGTCCGATCTCCACACCCGGGTTCACGCCTCCACCGACCCGACGACGCTGCCCGATCCCGACCTCGTGATCGTCGCCACCAAGGCCACCCAGATCTCGGAGGCGGCCGAGGCGCTCTCCGGGCGGTTCGAGGAGGCAGTGGTCATGACCATCCAGAACGGCATTGGGGCCGAGGAGATCATCCATCGTCTCGGCCCCTGGGAGGTGGTGTCCTCGGTCACGTTCATGAGCGGGACCCGCCAGTCCGACACCCACGTCCACTACGAGCTCGACACCGCCACCTGGATCGGGCCCTACCCGCCCAGCGGCGCCGACTACGCCACGGCCCGCGCCATCGGTGACCTCTTCGCCGCCTCCGGCCTCGAGGTGGAGGTTCTGGCTGACCTGCGGCCGGCGCAATGGTCCAAACTCATCTTCAACGCCTCAGTCAACAGCGTGTCCGCCCTCACCGACCTTCCCCACGTCGCCCTGTACGCCCGCCGTGACCGCCCCACCGACCTGGGTCATCTCATGTCCGCTCTCATCGAAGAAGGCAAACTCGTGGCCCGGGAGGCAGGGATAGAGCTCTTTGAGGACCCGTGGGAGATGAACGTCGAGGCGGTGAGCAGGGGCGCTACCCACGACGAGGAGTACGCCCACGTCCCGTCGATGCTGGCCGATGTTCGGGCCGGCCACAAGACCGAGATCGATTTCATCGTGGGAGCGGTGGTGCGAGAAGCGGACCGTGTCGGCGTCGAGGTTCCGCTCTCACGCGCTCTCTATCAACTCGTGAAAGGACGTGACCGCTCCTACGACGATGAGGTGGTGCTGTGAGGATCGGAGTGATCGGATGTGGAGCCATCGGCAGCCTGTTCGCCGCCCACCTGGCCGCCCTCGACGACGTGGAGGTGTGGGCCTACGACGTCTCTGAGGAGCACGTTTCCGCCATCAACCGGGCCGGTCTCCGGCTCACCGGGGTAGGGGAGGTGCACTCTCGTCCCCGGGCCACCGCCGACGCCGCCGAGCTGCCGCCGCTCGATTTCGGCATCGTCGCCACGAAGGGCATGTACACCGGATCCGCCCTCGAGGCCACGGCTTCGGCGCTGGCCGATGCCGCCGTGTGCTCGGTCCAGAACGGGGTGGGGAACGAAGAGGTCATTGCCGAGCACGTGGCGAAGGTGATCCGGGGCACGACGTTCCCGGCGGGTCACATGCTCGAGCCCGGGGTCGTGCATTGGGACACCGGGGGCAAGACCTGGATCGGTCCTTTCGAGCCCAGGCCGGCGAGCATGGACGAGGTTACGGCGCTGGCCGAAACACTCACACGCAGCGGCCTGGAAACGGTGGCCCTGACCGATGCCCGCGGTGCCCAGTGGACCAAGCTCATCTTCAACGCCGCCTCCAACGCCCTGTGCTCGCTCACCCTGCTACCCCATGGGCGGGCCTGTGTCCACGACGACGTGCGCTGGGTGATGGACGAGGTGATCGAGGAAGGCAAACGGGTGGCGGCCGCCCTGGGCATCGAGATGGAGACAGATCCCGCCGATCTGTTGCAGAGCTCGATCGAGGTGGCGTTCGATCACAAGCCGAGCATGCTCCAGGACGTGCTCGCCCGCCGCCCGACGGAGATAGACATGCTCAACGGAGGCATCGTCAGATTCGGGGAAGAGACCGGGACGCCCACGCCTCTCAACCGGACGGCGTGGGCGCTTGTGCGTGGCTTGGAGGCCTCATGGAAGCTGTAGATGTTCGAGTTGTCAGCCAGGGCGAGATCGACCGCCGCTACGCCGCCATCCGTCGACAACTGGCCGAAGACGATATCGACGCCCTGGTGGTGGCCGCCTCCGAGTACACGGGGTTCGAGGGCGGAATCCGCTGGGTGTCGGGCTTCCGCATGGTCCATCGCTATGCCCACGCCGTCATCCCCCGCGACGGGGAGCCCGTGGCCGTGTTCCCCACCGAGGCGCGCTGGGTCGGCCGTCACGACGAATGCTGGATTCCCGACCAGGTATTCGCCGACGTGCCCGGGCAATGGATCCGAGAACTGGCAGAGGGACGCGGCTGGAAGCGAGTGGCCGTGTTCGGGCTGAACTTCATCATGAACGTACGTGACTACCGGGCCCTGTCGGCGGGGGAGCTCGAGCTCATTGACTACGACGAGCCTTTCGACCTCATTCGGGCCCCCAAGAGCGAAGAGGAGCTCGTCGGAGTACGCCACAGCTTCGAGCTCAACGAGCGGGGGTTCTGGACCGTGCTGGAGGCGTACGAACCGGGAAAGACCGAAGCCGAGATCCTGGCGCCCGCCGAAGAGCTCTTCGTCCGCAGCGGCACCCAGCGCACCACCCAGAACATGGTGCTGTCGGGGAGAGACGGCCACGCCGGCCCCGAGTTCAAGCACCCCGACGCTTTCCGCCCGGTGGATCCCGCCGACCTGCTCTTTTATTCGGTGGAGATCGCCGGACCGAGCGGATATTGGGCCGAGTTCGCCCGCCCGATCTCCCGTGGGGGCCTCAGCCCCCTGTCGGGACGGATGATGGAGGCCTACAAGGAGTGCTTCGAGCAGGCCCGGTCGCATCTCAGGGCCGGCACCACCGCCCACGACGTCCACCATGCCGTGTTCGGGTCCTTTGCCGGGCTCGAGGTCAAGCCGGGCCACGTCACCGGCCACTCCATCGACATGGTGATGGTGGCGAATCCGCGCATAGGCGACGGCGTGGAGACGGTGCTGGAAGAGAACATGATCATCTCGATCCACCCCCACGTGATCACCGCCGACGACCGCTACTGCCTATACATGCAAGAGACCTTCCGGGTGACCGAGACCGGCGGCGAGCAGCTTTCCAGCGTCCCCATCGTCGCTTTCGACGGCACCGAGAGGTAACCAGCACCGATCACGAGAGGAGCAAGCAATGACCAGACGCCTCATCAACCCCGAAGGGATCCACCCCGCCCCCGGATTCAGCCATGTCGCCATCGCCGACGGGTCGACCGTCGTCCATTTCGCCGGCCAGGTGGCGCTCGATGCCCAATTCAACGTGGTGGGAGGTGACGACCTCGAAGAGCAGACCAAGGCGGCCATGCGCAATCTCGCAGTGGCCGTGGAGGCGGCCGGCGTGGGCTGGGACGACATCGTGCGGAGAACGATCTACACCCTCCACCCCTCCGAGTTCGAGGCCATCACCCGCGGGATCGAAGAAGTCACCGGAACCACCGATCACCCAGCCCAGACCATCGTCGGCATCACCGGCCTGGCCATCCCGGGGCTGCTCATCGAGATCGAGTGCACCGCCGTCCTCAGCCGGTGAGAATCGTGGCCAGTTTGGCGAGGTCGATGTTGCCGCCGGACACCACACACACCACCGGTCCGGGCCCGGCCCCGCCGCCCAGTGTGGCCGCCACCGATGCCGCTCCCGCACCTTCGGCCACGACCTGGTTGCGTCCGGCGAGGATCCTCACGGCTTGTGCGATCTCCTCGGGCGTCACGACGAGTGACTCGTCGATGAGGCGGCGCGCCAGGGGCCACATGTCCTCGAGCACCCCGCTGCTCCCGATACCGTCGACGAAGCTGGGAACGTAGTCGATTTGCACCGGCCGATCGGCGGCGAAGGCGGCGGCGAGGGGAGCGGCCGTCGACACCTCGGCGGCAAAAATGCGCGCCTGCGACCCGCGCGCCTCGAGGGCGGCGGCGATCCCACAGCTGAGGCCGCCCCCACCGAAGGGGATGACCACGGAGGCGACATCTTCGAGATCCTCGAGGATCTCGATGCCGATGGTGCCGTTGCCGGCCATGACGGCGCGGTCCTTGACGGGATGGACAAACAGGCCCTCGAGTCCCGGGTAGTGGGAGTCGACGATCACCTGCCACCACTCGGGAAACGGGACCGGGATCACTTCGGCGCCGAGGCGAGCGATGGCGTCGAGCTTGGCCCGGGGGGCATGGTCGGGGACGACGACCACACAGGGGATGCCGAGACGACGGGCGTTCCAGGCCACGCCTTGGGCCATGTTTCCCGCGCTGGCCGTGTAGACGCCGCGCTCCAGTAAGGAGGCGGGGGCACCCTCCATGGCGTTGCAGGCGCCCCGCAGCTTGAACGACCCGATCGGCTGGAGGTTCTCGAGTTTCAAGTACACCTCGGCATCGTCTTCGCCGGCACGCAGACGCACCAGGGGCGTGCGCACCACCTTGCCTTCCAGGCGCCGGCGCGCCTCTTCGATCTCCTCGCCCGTGGGGAGCTCGGCCGGCACCATCTCAGGCCGCCCCGGTGGGGAACCAGGCCGCCATCTCGGCGCGCTCGCCGGGCGTGAGGTCCAGGCTCAGCGCCTCGGCCACCGGGACGAGGTGGTTTGGTGCCCGGGGGCCGACGATGGGGGCGGTGACCCGGGGATCGGTCATGACCCACGCCAGAGCCAGCCCGGCGACCGAAACCGAGCGAGCAGAGGCGGCGGCTGAGAGCCGTTCCAGGCCGGTGAAGGTCTCCTCGGTCCAGTGACGCAGATATGGCTCGGGACGCAGTGTCATCCGAGACTCACCCGGGTAGTCGTCGCCGAATCGGTATTTGCCCGTCAAGAGGCCACCGGCCAGGGGACTGAACGGCGTGTAACCCAGCCCCTGATCCTCGCACATGGGCAGCATCTCGGTCTCGTCGCCCCGTTCGAGCAGACTGAACGCATTCTGCACCCAACCAAACCTCTCCAGCCCGTGGCGCTCGCTCACCCCCAGCGCCTTGACGGTGAGCCACGCCGGCATGTTGGAGGCCCCGATGTAGTGGACCTTTCCCTGGTGGACCAGGTCGTCCAGCGCCCCCAGGGTCTCGGCGAGGGGGGTGGAGGGGTCCGGCTCGTGGATGAGATAGAGGTCCACAGCGTCGGTACCCAGCCGGGCGAGACTGGCATCGACCTGCCTCCTGAGATGACGGCGGGAGAGGCCGCGGTCGTTGGGTCCGTCTCCCACCGGGTTGAACACCTTCGTCGACAAGATGATCTGATCGCGGACCCGAGATCCCTTTTGGGCCAGCCACCGACCGATGGTCTCCTCGCTCCGGCCGCCACCGTAGGCGTCGGCGGTGTCGAAGAGGTTGATCCCCATGTCGAAGGCCCGGTCCATCAGGGCGAAGGCCTCCTCGGGGGATTCGCCCTGTCCGTAGAACTCGGGAGCACTTCCGATCCCACCGAAGTTGCCACACCCCAGACCCACCCGGGACACCGCCAGACCGGTGGTGCCGAGGTTCACGTAGTCCATTCCGTCACCGATCTCCTCGCCCGGTTCTCGGGCGAAGTCAGCCTTTGATCTTTGATATTTGACAAGTGCATGGGGGAGGGACAGCATACGCCGATGACCGACGATGGCCGGGCGATGGGCGGTTCGAAGCCGGCGGTGATTGCTCCCGAGGATGCGGAGTGGGAGGAGCTGGCGGGCGGCGGGGGTGAGGTGTGCATCCGGGTCGACCTCGAGCGCATCGGCGCTCCCAACCTCGTCCAGCGGCTTGTGCACATCGATGCCGGCCAAGAAGTCGTCCAGCGTCACCGTCACTCCGAGGACGTCCTCTTCGTACAGCAGGGGAAGGGCGTGGCCATCTACGCTGATCACCATGTTGCGCTGCGGCCGGGGACCGGCCTGCTGGTTCCGGCCGACGTCGGGTACCGCGTCCGTGCGTCGGAAACGCTGCACCTCGTCTCGGTGCTGGCCCCGCCTCCGGGACGACCCGGGGCGCTCTCCCCGTCAGCGGAGGCCGTCGAGGATGCCCGGCCGTGGGTACACGAGTCGGAAGAAGAGATCATCGCCGCCGGTGACGACCCCGACCGTAATCTCATGGACCGGTACTTCAAACTGATGATCGATCCCCGCCACGGCGCCCATTACGTGACCCAGTTCCTCGGTTTCATCGAGCGCAGCAAGGCCCCGCCCCACACCCACACCTACGATGAGGTCGTGTACATCACCGGCGGCGAAGGCATCGTCCACATCGACGAAGGGTCTCACCCGATCGGTCCCGGGCACAGCGTGTATCTTCCCCCCGGCTCGGTGCACTGCCTCGAGAACCAGGGAAATGAGCCCCTCGCTCTTCTCGGAGTGTTTTGCCCCGCCGGCTCTCCCAAAGCACGAGCAGGAGCGTGATTCCTCGGATTTGACCGCATGAAAACCGATCGCGGCCGCCGGGCGGCTCGGCGATCCCCAACGACCCTATGGAGAAGACATGAGAACACGACTGACGGTGTTGATGGCGTTGCTGGCCCTGGTGCTCGCCGCCTGCGGCGGCGAAGCTGACGAGACAACGACTACAGCCGCCGCACCCGACACCACGACCGCACCGGCACCCGACGCAGACACGACCACCCCAGCCCCCACCACGACCGAGGTGATGGAGGGCCCAACAGCAGTTCCCGACGGACCCATCACGCTGGCCGTAATGGGGCCGTTCACCGGAGGAGCGGCGTCGATCGGTCAGGAGCAGCTCAACTTCGCCCGCCTGGCCGTGCAGCACTTCAACGAAGAGCACGGCTGGGACGTCCAGGTGTTCGAGGGCGACACCGAGCTCGACGCGTCCAGAGCGGTGACGGTGGCCGAGGGCATCATCTCCGACTCCAACGTCTACGGTGTGGTGGGTCCGGCCGGTTCCCAAGAAGTCGATGCCGTCGGGCAGATGTTCACCGATGCCACGCTGGCCTTCGTGTCTCCGTCGGCGACCGATCCCGGTCTGAGCGACAGGGGCTTCGACGCCTTTTTCCGAGTGGTGCCCACCGATGCCGACCAGGGGCCGACCATAGGGAACTTCATCGTCGACGAGATCGGGGCATCCAGCGTCTTCATCATCGATGACCAGACCTCATATTCGGTCGGGCTGGCCGACCAGATCAGCGACGCCCTTGACGCGGGTGGAGCCGAAGTTGCAGGACGCGAGTCGGTCACCCAGGACCTGAGCGACTTCTCGTCGCTCGCCACCGTCATCGGCGGCTCCGGGGCTGAAGTGGTCGCCTTCCCCGGCCAGATCGCCTCCCAAGGGGCCTTGCTCACCCGGGCACTGCAAGAGCAGGGGATCGACGTGACCGTTTTCGGTGGCGATGGGTTCTTCTCGGCGGAAGACTTCATAGAAGGGGCCGGGGGAGCGTCCGAAGGCTCGTATGTCTCCTCGTTCGCTCCCGACATCACCGGAGTTGACGAAGCCGCCGACGTTGTCACCCAGTTCCAGGACATGCATGGGGACTTCGGGACCTTCGGGCCCCCGACGTACGTCTCCGCTCAGGTGGTCCTCGAGGCGATGCTGAGGGCCTTCGAGGCGAGCGGCACCGTCGACCGCGCCGGTGTGCTGGCCGAGGTCGGCAACACCAACCTGGCCTCGACGATCCTCGGACAGCCGCTCTCGTTCGAAGCCAACGGCGACGTGGTAGGCGCCCAGTTCTTCATCTTCCGAGTGGAAGGCGGGGAGTTCGTGCTGGCCGACTGAGCCACCAGGCCTGCCGGGGGGCGGGGCCGCCGCGGCCTCGCCCCCCAAAGGATGTCCCATGGACGCCTTCCTCGCACAACTTCCCCAGCAGCTGGTCAACGGCCTCAGCCTCGGAGGTGTCTATGCGCTGATCGCCCTCGGCTACTCGATGGTGTACGGGGTCCTCAAGTTGCTCAATTTCGCCCACGGCGACGTGTACATGGTGGGCGCCTTCATCGGCTTCTTCGTGATGACGGGTTTCCTGGACGGCGCCGGCCCGATCATTCCGGCGGTTCTCGTGGTGTTGCTCATGTTCCTGGCGGCCATGGTCGGCTGTGGGATCCTGGGCGTGGGGGTGGAGCGGATCGCCTATCGCCGGTTGCGCAAGGCCCCTCGGATCGCAGCCCTGATCAGCGCCCTCGGCGTGTCCTTCTTCATCCAGAACGCCGTTCAGCTCACCCTGTCGGCCAACTTCCGCTCCTACCAGCCCCAACTCCTCATCCCCCCCGAGCTCGGGCTCTCACTCCTCGATGTGCGAATCTCCGCCACGCGCGGTCTGGCGATCGTGATGGCGGTCGTCCTCATGTTCGCCCTCCATCGACTGGTCCAGCGGACCAAGTTGGGCAAGTCGATGCGGGCGGTGGCCACCGACCCGGAGGCGGCGGCGATGATGGGCATCGACGTCGACCGGGTGATCGTGGCGACCTTCTTCATCGGCAGCGCTCTGGCCGGTGCCGCCGGCGTCATCACCGGTCTCGTTTTCATCCGCGTGTGGCATTTCATGGGATTTTTGGCCGGGCTCAAGGGTTTCGTGGCGGCGGTCATCGGCGGCATCGGGAACATCCCCGGGGCGATGCTCGGCGGCTTCATCCTCGGCCTGGTCGAGACCTTCGCCATCGGTTTCGTCTCGGCGACGTTCCGTGACGTCATCGCCTTCGCCGTCCTCATTCTCATCCTCCTCATCCGCCCGCAGGGACTGCTCGGCGCCAAGCTCCCGGACAAGGCATGAACGGCGAGCTCAAAGCAAGCAGCGACCGTCTCGGTCGCGACGAATGGGTGGCCGAGCACACGGGGCGGACACGACGCGACCCGGTGGCGGCGGTAGGGGCGGCCATCGAACGGGTGCCCTTCGCCCTCCGGCTGGCGGTGATCGCCGTCGGCTTCGCGGCCTTCCCCCTCCTGACCGACAACAGCTATGTGCTGCGCATCGTGGGGACCGTGGCTCTCTTCGCGGCTCTCGCTCTCGGGCTGAACCTCGTGGCCGGGTTCGCCGGGCTCTTGGACCTGGGCTACGTCGCCTTCTACGGGATCGGTGGGTACACGTACGCCTACCTGTCGTCGGAGTTCCTGGGGATCCACCTCCCGACCCCCCTGACGTTGATCATCGTCATAGCTACCGGTGTCTTGTTCGGCTGGCTCTTGGGGCTGCCGTCGATGCGCCTGGTGGGCGATTACCTGGCGATCGCCACGCTCGGCTTCCTGCTCGTGTTCAATCAGCTCACCGCCAGCCTGACTCGGGTCCACCTCCCGTGGACCGACGGGCCGGTGGACATGACCGGTGGTCCCAACGGCATCATCAACCTCGACGACCTGTCACTGTTCGGACTGACGGCCACCAGCATCAAGCACTATGTGATCATCATCGTCGTGATGTTGTTGACCGTGATGACGGTGGTCCACAACGTCGACCGTTCCCGCATCGGGCGGGGGTGGCGGGCATTGCGCGAGAACGACCTGGCCGCCGAGACGATGGGGATGCCCACCAAGCGGCTCAAGCTCCTCGCTTTCGTGTTCGGCTCGTCGATCGCCGGGTTGAGTGGGGCGGTGTTCGCTGCCTGGCAGGGGGCGGTGTTTCCCAACAACTTCGCCGTGCCCGTGCTGATCACGCTGTACTCGATCATCGTGCTGGGGGGATTGGGGAGCATCCCCGGGGTGCTGGTCGGATCGTTCGTACTGGTGGTGGTGCCGGAACTGTTGCGCGACGTGGCGCTGGCGTCCACCCTCTTCTACGGAGCGGTCGTCCTGACGTTGATCGTCGCCATCAAGCCCCTGTGGCGGGCAGGTGCGGTCATCTTGGCGGTGGCAGCCCTCGGCGGTCTGGCCCGGCTGGCCGCCCCCGAAGCTTCGCTGCCGCCGGGCGAAGGTCTCGGCGCGTTGGTCAGCCACATCCTCATCCTGCCCGTCGAGAACGCCACGCTGGTCGGCAACGTCGCTTTCGTGGCGGTGTTGGGCCTGATGTTCCTTTCGGCCTACCTGACGTCGCCAACGGCCAAGCTGTTGGTGCTCGTTCCTTCTCTGTGGCTGCTGGCTCTCGCCTGGCAGACCCGGCTATCCCAGGATCCGAGTGTCACTCGACTGCTTCTCATCGGGGCGACCCTGGTGGCGCTGATGAACTTCCGGCCGGCCGGGCTCTTCGGCCGGACTCGGGTGGAGGTGCTGTGACGGCCATCCTCGAGGTGGATCGGCTCTCCCATCGTTTTGGTGGCCTGCGAGTGGTCGATGACCTCACGTTCGAAGTGGGCGAAGGAGAGATCGTTGGTTTGATCGGCCCCAACGGGGCTGGCAAGACCACGGTCCTCAATCTCATCACCGGGCTCTACGCCCCCGACCAGGGCGACATCCGCTTCGAGGGGGAGAGTGTGGCCGGCCTCGCCCCGCACAAGGTGACCGAACGGGGCATCGCCCGCACCTTTCAGACGCTGCGCCTGTTCCTCAACATGTCCGTGATCGACAACGTCATGAGCGCCGCCTACTGCCGGACGGGCGCCAACCTGGGCCAGATCATCCTGCGCACGCCAGCCTTCCGGCGAGAGGAGGCCGCCACGCGCCTCCGGGCCGAGGAGCTGTTGGGGTTCTTCGGCGAGCGGATCACCGGGTACCGGTTCACCGAGCCCGCCTACAGCCTGTCCTACGCCAATCGGCGTCGGTTGGAGATCGCCCGGGCGTTGATGTGCTCCCCCCGGCTCCTGCTCCTCGACGAGCCGGCCGCCGGGATGAACCCCTCGGAGACGAGCGAGGTCACAGAACTGATAGGCCGACTCCGCGACGAGGGGGGCTACACCATCTTGTTCATCGAGCACGACATGGGGGTCGTAGCCGACATCGCCGACCGTGTGATCGCCCTCGACCACGGTCGCATGATCGCCCAGGGCTCCTATGAAGAGGTGGTGGCCGATCCGTCGGTCATCGAGGCCTACCTCGGGCGCGGCACGGGGATAACCCGCTGATGACCGCCGCCGACGGGCCCCTGCTGTCGCTGCGGGGTGTGAACACCCACTACGGGCCCATCCACATCCTCCAAGACGTGGACATCGACATCGGCGAGGGCGAAATGGTGTGCCTCCTCGGGGGCAACGCCTCCGGCAAGTCGACCACCCTGAAGACGATCCTGGGACTGGTGGGCGTGACCACCGGAACCATCCACTTCGAAGGCGAGGACGTGACCTCCACCACCGTCGGGCAGCGCATCGCCCGTGGCATGGCGGTGGTCCCGGAGAACAGGCGTGTCTTCGCCGACATGACAGTGGAGGAGAACCTGGAGTTGGGCGCCTTCGTGCGCGGGGGTGACCTGCGTGAGGACCTCGAGCGGATGCTCACCCTGTTTCCCCGGCTCAAAGAACGGCTGCAGCAGCAGGCCGGCACGCTCTCGGGCGGCGAGCAGCAGATGCTGGCCATGGGCCGGGCCCTGATGTCGCATCCCAAGCTCCTGTTGATGGACGAACCCTCGATGGGTCTGGCTCCGATCCTGGTGGCACAGAATTTCGAGCTCATCGCCGAGGTCAACGACGCCGGCACCACCGTGTTCATGGTCGAGCAGAACGCCAACATGGCGCTGTCGATCGCCGACCGGGGGTATGTGCTGCAGACGGGACGCATCGTCCTCGCCGACGAGGCCGGTCGCTTGCGTGACAACGACGACATCCGCCGCGCCTATCTTGGACGCTGAGAGGAGAAACCACGTGGACATTCGCAGCCGGTTCCCGATCTTCGAAGACAAGGCCTACATCAACAGTTGTTCCCAGGGTGCCCTGTCGACCGATGTGGCCGACGCCTACCACCGCTATCTGGCCGACTGGGACGAAAAGGGTGCCCCCTGGGAGCTGTGGGTGGCGCATGCCGAGGAGGCGCGGGCCGAATTCGCCGGGCTCATCGGGGTCGACCCCGATGAGGTGGCCGTGACCACGTCGGCCTCGGCCGGTGTGAGCTCGCTGGCCAGTTCCTTCGACTTCGATGGCGACCGCAACAAGGTGGTGGTCACGGACTTCGAGTTCCCCACCGTCGCCCAGATCTGGCATGCCCAGGAACGACGGGGGGCGGAGGTCGTCCACGTCCCGGCGGTCGGGGCCGAGATCCCCCTCGAGCGCTTCGAGGAGGCCATCGACGACCGCACCGAACTGGTTTCGATCACCCACGTGTGCTTCCGCAACGGTTCCAAACTGGATGTGGAGTCGATCGTCGAGATCGCCCGCCGTCACGGAGCCAAGGTCCTCTTGGACTCCTATCAGGCGCTGGGCTCGATGCCGGTCGACGCCCGTCGACTCGGCGTGGATTTCCTCGTCGGGGGGACCCTCAAGTACCTGTTGGCCTCGGCGGGTCTGGCCTTCATGTACGTCAGGAAGGACCTGATCGACTCTCTGGTTCCCACCACCCTCGGTTGGTTCTCCCAGGCCGACATCTTCGCCATGGACATTCACGCCAACACCCCCGCCTCTTCGGCCCGTCGCTTCGAGATGGGAACCCCACCGGTGCCGAACATCTACGCCGGCCTGGCCGGGATGAAGCTGATCCGGTCGATCGGACTGGGAGACATCGCCGCCCATATCGCCGGCCTGGCAGCCGAGATCAAGGAGCGGGCCACCGAACGCGGCTTCCAGGTGGTGACGCCCCTCGACCCCGCCCGCCACGGAGCCCTCATCACGTTGCGGTCCACCGACGTCCACACCCTGGTCAAGCATCTCGATGCCGAGGGGGTGGTGGTGTCGAGCCGCGATGACAACCTACGCATCTCCCCGCACATCTACAACAACCTCTCTGACATCGATCGTCTCTTCGAGGCATTGGACGAGCACCGAGACCTGATGGCCTGAGCGCTTCTCCCCTCTAGCGGGACGCCTTCGTCGAAAGAGGCGTGGGTCCCGGCCGAAGTGGATCGGTTCCCACCAGCAGCTCGAGCCGCGCCCGTATAGACTCCCCCTCGGCGCGAGTAAGGGTCCTGGAGGCGCCAGTCGAGGCGTCTCGCCTCTCCGCCGGTGACGTGGAAACGCGAGGCGGGTAGCCATGACAGACCGTCCACCCGAGTCCGACGTCGACCCAGACGCCGAGTGGCGCCACGACGCTCTCATCGGGCTTCATGTCCTCTCCGGGGCTTACGGAGAGATAGACACCGGCGTTCTTCCGGGATTTCGCCCCATTTCGCCCGCGGCAGCCCTTCGGGCCGTGGCCGAGGCTCCTGACGACGAGATTCCCCTCTCGGCGCGTGTCGCCGTCCTCCACGACCTGGCGCGCGCCCGGTTCCCGCACCGCAAGTCTCACGAGGCCGAATACATGCTCCTGGCTGCATCGGTGGCAGATCGGCACGGCCTCGACGCCAGTCAACTCATCACCGATGTGGCGGAGTCGGTCCGGGAGGGGATCCCGTTTCGCTCCACCGCCACCGGGCGACAGCTCCCCCTGAGCGTTGCTGCCTTCGTGGGGGAGCAGGTATGCACGACCAAGACCGTGCAGGTCGGGGGGCTCGCCGCCACGTGGATCTTCTCCGAATTCGACACCGACGCTCCTTTCGACCACGTGGCGGCGTGGGTAGACCCGCGCAATTGGCCGGAGCGGGGACCGATGCTGTTCAAACGGATGGACCTCGTCGGCGGAGGTGATCCCGTGAAAATCGGCTCACTGGGTGACGAGCACTGGCACGGTGCCTTCCTCGAAGAGGTCAGGCTCGTCACCCGCGTCAAGACACTGCTCCATTGCGACTTCTGGCGAGAGGGCCAGCAGGCAGCCGGCATGACGTACGAGCTCGACTTCAGTGTCGACGGAGAAATCGACGTCGACCGCGGCTTCCTCTCTGTCAACGACCTCGGGCCCGTCCGGAGAGTGAAGGCTCTCAAGATCGTCGGATTCACCGAGAACGTCTGGGATAGGGTGGCCCGGCTGGTGTGCCCCTTCTGGACGGACTGGGTTCGGGCGGCTGCCGAAGGTGGAACCACCACCACTCCGCGCCCACCCTCTCACGCGCCCACGGGAGAGGCTGGGTCATGGTCGGCGTTGGCAGGCGAGACTCTGGGGGCGTGGGTTGACTTCTTCGGAGATTCGGCCCAAACCTATCTCGCTCTCTTCGGGGATGTGGCCTCGAGAGCCACATCCACCGACTACTCCAGGTCGGATTGGGTCGAAGACGGCACGCGATATTGGTCCCAACTGGCCAAGGACTGGGCCCGGGCGTGGACCTACGGCCTGGAGCTGCTCGACGAGGTCGCCCGGGAGGGAGTCGATGCCAGCTTCATGCCGCCCGGGCGAGGGCGGGAGGCCGGGCGGGGAACGGCCACGGCCATGAGCGCAGGTGTACCCGCCCGGACCGAAGAGGCTCTCATCCCGGTGGCTGGGCTAGCCGCCACCGACCGACCGGTGTGTTCCGACCTCGTCTCGATCGAAGACCCCGCTTCCACGATCCCGTCCCTCGAGGTGGTGGTTGGCCTCGAGGCGGTCGACGACGCCACCTATGGCGTGCGCTTGAGTACGGCGAACAAGTCCGTTCCGCCGGGCCTCTATGTGGGTTCCCTGGCGAGTCCCCTGGGTGGGACGATCTCGGGGGCGCAGCTCTATGTCTCCCGAGCGACCGAGGCTCCGAGGCCGTGAACGACATGGTGGCTTCGGCGCAATCGCGACTCGATCGGCTCCTGGAACGACTCCTCAGCGCGGCCGAAACCTCCCTCGCTGCGGGCGATCTGGAACCGGCCCGCGCCACCGCCGAAGAGGTGCGGGCCGTCGACCCCGACAACGAGCGCGCCGCTCTCATACTGCGGACGGTGGCGGGCCGTCAGCTCGCCCCCACGGGTGAGCGGGCGCTCATGACCCTCGTCTTCTCTGATCTGGTGGGCTCCACGATGCTGTCCGAGCGTGTCGAGCCGGAGCAATTGCGCGACGTCTTCGCCTTCTACCGTGCCGCCGCCAAAGAGGCGGTGGAGCGCTACAGCGGCTACGTCATGCAGTACTTCGGCGACGGCATCCTCGCCGGTTTCGGGTATCCGGATCCCCATGAAGACGACGGCCGTCGGGCGGTTCTCGCCTCCCTCGACCTCGTGGCGGCGATGCGAGACGCCCGGGCGGACTTGGCCCGCCGACTCGGTGTGGCTCCCGAGGTGCGCATCGGGATCCACACGGGTCGTGTGGTGATCACCGACCTGAGCGACGATCGTTCCGTCCGCGAGCGGGACTCCATCGTGGGAACCGCCCCCAACCTGGCCGCCCGCATCCAACAGGCAGCCGAACCCGACATGGTCGTCATCAGCGACGTCACCCAACAACTCGTCGACGCCGATTTCTACATGCACTCGCTGGGGGTGCCTGACCTGAAGGGGATCAGCCGCCCTGTCGAGGTGTTCGCGGTCGAGCGACCGCGGTATGCGGGTGCGCGTTTCGAGGCTGAGCGCTACCGGAGGGCTGGCCTGGTCGGACGAGACGAGCCACGCGATCGTTTGTTGGCCGCTTGGGAGACGATGCGTCCTGGAAAGGATCCAGAGCGCGTAGCGGCTGCGAATTTCCTCGTCGTCGGCGAGGCGGGTATCGGCAAGACGCGACTGGTGTCTGAGCTCCTCGATCGGGTCGAGGCCTCCGGAGGCCACATTCTCGGCGCGGGTTGTCTTCCCTATTACGCCAACGTTTCGCTGTGGCCGATCGCTCGGATGCTGGAGAGATTACTCGGGGACATCGACGCCTCCGATCGTCTCGCGGGGCTGGTTTCCTACCTCGACTCGCTCGGCTTGGACCTGTCCCGATCGGTGCCCTTTCTCGCTCCCCTCATCGGGGCCGGCGAGGCCGCCGAATACCCGACGCCCCAGCTCGACCCGAGCGCCTTCCTCGACGAGACCCTGAACCGTCTGGTCGAATGGCTGACGGCGCTGGGGGAGCGGGCACCTCACCTCTTCATCGTCGAGGATCTCCACTGGGCCGACCCGTCCACGATGGGGCTGTTGGGCCGCCTCGTCGATCGCCGGCAATCGGCGATCCTCACTGTGGCCACCACGCGGGACGAGGCATCGGTGCCGTGGCGGGAATCGGTCGAAGTGCTCGGGCTCGAGAGACTCGACGGACCTGCCAGTGCCCGCTTGGTGGACAACCTGGTGGCGGGCAGGGAACTCCCCGAGGGCACCCGGGAATCGATCGTCGTTCGCGCCGAAGGAATTCCCCTCTTCATCGAGGAACTCACCCAGTCGTGTCTCGACACCGGACATGTCGAACCGATGCCCCTGCGGCTTCAGGAACTCTTCACCTGGCGGCTGAAGGCACCGGGGGTGAACCTGCGGGTGGCCCAGGTGGCCGCCACCCTCGGACCCACCTTCGACGCCGCCACCGTCTCGGCAGTCATGGGAGACGAGGCCCTGGTAGGCGATCAGATGCTGGTCCTGACCAACGGGGGAATCATCGAGCCAGGAGACCCGAAGGCCAACACCTACCGTTTTCGGCATGCCCTATTGCGCGACGCCGCCTACGAGACTCAGGTCTTGGATGCGAGGAGCCGAACGCACGCCAGGGTGGCCGAAACCATCGCCGAGCGGGGCGCCGAGCCGGCTCTCATCGCCGAGCATCTGGATCTGGCCGGAGAGGCCGAGGGTGCTTCCGGCCTGTACATCCAGGCGGCTCAGGCTGAGCAGAGTCGCGGCGCTCACACCGAAGCTACCCGGCTGCTGTCGCGGGCCTTGGAGTTGCTCGACACCCTCGCCGAGTCGGACGAACGCGACCTGAGCGAGCTCACCGCCCGGATGTTGCGCGGTCTGAGTGTCAGTTCGATGCAGGGTTATGCCGCTCCCGAGGTGCAATCCGACCACCGCCGAGCCGAGGCCCTCGCCACCCGTCTCGGGACTCGACCCGAGGTGTTGCCTTCCTTGATCGCCATCTGGGCATATTGGTTGGTCAGTGGCGACCTGCCCACGGCCCGCGGGCTCATCGACCGGCTCGCCGCCATGGTCGAACAACCGGCGTTCTCGTGGTTCGAGCCGGAGGTGGAGTCTTGCGCCGGATGGCTCGACTTCTACGAGGGCAGTGTTGTGGCGGCGCAGGAGCACCTTGAACGGGCCGTGGAAGGGTTTCGCGCTCGTCCCCCCGACCAGACGGTTTCTCTGTTCTGGCCGTTGCCCAACGACCCGATCGCGGTTTCCGAGATAGCCCTCGCCTGCGTGAGCGCGGTGCGAGGCGACTCCCGAGCCGCCGACTACTGGGAGCGTGAGGCGATTCGGCGTGCCGAGGCGATCGGCTTTCCCCGGGGCCCGTTTAGCCTCGCCTTTGTCAAGACCTACGCTGCCTGGATCCGCCGATTTCTGGGTGACCACGACGCTTCGCGCCTGTTGGGGGCGGAAGTGGTCGGAATCGGCCAGGTGTACGGCTACGCCTATTGGATGATGCTCGGCTCCTCGTACGTGATGACCGGGCGTCACGGTGGCGAGCCGGATCGGGAATTCCTGGAGCAAACCACCGCCACGCTGCGAATGATGGGTCAGGAGGCATTCGTGGCCTCCAACCTCTCCCACCTCGCCCACTTGAATGCCGAGGCCGGAGACCTCGACCGGGCCGGCGCCGTCGTCGAGGAGGCTCTGGAGGTGATCCGCAAGACCGGCGAGAACATCCATCTGCCGGAGCTGCTCCGTCAGCGGGCCGCCTACTCGCTGGCGCGGGGAGGCGACGTCGATGAGGCGATCGCCGATCTGACCGAGGCGATGCGAGCGGCTACGGACCAGGGAGCGCGGGTGGCCCGTCTTCGTGCCGTCCTGGAACTCGCTCACCTCCCCGCGGAGGTTCGCCCGTCCGACTGGCACGCCTGGCTGGATGAGGCGAGACGAGATATGCCATCGTCCTTGCCGAGCACCGAAACTGTCGACGCCGACGAACTTCTCGTCGTCTGACGTGTCCCGGCCGCGCGTCGTCATCTTGGGGGGAGGCATGGCGGGGCTGGTGACCGCCTGGGAGTTGAGCTCGGGCGAGTGGAGGGAGCGAGTCGGATCCATAACCGTGTACCAACGCGGCTGGCGGCTGGGCGGCAAGGGGGCCAGCAGCCGGGGACGACACGGACGCATCGAAGAGCACGGGCTGCACGTGCTGCTCGGCTACTACGACGCCACGTTCCGGGTGCTGCGGGAGGCGTACGACGAGCTGAACCGCAACGTCACCGACCCGGCCTGCCCAATCCGCACCTGGCAGGAGGCGGTGGCGCCCACCGGTGACGTCGGGCTGGCCGAGACTCCCGGAGGTGAGTGGTCGCACTTCGTCACACGGTTCTCGAGCAACGCCGCCCTACCGGGCGAGCCGGGAGCCGAGAACCGAACGCTTCGTCCGCTCGATGTCGGCGTGAGAGGTCTGCGGCTCCTGGTCGATTTTCATCGGTCACTGGAGGCGCCTTCCCGGTCCCAAAGGGTGCACCTCAGCGCTTCGCCGGTGCCGAGACCTGAGGTCACCGACCTGGCGACGCTCATCCGGGGTGGTGGTCTCACCGCCCTCGCCGCTTTGTTGGCGGCCACCGAGCGCACCGCCCGGTTGGCTGCCGACGCGACCGTCGCAGGTTCCACCGCCGAGGTGTTCGCCGACGTCCTCCGCGCCTGGCGCCAGGGCATCGCCACCGTGGTGATGGCTGACCCCGCGGCCCGTCGGACGTGGCAGCTGGTCGACCTGGTGGCGACGAATTTGGTGGGGATGGCGTTCGATGGGCTCTGGTCGGGCTCCGGTTATGAGCGAATCGACCACTTGGACTACCGGGGATGGCTCGCCCAGCACGGCGCGGCTCCGGAGACTCTCGATTCTCCCATCGTGCGAGGTATGTACGACCTGACCTTCGCCTATGAGGGCGGAGACCGGACCCGGCCCCGCTTTGCGGCGGGTCTTGGCCTCCAGCTCGCCAGCCGGATGCTCTTCGACTTCAAGGGGTCGATTTTCTGGCGGATGCAAGCGGGGATGGGTGAGGTCGTGTTCGCCCCGCTGTACGAGGCTCTCACCCGCCGGGGTGTCGACTTCTGTTTCTTCCGCCGTCTCGACCGCGTCGGCGTGGGCGCCGGACCGTCGATCGCCTCGATCGAACTGACGCGTCAGGCCGAGCTGGCGCCGGGCCGATCCGGCTACGACCCGCTCATACGAGTAGGCGGCCTCCCCTGCTGGCCCTCTCGCCCCCAGGTGGAACAGCTCGCTGCGGACCCGGGAGACCAGCTCGAATCACATTGGGATTCGGCTACCGGGACCGGCACCGAACGGCTGGCCGTGGGCGAGGACTTCGACCTGGTCGTCCTGGCGGTCTCGTTGGGAATGGTCCCCCATGTGGCGGCAGAGGTCGTCGCCGCCAACCGGATCTGGCAGGACATGGTCGATCAGGTGGCCACCGTGGCAACGCGCTCGGCGCAGCTGTGGATGAACGTCACCGAATCCGAGATCGGTTGGGATGGCCCGGCCGGGGTGACGCTCAGCGGGTTCGGAGACTCGTTCGACACCTGGGCTTCGATGTCGCACCTCCTCGACCGGGAGGCGTGGCCGGCCACCATTGCCCCTCACAGCGTCGCCTATCTTTGCGGAGCCCTCCCCGACATCGACCCGGCGGCGAGCCAGGATTGGGTGGCTGCATCGCTGGCGCGTTTCCTCGACGAGGAGGTTGGGTCCTTGTGGCCCCGAGCCCACGACTCCTCTGGGTTTCGGTGGGAGATGCTGTGGGACGACCAGGGTCGGATCGGGCGTGAGCGACTGGCCGCGCAGTACTACAGGGCCAACATCGATCCGTCCGACCGTTATGTGCAGTCGCTTCCCGGATCGGGCCGATATCGACTTGCTCCGGGGCGGACCGGGTTCGACAACCTCGCCGTGGCCGGTGACTGGACTGCCTGCGGCCTCGACGCCGGTTGCCTCGAGGCGGCTGTACGATCGGGCGTCCTGGCGGCCCGCGCCATCCTCGAAGGCTCATTGGGCGGGGCCGACGATTCCCAAGGAGTTGCATGACCAACCGCCGGGACCTCGTTGCGGATGTGCAGCTCTTCGGCCTCTTCTCGGCAGCAGCCGTGGTCGAGCGCTACGCCGGAATGGTCGACAGGGCGACATCGAACGACCGCCTCGACGTGCTGCCTTCTATGCCAGATGAACCACCCCCGCCCTTGGAGCTCGGCCGGGCCGCCCGGCTGACGGATGCTTATCTGCGGTTTCTCGCCACCACCACGGAGCTGGTCGAGTCGCGCACCGAACGCAAACCCGGCGCACCAGTGATCGAGCGGGCCCTCTTTCCTGCGGTGCGACCGGCGGGCAGCTCGGCGACTTCTGTGTGGGTGCACAATCTCACCACGCAGTCTTCGGGTGGCCTCCATGTCGAAGTGACCGACCTGGCGTCGCTGGGTGGTGTCGTCATTCCTGCCGCGACGGTGTCGGTGTCACCGGCGAAGATCGATCGCATCGGCCCGTCGACCAGCCGGGAGGTCCGCCTCCGAGTAGATGTCGGCGAGGGCCAGCCGTCCGGGCACTACCACGGCCTCGTTCTGATCTCCACGGCTCCTGACGAACCGGTAGCTCTGCAGCTGGAGGTCCTGAATCGAGAGGAGGCCAGGCGATGACCACCACTCGCACCGGTTTCTCGAACGAGCTGGGGCGCTACAGCCAGATGGCCCGGCGGGCCGCCGCCTCCTATATCCCCAACCAAGAAACCTCCCGCTACCTGGTGGCTCCCGCCACCGACTATCTCGCTCGGGGAGGCAAGGGGCTCCGGCCGGCCTTGTGCCTCGCCACCTGCGAGGCCTTCGGAGGTACCGTGGATGACGCGTTGGGCTCGGCGGCCGCTCTCGAACTGTTCCACACCGCCTTCTTAATCCATGACGACGTAGAAGACGGCAGCGAACTGCGGCGAGGCAAACCCACACTGCATCGCAGCTTCGGCCGGGCGCTGGCCATCAACGCCGGCGACGGCCTCGCCGTTTTCGCCCTCGGGGCGCTGAAGGGCAACCAGCGAAGGCTGGGCCGGCGCCTCGCCGCCCGGGTCTGGTCCGAGTTCGATTTCATGGCCCTCCAGACCGTCGAAGGCCAGGCGATCGAGCTGGGATGGCAGCGCGATGGGCGCACCGATCTCACCCCCGACGACTACCTCGACATGATCATGAAGAAGACCTGCTGGTACACCACGGTGCTTCCACTGCGGGTGGGGGCACTCATCGGAACCCAGGGAGCGGTCGACCCCACACCGATGGTGCGCTTCGGGTTCTTTCTCGGGGCGGCCTTTCAGATACGCGACGACATCCTCAACCTCACTGGATCCCCTGACCTCTACGGCAAAGAGGCGCGGGGCGACCTGCGCGAGGGAAAGCGGACATTGATGCTGCTCCACCTCCTCACCGCCGCCGACCCGATCCATCGCCACCAACTCGAGCGCTATTTGGCCACGGACCCACATTTCCGATCCGATGCCTTGATCGAGGAGGTGTTCGCGCTGATGCAGGAGCACGGCAGCGTGGAGTTTGCGAATGAGTTTGCGCAGGGAATCGCCCGATCTGCCGCCGTCGCCTTCGAGGAAGCCTTTGTCGACGTAGGAGACTCACCCGCCCGGCGTTTCGTGAAGGGCCTCATCGCCTACATGGTGGAGCGCGATCGCTGAACCGCCCTCGGAGTAGGTACTGGTCTCGCGTGCAGCCGTCGAGGGAACCGCGGGCACCTTTTCGTTTACAACCCCGGGCAACCACCCTCATACAGCACCGACACGGGAACGAAGCCTCCCCGAGAGAATCGTGAGGGAGCACGTGGGTCTATCTTGTAGCGGTCGGCGGCCCGGCGGCCGCCAGCCGAAAGGACGCACGTGAGGGTCGGCCGACGGTCATCGAAATGGTCGAAGATCCACTACGCCTGGTGGGTGGTTATCGCATCCGGTGCGGCGGTCTTCCTCACCGCCGGGATTCGCTCGGCCCCGGGTGTTTTCCTGCTGCCGATCGAGGGCGACATGGGCCTGGGCCGGTCGACGGTCTCGCTGGCGGTTTCGCTCGGGTTGTTGGTCTACGGTTTGTCGGCGCCGTTGTCTGGAAAGCTCATCGACCGGGTCGGTTCCAGGGCGGTGGCCGTGGCCGGGCTGGTGGTTTCGGGAGGATCCATGCTCCTCAGCGCCGCTTCCCAGAACGCCGTCCAGCTTGCCCTCTTCTTCGGCGTTCTCAGTGGGGTCGGCACCGGTTTGTTGGGTTCCGTGTTGGGGGCGGCCGTAGCCAACCGCTGGTTCGTGGAACGCCGCGGCCTGGTGGTGGGCATCTTCGGTGCCACCACCTCGGCCGGGCAGCTCGTTTTTGTGCCCTGGCTCAGCAGCCTCACCCTCGGCATCGGCTGGCGCCAGACGTCGCTGTGGATCGCCGCCGTTGCGGGACTGTTGATCGTGCCGGTGGCGTTGTTGGTGCGCGACGACCCCGCCGACATGGATCTCCCCCCCTACGGAGGCACCGTTACGGTCATCCCCCCGAAACCGGACGCCCGCATCATGCGCCAGGCGGTGCGGAGTGTCGACTTCTGGCTCCTGGTAGGCACCTTCGGTATTTGTGGGCTCACCTCCAACGGCATCGTCGGGACCCATTTCATCGCTCACGCCGTCGAGCATGGCTTCACGCAGTCGGTGGCGGCAGGGACCCTGGCTGTGATGGGTGGGTTCAACTTCGTCGGTACCATCGCCTCGGGCTGGCTCACCGATCGCTACGACCCCCGACGCTTACTCCTCATGTACTACGGGTTCCGGGGAATCTCTTTGTTTCTGATCCCCGTCATCCATGATCAGCTGGGGCTGATCGCCTTCGCCGTCCTCTTCGGGCTCGACTACATCGCCACGGTTCCACCAACCGTTGCCCTGGCCGCTGACGTGTTCGGGCGCCAGAATGTCGGCACCGTGTACGGGTGGATCTTCGCCTCCCACCAGGTGGGAGCCGCCTTCGCCGCCTGGGCGGGGGGAGTGGTGCGCGAACAGGCCGGCAACTACGCCCCGGCCTTCCTCGCCGCCGGGGCGATGGCTGTGCTGGCGGGGATGGCGGCCACGGCCATACGCCAGGCTCGCCCCGTCGCGAGCTGAGTAGGTCGGCCGGTGGGATACTGACTCCGTCCCAATCAGAGGAGTTGCATTGTCGACCAGAAAGCAAACGCTCTTCCTCTCGGCGCCCGCGACGACCCCGGCGGTCCGGGCCATATTCGACGAGGACATCGAAGAGGTCGGGTATGTCATGAATTCGTCTCGCCTGTGGGGCTACCAGCCGGAGACGCACGAGGGCCTATTCGAGCTGATGGAGGCAGTGACCAAGGCCGGTGGGTTGACCGTGCGTCAGCGGGCCATCCTGGTGACGGCCTCCGCTTCCACCCTGGGCGATTCTTACTGCTCGCTGGCCTGGGGTTCGAGGCTGGCTGCAGCAGCCGGTGCCGACACTGCCGCCGGGGTCTTGTTGGCGCACGACGCTGGTCTCACGTCGCCCGAGCAAGTCATGGCCGACTGGGCTCGCAAGGTCACCCGGGATCCCAACGGCATCGACGAGGGCGATGTGCGGGCATTGCGAGAAGCCGGCTTCGAGGACCAGCAGATCTTCGCCATGACCACGTACGTGGCCCTGCGCATCGCCTTTTCTACCGTCAACGACGCCCTGGGAGCCCACCCCGACGGCGCCTATCGCCGCACCGCCCCGCCGCCGGTCCTCGACGCCGTCACGTTTGGTCGCCCCATCGAGAGCTGAGCCCGGTCAGCCAAACCACCGGCCTCCGTTGACGTAGAAGTTCTGACCCGTGATGAAGTCTGAGTCCGGCGACACCAAGAAGGCCACCACGCCCACCATGTCCTCGGGTTCTTGATCGCGCGCGAAGCAGCGCTGGTTGCGGATGAACTCGGCCATTTCCGGCTGGCGGCCCGCATAGTCGCGATCGTGGGGGATGTAGTCGGGGCTGACGGTGTTGACGGAGATCCCGAACTCGCCCAACTCTCTGGCGAGGGAGCGGGTCAGACCGACGATCGCCGACTTGGAGGCAACGTAGTGCAGAAAATGGGGCACTCCGGTGGGGACCGTCATCGACGAGGTGTTGATGATGCGTCCCGAGCCCTGGGCCTTCATGGCGGGAGCCACAGCTTTGGCGCACAACCAGGTTCCACGGACGTTCACGGCGAAGACCCTGTCCCATTCTTCGACTGTGAGTTGGTCGAAAGTGGTCTTGTGGATCTGGCTGAAGTAGCCGGCATTGTTGACGAGGGCGTCGATGCGGCCGAAACGTTCGAGCGTGGCCGTGGCCATGGCGTCGGTGGCTGTTTCATCCGCCACGTCGACGACCACCGAGATCGCTTCGGCTCCCGCGGCGCGTGCCGTCGCCACTGCCTCGCTGCCATTGCTGAGGTCGGCGACGACGATCCGGTGTCCCCGGGCAGCGAGGCCTTTCACATAGGCGAGGCCGATGCCTTTGGCTCCGCCCGTGACGATCACGACGCTGCTAGGCAACAGAGTCGTCCAAGAACTCGATCACGTGGGCGACAAAGGCGTCCGGCTGCTCGAGAGGGATGAGGTGGCCGGATCCGCTCACCGCGACCATGTGGCCACGGCGCGCTCGCTCGGCAACCGCGCCCGCCTCGGCGGGCGGACAGACGGGGCTGTCGGGGGCGTGGACGAACAAGAGGGGTGGCTCGAATCGATCCACCGTGTGCCACCAATCTTCGCTGCGAAAACGCCAGCGCGAGGCGATGCCAGGATGGTGTTTGCGCACCAGCATCCCGTCGGTACCCGGTCTCCAGCCGTGGCCGGCCATCACCTCAACCAGTTCGTCGGAGGTGTGAGGCAGGCCGGCCCGTTCGACCGCCACCGCCTCAGCATGGCCGGCGACAGTCATCGGGATCGGTTGCACATCTGTCTCGGTGCGGGTTGAGGAGGGAGCCAGGTCGACCATCACCAAGCGTGTCACGAGCTCAGGCCGGAGCTCCCAGAGGGCCAATCCGACGAGTCCCCCGAGCGAGAATCCGACGAGAGTGATCGAGGGCCATCCATGGGCGTCGGCCAGACCAGCCAGGTCGGAGGCGTGGGCGGTGGTCGGATCGGCTCCCTCCACCGACCACTGCGAGTCTCCGTAGCCCCGGAGGTCGAGAGCGATCACCCGGCCGTGGCCCGTCAGACGGCCAGCAACCCCGCTCCACATCCAGGCGTTTCCGAGGACACCGTGGACGAGCACGATGGGTGGTCCCTCCCCTCCGTAGTCGAGGTGATGGAGCCGGCGGCCGTCGACCACCGTGAAGACATGCACCGGTGAGGTCATCGGGGAGGATCCCACGCCAGGGGGAGGCTCGACCACCCCCGGGCGAAAAAGATGGTGTCTCGAGTGCCTTCCCCGGCCCGACGCAGACCGGGAAGCCGATCGAGGAGACCCCGAAAGGAGTGCTTCAGCTCGGCCCGTGCCAGCGGGGCACCCACGCAGAAGTGGGCACCCTTGCCAAACGCCACGTGGTGACGAACGTCGGGACGGTCGATGCGGAACTCGGCGGGACCGTCGAAGAGCGCCGGGTCGCGATTGGCGGAGCCGTAATGAACCATGACCTTGGCCCCCTCGGGGATCACAGTCCCGGCGATCTCCACGTCTCGCAGGGCTGTCCGGAATAGGCCCTGGGCGGGAGACTCGTAGCGCAGGATCTCTTCGACAGCGTTGGCCATCACCCCGTCGGACGCTTTCCGGACCTTCTCCATCTGTTCCGGCCGGTCGATCAACGAGACCAGACCGCTCCCGATGGCACGGGTCACGGTGACGTGGCCGGCCACGATCAAGTTCATGGGCACCCACGCCAACTGGGTGACCGACAGGGGAGGGTCCACGGTGAGACGCGCCTCGAGGAGACCGGTCATGAGGTCGTCGGTGGGCTCGGCCTGGCGACGGTGGAGCGCATCGAGAACGTAGTGCTGAAGTTCCACGAAGCTGTGGGCGTAGGCGACGAGCTGGTCGAGGGGGTCTGTCACCTGCATGAGGCGCAGCCACTCGTAACTCCACTTGTGGAGCCGCTCCAGATCACTGCGCGGGATCCCCAGGATTTCGACTAACCCCCACAGGGGCAACGGCCAGGCAAACCGTTCGATGATGTCGGCGCGACCGTCACCGGCGAACTCATCGATGAGAGCATGGACATACCGTTCGATCTGGGGTTCGAGATCGCGTACCCGCTTGGGGGTGAACACTCGATTGATAAGGCCGCGCACGCGTCGATGATCGGGATCGTCGGATGCGGTCATCCAGATCATCTCTCCGATTCCTCCCGCCAGCACCTCCTGCACCTCGTCCGGATAGGGTGTCGTGGTCGACTGCACGGACCCGACAGAAGAGAAGTCTGCCGTGTTGAGAGAGACCGCCACCACGTCTTCGTGACGGGATACGATCCAAAGGTCATGCTCGGGCTCGTAATGAACCGGAGACCGCTCACGTAAGGAGGCGTATGTCGGATAGGGGTCGGCGAGCTGGTCGGGTGAGAGGGGGTCGAAACGAAGAGGACAGGAGCCGATCATGGACTTGGACGGTGTTGAATAGCAGTGAAAGCCGACCTGAAACTCGGCAAGGTCCCAGTTAGGAGGACTAGCCCCCAAGACTGGAACGATTTGTTCAAGACTGTCCTTGCACCACCGAGTTGCCAGAGCCTCATTGATGATATATCTTTGATCAAATCAAGCCGGGCGTCAAGTTTCCCACCAGGGAGAAACGGCGACGCGATTATCAGGAAGGATCATAATGCAACGGATCTCATCACCGCTGAAGGTGCTGGTTCTCATGCTTGCCATCGCCCTGGTCGCAGCAGCCTGTGGCGATTCTGGCACCCCAGACACAACGGCCCCCGCGGCCCCCACCACCACCGCAGCACCCGACACTCCCGACACCACCGCCCACACGACGACGCCGCCCGAGACGACCACCCCACCCGACACGACGGCGCCGGTCGAGAGGGTGTCGATCGACTATCTCACCTCGTTCAGCACCTTCGGCCGGGATGCCTACGTATACGTCGCCCAGGAATTGGGTTACTTCGACGAGGTGGGTCTCGACGTGACCATCAGTCCCGGTTCGGGCACTGTCGACGTGATGCGCTTCATCGCCGCCGGCACGGCGGACTTCGGACCTGGCGACGCCGCAACCGCCATCTTGACCATCGCCAACCAAGGACTCGAGGTGAAGGGGGTGGCTGCTATCCAGCAAAACACCCTCGCCGCCATCGCCACCACGGAGTCGACAGGGATCTCCGAGGTGACCGACCTGGCGGGTAAGACCTTCGCCGATGCCGCCGGTTCCACGGTTCGCATCCTCTTTCCCTTCTTCGCCGATGCGGCCGGTTTCGACGACTCGACCGTCGAGTTCGTCCCCGCCCCCCCGCCCGACCTGCCCCGCCTGCTGGCTTCCGGTGAGGTCGACTACATCGGGCAATTCGTGGTCGGGAAGGGACTGATCGAGGCGGCCACCGGAGACACCGCCGTTTTCTTCCCCTACAGCGAATACCTGCCGGACCTGTACGGCAACCTCATCCTCGCTCGCCAGGACATGATCGACGAGCAACCCGAGGTCGTCGAGAGGTTCATTTCGGCGCTGCTGCGGGGCCTCGAGTACTCGATCCAGAACCCCGAGGAGACGGGGGCCATCCTCGAGGCGGCCGTGCCCGAGCAGAGCGCCGTGGTCGCCGCCGGAGAGGTGGACATCATGGCACCTTATGTCATGCCGGAGGGTTTCGCCGGCCCGATCGGCAGCATCGACCCGGCCAAGGTGCAGACGATCATCGACCAGCTGTCCGAGGCCGGAGCCCTGGAGAACGAGGTGACGGTGGACGACGTCTTCGCCCCCGGTTTTGTAGCCGGCGGCTGACATGATCTCGGTCGAGCAGGTTTCGAAGGCGTTCTCCACCAATGAAGGCGCCGTCGAAGCCCTCCGCGGCATCGACCTGCAGGTCGACGAGGGTGAGTTTCTCACCCTCGTCGGCCGGTCGGGCTGCGGCAAGTCGACCCTGTTACGTATCATCGCCGGGCTCGTCCCGCCTACTGGCGGGAAGGTGACGGTGGGTGGACGCCTGGTGGAGAAACCCCGCCGGGGGGTGGCCGTGATGTTTCAGCGTCCGGCCTTGCTGCCGTGGAGAACGGTCTTCGAGAACGTCATGCTGCCCATCGAGTTGATGGACGGCGATTCTGACCCGTACCGGCGCAAAGCCGGGGAGTTGTTGGAGACGACCGGTCTCACCGAATTCGCTACTCGACTGCCCCGGGAACTTTCGGGTGGCATGCAGCAGCGGGCCTCGTTGTGTCGCTCCCTCGTGTACGACCCCGAGGTGTTGTTGATGGACGAGCCATTCGCGGCCCTCGATGCCCTTACGCGTGAGGAGCTGTCGATGGAGCTGCAGCGCATCTGCGCCGCCAGCGGTCAGACCGTGGTGTTCGTCACCCACTCGATCGACGAAGCCGTGATTCTGGCCGACCGGGTGGCGGTCATGACCCCGCGTCCCGGCCAGATTCGCCAGATCGTCGAGGTCGACGTTCCCCGGCCACGCAGCCTGGGGCAAACCGCCCACACCGAGACCCTGTCCGGGTATGCGGCCGCCCTCCGCGACCTCTTGTTCGAGACACCCGGAGCGGAGGCATCGTGACCTTCGACTCGGCTTCCGTCACCGCCGCCGAGAAGGCGGCTGCTCCCGACCGGGCGGCCGCACAGCGACGGAGCCGAATGCTTCCCATCGTTCTTCCTTTGGTCGGCTTGGTCGTGCTGCTCGGTGGCTGGTGGCTCGTAAAGATCATCACGGGCTGGAACTCGTTCATCCTCCCCTCGCCGGCCGACGTCGTGACGACGATCGTCGACAAATGGGACATCATGATCTCCAACACCTGGGTGACGGTGTGGGAGACGGTGGCCGGATTCGTTCTGGCGGTGGTGATCGGCGTCCCGCTGGGCGTTGCCCTCGCCTACTCGTGGATCTTCGACCGGATGTTCTCGCCGATCCTCTTCGGGTTCAATGCCGTCCCTAAGATCGCAGTCGCACCCCTCCTGGTCATCTGGATGGGCTTTGGTGTTCTCCCCAAGATCGTGATGGTCGTGCTGTTGTGCTTTTTCCCGATCGTCCTGTCGACGGCGGCGGGGGTCAAGTCCACTCCCGAGGAACTGCGCGAGCTGATCCGGTCGCTCGAAGCCACCCCCTTCCAGGCTTTCCGCAAAGTGCGTCTGCCCTCGGCCTTGCCCCATCTCTTCGTCGGCTTGAAGCTCGCCATCTCGCTGGCAGTCATCGGAGCCGTGATCGGCGAGTTTGTGGGTGCCACAAAAGGTCTTGGCTACCTGATCGTGATCTCCGGCGGCACCGCCGACACGTCGTTGGCGTTCGCTGCCCTGGCCTTCCTCGCCATCATCTCGATCGTGTTGTACTACGCCCTCACCGCCGTCGAAAGGTGGCTGGTGCCGTGGGCTGAGGAACAAGTGTGACGACCCTCGAGTCGCCTCGTGTGGCGGTGGTTGCCCACTCGCTCATAGCCACGGTGTCGGCGCTCTTCGAGGCGGCCGGCGCCGACGCTGATACCGCCCGTACCGTCGCCGAGAGCCTGGTCGACGCCGACCTGGAAGGTGTGTCGTCGCATGGGGTCATGCTCGTCCCGATGTATGTGGATCGGGTCTTGGCCGGATCGGTCGACCCCGTGGCCCGACCCGAGATCGTCGTCGACCGGGCGGCGGTGGCTGTGCTCGACGGTCGCCATGGGTTCGGCCAGGTGAGCGGAGACGAGGCGATGAGGATCGCCGTTGCCAAGGCTCAGGCGTATGGCCTCGGGTTGGTGACCGTTCGCCACGGTTTCCATTTCGGCATGGCCCGGCGCTACGCCCTTGCCGCCACCGCCGCCGGCTGCGTCGGTTTCGCCTCGTGCAACACCCGGCCGCTCATGCCGGCCCCGGGCGGGGCGGAGCGGATGGTGGGCAACAACCCCCTTGCCATCGCCCTGCCGTCAACCGGGGAGATACCGGTGGTTCTCGACGTCGCCCTCAGCGAGGCGGCGATGGGAAAGGTGCGCATGGCTGACCAGGCGGGCCGGGAGATACCCCCGACGTGGGCGACCGACGCCAGTGGTCGCCCCACCACCGACCCCGCCCAGGCCATTGCCGGCATGCTGTTGCCGGCCGGCGGTCACAAAGGCTTCGGGCTGGCGTTCATGCTCGACCTGTTGGCCGGTTCCCTGTCCTCGGGGGCGTGGGGTGACGCCGTCGCTCCGCTCTACGGCGATCCGGCTGTTCCCTACGACTCCTCCCACCTCTTTGCTGCCATCGACGCTTCCTTCTTCCGGCCCCTTTCCGAGCTGGAAGAGGAGGTGGCGGCAGCGGCGGAGCGCCTACGCGGCTCTGCTCCCGCTGCAGGCCACGAGAGGGTGTATAGCCCCGGCCAACCGGCTTTCGAACGTCGGCACCTGGCGGCAGGAGTAGCCCGATTGGAACGGTCGGTGGTGGCGGCCCTCATCGAGACGGCCGGCCGGGTCGGCGCCGAAGCGCCCGCCCTGGAATTCATTCATCCATCCGAAGGAGGAGCCGATGCCGAAACGTGAGATACGAACGAACCGGCTCAGCGAACCGAACGGACACTTCTCTCAGGCAGTCGAAGCCGAGGGCTCGGGCAGGCTGGTCTTCATCTCGGGGATGACCTCGCGCCGGCCCGACGGAACCATCGCCGGGGTGGGCGACGTGACGGCACAGGCTCGCCAGGTGTGCGAAAATCTGAAGGCGGCGGTCGAGGAGGCGGGTGGCACGCTCGAAGACATCTGTCGGGTCGACGTCTACATCCGCAATATGGAGCATTTCGATGCCATCCACGCCGTGCGCGCCGAGTACTTCACCGGCGTTGCCCCCGCCTCGACCATGGTCGAGGTGACCAAGTTCACGTCGCCCGACTACCTCATCGAGATGAACGCCATCGCCGTCGTCTCCGATCGTGCCTGACGTGTCCGGGAGCCGGGGCGCGACTTCCCGCAACGACCGCCCGACCATGGCCGAGCAGGCGGCCGCCCACCTCCACCAGGCAATTGTCGCAGGCGAGGTTCCCGCCGGGTCGCATCTCCGCCTGGTCGACCTGGCGGCGAAACTGGACATGAGCATGATGCCTGTACGCGAGGCCCTGCGCCGCCTCGAGTCCCTCGGCCTGGTCGAGGTGCACCCGCGTCGGGGCGCTTTCGTGCGCACGCTCAGCCGGGCCGACTTCGAGGACACGATGGAGACCCGCCGCTTGCTGGAACGGGCTGCAGTGGAGAAAGCAGCCGCGGCCTTCACCCCCGAGGCCGCCAAGGAGACACAACAGTGGCTCCAACGATATGTGGAATTCGCCCAGGCCGGCAAGATCGTCGAAGCGCGCGAGGCCCACACCGAGGCCCACTTCACCCTCTACCGATCGGCGGGGTCGAAATGGCTGATGCATGCCATCGAAGCGGTGTGGCGTAATAGCGAGCGATATCGATTCACCTACCCATCCGGGCGCGACGAGCAACAGGTCTCGTATCACGAGCACAATCCCATCCTCGAAGCCTGCCAGGCCAACGACCGTCATCGAGCCGGCAAGGCACTGGTCGCCCATCTCAACCGCGCCGCTGAACGAATGGCCGCCCATATCTCAGACGAGGGCTCTGCATGAAAGCCACCTTCGACGGGGCCGGTGACGTGGTGGTCGTGACGGGAGGCGCCAACGGCATCTCCCGGGCGGTGGCCGAAGCAGCACTTGCCGTGGGGGCTTCCGTGGCCGTTCTCGACGTTGACACCCGCCCCCACGATCTCCACGAACAAATCGACTACCACCGGGTGGACGTCTCCGACCGCACCGCCGTGGTCGAAGCCGCCGGCGCCGTCGCAGCGGGGTTGGGTCTAGTGACGGGATTGGTGTGCGGCGCCGTCATCCAGCCGCGCGGGCGTGTGCTCGAAGTCGATGCCGAAGAATGGCGGAGGGTCCAGGCTGTCAACCTCGAGGGGATCCTGTGGACGTGTCAGGCTTTTGTCCCGGCCATGGTGGACGCCGGGCGCGGAGCGGTGGTGATGTTCACCTCCGGCATCGCCCTGTCCGGGTGGCCGGGGGCGGCCGCCTACTCCACCACCAAGGCCGCCGCCCACGGCCTTGCCCGTACCCTCGCCGCCGAGGTATCCAGGTCGGGCGTGCGGGTCCACCTCGTTTCCCCCGGCGTGGTCGACACCCGACAGTATCGGGCCGCCAACGACGAGTCCGAGCGCCGGCACTGGGCTGCCACGGTGGGGGTGGGCAGGCCCGAAGACGTGGTCCAACCCATCCTCTTCCTTCTGTCGGACGCCGCCACGATGGCCGCCTCTTCCCTGAGTCGCGAGCGAGCACTCGAGGTGGAGACGTGACGGCCGCTCGACCCGTCGTGGTGGTCGGAGCCGGTCCGGTGGGTCTGATCACTGCTCTCGGGCTCGTGCACTACGGTCTCGACGTGGTCGTCTTGGAAGAAGACACCGAACTCTCCCGGGAAACAAAGGCGGGGACGCTCCTGACCCGCACCGTCGAGGTACTCGACCGTTACGGCGTCGCCGATGACGTCTTGGCCCAGGCGCTGCGCATCGACGAGATCGGCGACGTGGATCGTGCCAGTGGCCAGACACTGCGGTCTATCAAGACGTGGTTGCTGCGCGACGACACCCGGTACCCGTTCGTGGTCAACATCCCCCAACACGTTCTGGAGCCAGTTCTGGCCGGTGCATTGGCTGTCAGGGCACCGGGAGCGCTGCGCCTCGGCCACCGGGTGATGGCATTCGATGCCCGAGAGGATCATGTCATGGTGTCGGCCCAGGCCGAGAACGGTTCGGTCGAGATCGAGGCGTCCTACCTGCTGGCATGTGATGGGGGTCGCTCCACCATCCGCAAGGGCCTCGGGGTAGGGGTGAGCGGCACCACCTTCCCGGAGCGGTACATGCTCGTGGACGTGGCCGTCGACCTCGATGTCGCCAATCCTCGCGACTACCCCTACCTCGCCTATTTTGCCGACCCCGAAGAGTGGATGGTCCTGGTGCGCCAACCCGAGTTCTGGCGGTTTCTCTACCCACGCAAGGCCGACTCACCCGGCTTTGACCAGTCCGCCCTGGCCACCAAGGCTCGCCAGTACATCGGGGATGTAGACCGGCTCGAGGTGATGGGTTCCTACGAGTATACGGTCCACGCCCGATCCGTCGACCGGTGGCGAGACGGTCGGGTTTTCCTCATGGGCGACGCCGCCCATCTCATCACCCCGATGTGGGCGTTGGGTCTCAACACCGGTGTTCTCGACGCCTCCAACCTGCCGTGGCGGCTGGCATGGGTGGCCCGGGGCTGGGCGGAACCTTCCCTGCTCGACGGTTACGAACGCGAACAGGGTCCGCTGGCCCGGCACGGCTCGGCCGCCATGGCCGAAGCGGCCTCTGAGTACATGGCCCGCCGGTCCCAATCACTGGCGGCCATGACCGACCACGACTGGGCCAACGCCATGACCCGCTCGATGCTGGCCGTTCGTCTCGACGTCGCCGGGACGGGAGAGTGGGCCCTGACTCCTGACGGTCCTGCGCTCTCTCCGCTGCGGGTGGGCGACCGCATCCCCGATATGGTCCTCCGCCGCAACGAGGGGACCGTGAGCACTCATCAGCTGGTGGCCGACCGCTTCGTAGCCTTCCACTTCACCGACGCCCGGCGGCGCCCGACGATCCCCGACTCGACGACGGCCCTGGGGCATTTTGTCGTTTCTCGCTGGGACGCCACTCTCGACGGCGGACGCCGGGAACGGACGCTCCTCGACGTCGGATCCCTCGTCCAGGCCCGGTTCGGCTGCGCCCCCGACACGACGGTGCTGGTCCGGCCCGACGGGCACGTAGCCGCCACCGCACCGATGGGCGGCGGCGTCGCCGAGGATGTCTATCGCACGATCACCGGAAGGCCATCCACAACGGAGGAGATATGAACGAAGACCGTTTCGGGCTGGTGGAAGCCAGTCGCCAGGGCATAGATCTGGACGACGTCGGCCAGGACCTGTTGTATGAGGACGACTCGGTAAGAGTGTGGGGAATCGCCCTCGAGCCGAGCGATTCTCAGCCGTTCCACTTCCACCGTCACCCCTACGTCGTCATCTCTCTCGGCGGAGACGCCAACCAGGTGCAAACGATCTTCGGTGATACCCGCGACACGTTCGAGCCGGCCGGGAACGTGGTGGTCCGCAGCGAACAGGGGCCCGTCCACCGGCTGGTCAACGTATCCGACGTTCCGTATCGGTGCCGCCTCATCGAGATCAAGACAGAGGAGTGGACCGGTGAGTGACGTCAGCCCGTTCGGTGGACCGGCCGGAGAGGTTCCGGTCGAAGCGATGGGTTCCTTCCGGGAGGTGCTGTTGCACACCGGGGACATGGAATGGATCGATAAGTCCCTCGATGGCCTCTCGCACAAGATGCTGTGGCGCGACGAGGACTCGGGGGCCTCGATCGCCCTCGTCCGCTTCGCACAGGGATCGGGGATCCCTTCGGCACACGTCCACTCATCCAACCAGTTCATGTACTGCCTGAGTGGTCGTTACCGATACATCCCCACAGGTACCACTTTGCAGCCGGGTGACTTCTACTGGAACCCCAAAGGAAGCACTCACGGTCCCACCGTCGCCGACGAGACGTCGGTGCTCCTGGAGGTGTATGACGGACACCACTATCCCGAGGTCCCGTCCTGGTACACGAACGAGGAAGATGCTCGCTGAGAAACGCCGAGGATGGGACGTTCACACCCACCTGGTCCCAGCTTCGGTCGTCGACGAGGCGAAGCGACAAAGATATGGGATGGCCGTCGACGGCGACGTCCTGGTCACACCGATGCTTCGGTTTGCCATGCACCGCATCACCCGTTCTGAGGTATTGAGCGGTTGGCTCGACGACAACGGGCTAGTGGGCGCGCTCGTCTCGCCCCCCCCGCCCCTCTACCGGCCCGACCTTGGCGACCGTGATACCGAGAGGTGGGTGACTCTCGTCAACGAGGGCCTGGTGGAGGCGTGTGCGGGTGGGCGTCTGCGGCCCATGGCCTACGTGCCCGTCGAGCGGCCCCGCCTCGCTGCCGAGGTGGTGGCAGGCCTCGACGACTCATGGGCGGGGGTAACTCTCGGGACCGAGCTCGGGGACCTCGTCTATTCGGACGAGGTCTACGCCCCCCTGTGGGAGGTGCTGGAGGATCGGGCGCTGCCGGGGTTCATCCATCCTGGTGAGTGCCGCGACGATCGACTCGCCCACTTCTACCTCGGCAACCTGGTGGGCAACCCCTATGAGACGGCCGTGGCGGCCGCCCACCTGGTGTTCGGTGACGTGATGGGTCGCCATCGCGACCTGCGCATCCTGCTGGCCCACGGCGGGGGAGCGACTGCAGCCCTGGCGGGCCGCTGGGAGCGGGGGGTGACGACGGGACGGCTCGGCCTCGGGGCACTCACCCTCGCCCCCCGTGAGGCGGTGCGTCGCTTCGCGGTGGACACTGTCGTGCACGACCGTTCGTACTTGCGCCACGTAGTCGACACCTTCGGCCTCGAATCGGTCGAGTTCGGCAGCGACTGGCCCTTCCCGATGGGTGTCGATTCTGTGGAGGCAGCTCTCGAAGGCCTCTCGGCGGCCGAGGTGGCGACCATCCTCGGTGGGAGCGACTCCGGCATCCGCCCGCGCCACTAGGACGTTGTTGAAAAAGAGCGGAAGTTCGACCGCTGGCCCATCACAGTGCCTGGCAGGAGGACTGTCGGCGATGGCGGAAACGACTTGCTCAACACTGTCCTAGCTTCTTCACCGCCGCTTTCCTGGGAGCGAATCGCATTACCGCCGGAGTGGGGATCCGTTGACAGCTGGAACAGAGGGTGGTATGAACCATTCAGCAAGTGAGATAGCAGTTTCACTCACTGGAATAGGAGCAAATGATGCGCATTCTGTCAAGGTCTGGGTCACTCCAACGACGGATCGGTCTTTTCGCCATCCTCTGTCTGGTGATCGCCGCTTGCACCGCCGACACCGGCGTCGAAACAACTACCACTGCCGCCTCGCCCGACCCCGAGGCGCCTACGACTACCGAGGCGCCCTCCCCCGACACCCCCGATACCACCGCCGCCCCCGACCCGGACGGCGACGACGACGGGGTCGTCCGGTTCCTGATGGCGGAGAACTTCTGGGCGGACTGGACGCCCTATTCATCCACGGCTCTCAGCCAGAAACGGCTCGAGCGCCAGATCTATGACTACCTCGTCGACTTCCCCACCGGTGACCTGAGCCAGCCCGAGCCGAGCCTGGCCACTTCGTGGGAGCAGATCGACGACACCACCTGGGAGTTCACGCTGCGCGACGACGTCGTGTTCCACGACGGTCAGCCCCTGACCGCCGCCGACGTCAAAGCTTCGGTAGAACTGGCATCGGGCTTCAGCGGCGACTCGGCTTACGCCCTGACCTGGGCGCCGGCCGAAGTCGAGATCATCGACGACTACACGGTGCGCCTTGCCACCGAGGAGCCCTTCGCCCCCATCCTGGTCGAGTTGTGGTGGACCCCCATCGTCTCGGCCCAGTGGCTGGAAGGCGACGAGGAGCAGCTCGCCGGCTCCCCGAACGGGACGGGCCCGTTCCGGCTCGTGACCGACACCGTCAACGTCAAGACGATGGAACCCAACTCCGACTACTGGCAGGAGCCGGCCACCATCGACACGCTGGTGTGGGAGTTCATCCAGGATCCCCAGACCCGCCTCGACGCTCTGTTGGACGGCCAGGCCCACGCCATCGACCGAGTCCCGCCCGAGCACCTCGATATCCTCGAAGCCGAAGCGGGCATCGAGCTGATCGGCGTCACGGGCATCGAGTCGGTCAACCTGTATGTGCGCCCGGGTCGGCTGCCGATCTGGGACGAGAACGCCGACTTCCGTCGGGCCGTCAACCTCTCGTTCGACCGCGGCCCCCTGGTCGAGAACCTGGTGATGGGTGCCAGCGCCCCGGCTGGAAGCTTCTTGCCGACCAACACCCTCTACTACCAGGAACAGCAGCCGCCGTTCACGGCCGACCCGGCGGGAGCCGCCGCCGCCCTCGAGGCTGCCGGAGTGCCCGACGGCGGACCTCCCTTCGAGATCTGGGTGGCCGAGGGGTTCCTGCCCCGGGCCGTCCCGGTGGTGGAGGCAATGGTCGCCCAGATGCAGGCGGTAGGACTGAATGCGACGGTCGTCACAAGCGACGTGGCCGGCCTTATCGATGACGCCTTCAGCGAGACGGGCACCGGAGCGATGTACCACCTGAGCTGGGCCAGTGCCGGAGACCCCAACCAGGCGGCGGCCGTGTACTCCTCGGCGTTCGCCTGGTACTTCGGCGACGAGGAGCTCGACGATCTCATCGCCCAGGGCCGCACCACCCTGGATCCGGCCGAGCGGGAACAGATCTACGCTGAGCTGCAGGCTCATATGTGGGAGCAGGCCTGGCATGTGCCGCTGTACAACTCCGACTTCACGCTGGCACATGCCAGCGAGTTGCAGGGGATCTTGGTCCAGCCACATGTGTTCCGCACCGACTTCTACCCGGCCAGCCTCGGCGGCTGATCGGATGACTTCGAGCTTCTGCTCGAACCAAGGCAACGGCGGATGAGGGGGAGGGTCCTCCTCATCCGCCTCGGCCAAATGGTGCTGGTGGTGCTGGCAGTGGTCACCATCGCCTTCTTCGTATTGCGTATCGCCACCGGCGACCCGGCCCGTCTCGTCAACCCGCCGGGCACGCCCGAGGACATCATCGCCCAGACGCGCGAGCGGATCGGGACGGACAAGCCGGTCGCCGTCCAGTACTTCGAGTACTTGTGGAACGCCGCGCAGGGTGACCTGGGCACCTCATTCAGGGGAGCTCAACCCGTGGCCTCGGCTGTCTTCGGTGCCCTGCCCAACACCCTCGCCCTCGCCGGCATCACCGTGGTCGTGTCGGCCACGTTGGCCGTCGCGCTGGGAGCGGTCGCAGCCTGGCGGCCCTCCGGCCTATTGGACCGTCTCATCTTGGGGTGGGTGGCCATCGCCCAGGCCACCCCCGCCTTCTGGCTGGCAGTTCTGCTGGTGCTCGTGTTCTCCCTCAACCTGCGTTGGTTCCCCGCCATCGACATGGGTGGGTGGCGCAGCTTCGTGCTCCCCGTCACCACCCTCGTCGTCACCCTCAGCCCCGTCCTCATTCGCACCGCCCGACAATCGTTCATTGAGACCCTCCGCGAGGACTACATCAAGGCCGCCCGCGCTCGCGGCCTCCCTTCCTGGCGGGTGTTCACCGTCCACGGCGTCAAGGCGGCGTCTCTACCCCTCGTCACCCTCATCGGCCTTCAGCTCGGTTTCCTTCTCGCCGGGGCGGTGGTGGTGGAAGCGATCTTCAACTGGCCGGGCATCGGCAAGCTCATCTTGGACTCCCTCGCCAGCCGCGACTTCCCCATGATCCAGGGCGGGATCCTGGTGGCGGCCGTGGTTTTCGTCGTCCTCAATTTCGTCGTCGACATGCTCTACGCCGTGCTCGACCCGCGCGTCGGAGCCGCCCAGGCATGAGCGACGCCCTCGGCGCCGTCGAACTAAGCGCCCCATCGGCGCGCTCAGCCGTCGGTGGTGCCGGGCGGCGCATCCTCCGCAGCCCCCTACTCCTCATAGGCGCGCTCGGGATCACCCTGATCGGCACTGCCGCCCTCTTCGCCCCTGTCATCGCCCCCTACGACCCCTCCGCCCAGAACCTGGCCAACATCCTCGCCCCGCCGATCTGGGCGGGCGGGAACACCGAGCACCTGTTGGGCACCGATGTGTTGGGACGCGACGTGGCCAGCCGCCTCCTCTTCGGCGCCCGCAACTCCCTTTTCATCGCCTTCTCGGCCATGCTCCTCGGATCCTCCCTCGGCCTCGCCACCGGGCTGTTGGCAGGTTTCTTCGGCGGGAAGGTCGATTCTGTCCTCATGCGCCTGGGCGACGTCCAGCTCGCTTTCCCCTTCATCCTCTTGGCCATCGCCATCCTCGGGGTAGTCGCCAACCGCGGCGCCCTGCTGCTGGTGGTGGTGTTGGGCATCCCCGGGTGGATCATCTATGCCCGGGTGGTGCGCAGCCGCGTCCTGGCCGAGAAGGAGAAGGACTATGTCGCTGCCGCCACCGCCCTGGGGGCGGGGCCGTGGCGGCGCCTGTTCCGCTACGTGTTCCCGTCCGTGTGGCAGGTGGTGCCGGTCATCGCTCTGTTGGATGTGGGATTCCTCATCATCATGGAATCGACTCTCAGCTTTTTGGGCCTGGGGTTGCCCCCACCGGCGGCCACGTGGGGCGGAATTCTCGCCGACGGCCGTCGCAACATGGTGGTGTCGGCGTGGCTGCCCATCCTCCCCGGCCTGGCCATCATGATCACTGTCCTGTCCATCAACCTGCTGGGCGATGGCCTGGCGTCGGTGTTCGACACTCGTCATGTCCGAGGCGGGTTCCGTCGCCTGCGCCCTACCACCCCCGCTCCCGCCGTCGACTCCGACGGCGAGCGCCTGCTCGCCGTGCGCGGGCTCCACGTCGAGTTCCCACTCCCCGGAGGGACCCTGAAGGCCGTGCGCGGTATCGACTTCGATCTCGCCGGTGGTGAGACGCTGGGAGTGGTGGGCGAGAGCGGCTCCGGCAAGTCGGTGACCGCCGCCGCCGTCATCCAGCTCCTCGACCCGCCCGGCCGGGTCAGCGCCGGCAGTGTCGTGTTCGACGGCGACGACCTGGCCCGAATAGGCGACCGGCGCATGGCCGCCTTGCGGGGACGGCAGGTGGCCATGATCTTCCAAAACCCCGCCGCCTCCCTCAACCCCGTCCTCACGATCGGGTTCCAACTGCGCGAGGCGATCCGTCACGTCACCGACGCCGACCGGGGCACCGTCGCGGATGTGGCCCGCCGAGCGCTCCAGATGGTGGGGATCGCCGACCCCGAGCGCATCAGCCGCCAGTATCCGTTCCAGCTCTCGGGGGGAATGAACCAGCGGGTCATGATCGCCATGACCCTCGCTGCCCGGCCCCGCCTCCTCATCGCCGACGAGCCCACCACCGCCCTCGACACGACAACGCAGGCCCAGATCCTCAGTCGGCTCGTCGAGCTGACCGAGCGCGACGACATCAGCCTCCTCCTCATCACCCACGACATCGCCCTTGTCTCCGAATACGCCGACACCATGTTGGTCCTGTACGCCGGCGAAGTGTGCGAGTACGGCCCGGTGCGCCGGGTCATCGCCTCCCCTCACCACCCGTACACGCGTGCCCTGCTCCAATCGGTGCCCCGTGTCGAGAACGCCGCAGAGCGCCTCGAGGCCATCCCCGGTGAGCTGCCCGACCCCCGCCAGGACCGGGTTGGCTGTCCCTTCGCCGCCCGCTGCCCCGAAGTGATGGACGTCTGTCGCGATGTGGTCCCGCCCCGTTTCGACATAGGCCCCGGCCACCTGGCCGCCTGTCACCTGTGGGCCCCCCAACCGGTCGAGGCGGTGACCTCGTGACCACCCCTCTCCTCGAAGTCCGCCATCTGTCCAAGGAGTTCACGGTTAGGTCCGTCGGAAAGAAGCAGGGCTCGACCATACGCGCCGTCGAAGACGTCTCCTTCGACATTGCGCCCGGCGAGACACTGGGTCTCGTCGGCGAGAGCGGCTGTGGCAAGTCGACACTCGGTCGCACCGTCCTCCGGCTTCTCGAGCCAACCTCTGGCGAGGTCGTGTTCGACGGCGCCGTGGTGGGCGCCGACGACACCTCCCTGCTTCGGCGCCGGGCGCAGATCGTCTTCCAGGACCCTTACTCGTCGCTGCCCCCACGGATGCGGGTGGGCCGCATCCTGGCCGAGCCGCTCCTCATCCACCACGTCGTCCCCCGCTCCGAGATCGGAGAGCGGGTGGGATCGTTGCTCTCCGCCGTCGGCCTGTCGGTCGACCTTGCCCGGTCCTTCCCCCATCAGTTGTCGGGCGGACAGCGGCAACGGGTCAGCATCGCCCGGGCGCTGGCGGTGGAGCCTTCGCTCATCGTCGCCGACGAAGCCGTCTCGGCCCTCGACGTGTCCGTCCAGGCCCAGATCCTCAACCTGTTGAAGGACCTGCAGGCGGAACGGGGCCTCGCTTACCTCTTCATCTCCCACGACCTCGGTGTGGTCCGCTACATGAGCCACCGGGTGGCGGTCATGTACCTGGGCCGCATCGTCGAGATGGGCGCCGCCCCTGAGCTCGCCATCCGCCCTCTCCACCCGTACACGGTGGGACTCTTGTCGGCGGTCCCCAAGATCTCCGCCGAGGGGGTCACCGTTCGCATCGACATCGAGTCCCCCAACCACAGCGATATCGTGGGTGGCTGCGCCTTTGCGCCCCGCTGCCCGATGGCCCAGCCTGTGTGCGCCACCGATCGGCCCGATTTGGCCGAGTGGGAGCCAGGGCGTTGGGCAGCCTGTCATTTCGCGTCCCAGGTGCCCGAACGCCTCGGACAGCCCATAGCTACCAGCGGAGGACCACGTTGACCAAGCCACGGATCGCCGTCATCGGACTGGGTTTCATGGGCGGCCGCTGGTGCCGGACCGTCGCCGAGAACGGCGCTGCCGACCTGGCGATCGTGTCCGACATCCGTTCCGACGTGGCTGACACGGCCGCCGACCACTACGGCGCCTCCGCTGTCACTGATCCTCTGGAGGCCGCCTCCCACCCTCGGGTGGACGGGGTCGTGGTGGCCACCCCCGAGCACCTCCACACCGATGTCGCCCTGGCCGCCGTGGCCGCCGGCAAGGCGGTGGCGATCGAAAAGCCCATCGCCCACACCGTCGCCGACGCCGAGGCGATCCGGGCAGCCGCCGACGCGGCTGGGGTGCCGGTCCTCGCCGCCCACATCCTCCGTTTCGAGCCCCGTTACGCCGCCATCCATCGGGCTGTCGGCAACGGAGAGATCGGGGCGGTGCAAGCCATCCGTAGCGAACGGATCGGGCTCGTGTCTGACCAGGACATCCTCGGCGGTCGCACCTCCATCGCCCTCTACTACGGCGTCCATGAGTTCGATCTGGCCCGCTGGTATGCCGGCGACGTCGCCGAGGTGTGGGCGGCCCGCAGCTCGGGGGTGGTGGCGTCTCACGGCCACGACGTCGAGGACCTGTACTCGGTAGGGCTGCGATTCTCAGGCGGTGCCCACGGCACCGCCCAGATCGGGTGGTCGCTGCCGTCCCGCACCCCCGGGTACGGCTCGGCGGGGTTCACCGTCATCGGTCAGTCGGGGATGCTCTCGGTCGCCCAGGGCACCACCGGGTACCTCAAGGTCCTGGCCGACGGGCCGGCCGACGACGACGTCGGGTACTCGCCCGACCTCCACGGCATCATGGGCGGCGCCATGGGCATCGAAGCCGACCACTTCATCCGCTGCGTCCGGGGCGATAGCACCCCGGTCTGCACCGCCGCCGACGGCACCGAAGCGCTGCGGGTGGCGCTGGCGATGGAACAGGCGGCCGACACGGGGGAGCTGGTGACGCCGTGACCGACTCTCGCTACGCCGTCCGCTCCGTCACCCGGGTTCTCGACCTGTTAGACCTGTTGCGCAACAACAACGATGGCGCCACCCTCGCTCAACTCGCCGCCATCACCGACATGCCCCGCAGTTCCGTTTTCCGCTACCTCGCCACCCTCGAGGCCCGCGGCTACGTGGAGCGCAACGACGGCGGCTCGTACCACCTCGGTCCGGCGTTCCTGTCATCGGACGTGCGTCATCTCAGTCTTCTCGCCTTGCGCGCTCGCCCCATCCTCGAGGAGGTGCGCGACCGCTTCGGCGAGACCGTCAACCTGGGTGTGCTCGACGGCTCGCGAGTCGTCTACCTCGAGATCGTCGAGAGCCGCCACAGCATGCGTTTCGTGGCCCGCAAGGGTGATCACGAGCCGATCCATTCCACCGGCCTCGGCAAAGCCATATCCATGCTTCTCGAAGACCAGGAGGTGGCCGCCATACTCGAGGCCGAGGGCATGCCCGCCCGCACCGCCCGCACCATCACCGATCCCGACCGCTTCATCGAAACCATCCGCCACAGCCGCGAAGTCGGCTACGCCATCGACGACGGGGAGAACGAGGCCGAGGGACGGTGCGTGGCGGTTCCCATCGCCGGGGTGGCCTTCCCGGCGGCGCTCAGCCTCAGCGCTCCCGCCGCTCGCTTCTCGGATCAGGAGGCGAAAGACGCCTTCGAAGTGTTGGCCGAGGCCGCCCGCAGAATCGCAGGAGATGTCAAATGAACGAATTGGCCCGCATGACGACAACCGATGCCGCCCAGGCGCTGGCCGGTGCCCGCATCGCCATCGTCCCGGTGGGGAGCTGCGAACAGCACGGTCCCCACCTCACCTTGGACACCGATGCGGCCGTGGCCGAGGCCATCGCCCGCCGTCTCGCCTCCGAGTTAGGGGACGAGGCCGTGTTGTGTCCGCTCCTCGGCTACGGCCTCTCCGAGCATCATCTCTCCTTCGCCGGCACCCTCACCCTCCGCCCTGCCACCTACCTGGCCGTTGTGGGGGACATCCTCGAGAGCCTGGCGCACCACGGCATCGGCCGGGTGCTCTTCGTCAACGGCCACGGAGGCAATATCGACGCTCTCAGCCTGGCCGGGCGTGCCGCTCGCCGTGACCACGGGATGCTGGTGGCTTCGGTGATGTGGGCGATCATCGCCGCCGATGCCGCCGCCGACATCGCCCGCAGTCCCGCCTACGGCCACGCCTGCGAGGTGGAGACATCGGTGGCGATGGCGCTCGTGCCCGACCGGGTCCGTCCCGAGAAGATCGCGGAGCCCGGCGGCCGTTACCAGGTCGAGGAACTGATAGACCCGCCCCGGCCCGTTGTCGACCAGGCGGTCTGGTTCGAAGAGTGGAGCGACGACGGCGCCCTGGGCGATGCTCGCCTCGCCAGTGAAGAGGCCGGGCGCACAATCGTCGAGTTGGTGGTGGAACGGGCTCTCGGGTTTGCTCGCCGCCTCGCCGAGCGGTCCCTCCCGGGAGAAATGACATGACCCGTACCCTCGAGCTGCTCATCGACAACGTATGGCGTCCCGGCGCCGCCGCCGGCCCGCTCCCTGTGACGAGCCCCGCCTCGGGCGAGGTGGTGGCCGACGTCCACCAGGGCGACGCCGCCCAACTCGACCAGGCCACCGCAGCCGCCTGGTCGGCGCACCGGGCCCTGGCGGCAATGACCGCCTTCGAGCGAGCAGAGCTCACCCACCGAGTCGCCGACCTCCTGGAAGAACGCGCCTCAGAGATCGCCTGGGACGTCTCCACCGAACAGGGAAAACCGCTGCACGCCGAGGCGCTCCCCGAAGTGGCGGCGGCAGTGGAGATGTTCCGAGATGCCGCTGAAGGCATCAAACGTCTGGAGACGTCGGTCATCCCCAGCTCCGATCCGGCCAAACGGGTCCTGACCATTCGCCAGCCGCGCGGGGTGTACGGGCTGCTGACTCCCTGGAACTTTCCCGTCACCATCCCGTCGGAGTACCTCAGTGCCGGGCTCGCCACAGGCAACGCCATGGTATGGAAGCCGTCCGAGCTCACTCCCATATCGGCCTGGCACCTGGCCCGCTGCTTCGTCGACGCCGGCGTCCCGGCCGGCACCCTCAACCTCCTCCACGGTGACCCGGCGGGGATGGGCGGTGGAATAGCCGCCCACCCCGGGATCGTCGCCGTTGGTTTCACCGGCAGCAGCCGCACCGGGCGTCTGGTGGCAGAGGCAGCGGCGGGGAAGCCCATGCTGTTGGAATTGGGCGGCAACTGCCCGGTGATCGTCTTCGACGACGCCGACATCGACGCCGTCGTCGCCAAGCTGGAGGTGGGCTGTTTCGCCAACGCCGGCCAGATCTGTGACTCGGTCGAGAGGATCCTCGTCCACGAAGCGGTCCACGACCGGGTTGTCTCCGGTCTCGTGGAAACGGCGCACCGCCTCCGCTTGGGCTCGCCCTTCGACGCAGGGACCACCCTCGGACCGTTGACCTCCGAGGCTGGTGCCGCTCGCATCGACGCCCATCTCGCCGACGCGACCGACAAGGGCGCTGTCGTGGTCGCCGGCGGGGCCCGCGCCCACGGCCACCCCACCTCCCTCTACTACCAACCCACCGTCGTCGACGGGATCCGCCCCGGCATGCTCATCGAGACCGAGGAGACGTTCGGGCCGGTGGCGCCGGTCATGACCTTTGCCGACGAGGAGGAAGCGATCGCTGACGCCAACCGCTCCGAGACCGGACTGGTCGGCAGCGTCTTCACTCGCGATATCGGCCGAGCCATGCGGGTGGCCGAGGCGCTCCACACCGGGGTCGTCAACGTAAACGAGACCACTGCCTACTGGCAGCCTCACACTCCGTTCGGCGGGTTCAGCGGAAAACAGAGTGGAGTGGGGCGGTTGGGGGGTCGGTGGACGCTGCTCGAGATGACCCAGCTCAAGACCATCAACCTGGATGTGACATGACCACAAGGTTCACCCGACGAGAAAGGAAGCGATGACCTCCGGTCCCTATCAAACCGAACGATCCGCCGAGCTGCGGTCCCGGGCCCAACGGGTGCTGCCGGGCGGAGTCAACTCCAACGTCCGCCTGCTCGCCCCGGCCGTGTTCTTCGACCACGGGTCGGGGTCGCGGCTCGTCGATATAGACGGCAACGAGTACGTCGACTATCTATTGGGCCAGGGGCCCAACTTCTTGGGTCACGCCCCCGCCGACATCCTCGACGCCGTCGACGCCGCCACCCGCCGGGGGATGGTCTACGGTGCTCAGCACCCCCTCGAGCTGGAAGCCGCCGAGCTCATGATCGACGCCCTCGGCTGGCCCGACAAGGTGCGGTTCGGTGTCTCGGGTACCGAATCGATCCAGGCGGCGCTGCGCATGGCCCGCGCCGTCACCGGCCGCCCACGCTTCGTGCGTTTCGAAGGCCACTACCACGGCTGGCTCGACAACACCCTCGCAGCCGTCGAAAACGGCCGCGCCGTTCCCGCCTCGGCCGGGCAACTCGCTTCCCACCTGGAGGATTCCATCATGTTGCCTTGGAACGACCTAGCCGCCGTCGAGGCGGTGCTCGCCCGCCACGATGACATCGCGGCCGTGCTGATGGAACCGACGATGCTCAATGCCGGGTCGATCGAGCCTCTCCCCAACTATCTGGAAGGGGTGCGAGCGGTGTGCGACGCCGCCGGGGTGGTCCTCATCTTCGACGAGGTCATCTCGGGCTTTCGGGTCGCGGCCGGCGGCGCTGCCCAGCGGTACGGAGTGACCCCCGACATGGCCACCTATGGCAAAGCGATGGCGGGGGGGTGGCCGGTGTCGGCTCTAGCGGGCACCGGCGCCATGATGGAACGGTTCGGCACCGGCGAGGTCAACCATTCCGGCACCTTCAACGCCTCGGTCATGGCCTGTGCCGCCACCGCCGCCACCCTGCACCGACTGGCCGCCGACCCGCCGTACGAGCGAATCGCTCAACTGGGCACACGGCTCAAGGACGGCCTGGCGGAGCTGGCGATCGGCCACGGCCTCGATCTCAACATCCAGGGTGTGCCGATGGCTTTCCATGCCGGTTTCGGGGCGGGGCCCGTCACCGATTACCGCTCCCTCGGGCGTCTCGACGCCGACGCCTACGCCGCCTTCTCCCACACTCTCATCGCCCACGGGGTGTGGGTGGCGGGCCGGGGAATCTGGTACCTGTCGGCCGCCCACGACGACGCCGACATCGACGAGACCCTCCAGCGCGTCGATGCCGCCATGAAAGCGACGGTGTCGTGACCCGGGTCGGAGTGGTGGGCCTCTGGCACGAGACCAACACCTACTCGTCGCGCCCCACCACCCTTGGCTCGTTCGCAGACTTCGAGCTCGACTGGGGCCCCGCCATCTTCGAGCGTCACGCCGGAACCCGCACCGTCGTCGGAGGTTTTCTCGACGGCTCCGATTTCGAACTGGTACCGATCTTCTCAGCAGGAGCGTGGCCCGCCGGGACTGTCACCGCCGACGCCGCCGAGCGACTCCTGGGCATGCTCACCGACGGGCTGGCGGCGGCCGGGCCCCTCGACGGGGTCCTCGCCAACCTGCATGGGGCCATGGTGGCCGACGGCCGCCCCGACATGGAAGGTGACGCCATCGCCGCCATCCGTTCGGTTACCGCCGACGCCCCGGTGGTGGCGGTGGTCGACTTCCACGCCAATCCGTCGGTGAACTTCATCGACGACGCCGATGTAGTCATCGGATACGACACGTACCCCCATGTCGACATGTACGAACGAGGCGCCGAGGCGACCGGGTGGATGATGCGCCTGCTGGCAGGAGAGCGGCCCAGGACCCGCATCGGTAAACACCCACTCCTAGTCACGCCCTTGTCGCAGTGGACCGCTGCCGACCCCATGGCGTCGCTGTTCCATTCGGCGCAGGCCGCCGCACGCCGGTTGGGTGTGGAGCGGGTATGCATCACCGGGGGTTTCGCCTACTCCGACACCGAGCGGGCCGGCATCAGTGTCTTGGCCACGACCGGCGCCGACAACGGGGCGGCCGCCGACTCCCTCATCGGCGAGGTCCTTGCCGCCGTCGACAAGGTCGTCGACGACTTCACCCTGGAACGACCCGGGCCCGCCGACGCCGTGACCGAGGCCCTCGTCGCCTCCGACCGGCCGGTGGTCCTGGCCGACGTCGCCGACAACATCGGGGGAGGTTCCGCCGGCGACGGCACCGCCCTCTTGGCCCAACTCCTGGAACAGGAAGCGGTGGGAGCGCTCGTCGTCATCGCCGACGGTGACGTGGCCGCCGCAGCCCACGAAGCGGGCATCGGTGCCACCCTGAGGGCCGAGGTGGGCGGCAAGACCGACGAGCTCCACGGCGACCCGGTGGAGATCGTCGCCACCGTCGAGGGGTTGTCCGACGGCCGCTACACCTCGGGGGGATCGTGGGGCACCGGTCAGCAGTACTCGATGGGGCTGACCGCCTGGTTGGGAGTCGGAGGAATCGACCTGGTCGTCACCACCGTCCCTACTCCGCCCTTCCATGTCGAACAGGTGACCCACCTGGGTATCGACCCGGCCCGGGCGTCGGTCATCTCTGCCAAGGGAGCGGTGGCCTGGCGATCCGCCTTCGGTGACGTCGCCAGAACCGTCATCGAGGTCGACGCTCCCGGAGTGTGCCCCGTTGATGTGTCCCGCCTCCCCCGCACCACCACCCCGGTGCGCTATCCCTGAGGGTGTCTCACCTTGATCTCTACATCAGGACAGGGATGAACAAAGTAACCGGGCTTCCGCTGTGGTTGAGCAACGTTCTAGCGGAGCCGCAGGGCGCACATCACCCCGTCACGGGTGGGGATGATCACCGAGAGGAAATCGGGGTCGTCGGAGACGACTCGATTGTGCGCGACCACGGCCTCGGTGTAACCCCGACCTTCGAACCCGGGTCGGGTGCTGGGCGGTTCGGCCGCCACGTGACCCGACCACAGCACGTTGTCGCATAGGTACAGACCCCCGACCCGAACCCGACTCCGAGCCGCCTCCCAGGCCGCCGGGTACCCGTCCTTGTCGACGTCGTTGTAGACGATATCGAAATCCCCCTCGGTTCGGCCCATCGCCGCCACCGCGTCGGAGACGTGGTACTCCACCCGGTCCCACAGGCCGGCTGCCATCAGATGACGCTCCGCCTCGTCACGGTTGGCGGGGTCGCCGTCGGTGCAGTGAACCTCGCCTTCGGGTCCCACGGCCCGGGCGAACCAGTAGGCGGAATAGCCGAAGCCCGACCCCAGCTCGAAGACCCGGCGGGCGCCGATGCCGCGGGCCAGCAGCTCGAGCGTGACACCCACTGCCCGGCCCACGATCGGGAAACGTCTCTCGCCGGCCACACGTTCCATCTCCACCAGCACCGGCTCGTCGTGGCGAGCTAGGAGAGACTCCTGGTAGTGGCCCACCTCATTTCCCACCACCGTCAGGTCCCCGCCGCTCATGCGCCGGCGCCGTCGGCGACGACTACATCGACCGGCATCCCGGTACTCGGGCGAAGGCTGGACAGTGGGAAGGTGGCTTCGGTCTCGATCTGTCGAGGATATCAGAGACCGCCCTTGAGACCCGACCGCCGTTCCTTGCCACCGCCGGCACCTTCATGCTTTCGGTCGACATAGCTGTGGTGTTCTGCCTCCACGATCCGGTCGGTGTGACCCGGTGGGTTGGCGGGGACATGCTCAGGTCGCCGCGACTCGAACTCGCGACGCAGAACTGGAACCACTTCGGCTCCCAGTATCTCGAGCTGGTCGAGGACGGACCCGAGCGGCAACCCGGCGTGATCCATCAGGAAGAGCTGGCGTTGGTAGTCGCCGAAATAGTCACGAAAGGTAAGGGTCTTTTCGATGACCTGTTGGGGGCTGCCCACCGTCAACGGTGTCTGGTCGGTGAACTCCTCCAAGGAGGGCCCGTACCCGTACACGGGGGCGTGGTCGAAATAGGGGCGGAACTCACGGACGGCGTCCTGTGAGTTCTTCGCCATGTATACCTGGCCACCAATCCCAACGAAGGCCTGGTCGGCACGTCCGTGTCCATAGTGCTCGTAGCGTTGCCGGTACAGGTCGATGAGGCGCTGGAAATGGTCCTTGGGCCAGAAGATGTTGTTGGCGAAGAAACCGTCGCCGTAGAAGGCGGCCTGTTCGGCGATCTCGGGACTGCGGATAGACCCGTGCCACACGAACGGAGGTACCCCGTCCAGGGGGCGGGGAGTGGATGTGAACGACTGCAACGGGGTACGGAACTCGCCCTCCCAGTCCACCACGTCTTCACGCCACAGGCGCCAGAGCAGGTGATAGTTCTCGATAGCGAGAGGGATGCCATCGCGGATGTCCTTTCCGAACCACGGGTAGACGGGCCCGGTGTTGCCTCGGCCCATCATCAGGTCGACGCGGCCCTCGGCAAGATGCTGGAGCATGGCGTAGTCCTCGGCGATCTTCACGGGGTCGTTGGTGGTGATCAACGTGGTGGCCGTCGACAAGGTCAGCCGCTCGGTGCGCGCGGCGATGAAGCCGAGCATCGTGGTGGGCGAGGAGGGAACGAAAGGCGGGTTGTGGTGCTCACCGGTGGCGAACACGTCCAGCCCGACCTCTTCGGTCTTGAGGGCGATCGTCACCATGGCCCCGATGCGCTCGGCTTCGGTGGGCGTGCGCCCGTTGGTGGGGTCGGTGGTGACGTCCCCGACACTGAAGACTCCAAACTGCATGGTGCTCCTACTCGGTGGAATGTCTCCTCACAATAGTAGTTGTTATATCAACTACTGTCCAAGCAGACATCGTCGACCATTTTCGCCGGCGGGATCGCTGGTGAGGCAAGGCTTCTGGGACCATTCTCGACCGGCTCCTGTCGTCCGCGACACGACCGGCGCCTTGGATGGCCACGCACGGCGAGAAATACGAAGCCAGAGACTCCACCTCTTCACCTCTAGAGGTACGTGAAATCGAACATGTGTTCGATTAGGATGTGGCGTATGAGAGTGGAGGCTCATATGGGGGTGGGGATAAGCGAACCCCGCCAGGGGGCTACGCCCCGTGCCGTGTTACCCGACGATCTCGATGCCATGGCGCCCGGTCCCGAGTTGGCCGGGGTGTTGGATTCGGTTGATAGGGATGGGTTGAACGGTTGGGAGCTGGTTGTGTTGATGCGGGCCCGGTCCCGCCTGTTGGCCCGGGTGCAGGCGGAGTTCTTCGCCGACGTGGTGGCGATGGCGTATTCGCCGCCTGGTGGTCCCGATGATCCGCCTGAGCGGCTGGAAGAGCCCGACGAGTTCGCTTCCGATGAGATCCGGGCCGCCATGTCGTGGACCCGTGCTGCCGCCGAGCACAACTTGGATGTGGCGTGGCGGCTGGTGGAGCGTCTCCCGGCGGTGTGGGCGGCCTTGCACGCCGGCGACATCGACCTGCCGCGGGCCAGGGTGGTGTGTGACCGCACCGATCACCTCGCCGAGGAGACGGCCCGGGAGGTGGCCGAGAAGGTTCTGCCTCGGGCAGGGGATCTGACCACCGGTCAGCTCCGGGTCCGTTTGGAGCGGTTGTGCGTCGACGCCGACCCCGACGATGCCTCCGAACGCTACTGGCGGGCGGTGGACGACCGTCGGGTGGTGGCCCAGCGGGCACCCGACGGCACCGCCGGCCTGTGCGGGTTCAACATGCTTGCCGACCGGGCTGGGGCGGTGATGGAGCATCTCACCCGCCTGGCCCAGGGGCTGAAGAGCCGCGACGAGTCCCGCACAATGGATCAGTTGCGGGCCGACGTGTTCTTGGACCTGTTGGAGGGCCGTCACCACCCCACATCTCGGCGGCGGGCGATGGTCGACATCCGCGTCGACCTGGCAACGCTGGTGGGTCTCGACGAGCGGTCGGGGGAGATTCCGGGATGGGGGCCGGTCATCGCCGACGTGGCCCGCCAAGCCGTCGAACAACAGCCGGATGGGGAGTGGCGCGTGGTAGTGACTGACCCCGACACCGGGGCGGTGTTGTGGGATGGGACTACCCGGCGCCGTCCCACCGCCACCCAAAGGCGCTGGGTCGAGGCCCGCCAACCCACCTGTACCTTCCCCGGGTGTCGCGTTCCCGCCCAGAAGTCGGATTTCGATCACGCCCTCGAGGTGGCCAAGGGAGGCAAGACCCTGGTGAGGGCTCTCGAGCCGGCCTGCCGCCACGACCACCGCCTCCGCCACGAAGGCGGCTGGAAGTTCCAACAACCCACCCCCGCCACTTACGTGTGGACCAGCCCCCGCGGCCACACCTACCTGACCGGCCCCAACCCACCCTGACAAGGCGAATCGGGTAGCTTCGCCGTCGGTTCGGCGACTGGACGGTCGACCTGACCCGACGCGTGCGCGGAGGTGTACCTTGACCGTTGCGGATCTAGGATAGGTGAGCGGTGGAATGCCCAACCTGTAGCTATCTCAACCCGCCGGATGCGTCGTTCTGCGCCGACTGCGGGCAGTCGCTGGGTATGGCCTGCCCGGTCTGCGCCCATCGCATTCCCTCCGATGCCCACTTCTGTCCCAATTGCGGACATCAGTTGGACGCATCCCGCTCTGAGCGGGCCGATGACCTGAGCCGCTACCTGCCCGAGACGCTCCTCACCAAGATCGAGGCGGCCCGCACCGGGCGGGCCATGTCGGGGGAGCGGCGCACCGTCACCGCCCTCTTCGCCGATGTGACCGGTTCCACGGCGGCCGCCGAGCAACTCGATCCCGAGGATTGGGTGGAGATCATCAACGGGGCCTTCGAGCGGATGATCCGACCCGTCTATCGCTACGAAGGAACCCTGGCCACCCTCCAGGGCGACGGTGTCCTCGCCTTCTTCGGGGCTCCCATCGCCCACGAGGACGATCCCGAGCGGGCCGTGCTCGCTGGTCTGGAGATGATCGACTCCATCGCTCCCTACTCGCTGCGGGTGGAGAAGCAGTGGGGCATTCCCATCCGCATCCGCGTTGGCGTCAACACCGGGCTGGTGGTGGTAGGCGAGGTCGGCTCCGACCTGCGGGTCACCTACACGGCCATCGGCGACGCCATCAATGTCGCCGCCCGCATGGAACAGACCGCCGAGCCGGGCACCGTTCAGGTCAGCGACAACACCCACCGCCTCACCGCCCCCCTCTTCGAGTTCGCCGAGCTGGGCGCCATCGAGGTCAAGGGCAAGGTCGAGCCGATCCAGACCTACCGGCCCCTGCGCCACCGCGACCGGCCTGGGCCGACCCGGGGTGTTCCCGGCCTGGCCTCGGGGATCGTTGGCCGTCTAGCCGAAATGGAAACGTTGCACGACCTCACCGACCGGTTGGGGCAGGGCCGGGGTGGTATCTGTGCGCTGATCGGTGAGGCCGGTCACGGCAAGTCCCGGCTCATTGCCGAGCTGGCCAACGACCTCGAAGCCCAGGGCCGAAGAGGCCCGTGGTGGTCGGACGATGCTCCCCGCGACACCATTGGGTGGGGTCAGGGGCGGTCCATCTCCTACAACTCGGCCGTTCCCTACTGGCCGATCGTCGATCTTCTCTCCGATTGCCTCGAGTTCCACCCCGAGGACAACGACCTCGTCCGGCGCTCCAAGCTGACCGATGCCCTCAAGAGCCTCCTCCCCGAGGAGGCCGAAACGCACCTGCCTTACCTGGCGCCGCTGTTAGGTGTGGAAGCCGGCCCCGAAGCGGACCGAATCATCGCCAACATGGCCGCCCCGATGCTGCAGCGGCGTACTTTCGCGGCGGTGATCGCCCTCATCGAGGCCGCCGTCGGCCACCGTCCCCTCATCCTCGTCATCGAAGACCTGCACTGGGCGGACGCCGTCAGCCTCGCCCTGCTCGAAGAGCTCAAGGCCGTCACCGACCGGGCGATGCTCCTCCTATTGGTGGCCATGCGGCCCTACCGCGAGGATCCCTCCTGGCACTTCCACGAGACGGCGGCTCGCCTCTACGAGCATCGCTACACACCCATTACCCTCGAGCCGCTCGGTCCCCAGGCCGCCGCCGACATGGTGACACAGATGTTGGGCGAGGGCTTCGACCCCGAACTGTCCGCCACCTTGATCACCCGAGCGGAGGGCAACCCCTTCTACCTCGAGGAGCTGCTCGGCTCCCTCCTCGAGTCGGGCTCCCTCGTCGAGAAGAACGGTCGGTGGCGTGTCGCCGACACCATCACCGAAGTCGACTTGTCGCCCACGATTACTGGGCTCCTGACATCCCGGCTCGATCGGCTCGATGAGGGTGGCAAGGTCGTGGCCCAACTCGCCTCTGTGATCGGGCGTGAGTTCCGGCTCTCCGAGCTCGAGCATCTGGCCGACGAGGGAGTCGACCTGGAGGTAGCTCTGGCCGACTTACAGCGCCGGAACCTGATGGAGGAGCGGGCCTACCTCCCCGAGCGGGTGTACGCCTTCCGTCACGCTCTCGTCCAGGATACCGCCTACCAGTCGGTGCTCCGGCGATCTCGTCGCAGTCTCCACGCCCGCATGGCGGCCTATCTCGAGGAGGTTCGACCCGACGATGCGCCCGTGATCGCTTTCCATCTCGTCGAGGCCGGAGAGACGGCGCGGGCCCTGCCGTACCTGGTCGAGGCGGGCGACCGAGCCGCCCGGGCCATGTCGTTGGCCGACGCCATCCGCTTCTACTCCCGGGCGCTCGACTCGGCGCTCGAAGACTCCGACGAAGGGTTGCTTCGGCGGGCCCACGAGGGTCTGGGCAACGCCTACACCCTCATTCCTGACCTCACCCAGGCCGCCTCGAGCTACCAGGAGATGTTCGAGTTCGGGAAGGTGCGTTCGGAGCCGAAGGTGCAGGTCACCGCCCTGAACCGGCTCGGCTTCACCGCTGCTGCTCTGGGCGGCGACTTCGACCTCGCCACCGACTACCTCGAACAGGCCCGCCGTCTCGCCGAGGTGCACCACGACGACCTTGGTCTGGCCGAGTACCACCTCAACAGCTGCATGATCGCCACGGGCCAGGGAGACATGGACAAAGCCGCCGCCCACGACGCCGGAGCGTCAAAGAGCGGGACGGCTGCGGGATCGGTTCAGTTCCGCATGCAGGGCCTGATCCAGCGCGCCGTCTCTCTCGCCAGCGGAGGCCGTTACGAAGACGGAGAGCTCGCCTTGGCCGAGGCGGTCCGGGCGGCCGACGAATCCGGCGACGAGGTGTTCCAGGCGGCCGTCGACGCCGTTGGGTCGCCGGTATACCGCCTGCGGCAGGGCCGGGTGGAGGAGGCCTACCGGGAGACTCGGGCAGGATTCGAGACGATGAAGAAACACGGTTCGTCGTGGGCGGCGGAGGCGGCGATGATGGCGGGCTACATCGCCCGCCAGCTCGGACGCTACGGGGACGCCTTCGCCCTCATCCACGAGAGCCTCCGCCTGGCCGAGGAGCTGGGCCAGGTGTTCATAACGGCCTCATCCTCTGCCTATCTCGCCCGCCTGCACGCCGAGGTCGCGGCTGACTCCGCGGAGGTCGCACGGTTGCGGGCGGAGGCGCTGGAGCTGATGGAGCGACCCCTCGGGGAGATGTTCGCCGCTTCAATTTGGGGGCAGCTGGGGTGGAGCGACCTGCAGCTGGGCCGTCCCCAGGAGGCGGCCGAGCAGTTCGCTCGTAGCCTCTCTGCCTCCTCGGCCACCACTTACCTGGAGAAGCCCTGGTCACTCGTCGGTTCGGCTGAGGCCCACCTGGCACTGGGCGACCGGGATACGGCGCGTGAATTCCTGTCGAAGGCGGGACGTTTCCTCGATGACAGTCAAACGGCCAACGTTCAGCCTGCCTTGGGACGCGTCATGGGATTGCTGGCACTCGACGAGGGCGACCCAGCCGCCGCTCTCGAGATTCTGGACCCGGTGGGGGCTTCCGCGGCCACGATGGGGCTACGAGGTGAGCTGTGGCGTATCCACGCCACCATCTCCCGTGCCTACACCGAGCTGGGGCGGGAATCTGACGCGGCCGCTGCCATGGACGCAGCCCGCGAGACGATCGAGTCGATCGTTTCTGACATGGTCGACGAGCGTCTTCGGGAGAGGTTCAGGGGGGCAACCGCCGCTGCCGTCCCCCTCGAATCTGTCGGCTAGCCACCGTCGTCGGGGCGCAGTCTTATCCAGTGACCTTGTCCATGGCCCCGGCCAGGGCGTCGCCGGCGCGATCGGTGGCCCTGCGTGTCATCCAGAAGACCGAGGGGCGGCTGCCATGGTCGAGGGCCGCCATGATCAGTCCACCGAGTATCGAGGCGTTCTTGAACGCATGCATCATTTGGGCCTTGCGCTGGTCGGTGTCTTTGATCTCCCAGAATCGGTGGGCTGAGACGGTGGTGGGCACCAGGGTGGCGCCGAGTGCGAGGGCGGCTAGGCGCGGCATCCACCCCAACGCCAGCAGTATGCCACCGCCGAACTGGACGGCGCCGTTGATCTTGACGAGATCCATGGGGTCGGTGGAGAGGCCAACTTTCTCGGCGATGGGAACACCCACTTCTTGGGCCGCTCCCGTTTTCGGCTTGGGGTGTTGGAGCGAGTCCCATCCCCCGACGATGAAGATCCCGGCCAACAGGGTGCGTGCGATCGTGCGTGCGTTGAACATTGTGCCTCGTCTTACCCGAATCGACCAACCTCTAAGCATCGAACCGAGGGAACGCGCGGATAGGCGGCCGGCCAAGCCATGGAACGCCGTTGAAGAGTGGCTCGGGTTCCTGCAGCCGTCCCTATTCGCCCGTCCCCTGAGATCATCCTCGGTCGGCCACGCTATGGGGGCTCTAGGATCTACTCACCTTGCCGGTGACCAATTACGCCCGAAGTGGCGACGTCAACATCGCCTGTCAGGTGACCGGGGACGGTCCCCGTGACCTCGTCTATGTGCCGGGATGGATCTCCAACATCGAGGTGATGTGGGAGGACCCCGGTCTGGCCCGGTTCCTGCGACGTCTCGCCTCGTTTACGCGTCTCATCACCTTCGACAAACGTGGCACCGGGCTGTCAGATTCAGTCGGGCTGGACCAACTCCCCACCCTCGAGGTGCGGATGGACGACGTGAGGGCGGTCATGGATGCCGTCGGCTCGGAGCGGGCCACGCTCTTTGGGCACTCGGAGGGCGGCAACATGTGCATCCTCTTCGCCGCCACCTATCCCCAGCGAACCGAGGGTTTGGTCCTGACCGGTTCCTATGCCAAGCGGATCCGTTCTGACGACCACCCGTGGGCACCGACGTGGGATGAGCGAGAGAAAGCCATCGAAGAGACCGAGCAAACGTGGCCCGAAACGATGACGGTCGAGACCTCGGCGCCCAGTCGGGCGGGCGACGAGGCCTTCGGGTCCTGGATGAGCCGGTACGCCCGTCTGTCGTCGAGTCCCAAGGCCGCGGCCGCCTTGATGAGGATGAACTCACAGATCGACGTCACTTCGATCCTTCCCGTCATTCGTGTTCCAACCTTGTTGCTCTATCGCCGGGAGGATCCAGACGTCGACGTCGAGGAGGGCCGCTACATAGCCTCTTACATCCCCGACGCTCGCCTGGTGGAGCTGGCCGGTGCCGACCACTTCTTCTGGGCGGGTGATCCCGACCCGCTCCTGGCCGAGATAGAAGAATTCGTCACCGGTCACCGCACGGCCCAGGTGCCGGATCGAGTGCTCGCCACCGTCTTGTTCACCGACATCGTCTCATCCAATGAGGTGGCGTCGAGTTTGGGAGACCGGGTGTGGACCGACGTACTCGAACGGCACAACGCCATAGTTCGCGATGAGTTGCATCGCTGGCGCGGGAAAGAGGTCAACACGACCGGCGACGGGTTCGTCGCCACTTTCGATGGGCCTGCCCGGGCCATCAGCTGCTCGCAAGCGATCGCTGCGGCCGTCCCCGCCCTCAAGATCGATGTTCGCTGCGGCCTCCACACGGGCGAGGTCGAGATCGTGGGCGACGACGTCGCCGGGTTGGTGGTCCACATAGCCGCCCGCATCGCCTCACTGGCCGGCCCCGGAGAGGTGGTGGTGTCCCGCACCGTCAAGGACCTCGTAGCCGGGAGCGGCCTTCGATTCGAATCACTGGGCAGGCACTCACTCAAGGGGGTCCCCGACGAGTGGGAGCTGCATCTGGTGAGGGCCGTAGATTCGTAGTTGCGGCTCAGTTCAGATCCATCTCCCAGTTCTGGCCCACGAGGTCGTGACCGAAGCTGTGATGCTCCTCTTCTTCGACGAGCTCGAAGCCGACGGCCTCGTAGATACGTCGGGCCGAGACCAACACGTCGTTGGTCCACAGCATCATCTTCGAGTAGCCGGCCGCCCGGGCGAAGCTTACGCATTCGTCGACCAGACGCCTGCCCACCCCAAATCCTCGGGCCCATCGCTCCACCAGGAGGATGCGAAGCTGGGCCGTGTCGGCATCTCGTTGGCAACAGAACACACATCCGGCCCGGGCCCCGTCCATCTCGGCGATCCAAGCGTTCTCACGGCCGGGCGCGAGATGGGAGTGATAGTCGGCCACGATGCGCGCCACGAGGGCTTCGAACTCGAGATTCCAGCCGAACTCGTCCCAATAGGCGGCGCCGTGACGGCCGACGACCCAACCCAGGTCTCCCGGTTGCAACCCCCTGATGACGCTTCCCCGTTCCGTCGCCGGCGGTCGGAGGAGCTGGGACACGACCGTCATCGCCTCTATCAGTGTCGACTGCTGCTCGGGCGTCAGACGGACGAGCATCTCAGCCACCTGTTCGGCCGAACGTCGATCGAGGTCATCGAAGGCGGCTCGGCCGGCCTGGGTCAGCGCCACCACCAGTGCCCGTCTATCCGTGGGCGAGGCGCTCAAAGCCACCAGATCCTTGTGTTCCAAGCGGCCGAGAACTCGCGTGAGGAAGCTGGCATCCATTCCCAAACGCTGCCGAAGCTCCAGGCGCTCCCACGATGGGCGTTGCGCCAATTCGAAGAGGACCCGAGCTTCTGCCAGCGAGTGTTCGGTCTCCAACAGTCCCTGATCCAACAGACCGAGCACCTCGGTCCACCCCCGGTTGAACTCCCGGACCCGCTCGACGGCTCCTGCAGTCATCTCGCCTCCAACTAGTGGACTCGGTCCACTATATACCATGAGTTCGAAATGCGCCGAGGCACTGCCCATGCGGAAGGCGTTTCAGAACTGTTTGACGACGCTCCACACTGCGGTGAAATGAGTGACGCTGGCGGCTATCACGAAGACGTGGAAGACCTCGTGGTGGGAGAAGATGCGCGGGAAGAGCCGGGGCCGCTTGTTGATGAAGAGAACCAACGCCACCAAGTACATAACGCTGCCGGCGATGGTCAGCACCATCGGCCTGGTGTCCATCCGAATCAGCATGACGGCCATCGGGATGGCACCGAGGGCTCCCATCGCCATCTGCACACCCACCGTCCACCGGCGTCTCAAGGCGGGAACGAACTCTCGCAACGCGCCCACCACGCCGATCCCCCAGATGAGCGCCAGACCGGCCCACATCCAGGCACCGTCGAGAACCGCCACGAAGAGCGGAGTGCTGGTGCCGGCCACGAGTATGTAGATGGCGGTGTGATCCAGACGTTGCCACCAGGCTTTCCAGCGTGGTCCCCAGGGCATGGTGTGGTAGAGGGTGCTGGTGGTGTAGAGGGCCACCAATGACACCCCATACACCCACAACGCCACCTTGAGACCGCCACCGACGGCCAGCGTCCCGAGAGCAACGAGGACGGCGAGGGAGACGACGGCTGCTGAACCATGGAGGAATCCCCGTACCGGGTTCTGCATCTTTCCCAACGAGATCCGCTCCATGCGGTGCCAGCGTATCAAAGTGCCTGTGCAATGGATCGAGCCTCCACCCGGCGGTTCGACTATGCGTCAGCCGAAGAAGACGGCCACGAGAGGGCGAAACGACTCGACTCCATGGCATGCGTCCGCAATCGATGAATCCGATACCGGGCGGGCCGGGCGGTTTGAAAAGCGCGCCAGCGGGTAGCGGTTAGGGCAACGATCTACCCAACGGAGAGAACCAATGAGGACGCGAACCCTTGCAACCGGCGCCGTGCTGTCGGTGTTCATGCTCGCCGCCTGCGCCGGAGACACCGGAGTCGACATGGATCTCGAGACCCCCGACTCCCTCGAGATCCCTGACACCCTCGAGATCCCCGACACTGTGGCCGTCCCCGACGTCAGCCAGGTCGAAGCCGAGATTCGCCGCATGAGCGACGAGGTCGATGCCGGTGCCGTTCAAGCAGACCTCGAGTCCGCCTGGCGGCGTGTTGAGGGCCAGTTGAGAGGGGCTGTGGAGTCGATCAGGTCGGGAGTAGCCGTCGACACCGTGGCGATCCGAGAGGAGATGGACGAGTTCCAGCAGACGCTCGACGGCTCCGAAGTCGAGGCACAGCTGCGTGATGCCTGGACCCAGCTCCGCGCCGAGTTCGACCGGCTGGTGGCGACCACCGGCTGAACCTTGAGGCGGAGGCTGGCATACTCGCCTTCGCGATGAACCCGACCACCCGCTATGCCAGAGCCGACAACGTCCATGTCGCCTATCAGGTGTTCGGTGCCGGCCTCGACCTGGTGTTCGTGCCGGGGTTCGTCTCCCACATCGACAACTATTGGGACGATCCCCGTTTCTCCCGCATGTTGGAGCGCTTGGGGAGCTTTGCTCGTGTCCTAATGTTCGACAAGCGGGGAACGGGCCTGTCGTCTCGGGTGTCCACCCTTCCGACGATGGACAAGCGTATGGACGACGTCCGCGCGGTCATGGACGCCGAGGGCATCGAACGGGCGGCGATCTTCGGCGTATCCGAAGGTGGTTCACTGGCCACGTTGTTCGCCGCCCATCACCCCGACCGTTGCACCGCCCTCGTCCTATACGGGGCGTTCGCCCGGTTCTCGTCGTGGCTGGCGACCGACGAGGAGTTCGAGGAGTTCCTCGTCTACGTCGACACGAGCTGGGGCAGCGGAAAAAGCCTTCCCCTGTTCGCTCCCGGGGCGGCCGACGAAGCCGACATGATGGTGTGGTGGGGGAAGTTCGAACGCCTCGGTGGAGATCCGCGAGCCGTGACCGAGCTCATGGAGATGAACCGCCAGATCGACATCTCCGACGTGCTCGGGGCCGTGCAGGTCCCAACCCTGGTGATCCACCGTCACGACGACATGCTCATAGATTTCGAAGCCGGTCAGATGCTCGCCGATAGAATCCCCGGGGCCCGGCTGGTGGATCTGCCCGGGGAGGATCATCTGCTCTCCGTCGGAGACAACGCCGGCCAGATCTTGGACGAGATCGAGGTTTTTCTCACCGGCCAACGCACCCTTCCGACCGGTGAAAGCGTGCTCGCCACCGTGCTCTTCACCGACATCGTCGACTCCACGGCGCGTGCTCATGCCCTCGGTGACGAGCGGTGGGGAGACCTGCTCGACGCCCACAACCGGGTGGTGCGTGCCCAGCTCGAGCGGTTCCGGGGCAGAGAGATCAAATTGCTCGGTGACGGCTTCCTGGCCACATTCGACGGTCCGGCCCGTGCCATTCGCTGTGCCGTCGAGATCACAAGGGCAGTCCGTCCCATCGGCCTCCAGGTTCGGGCCGGGCTCCACACCGGAGAAGTCCGCTTCGCCGGGGGCGACGTCGAAGGAATGGCAGTCAACATCGCCGCTCGTGTCTCCGCCATCGCCGGTGCGAGCGACGTGTTGATTTCGCGCACCGTGAAGGATCTCGTGGCCGGATCGGGCATCACCCTCGCCGATGCCGGTGTCCACTCCTTCAAGGGCATCCCCGAGCAGTGGCAGCTCTACGCAGCGGTCACCTGAAGGAGGCGCGCTTCAACCGAGCGCCACCAGGCTCGATTCGAAGTAGTCGGCAACTTCTCGGAAGGTGGCCGTCCCCACCGGTCGGCCCGTCTCTCCGACGAGAGCCACGTAAGACATCTCCCGGTCGGTCATACGGGCAATGGCGTCGGAGATGGGAGAGCGGACCGTCAGCGCCTCCGGGTCCGGTGTCATGACCTGCTCCACCATCACCTGGGCCAGGTCTTGTCCTCGGCAGGCGAACTTGGTCTGGAGGTCGAACTCGGTGAGAACGCCGACGAGGGACTCGCGGGCGTTGACGACGAGGACCGACCCGAGCGCCCTGGCGTTCATGTGGTGGACGGCGGTGTCGAGGGTGTCGTTGGTTCGCACCGTCACCGGTGCAGCTGTGTGCAGTCCGGTGAGGTCCACGAACATCAGTCCATGCTGAGCCGAGAGGTCGTTCTCGCTGCGGCTGGACTTGTCGGTGAGCAGGTCGGCGATGAGTTTCATGGCGGTGTAGAACGAGAAGTTGCCGATGATCGACCCGTGGTCGACCACCGGGACGCTCCGCACCCACATCTCAGTCATGACGGCCAGAGCATCGGTGACGGAAGCATCGCTGCCCACGGTGCGGGGTGAGGGAGTCATGACGTCACGCACAGGTCGATCGCAGATGCCATCGACACCGAGGACGCTCATGACGACGTCTCGCTGGGTGAAAATGCCCACGAGTTGGTCGGCGTCGACGATCAAGGCGCTCGAGCGCTCGGCGTCGTTCATTCGGCGGATGGTCTGGTTGACGCTGGTGTCGGCTTCGACGGTGACGTGGCGGGCGAGATCGAGCTCCGAGACCGCGATGTCGTGCAATTTGTCGGCGATGTTCAAGGTTCCCCTCATGTGGCTCTGGCACTCAACCTAGTGGATGGTTCTGTCCGGCGGCCAAACGTCGACCGAAAACGTCGAGGAATCTCAGACAGGCCCCACCCCTGAACTCCAGCCAGCACCGTTGTCCACCGGACGTCGGAGGCGTAGGTTCCCACCAGGTCGAGCGAGAGGAGCGAGAGTGGTGGCGGGGCGGACAACTGCTTTGGTCAGACATTTCTTCGGGATCGGGCTGGTTGGGGGATGGTTGGTGACGACTCGGGACCCGGCGAGGGCGGAGTCGTGAGCCCGCCCGACAGCCGAGCCGAAGTCGCCGGCTATGGCCGTTCGGGTGTCGTTGCCGGCGTGGCGGCGACGGTCGGCTTCACCATCATCCACGACATCTTCATAAGCGACATTTGGGACATGCTCGTGGTGATGATGGTTGCTGGGGCTCTCTGCGGGTTCGGCCTCGCCGTGACCTTTCGCCGACTCTTCGCGGAGCCGTCCCTGGCGGCCTGGTGGCGATACAACCTCGCCTTCATGGCTATGTTCGGGCTCCTCGGATTGGTGTCAGTGTTGGTCTTCGAACCCGTGACCTCGATGGAGGCCATTGTGGCGGTGGGCGGACCGGTCGACGACCTCATCGTGAAGGCGCTGCCGATGACCCTGGTCTTCACGGGGGCGGCCGCGGCGGTGCTGACTCGGTTGTTCGGTCGGGGATGGTCCGATCTCGGACCGATCTTGGCGACGGTGGCGGTCCTCGTGCTCTTCTTGGGTCTCAACGTGTCGCCGATCGGTCTGGTCGATTTCGGCGGCGATTCAGCCTATCTGATCGGTGTGATGCTCGGCCTCATCGCCGCTCTGGCCGTGATGTTCGCCGTTGTCTTCGCTTTGCTGGAGCGGCAGAGCCTGGTGAGCGGTGCCTTCTGGTTGAACCGGACGGTGGGGTAGGTTGGTATCTAAGACCAGAGGAGGTCCATGGCACCACTCAAGATCGGAATCAACGGTTTCGGACGCATCGGTCGATGTGTCTTCAAGCAGTTTCTCGCCGACGACCGCTTCGAGGTCGTCGGGGTCAACGACCTCAGCGATATCGGGGACCTGGCCTATCTCCTGAAGTACGACTCGGTGCACGGTTGGTACCCCCGCAAGGTGTCCAACGACTCGTCGACCATCATCGTCGACGATCTGAAGGTGGCATTCTCGTCGGAGCGGTCACCGGCAGATATCCCCTGGGGGGAGCTGGGAGCTGAAGTGGTCATCGAGTGCACCGGGGCGTTCCGCGGCCGGGCCGAGGCAGGTGGGCATCTGGCGGCAGGTGCCGAAAAGGTCATCATCTCGGCTCCATCGGACGATGTGGACGTCACCGTCGTGTTCGGCGTCAACCAGGACGCCTTCGACGTCGATGAGCATGTGATGATCTCGAACGCGTCATGTACCACCAATTGCCTGGCGCCTGTGGCCAAGGTGCTCAACGACAGCTTCGGGATCGAGCACGTCATGGTCACCACCATTCACGCCTACACCTCTAGCCAGGCTCTCATGGACACCCCCATGCGCAAGAGGCGGCGGGGGAGAGCGGCGGCGCTGTCGATCGTGCCCACCACCACCGGAGCCGCCAAGGCCACCGGGTTGGTCATACCCGAGTTGGCCGGTCGCATGGACGGCATGGCGTTTCGGGTTCCCGTGGAGGACGGCTCGGTATGCGACATCGTCGCCCAGCTGAACGCCGACGTCACCACCCATGACGTAAACGATGCCCTGCGGGCAGCCGCCGACGGGCCGATGCGAGGAGTACTGCGGGTGACAGACGAGGCCCTCGTCTCGCGTGACATCATCGGCGACCCGCACTCGTCGATCGTCGACGCCGAATCGACCATGGTGCTGCGGGACCGGGTCGTGAAGGTCGTGAGCTGGTACGACAACGAGTGGGGATATTCCGCCCGGCTCGTCGACACCGCCGCCCTCGTCGGGGGTCGGTGACGCTCACTGAGGGGCTGCTCACACGGCCAGCGTGCCTGCGAACACCTGCCAAGCCAGCGCCGACTTGGCCACCAAGCTGAGAAGGATGTACGCCGATTCACCGAACAGGTAGTTGCTCCACCGGCCGATGCGCCGGTACTGGAGCCACATGTTGACGGCGAACACGTTGAAGAAGATGAACAGCGAGAAGAAGATTGCGTACACGAACCCGGGTGGTTGGACGCTACTACCGGGGGAGAACAGATAGAAGCCGATTGCCACCCAGGGCACGGCGCCGGCGATGCAGCCCAGCCAGAACGGAAGCAGCGAGCCACCGGGCTGCTCGTATTTCTCCTGTACGGCGCCGAAGAAGATCATGGCGGTGTTGACGCCGAAGAGGGCCACCAGTGCGGCGACGTCGCTGATCCCCGTGAGCATGGCGATGAGCACGATCATGGCCGAAGACGAAAGCGAATACTCCACCCATCGGAAATAGTTGCGTCCCTGGGTGAGGCCGCCGGCGTAGTGGTCGAAAAACCACGGGCTGGAGATGAGCAGGTGGAACGATGCCGAGAGGAACAAGAACACGGCAACTCCCCAGGCCACCGAGAGGTTGGCCAGTACGGTCGGGTTATCGGCCGGTGAGCCGGGCGGGCCTTGCAGGTAGGTGGCCACCACCGGCAAGGTAAAGGAGCTGGCCAGGGCCAAGACGGCCAAGCCTTGGGCCGCATGGAGCAGACCCATGACGACGTTGTAGAGGCGAAGCCTGCCGAGCGAACGGGTAGCTGTCGGGGTGCTCATGTGGCAGGCACTTTAGTGCAAAATGCGAGTCAGGCGGGGGTTGGGTCTTTCTCCTCTGGCGGCTCGACGCCGGCTCACTCAGGATGAAACAGGATGGCCCGATAGGTGCCGTCCGGAGAGGAGGTCGTTGTGACGATGCTGCAAGAACGTCCCACGACGGAAGTCGTCCAGCCCCGCGCAGGGTTCAACCTCACCGAGAAGGTGGCGGGGTGGTTCGGTCTGGCCGCCATCGTGGTTGGAGCATGGATGTACGCAGTTCCCACCAATTGGTTCCTCGGTGGATTGGTCCCGGGTTGGTACCTGGGCATGTTCACGGGTGGAGGCCTGATGATGGCAGCAGCGTTCGGTCTCGCTGCCCGTCGAGCCCTCGGAGGCGAGTCGCGGTGGAACGACATCGCGGTGACCCGGACCGTCTGGGCGGTAACCGCTCTCATGGCGACGGTCGCCCTGGTGATGGTCCTCATCTGGATGCTCTGATCGCCTGATGCGTGTGGGGCCGGGATCGACTCCCGGCCCTTTCACGCGTGCGCCGCTATTTCGCGTGCCCACGCTCGGATCTCGTCCCAGTCGCGGAAGTCGCCCGCCGGCGCCCGCAGGGCAGTAACGATGGCGCGCTCGCCGAAGTTGAGGAGGGCGGGGTCCAAGCGGCCGGCGAAGAGGCGATGTCCGAGGGCGGCTGTGGACTCGACGATGGCGGCCACGTCGACGGGTTCGGCGTCGGGTTTGGGCGGGTCGCCCACCGGGCCGCTCGAGAACAGCCAGACCGCTCGGCCGGCCAGGTCCGACCCGACCCGGTCCACCAGTTCCCGAGCCGTTTTCTGCCATCGTCCCGCATACACGGCACTGCCGATGATGACACCGCCGAAGGCGGTCACGTCGGCCACATCTTGAGGAAGCGTGCTCGTCACGTTGTGACCGGCCGCCTCCAACTCTCGGGCGATGGCGTCACCGATCTCGGCCGTGGCGCCGTGTTTCGACGCAACCGTCACCAATGCTCTCATCACATTCCCTTCGAGATCTCCGTGCCAGGATACGGGTTCTTCCGCTTCTCCCCTTCGACAACAACGGGCCTGTCGCTCACATCCACCGAATGCCTCTCAGCCGAGGACGCTGAAGGAGGAGTCTTGGTTGATCTCGCGGTTGCGACCGAAGGCACTCATGTCGAGGTGGAGGCCGGTGTGGACCATCTCGACAGTCACGGGGTCTGAGTCGTGGTCGTGACCGCCCTCCACTCTCTGGATGAGTTGGGTCATGCAGTAGGCGGCCACCGAAGCATTCTTGAACTGGTTTCCGCTGGAACCGATGGCGACGTAGAAACCCCCGAGGTCGGTCTTGTCGTATATGGGGATCCAGTCGTCGCTCACGTCGTAGAGGTCGACGACTCCCTTCTTCTCGTGGGGCACACCCAGCTTGGGGAGTCGTCGGGCCAGTCTCAGCACCTGTGTGCGCCACTGATCTTCGGTGATCTGGCGGTCGTACTCGTCGGGGTTGGGCACCCATACCTGGGGGTCGCATTCTGGGTCCTGGCTGCCGAGCAGGATATTGTTGCCGACCTCGGGACGGAGATACGTGCCGATGTCGTCGTCGCCGACGATGAAGCCGTCTTTGGTGTACGTCATGCCCTCAGGGACCGGAACGTGGTGGACCTCATGGCGCAGGGCCCTCGTCTTGATCGCCATCGAGTCGGCCACCCCCGCCATCTGATTGATGATGAAAGAGTGTGGCCCGGCGACGTTGACAACGATCGGAGCGTCGATGAGGGTTCCGTCTGCGAGGGTCACACCCACCACCCGGCCGTGGCGAGACCGGATCTCGGTGACCTCGGCGTTGAACATGAACTCGGCGCCCTTGGCCTCGGCCGCCCGCTGCAGGTTGTGTGAGGCGAGTTGGGGGTCACTCACATAACCGGTGGCCGGCACGTATACGGCACTCGTGATCTGGCTGTGTGGCTCGTCCCAAAAGGCCTCGTCGTCGGCACGTTTGGGTGGAGCGTGGCGCCCCGTGTCGATGTCGGGGACCTTGGAGGTGAGCGTGTCCACGTCCCACACCTCGTAGGGGATGCCGATTTGGTCGAAGAGAGGCAGCACTTTGTCGGTGTAGCGAGAGTCGTCGCCCACGTAGATGCCACCGGTCTCGATGAATTCCGCCAGCCCCCGCTCGTCTTCGACTTCGAGGTAGTTGGGCCAGTCCTTCCAATAGAAGAAACCCTCGTAGGCCATGGCCACCCCGGCCCAGGTCGAATAGTGGACTCGGACGATGGCACAGGAGTTGGCGGTCGAGCCGTACCCGGAGGTGGGGAGTTTGTCGATGTTGAGGGTCCGGTAGCCGACCTTGGCCATCTCGAATCCGAGGTTGGATCCGATCACGCCGGCACCGATGATGATCGCGTCATAGTTCAGCCGGTCACTCATCGCCTAACTCCTTCGGTACTCGCCTTCCGGGGGCACTCTAGAGGCGACGGAGCGCGCTTCGGCCATGCCACTCACACCGCCAACAACACCAGCCACCTAGAGTCGAACAGATGGAACAACGATCCCTGGGACCGTCGGATCTCACCGTCTCTGTGTTCGGGCTGGGAACGATGACGTTCGGCGCCGAGTCGGACGAGGCAGAATCCCACGCCATCCTCGACCGCTTCGTCGAGACGGGCGGGACGCTGGTGGATACCGCCGACGTCTATTCGCACGGCGCCTCCGAACAGATCATCGGGCGATGGCTGGCTCGCAGGAGCCAGAGGGACCGGCCACTGATCGCCACCAAGGCACGTTTTCCCATGAGCGACGACCCGGCCGATCGGGGGGCAGGACGTGCCTACTTGGAACGGGCTCTAGAGGCCAGCCTGCGACGGCTCGGAATCGAGACCATCGACCTCTATCAGATCCATGCCTGGGACCCAGCGGCACCCGTACCCGAGACGATGGCAACCCTCGACGGGTTCGTGCAGGCGGGAAAGGTCCGACACATCGGGGTCTCCAATTTCCTCGCCTGGCAGCTGGAACGGGCGGTACTCGCGACAGAGCGGGCCGAGTCGGCACCCATCGTCTCTCTGCAACCGCAATACAACCTGCTGACGCGTGACATCGAGCTCGACTCGATGCCGCTGTGTCTCGAACGGGGTATCGGGATGCTCCCCTGGTCGCCACTGGGAGGGGGCTGGCTGACCGGGAAGTACTCCAGCTCGAGCCGCCCCACCGGAGCCACCCGCCTCGGAGAAGATCCCAACCGGGGTGTGGAGGCATATGACATACGCAACACGCCGCGAACGTGGGAGGTGCTGTCCGTCGTCGAGGAGACGGCTTCGGAACGTGACACGTCGATGAGTCAGGTCGCCCTCAACTGGGTGCGCCAGCGGCCCGGCGTCAGTTCGGTCCTTCTCGGTTGTCGGACCGTCGCCCAGCTCGACGACAACCTGGCGGCCGGGGAGTGGGAACTCACCGCCGACGAGATGAGCAAGCTGACCGAAGTGAGTGCGCCGGGGATCCCCACCTACCTGCACGGCTTCCTCGAGGTCGAGGCGGGTCTCGACACGTGGAAGCGGCTGGGAACCCGCACCTCCCGCCCCTATGGGTCTGCCTCCGACTGAGCAGGACAGACGGAACCGTAATGGCACGCCCGCCCCGAGTTTCCCTGTATGGCGCTGGACGCACGCACCTTCGACTGTCGCTGACCGCGAACTGGGTGCGGGTGCTGCTCGGGGCGGGCACGGTCCTCGTCATCGGTCGGCTCGTCGACCGGTTGGCCGCAGGGGAGGTTTACGCCGACCTGGTGGTGTGGGCGGCGGTGCTCCTCGGGTTGCGGGCGCTGCTGACCGGCGTTCTTCCTCCCGCCGCCAACGGTGCCGCCGTCGCCGTGGAACGAGACCTGAGACGTCGCGTGGTCACGGCCATCGTCTCGCCCGGGGCATGGTGGCGACGAACGGGAAGCGTGGTGGGCAAGGCGACTGAAGGGGTCGAAGCCGTCGGCAGCCTGGCCGGCACCTTTTTCCCCCAGCTCATCGGAGGCATGTCGAGCCCGCTGTTTCTCGGATTGGTGGTGGCCATCATCGACCTGCCCACCGCCCTTGCCCTGGTCGTGATCCTGCCCGTCATTCCGGCACTGCTCCGCCTGTTGGAGCGCCGTTTCGCCTCCGTGAGCGCCCGTTACCGAGAGACGGCCGACCAGCTCGCTGCCCGTTTCCTCGACGGCATCCAGGGCCTGCGGACGCTCAAGGCCCTGGACCGGGCCGATTCCTACGGCCTCGAGATCGCCACCGAGGCAGAACGCCTGCGGGTCGAGACGATGAAGCTGCTGGCGGTCAACCAGCTCGCTCTCCTGGCCGTCGACACCCTCTTCACCGTCGGCACCGTGGGAACGGCGGCGGCCATGGCCGGTTGGAGGTTGTCCGGCGGCGCCATCACCGTGGGCGAGGCGGTGGCGATCGTGCTCCTGGGAGTGATGCTCATCGAGCCGCTGTCCCAGATCGGACGTTACTTCTACGTGGGTGCCATCGGGCGGGCGGCGGCGGGACAGATAAGAGAGCTCTTGGCCACGGGGAGGGAGCCTGTTTCGGCTCCGTCGGGCACGGAGACGGGCGTGGTGGAGTTCGACCGGGTCGAGTTCGCCTATCCGGAGGGAGCTCGGGCGGTCGACGACGTCACCTTCCGGGTGGAAGCAGGCCAGAAAGTGGCCGTGGTGGGCCCATCCGGGGCCGGCAAGTCAACCATCGCCCATCTCGTCCTCGGCCTCCTGCACCCCGACTCGGGCAGGGTGTCTGTGGGGGGCAGGCCGGTGCTGGTTCCCCAGCGTCCCTTCCTCTTCCACGGCTCGGTGGCCGACAATCTTCGTCTGGGGGGCCCCGAAGCTACCGACGCCGAGATGTGGGCTGCCTTGGAGGGGGCCGACCTGGCCGAATTGGTCCGGAAGCGGGGCGGCGGACTTGAAAGCCCGGTCGGGGAGAGGGGACTGCAGCTGAGCGGCGGAGAGGCGCAGCGACTGGCGATCGCTCGTGCTCTGCTGGTCGACGCACCGGTGATCGTGCTCGACGAGCCTACTTCCAACGTCGATCTCGAGAGCGAGGCACGAATTCGTCGTGCCCTCGACCATTTGACCCGGAGCAGGACCGTCATCGTCATCGCTCACCGCCGCTCCACCATCGCCGGTGTCGACCGGGTGCTCTTCCTCGACGGTGGCCGCCTGCGAAGGGAAGCCGATCCCCAACAGGCCATCACCGAGTTGACAGGGGAGAGCTGATGCGTCTCGATGTCACCCGCCGTCTGCTCCGGCTGCTGCGGCCGCTCGCTCCCCTCATGACTGTCTCGGTGGTGAGCCGGGTCGTCAACCAAGGTCTGGGAGTGGCCATACCCGCGGTGGCGGTGGCGCTGGTGGTGGGGGTCGGTTCGGGGTCGCCGCTGGGTCCGATGCTGATCCTTCTCGGCGTCCTCGCCCTCGTCAAGGGCACCTTCCGGTATGTGGAGCAGTTCACCGGCCATGCCGTCTCGTTCCGCCTGTTGGCCGATCTGCGCACCGAGACCTACCGCAGGCTGGTCCCGTTGGCCCCAGCCGGTCTCGACGACTACCGCACCGGCGACCTCGTGGCGCGGGTGTTGGGCGATGTCGATCGGGTGGAGCCGTTCTACGCCCACACCATCGCCCCGCTTGTCAGCGCGGTGGCCGTTCCGATCCTCGCCTGCGTAGGGGTTGCCGCCTGGGTCGACCCCGTGGTCGGGGTGGCGCTAGTTCCCTTTCCGCTCGTGGCCGCGCTGGCCCTTCCCTGGCTGGCGGCGGGCCAGGTTGCGGCGCTCTCGGGCCAGGCGCGCACCATGGCGGGAGACGTAGCAGCCGAGCTGGGCGACGCCGTCCAGGGTGCTCGGGAACTAGCGGTGTTCGGTGCCA
>JBGTLA010000108.1:0-10978 GCA_041744375.1 Acidimicrobiia bacterium | reverse complement strand
TGGTCGGGCCGTGACCGGTCCGGGAAACCGACCGCTGAAATCGCTGTCCGACATGCTCAAGGGCAAGCAGGGCCGATTCCGTCAGAACCTTCTCGGCAAGCGAGTCGACTACTCAGGCCGCTCGGTGATCGTCGTCGGACCAAGTCTCAAGCTGCATCAGTGCGGTCTTCCGAAAGTTATGGCCCTCGAGCTGTTCAAGCCCTTCGTGATGAAGCGTCTCGTCGACTTGGACCTCGCCCAGAACATCAAAGCCGCCAAGCGCATGGTGGAACGTCAGCGACCCCAGGTGTGGGACGTGCTCGGTGATGTGATCCAAGAGCACCCTGTGCTCCTCAATCGGGCGCCCACCCTCCATCGCCTCGGCATCCAGGCCTTCGAGCCGGTGCTCGTCGAGGGCAAAGCCATCCAGATCCATCCCCTGGTGTGTGAGGCCTTCAACGCCGACTTCGACGGTGATCAGATGGCGGTGCACCTGCCCCTGTCGGCCGAGGCCCAGGCCGAGGCCCGTGTCCTCATGTTGTCGTCGAACAACGTCTTGTCCCCGGCGTCGGGGCGCCCGATCGTCACTCCGTCCCAGGACATGGTCATAGGGATGTATTACCTCTCCGAGCTGGAGGAGGATGGCAAGGGCGCAGGGCGCTACTTCTCGTCGATCGACGAAGCAGAGATGGCCTACGATCTCGGCGAGATCTCGCTCCATTCCCCGATCAAAGTGCGACTGGGCGAACTGGCCGGCGAGAAGGCGCAGCACGACGACCTCAAGAGCGCGTTGCCCAAGTTGCTCACCGACGAGCCTGTCGACGGGTCGAAGCCGTACGAGACCACCTTCGGGCGAGTGCTCATCAATACCGTGATGCCGGAAGGTTTCCCTTACGTCGATTCGGTCGTCGTCAAGTCGGACATTCGCACGCTCATCGAGGTGGTGATCGAGAAGTATCCCCGTTCGCAGGTGGCATCCATGCTCGATGGGATCAAGGACCTGGGGTTCCGATTCGCCACCAAGGCTGGGCTATCGATCGGGCTCGAGGATGTCAAGACGCCTGACGACAAGGTCGAGATCCTCGCCGAGTACGAGGAACGGGCCCAGAAGATCCAGGGTCAGTTCCTCAAGGGTGTGGTCACCGACGAAGAGCGCCGCCAGGAACTGATCGAGATCTGGACGGAGGCCACCGAGAAGGTTACCGACGCCATGAAGTTGGGCCTGAAGACGGAGAAGTTCAACGCCCTGGACATGATGGTCGGTTCGGGCGCTCGCGGGAACATGATGCAGGTACGACAGATCGCTGGGATGCGGGGGTTGGTGGCCAACCCCAAAGGTGACATCATTCCCCGTCCGATCATCTCCAACTTCCGTGAGGGATTGTCGGTACTGGAGTACTTCATCTCCACGCACGGGGCTCGCAAGGGATTGGCCGACACCGCCCTCCGCACTGCCGACTCCGGTTACCTGACCCGTCGGCTCGTCGACGTGTCACAAGAAGTCATCGTCGTGGCCGAGGATTGTGACACCGACCGGGGCATCGTTATCCGCATCGTCGATGAGCGCGGCCAGGTGATTCGCAACCTGCGCTCGCGGGTTTACGGACGGGTTCTCGCCGACGACATCAAGGTCGAACGGAAGGTCGTCGAGACCGAGGACGGGGTCAAGTTGAAAGCGGGCACGGTCCTGATGACCAAAGAGGTCCAGGCACTGGCCGATGCGGAGGGAGCGGTCGCCTCCATCCGGACGCGTTCCGTGCTCACCTGTGACACCCGCAACGGCGTGTGCCAGGTGTGCTACGGCATCTCACTTGCCACCGGGCGCCAAGTCGAGTTGGGAGAAGCCGTCGGCATCATGGCCGCCCAGTCGATCGGCGAGCCGGGCACGCAGCTCACGATGCGTACCTTCCACACCGGCGGTGTGGCCGGCGACGACATCACCCACGGCCTCCCCCGAGTCCAGGAGCTGTTCGAGGCCCGTTCGCCCAAGGGTAAGGCCGTTCTCACCGAGGTGGCCGGACCGGTGCGTCTGGTGGACGACGACGAAGGGCGCAGGCTCGTAGTCGAATCGAAAGAAGACGGTGAGGTCGAGTACCCGATCTCGCGCTACGCCCGCCTCCGAGTGTCGAACGGCGACGTCGTCGAACCGGGCACACAGCTCACCGAAGGACCACTCGACCCCAAAGAGGTCCTGGAGATCAGCGGTGTGCGCGCCGCCCAGCAGTACCTGGTGGACCAGGTGCAGGAGGTGTACCGCTCTCAGGGCGTGGAGATTCATGACAAGCACATCGAGCTGATCGTGCGCCAGATGCTGCGCCGGGTGCGGGTGGTGCGCGCCAACGAGGCCGAGTTCCTTCCCGCCGAGCTGGTCGATGACCAGACCTTCCGGGACGTGAATCGGGCGTTGGTGGAAGCGGGCAAGGTCCCTGCGGAAGGGCGTTCCGAGCTCATGGGTATCACCAAGGCGTCTTTGGCCACAGACTCGTGGCTGTCGGCGGCCTCGTTCCAGGAGACGACCCGTGTGCTGACAGACGCCGCTCTTCAGAGCCGGTCCGACTTCATGCGGGGCCTCAAAGAGAACGTGATCATCGGCAAGCTGATCCCCGCCGGAACCGGTTCCTCCCCCTATCAGCAGCTCCAGCCCACCTTGCCGGGGGCGACCACAGTGGCGGCTCTCGAGCTGTTGGGTGGGGAGGGTGCACTTCCTTCCATGGAAGACGACCTCCCCGACAACCCTGCCGAATGGCTGGCCAGCCTGGGTGCTTCCAAGGCGACTCCGGTGGTCGAAGACCACGACGAGCCCGACGAGGAGTGAGAGGCCGAACCCGGGGTTCGAGCCACGCCACAGTCTGGTGTGAACCCCGGGCCTGGGCCATTCCGGCCTCCAGGTACCGGCGCGTTTCGGCAATACTGAGGGTATGAGTTCGGCCTACCACCGGATAGGCGCTCTGGTGACCGCCGTGCTGGCCCTACTGCTCGTCGGTGGCAGTTCGGCCGTCGGCGCCACGGGCGAGAAGGTGCTGTTCGCCGAGGTGGACGGTCCGATCACCCCCGTTGTGGCCGACTATTTGGCGGCGGCGGTGACCGAAGCCGAAGAGCAGGGTGCGGCCCTCGTGGTTCGCATCGACACGCCGGGTGGTCTCGATGTGTCGATGCGCGCCATCGTGCAGTCGTTCCTCAACGCACGCGCACCCGTCGTGGCTTATGTCGCCCCTGAGGGGGCCAGAGCGGCTTCGGCGGGCACATTCATCGTCATGTCTGCCCACGTGGCGGCCATGGCTCCGGCCACCTCGATCGGAGCCGCCACTCCCGTCGACCTCCAGGGTGGTGAGATCACCGACAAGATCATCAACGACTCGGTCGCCTTTGCCGTATCCGTGGCTGAACGGCGCGGCCGTGACGCCGAGTTCGCCGAGGAGGCCGTCCGTGACGGCGTGTCGGTCACTGCCACCGTGGCGGAGGAGCGCGGCGTGGTGGATATCCGTGCTGCCGACATCGATGACCTCTTGGCGCAGATCGACGGTCTCGCCGTCGAGGTAGGCGGAGAGGAGGTGACTCTGGCCACGGGTGGAGCTCTGGTCGAGCGCTACGAGCTGAGTACTTTCCGGCGCATCCTCGGTCACCTCGCAGATCCCAATCTGGCGTTCATCTTCATGTCGTTCGGCACTCTGGCCATCGTCTATGAGGCCGCCAACCCCGGGATGGGATTCGCCGGCATCGCCGGAGTCATCGCCCTTCTGCTGGGCTTCTTCTCCCTTAGTATCCTTCCGGTAACCGCCGTTGGCGTGGCCCTTCTCGTGCTGGCTGCGGCCCTCTTCATCGGCGAGGTGTTTGTGCCGGGTATCGGGGTCATGGCGGGGGGAGGCACCATCGCGCTGCTCTTGGCGGGACTGTTCTTGTTCGAGGGCACGCTCAGCGTCAGTGCGCCGGTGCTGTGGCCGGCGGCGCTCGTCCTGGGCGGAGCCGCGACGGTGGCGGGTCGGCTGGCGGTCAGAGCCCGAATGGCGCGCCCCACCACCGGCGCTTCGACCTTGGTGGGTCAAACCGTTACGGTTGACCGGAGAGACGGTGAAAACGGCGATCGAATTGGTGACGTCTTCGTGGACGGGTCTTGGTGGACGGCTCGTTCAGAAGATGGGCACATCGAGCCGGGAACGGCGGAGGTCGTGGCCGTCGATGGGCTGACACTGGTGGTCCGACCTACTGGAGGAGAACATGAGCACTGAACTACTCGCCGGGCTGGCTGTTGCCGCACTGATTCTCCTGAGTCTGCTGCGGTCATCCATCAACATCCTCGATGAATACGAACGGGGAGTCCTCTTCCGTCTCGGCCGCGTGGTCGGAGAGCCGAAGGGACCGGGGCTCATCCTCATCATCCCCATCGTCGACAAGCTAGTGCGGGTGAGCCTGCGGACACTGACCATGGACATCCCCCCCCAGGACATCATCACGCGCGACAACGTGACGGTGCGGGTGAACGCGGTCACCTATTTCAAGGTCCTCGACCCCAACAAGGCGATCCTGGAGATCGAGGACTTCCGGTTCGCCACCTCTCAGATCGCCCAGACCACCTTGCGGAGCATCATCGGTCAAGCCGACCTCGATGGGTTGTTGGTGAACCGTGATGAGATCAACCGCCAGCTCCAACAGATCATCGACGACCTGACGAACCCGTGGGGTGTCAAGGTGAGCCTGGTGGAGGTCAAAGACGTCGAGTTGCCCGATGCCATGCGGCGGGCGATGGCGCGTCAGGCCGAGTCTGAGCGAGATCGGCGTGCCAAGGTCATCCACGCTCTCGGTGAGCAGGAAGCTGCCGAGAAGCTGGCCGAGGCGGCCGATGTGATGGAGACACACCCGGGCTCGATGCAGTTGCGCATACTCCAGACGATGACAGAGGTGGCGGCGGAACAGAACTCAACTCTCATCTTCCCGCTTCCTATGGAGCTGTTGCGTGCTCTCGAGGTGATCGGGGCTCGCAAGGAGACCTGAGGTGGCTCACGAGGGGAGCCGGCGTCCCGAGAGCTCATCGATCGTGATCTCGATCCATTCCATGTCCTGATCGCCCAACCACGGGTCCACGTCGAGCAGCTCGAGCTGCTCGAGTCGGGCTTCATCGGTGACCGTGTGCACCCGTCCTGTGGCGACAACGCTCCAACCGGTGCGGCGGGCGGGATCCCAATCATCGACTTCGAACGCTATGGGCCGGGCCATCTCGGCGGCGTCGAGCTTGGAGCCCACCGCCGACCGATAGGCGATGTGGTTGTCAGATACGCCAAAGGTCACGGGAAATATGCGAGGGGAGCCGTCGGCCACGTAGGCCACGCGTCCGATCGGAACGGAGGCGAGGAGGCGGAAGCACTCGCCCGAGTCCAGGATCTCCATTCCGGCATGGTCGGTCGGTCCAGTGGTCATATGGGTCCTCCGTGAGCGTGTGTGGCTCCATCTTCGCCGATTTGGGCGACGAAGGCAGGAAGGCCACGAGATCTGAGACACGTGCAAGGCCCATCGGCGGGGATTAGGTTCTGCGTCATGCCTCTGGGATCCCCCAGGCTCCGGTTGAGCGAGTTGCTGGCGACCTTGTCGCTGGCCACCGACCTCGGCACCGGTCAGCCACTCGGTCACGGTCTGCGCACCAGCCTGCTTGCAGTCGCCCTCGGGCGGGAACTCGGTTGCCCCCCAGAGCAGCTGCGATCCGTGCACCAGGTTGCCCTGCTGCGTTTCCTGGGATGCACCAGCGACGCGGGAGAGACGGCCCAGATGGTGGGAGGCGACGAGGTGAACTTCAACGCCGTCATGGCACCGGTGGTGTCCGGTACGGCAGGCGAGTCGCTGCGGCTCATGGGCAAGGCGGTGGGGGTGGGCCAATCGCCGGCCCGCAAGACCCGACTTATTGTCGGCATGCTCACCGATCTCGGAGCCGATCAACGGATCTTCTCGAACCACTGCGAGGTAGCGGCCATGTTGGCTAGTCGGCTCGGCCTGGCCGAGTCGGTCACGCATGCGCTGGGCCACGCCTATGAACGTTGGGATGGCAAGGGATTCCCGGCGGGACTGGCCGGCGAGGAGATTCCCCTGGAGGTTCGAGTATCCACGGTGGCCCGCGACGTCGACCTGTTCGTGCGGGGGACCGACGATGTTCACGACGTCTTGCAGCGTCGTCGCGAGAAGGCGTATGACCCGGCGGTGGTCGATGCCTATCGGCGGGTGGGCGCGACGCACCCGGAAGCAGAATGGGATGAGGTCATCGATGCCGAGCCGGAGCCGATTGTCTACATCGAGAACATCGATCAGGTGCTGGCGGTGGTGGCCGATTTCACCGACCTCAAGTCTCGGTGGACCCGGGGCCACTCCCCCCAGGTAGCCGAGTTGGCAGAAGCGGCCGCCCGCCACTCCGGGCTCGGGGGTGAAGAGAGTCGAGAGCTGAAACGTGCCGCTCTCGTCCACGACGTGGGTCGGGTGGGGGTGGAGAACGGGGTATGGGACAAGCCGGGACCGCTATCCAGCGACGAGTGGGAGAAGGTCCGGACACATCCCTACCTGACTCACCGTGTCCTCTTTCGGTGTCCTGTCCTGGCTCCGCTGGCAGACCTGGCCTCGAGCCACCACGAACGTCAGGATGGCTCGGGGTACCACCGCCAGCTCAGGTCCGAGCACCTGTCGGTGTCGGCACGCCTCCTGGCCGCCGCAGACATGTATTCCGCCCTCACCTCGGCCCGTCCCCACCGCCCCGCCCTCGATCAGAGGGATGCAGTTGCGGCCATGAGTGAGGCGGCGGACGCCGGGACCCTCGACCACCAGGCGGTCGGTTGTGTGGTGGCGGCCGCCGGCGGGGAGTTCGAGCGGCGGCGGCCGGACCACCCCGGTGGGCTGACCGAGCGCGAGGTAGAGGTCCTAACAACCCTGGCCGGCGGTAGCACCAACCGCGAGATCGGTGAGCGACTGTTCATCTCCCCCAAGACGGTGGGTCGTCACGTGGAGAACATCTACGCCAAGATCGGTGTCTCCACCCGCGCCGGGGCCACCGTGTTCGCCATGGAGCACCGGCTGTTGGGTTGACACCCGAAGACCCCTCCAGCCCCTTCCACCCCGGGCCCGAAGCGAGGTCGCGCCCGGCGAGGGTGGGGCCGGGAGGAGAGATTTCGCCCGAACCTCCCCAAATGGGGTGTTCACCCGATGCGATCGGCCTCGCAATGGAGCACTCTGGAGGCGTCGATCTCGGAAGGAGAGAAGATCATGCAGTCAAGGATCGAGAACCCCGGACCATTGACTCTGACGGCCTTCGCAGCCGCGGTCACCCTGGGAGGGGGGAACTTCATCGCCGTGCGCTTCAGCAACCGCGAGCTGGCGCCGTTCTGGGGAGCGGGTTTGCGGTTTGCGCTCGCCGCCATGCTCTTCGTCTCCGCCGCCGTGTTCTTGCGGCTTCGGTGGCCAAGAGGACGCGACTTGATCCTCACCGGCTTGTACGGTCTGCTCACCTTCGCCCTCACCTACGCCCTCCTGTACTGGGCGCTGTTGCAGGTCACGGCCGGGATGGCGGCGGTGGTGCTGGCGGTCGTGCCTCTGGTCACCCCGCTGCTGGCGGCGGCACAGCATCAAGAACGATTGAGTCGCCGGGCCCTGCTCGGGGCGTTGGTGGCGCTCGGGGGAATCGTGTGGATGACGGTGGGGCCGGAGGGCCTGGTACTTCCTCTCGCCGGGCTGTTGGCGATCGTCGCTGCCGCCCTGGCCATCGGTCAGAGTGTGGTGGTCGGTAAGCGGGTGTCGGGGAACCATCCTGTCATGACCAACGCGGTGGCGATGATGGTCGGTGCCCCGGTGCTGCTGGGCCTCTCGCTTCTGGCCGGAGAGACGTGGTCCCTCCCCACTCAGCCTGAAGTCGCTCTGTCCGTCCTCTATCTCGTCACCCTCGGGTCCGTCGGTTTGTTCGTGCTCTTCATGCTGGTCATGCGGCGGTGGACCGCCTCCGCCACCTCCTACTCGTTCGTCCTCTTCCCGGTGGTGACGATGCTGTTGGAAGCCTGGTTGGTGAATGAGCCGCTGACAGTTCGGGGAATCGGCGGTGCTGTGGTGGTGATGACCGGTGTGTGGTTCGGGGTGCTCTCACCGACTGCCCGCCCCGATACACCTCGCCTCTCCCCCAAGGTCGCCCCTGCCGTCCCTCAGCTTCCCCGGTAGGTCGAGTAGCCGAAGGCACTGAGCAGAAGGGGAATGTGGTGATGTTGGTCGGGATCCGACACTCGAAAAACCACCGTCACCTCGGGGTAGAAGGGGTTTCCATAGGCTGCGGTGTTGAAGGTGAGGCGATAGATGCCAGTTCGGAGTCGATTGCCTCCCAGCAGGTCGGCCACTCGACCGTTGTCATCGGTCGAGGCAGAAGCCATCGTCGTTGCTCCGTTCTCTTCCAGGCGGTCCAGGCTTACCGCCACCCCCGAGCCGGGTCGGCCTGTGGTCGTGTCGAGAACGTGGGTGCTTACGTTGGCCATGCCATCTCCCTCTGTCGAGTCGGTGCCGCACATCGTGGCATGATCGAAGGTCGCAGTGCCCGTCAACTCCGCCAAGCAACCCGGGGTTGGGGCCACCGCCCAGCGACGTCTGCAACCCAAAATTGCGCTTCGTCGGTGTCAGAGGGCGGCGAGAACTCGTTGTCGCCACTCCTCGGTCTTGTCGCACTGGTTGAAGGTGTAGATGTGGAGACCCATGATGGCGGCTTCGACGTCCAATAGCTGATCGCCGAGGCCGACGAGCAGGGTTCCGGGGTCGTATCCGCCGGGGCGCACGAACGCCGAGATCATCCCTGTGTTCTTCCGGAGAAACGAAACCGAACGACCGACACCGATCCGGGTGGAGATCTTGAGAAGATGCAACCTGTCGGCGGCGCCGGGTATCCCGAGTACCGCCGGGAGCGTGGTCCCATCTGCTCTGGTGGCCCGAAGCCAGCGTCCTGCAGCGGAGGCGTCGAAGCACATCTGTGTGGTCATGTGGGTCGCGTACGGTTGTTTGGCGGCGAGAGCGGAGGCCAGCGACGAGTCGTCTATGTCCGGATGGCCCTCGGGGTAGGCCGGGACGCCTATTTCCAGGTCGTGCCCGATCTTTTCCATCGCCTCTAGCAACGACAAGCCGTCGTAGAAGGCGCCTGTGAACTCTGCGTCACCTCCAACGACGAAGGCACTGGTGAGGCCCATGGCGGCGATCCTGCCCAGAAGCGATTCGAGGTGATGCATGTCGCGTGTCATACGCGCCGAGAGGTGAGGCGTCACGCGGAATTCCCGGTGGACGAGGTCGGCACACAGATCGAGGCTGTCCTCTAGGGTCTTGGCGGGCGAAGCTGTCACCGAGATGCGCGCCCTGTGGGGAAGGTGCTTCGTCTGCTCGCCCACATTCGACATCGGAATGACCTCGAACAGGGGGTCGGCCAGGAGATGTGCCACGCGGGTGCGGGTCAGAGGTGCAAGTCTCTCGATATCCACGTACTCATGCCTCCTTCGTCCCGAGTTCCTCCTTGCGGCGGCGGATGAAGTCATCGAGCCGCTCTTCTACCGCTTCTTCGAGCACCGGTGCCTCGTACTCGGCGAGGAGGCGCTTCCAGGTCCGGTTGGCACGGGTGATCGAGTCGTCCGCACCCGACTCCTCCCACTGTTCGAACGAGCTGTTGTCGGCCTGGCTCGAGACCCAGAACGCCGACTCGAAGTTGGCCAGGGTGTGCTCGGTCCCGAGGAAGTGTTCCCCAGGGGTATGGCTCATGAGGGTATCGGTGGCCAGCCCGTTGTCGGACAGGTCCACTCCGGCCAGAAGCGACTCGGCCATGGTCGCCTGGTCGGCGTCGAGAATGAACTTCTCGTACCCCATCACCAGCCCCCCTTCCAGCCAGCCGGCCGTATGGAGCACGAAGTTCACTCCGGCCAGGACGGTCGGCAGAAAGGTGGAGGCGCTCTCGTACGCAGCCTGGGCATCAGGGGTCTTCGAGGCGGTGAAGTTGCCGCCCGAACGGAACGGCACACCGAGTCGCCGGGCCAGGGCGGCCATGACGAAGAGCATGAGAGCGGGTTCGGGTGTTCCGAATGTGGGCGCCCCGGTCTGCATCGACATGGAAGAGGCGAACGAGCCCAGAATGGCGGGTGCTCCGGGACGGATCATCTGGGTGAAGGCGATGCCAACCATCGCCTCGGCCAGCGTCTGGGTGGCCACCGCCGCCACGGTGACCGGCGACATGGCGCCGGCGAGGATGAAGGGAGTGAGGATGGTGGCCTGGTTGTTCTCCGCGTAGACCTGGGCAGATCCCAGCATGGCTCGGTCCCACGACAACGGTGAGTTGGCGTTGCACAGCGACGTGAGCACTGTGTTCTGGTCGACGAAATCTTCTCCGAACAGGATCTGGGCCATTGCCACCGTGTCGCGAGCCCGCTCGGGAGCCGTGACAGAGCCCATGAAGGGCTTGTCGCTGAGGGTGATATGGGCGTGGATCATGTCGAGGTGGCGCGTCTCGACCGGAAGGTCAACAGGCTCGCACAATGTGCCACCGCCATGGTGGAGCCCCGGCGATGAGTAGGTGAGGCGAGCGAGATTGCGGAAGTCCTCGATGGTGGCGTAGCGCCGTCCCCCTTCGAGATCGCGCACAAAGGGAGAGCCGTAGGCTGGTGCGAACACCAGATGCGGATCGCCTATCACGACGCTCCTCTCAGGGTTGCGGGCATGCTGGGTAAATGTGGCGGGGGCGCTGGCGGTGATGATCTGCCGACATAGGCCGGGGGGAAAACGCACCCGAGTTCCCTCCGTGTCCGCTCCGTGGCGGGCGAAGATATCCAGGGCCTCGGGAAAGTCGACGATCTCTACACCCACCGTCGCCAGCAGACGATCGGCCTCGGCCTCTATCGTGGCCAGACCCTCCTCGCCCACGACTTCGACAGGCGCCAGGCGACGGGTGAGGTATGGCGTCGACTCGGTGAAGGCAGCCGCTCGAGCCGCCTGCCGTGCGGCTCGCCCACCGCCCCTCCGCCGGCCG
>JBGTLA010000107.1:0-14501 GCA_041744375.1 Acidimicrobiia bacterium | reverse complement strand
CCAACATTCCAGCGGCGGCGAGCAGACCGGCACCGGCTCCCACGGCCGCACCGCCGACTGCTCCCCCGCCGGCCCCCTTCACAGCCTCGTCGGCAACATCTTCCGTTCGATCGTGGGAAGGCTCGTCGCCGTAACCACGTTCGGGGTCGGTATTGCCTCTCGTTTCCTCGCCGTGGTCGTCGCGATAACGGTCGACGTAACCCACGCGGTCAGCGTCATACCCCAGCGAGTACAGGTCGTCCACGGCCCTCTCCGCCTCCTGGCGGTTCTCAAAGAGTCCGACGACATCAGTTGTAGCGGTGTCTCTCATGTTCTTCTCCTTGGTCGGATACGCCGACCCATACCCTGAGCCATCCGCTTCAAACGAAGGTTCGAGGTGTCTTTGAATCGCTCCGGGACATTCCGATGGATGTCAAGTGGGCGCGGTGGGGCGGGCAAGGTCGGCGCGAAGGGGTTCGATCAGAGCTGTATAGCGACCTAGTTCGAGCCAGCCGATCACTTCTCTCTTGGGCGTCTACCGTCCCTTCGTCGACTCTGATCGTGAGATCGAGCACGAGAGCGGGACGAGGCGGACGATCTGGCCGGAGATGAGGGCGTTCCTTCTCTCACGCGATCGAGGCCCGGGCGCCGGCGGAGGCGCTCGAGGTTAATCCCCGGCGGTGATCGTCGCGGCCGCCAGCACCTGAACGATCCGATGACAGTCGGTCCGGTCGACCGACTGCTGCGGAGGACTGGCCTGCAAGACAGGTTCTCAGCGATCGTCTGAATCGCCGAGGGCGGTGTATATGCTCGAGCAACACCGACTTCTTCGCTTACGTGCGGGACACCGGCCACCGGCGTCGACAAGGTTCAAGTGGCGGCACACGGACGGGTCGATGTCGCATCGCCCGCCCCGGTGGCCGTGACCGCGACGGCGGCCAAACGGTCCCCGACAACCAAATGTCGACGAGACAGTCGAGCAGGCATGAGAGACATCACCCTTTCGCCAGAATGCGTACGAGCACGCGCTCCGATCGCGCCATGTAACGCCCCGAGCGAGTCCGGAACCAGGTGGCCGTCAGGGTTCCCTTCTGGAACGACGCCACGACTTCGGGGTGAATATACGAGCGAAGACAGACGGGTCGGCTGTTCCCCAAGGCTTCGGCTGCACTGTCGACGGCTTCGTGAACAGCCTGCTCCGGAACTTGCTCGACCGATCGCCGATCGGCCAGACACCGTACGACATGGGCGGAACCACCCCACGTTCTGAAGTCCTTTGCCGAGACATTCCCCATGGTGGAGCGCAGGTACTGGTTGACATCCTCGGAAGTGATACTGGCGATCACACCTGTCGCATCGGCGTAGGAGAATAGTGTCTGACCGTCGAGCTCTTGACATTGCTTGATGAGCTCCGACAACCGCGGATCGTCGAGGCCGATCTCCAGGTTGGCACCCCCCTTTGCTGCAAAACTGAATTGAACGGCCTTGCCGGTGATGTCGGCGTGCTCACTCTTCATCGTGGTCAGCCCGAACGAGCCGTTCTCGGTGGCGTAGCGGTGGTTGCCCACCCGGATCAGCGTTCTGTCCAGGACAGCTACCGCCAGGGCCACCACCTTGCCGTGCCCCGGCTGTTGCTGCGCCAGGTCGCTGGCCAATCGATTGCGCAGCGTCGGTAGCTGCTCACCGAAGGCGAGCATACGATCGAACTTCGCTTCGTCTCGCACCTGTTCCCAGAGCGTGTGGTACCGGTACTGCTTACGACCGGCCGTGTCCCGGCCCGTGGCCTGTATGTGTCCTAGAGCATGAGAGCAGATCCACACCTCGTCCCACGCCGGAGGCACGGCCAGCGCCGCAATGCGCTCCCTGTCGGCTTCGCTCACTTGTGAGCCATCGTCCTGGCTATATGAGAACCCGCGACCGCGCCTACGGCGACGTATCCCCCGAACCTCATCGGTCACATAGCGAAGCCGGGCCTTCTCCGCCATTTCCCAACCGTCCAATGCCGGCGCTGTCACAGCAGCGTCTCCCTCGGTAGGCCCTCCATCGAACTGCTTCTGAGCGATGGTCAGTTTGGCTATAACCCGAGAACGATCACCGGAAACCGAACAATCGCCTGCAGAGCGTCAACGTGGGGTCGACCCGTGAGAGGGATCCGGCCTCGGAGGTGGGCGTCTGCGATGGTGAGTTTCGGCAGGATCGGGCAGCTTCAGTAGGTGACACCGCTGAGCGTGCGTCTCCTCTATCGACTGAAACGACCACCGGAGGTGGCCCACCACGTCGGAGCGGTCGTGGCTTCCGGTCGACTGGATCGTGAAACCCTTGTGGCCGGTTGGGCCGGCGGTCCCGTCAGCCGTGCTGGGACCCAATAGCGTGGATTTGTCGGGTTCGTGACCGGCTTGGACGTTTGGACTGACCTGCCCGGAGTTTTGGCCATGGGGAACCTCTCGCTTGCGGGACAACAACCGTGCGCTCGACGCTTACCTCGATGAGTTCATCACAAACGGGTTCGGTGGGGTGGGCGGTTTACGACGGGCTGCGGTGTGGTAACCCCCAGGCGCCATGTCCGCACCCATGTCCTTTGCATTCGTCTCGGGTGCCTCCATCTCCAGTGCCTCGACCTCGGGCTCAGCGAGGTTCCCTGCATGAGCGTGGCTGTCGCCGAGGTGCGGTCGCGGCCGAGCCCTCCTTTGTTGTCGACGTCGTGGGAGCCGCCCGCGGTTCCAACTCTGGTGGTGGTCCCACATCCCGACGACGAGTCGCTGTCCACCGGTGGGCTGATCGCCCGCCAGGCGGGCCGGACTCGTCTCGAGGTGCTTGCCGTCACCGACGGTGACGCGGCGCCGGCGGGTATGGAGGGACTGCCGGAGCGCCGTAGACGAGAGCAGGACAAGGCACTCACCGATCTCGCGGCCGGGGAAGCGGTGATCCATAGGTTGCACCTGCCCGACGGGCGGGTGGCTGGTCACGAAGACGAGCTCGCCGACGTGATCGCCGATATGGCTGGATCATTCGATCTGGTGATTGCTCCGTGGACCGGCGATCAACATCCCGATCACGAAGCGACCGGTCGGGCGGCCACCCGGGCGGTGCGTGCGATTCCGTCAGAACCCGTGTTGATGTACGGCCTCTTCTGGGCCTGGCATCATGCCCGTACAGCGCTCCCACACCTGCACCGACTCGACCTCGGATCCGGGGAGCATCTTTCCAAGATGCGGGCGATCGGTCGACACACCAGCCAGCTCTTCAGCGCCACAGGTGATCCGGTTGTGGCTTTCGCCGACCTGGCTCCGGCCCTATGGCCATGGGAGTATTACGTAGCCGGTGGCGGGTCGAAGCGATGACGGCGCCGATGCCGGATGTCCCGGTTGACATTCAACACATCGCTGTGATCGTGCCGGCGCGCGACGAGGAGGAGCGGATCGGTGCCGCCATTGTCGCCATCGGCGCCGCTCGCCGGCATCTGGGCGGAACCGTCACCTCGAGCTGTGTTGTGGTGGCCGACTCATGCAGCGACCGGACCGCCGCCATCGCTCGGGTGGCGTCGCGCCATGGAGCGTTCGTCGACGTCGTCGAGGTCGGGGCGGGTTGTGTGGGACCGGCGCGCCGCCTCGGCACCGATTTCTTGCTACGACGACTTTCAGCGCCTCTCGGTGCCACCTGGCTTGCCAACACCGATGCCGACACGATCGTGCCGGAGGACTGGCTGGTCGCCCAGCTGGCGATGGCCCGCGCCGGGGCGGAGGTGGTGGCAGGCATCGTTACCCTGGCACCGCATGAGGCAGGCCCCTTACTCGTCTGTCGGTTTCGGGAGACCTACCGGTTGAACCCCGATGGCACCCATCCTCACGTGCACGGGGCCAACTTGGGTCTCCGGGGTGATGTCTACACCGCCGCCGGCGGATGGGGTTCTGTTGCGAACGGTGAGGACCACGACCTGCTGGCGAGACTCGACCGCGCCCGGGTGGTGCGCACGACCGCGATACGGGTCGAGACAAGCGCTCGACGCATCGGCCGGGCGCCGGGTGGATTCGCCAACAACCTGCGACGTCACTCAGAAGAGTTGGAGGGCGAGATGTCATTCGATGACGATACCGGGGCCGAACTGGTGGCGGACGTCGCATGAAGCGCACGAGGGCACAGTTGAGATCCCTGCTCGATGACGGTTTGCTCGAGATTCCTTTGCCCGGTTCGGGCTCGACTCCATCCCGGCATCTGGCCCTGCTCGAGCTTGCGCGAAACGAGAGCGCTGCCGTCGCCCGGCTGGCCGAGGCGCATGTCGACGCCGCCGCCATCCTCGCCGAGTCGGGTGGGAGTCCGATCCCCGGCCGATTGTATGGCGTGTGGGCTTCCGAAAGCCCCGAGAGGCCGCTTCTGCTTGACCGGGAGGCAGCGACGATCACCGGCACCAAGCGGTTCTGCTCAGGGGTGGACACGGTCGATTCTGCGCTGATCACGGCCTCCGATGAGGATGGCAGACGTTGGTTGGTCGAAGTAGCCCTTGAGGGCTCGTCCGCCATTGCTGCCACCGATGACGCACCCTGGTCGACGCCGGCGCTGGCAGACACGGCGACGGCGACGATGCGCTTCGAGCGACATCGGGTGATCGGGACCCTCGGCCCTCCCGACTGGTACACCGAACGGGTTGGCTTCTGGCATGGGGCGGTCGGCCCAGCGGCGTGTTGGGCAGGTGCAGCTATTGGCCTAGCCGATTACGCGGAGCTCAATACCGATGAGGATCCGCACCGACGGGCGCATCTGGGAGGCATTCGATCGCTGGCATGGGGCATGCGCGCCGTCTTGTCTCACGCCGGAGGGGAGATCGATGAGGGCCCGGGAGACGTCGACAGCGCCCGCTATCGGGCAATCTCAGTCCGACACCTCGTCGAACGATCAGCCACCGAACTGCTCGATAGATTCAGTCGATCGCTCGGGCCCCGACCCTTCACCTCCGATAGCCAGGTAGCCCAACGTTTTGCCGACACCCACCTGTACCTCCGTCAGAATCATGCCGAACGAGATCTCTATGCCCTTGCCCAGCTTCCTCCCGCCCACTGAACCGGTCGATGGCTGCAAGGCCGGGGATCCCGACGGAGATGGCGATCCCGACGGCCGGCTACATCACCGCCTGGACTACTTCGTAGAGCAGTACAGGACTGACCCCGATCCCTGGGGATTCGACAGTGAGTGGTACGAGGAGAGGAAGTACGACCTGACCGTGGCAATTCTCCCCCGACCGCGCTATCGGAGGGCTATGGAGCCAGGATGCTCGAATGGCGCCCTGACTCAGCGTCTCGCCGCCCGCTGTGACGCCGTGGTGGCTTTCGACGTGATCCCGGATGCGGTGGTGCGGGCGTGCTGTCGTCTCGCCAACCACGAGAACGTCGAAGTCACGATGGGGACCTTCCCGACCGACTGGCCGCAGGGCACGGGAGACTTGATCGTGCTGTCGGAGGTGGCCTACTACCTGACCGCACCTGGAAGGTCGATGACGAGCGCTGCCATGGCCGACTGGCTGGAACCGGGTGGTCACTTGGTTGCGGTCCATTACACCGGCGATACCGACTATCCCATGACGGGCGGCGCGGTGGCCGAGTGGATCGACGCGCTCGGCGAGTTCGCACGGTTGACCTCACTCACCGACCCCTTGTTCGAGATCGGTGTGTGGGTGCGACGACCGTGAGGTCACCGCCACCATCCACGCCCTCAACGCCGAGGCCCGCCGCTGCCTCACATGCCGGACTCCGCTACCCAACGATGCCCGTCCCCGTCGGGCGTACTGCGACGACGACTGCCGATCCGCCAACCGTCGCCATGATTGACAGCGCCCAGCGGTCGTTCATCGACGCCAGCAGCGGCCGGCTCATGACGGGCGCACCAACGGCGAAGGTGTGGCGGTCCCTACCTCGGCACGTCGACACTCTCGGCGGAGCGGTGCGGAGGGTTGAACAGGGTATTCATGGTGGGCGTTGACGGACTCGAACCGCCGACCTCTTCCTTGTAAGGGAAGCGCTCTAGCCATCTGAGCTAAACGCCCTCGCAGCCTTCCTGTCTTCGACCCCTCTCACCACCGCAGCGCGCCTCCGCCCGTTTGCAGCCTGCTCTGAGTCGGTTGGTAGGCAGAACCTGGCAAGATCGATGCCACAGCAACAGGACTGCCGCTGGGCGGCGGCGGGATCTCCTGGCAACAGAACGATAGTGGAGAGTTCTTGTCAATAGAGTCAGACGAACCGGCAATCCGACATCAGGCCGGCCGCAGACGCAAGCGCATCGGGATGTTGGTGGCCTGCTTGCTCGCCGTCTCAGCCATCGGTGCCTACATTTCGCAGACTTTCACCTCGGCGCCGGTGGTTGAGACGGGAACGGTGTTCAGCGACCAGGTGCTGACATCGAGCCGCGAACCTTCCAGCGTAGAGGGTGACGGCGTCATCGTGGCCACGACCTCGAGCACCGCCATTCTCAAGACGCCGCGCCACGACACCCACATCCCCGCGGAGGCAAGCCTGGTCCTGGGTGCCGAGGTGACCAGGGGCTCACTCGACGCAATCGAGTTCCTGGTCGACGGCGACGTCGTCGCCCGACAAACCGAGATTCCTTTCCTGGTGGAGTGGTCCGCCATCCCGCCAGGGTCATACGACGTAACGATTCGGATCACCGATCGAGACGGCGAGATGGCGGTCGGTGATCCTGCGACCGTTCGGGTTGGAACGAATGTGGGCTGTACCGGCGAAAAGGTGGGCGCCGGCGACGACATCCAAGAGCTGCTCGACTCCTCAGGTCCGGGAACCACCGTCTGTTTCGCGTCGGGCGAATACCGGCTCACCCAGCCGCTGGAGCCGCGTAATGGACAGCGCCTCGTGGCAGTCGGTGAAGTGGTGTTGAACGGCTCGGAGATCCTCGACGACTGGCGTCAGGAGGGAGATCTGTGGATCACCGACGGGCACCGCCACCAGTCGGACCTCGCCGAAGGGGCGGGGTGTGAATCGGGATACCCTCGCTGTGGCTTCAACGAAGACGTCTTCATCGACGACGCCCGGCTCGACCACGCCGCCTCTCGCGACGAGGTCGAATCGGGCCGATTCTTCCTCGACCTCGACGCCGACCAGGTCGTCATCGGCGACGATCCGACCGGGCGCACCGTCGAGGTCTCCGTGACGCCGGCCGCCATCAGATCGCTGGCTCGGGAGGTGTCCGTCATCGGTTTCGTGGTCGAGAAGTTCGCAACTCCGCATCAGATGGGGGCGATCGACGGCGGTGAAGGGTGGGTGGTGGAACGCAACGAAGTCCGGCTCAACCACGCCGTGGGAATCCGGACCCGCCCCGGGAGTGTGATCCGGGGCAACTATGCCCACCACAACGGCCAACTCGGATTGGCCGGCAACGGAACGCGCTCCCTGGTCGAGAGCAACACCCTCGCCGCCAACGGTGACATCCTGTGGTGCTGCGGTCGTCTCGGCGGATCCAAGTGGGTTCTGTCCGACGGCATCACCATTCGCGGAAACGTGGCGAGCGACCATGAGCGAAACGGGCTGTGGACCGACATCAACAACGTGAACGTCCTCTACGAGTTCAATGTTCTTCGCGACAACGGCCTATTCGGCCTCCATCACGAGATCAGCTTCGACGCCGTCATCCGCTTCAACCTGTTCGAACGCAACGGCTACAACGCCCAGCACCTGGGAGACGGCAACGTCGACAGGCTGAGAGCAGATCTTGGCGTGAATGCCTCCCGCCGGGTCGAGGTGTATGGCAACCTGTTCCGTGACAGTGCCGCCGCCGTGGCTGCCATTCAGGCCGACCGCGTCGGCGACTTCCCCAGTGATTTGGGGATCCATGAACTGGCGGATGTGTCCGTGCACCACAACCGGGTCTACACGAGAAACGGCTTCATGGGCACGGTCGTGCGCGGGACTCATCGCCTCAGCCCCCGCGCTTTCCTGACCGAGAACCGAATCGAGTTCTCCGCCAACGCCTACTTCCTCACCGACCTGTCGGCTCCCCTCTTCCGGTGGGGGAACGACACTCTCGACTTCCATCGATGGCAGGACGAAGGCAACGACGGAGATGGCTCGATACGACAATGGGTGTCGCCCGACGCCTCCGAGACGAGTGCTGACCGGATCGTTTTCGCCCTCCCTCGGTAACGCCGGCGGTCGTAGCGAGACATGCACCATATGCGGGCGGGCCTTCCTCGATACTCGACAGTGACTAGTTAGTTCGCAGGAGAAGCGAATGATCTGCACTGTTTCTTCACTTTCCCCGGGTGGGTGCCGATACGCCTCAAACGATGAAACCGGGGGATTCTCGTCCCGGAGACCGCGACAGGAGTGTTGAATCGACATGGCCAGTGGGTATCAGCGTGGAACCGATGACGAGGCACTCCGTCGCTATCTCGACGGGATCGGCGCCTACGACCTGCTCACAGCCGAGGACGAGGTTCGTCTGGCCAAAGACATCGAACGAGGGCGTGGTGCCGCCAAACACCTCGAGGAAGGCTGCAAGGCCTCCGAACGCGCCAAGCTGCGTCGCTATGTCACCGCCGGCGATCGCGCCCGCAGCCAGTTCATACAGGCCAACCTGCGTCTGGTCGTCTCGATCGCCAAGCGCTACCCCCAGCCCAACCTGACATTTCTCGATCTGATCCAGGAAGGGAATCTCGGCCTCATCCGGGCCGTGGAGAAGTTCGAGTACCGCAAAGGGTTCAAGTTCTCGACCTACGCCACTTGGTGGATCCGTCAGGCCATTACCCGCGCCATCGCCGACAAGAGCCGCACGATCCGGGTGCCGGTCCACATGATGGACACCATCAGCGCGGTCCAGACCGCCGAGGGCAACCTCATCAAGCGACTGGGACGGGCTCCGACCGACTCAGAGATCGCCGAAGAGGCCGGTCTGGAACTCCCCAAAGTACGGGAGGCGAAACGAGTGGCCCCCGAGCCGCTTTCCATCTTCGAGCCGGTGGGAGAGGATTCGGCCGTCCTCGGTGACTTCATCGAGGACATCGACGCCATTCCCCCCTTCGACCTCATCGCCCTCCAGCTCAACGTCGAAGCGTTGCGCGTGGTGATGACCCGACTCGGTGACCGGGAACGACGGATCCTGGAGATGCGGTACGGCCTCAACGGTCAGGAACCGGCCACCCTCGACGAGGTGGGACGCGAGTTCAAAGTCACGCGCGAGCGGATCCGCCAGATCGAGTCACGGGCGATCGAAAAACTCCGCCAAATCGACCCCGACGACAGCCACGCCCTGGTGGCGGGCTGACCGACAGCTCGGTTGAGGAGTCGGTCAGGCGGACCTGACCAACTCCTCCAACTCACCTCGGTCTGCCTCGAGCGGCAAATGCGCATCCGAGAGCCGGGGTCTCCCCCGGTCGCGTTTGCGATGAAACGCCTGTCCCTCCCAGAAGATGACCCCACCCCACACTCCGTACTCGAGACCTTCCTCCAGTGCGACCTCGAGACAGGGGATCCGCACCGGGCAGCTGGCACACAGACTCTGGGCCGAGGCCAGATCCCTGGCGCGCTGGGAGAAGAACAGTTCGTGATTGGAGCCGTCTCGGCAACGGCCTTGTCGGTATATGTCGTTCATGTGCAAACCTTTCGGCGTAGTGCGGCCAGCAGAAAGCCGCCGGAGGGGTCAAGGGTTCCGGCGGCTGAACAGAGGAGGCTCGGAGGAGCCCGTACCTAATGGAGACGCCGGAGTGAGGTGTCGACGAGGAGCCCGCCGACACCCTGAGTGGCAGCGGGCGCGACGAATCCCGTCATGATGACGATGGGGTTGTCGTATCTCATCCGCTCCACGCGTGCCTCTGGTTTGCGATCCGAGAAAGGTACGCGCCCCATCGGGGGCTTGTCAAGGCAATTACGCGCCGGCGTCAACTGGAGGCGGTTCGAGACAGGCGAGGCTCCTGCCATTTGCGTCCGGTCCGGGCCAACAAAGCGTCGGCCGCCGCCGGACCCCAGCTACCGGCCGAGTAGGGGTCGGGCTCCTCACCGAGGTCGAGGGCCGGGGTAATGATCCGCCACGCCTCTTCGACTTCGTCACCGCGCACGAAGAGGGTCTGGTCACCGGTCATCACGTCCGCCAGCAGTGTCACATATGCCCCTGGCAGCTCGCCGAACTCGGCGGCGTAGCGGAATTCGAGCCGCTGGGTGTTGAGGTCGTAACCCTCCCCGGGAACCTTCATCTCGAATGCGAGTTCGAATCCCTCCGCCGGTTGGAGGCGGATGTCGAACACGTTGGGATGCATGTGGCAGGAGCCGTGCACCTCGAATAGAGCCACCGGCGGTTGCTTGAAGACCACCGAGATCTCGGTGACACGACCGGGAAGTCGCTTGCCGGCCCGCACCAGGAAGGGAACGTCCTTCCAGCGCCAATTGTCAATCATGAACTGGAGGGCGACGAAAGTTTCGGTGACTGAGTCGGGGTTCACCTTCGGCTCCTGGCGGTAGCCGGCGACGTCGACTCCGTCCACGGTTCCGGCGTGGTACTGGCCCCGCACGACCTGGCTGGTGTCGACGGGGAAAATGGAACGGAGGACTTTGACCTTTTCATCGCGAATCGCCTCGGGATCAAGGCGAACGGGTGGTTCCATGGCCACCAGCGTGAGGATCTGGAGGGCGTGGTTCTGCACGATGTCGCGGATTGCCCCGGCCCGCTCGTAGTAACCGGCCCTGGTGCCGATGCCGATGTCCTCGGCCACGGTGATCTGCACCGAGTCGATGCGATCCCGGTTCCACGACGATTCGAACAGGGGGTTGGCAAAACGCAGCGCCAGGAGGTTCTGCACACTCTCCTTTCCGAGGTAATGGTCGATGCGATAGATCTGGCCTTCGTCGAACCAGCGGTGCAGGAGGCTGTTGAGCTGGTGAGCAGACGCCGAGTCGGTCCCGAACGGCTTCTCGACGACCACCCGCGACCATCCCGGCCCCGACGCCAGCCCCACCTTGCCCAGGCTCTCCACCGTGTCGTCGAACACAGCCGGGGGAATGGCGAGATAGAACGTACGGTTCCCGGGCAGTTGCGAAGCGGCCTCCAACTCTTCCACCCTGTTCGCCAGTGACTCGAAACCCTCCCTCAGCGAGTGGTAATGCACTGACCGACGACACCAGTCGGTGGCGGAGTCGAGCCCGTCCTCAGCCAGCGCCTTGGCCACCCGGTCCCCGAACTCCTCGTCGCTGAGAGGTCCCGTCCCCACCGCCAGCACCTCCACGGTGTCCTCGAACTGGCGGCTCTCGAGGAGCCGGAAGAGGGCGGGGAGGAGCTTGCGGCGGGACAGGTCGCCGGTGCCGCCGAATATGACGAACAACTGCGGTTCGATGCCCACGGTCATAGCTCCGGGCGTGAAGCTCATCTGGTCAGTACCTCCACGAGACTCTCGATGCCACCTTCGCTGATGTCGACACGCAACACCCGCCGATCGCCCTCGCTCAGTGCGGCGTAGTCGCCTGCAGCCTGGGCGGTGATGATGTCGCCGAAGGTGTAGTCGGTCTCGGGGACACTCAGGTCAGGTTCGGGAGTGTCGACGACTTGGACGAACACGCCCGTGTTGGGCCCACCTTTGTGAAGCTGGCCCGTGGAGTGGAGATAACGCGGCCCGTATCCGAAGGTGGTAGCGCACTGATGACGGGTGGCGATGATCTCACGGAGCCGATTGGCTCCGGCGTCGACGGCCGGCGACGGCGCCAGAAAGGCCTGGATGGCCACGTAGTCACCGGGTCGGACCTGATCGAGGAAACGCCCGATACGCACCGAGAAGGTATCGCCGCCGACCGGCACCGCCGCCACCGTGTCGTCTCCGTTCGAGGAACCATCCATGACCCGGCTTGTCAACTGCTTGGCGCGTTCGACGTCCGGTTGGTTGAAGGGGTGGACTCCCATGACCTCGGCGGCCACAGCCGTGGCCACTTCGGCTCGCAGCATTTCGGCACCCAACTCCAGGCCATGGCTGAGCTCGAAGGCGACCCTGGGCAGATCCACTTCCGCCACGTCGAGCCTCTCTCCCGACAACGTGTAGTCGACGAAAACACGGTCGTACCCGTACACGTCGAGGGAGGGCTCCCCGGCGATGGGAACGATCCCCCGTCCGTCCTTGCCCAGACTCTCCGCCACGAGTTGCTCCAGCCACAGCGGGAACGCCGCCAGACCGGGCGAGGTGCGAAAGGTCAACTTGTCGTGACCGTTGGCGGCATGGGCGCCCCAGGCCAATCCCATGGCTATGGCCGGGTCGTCTGCCGCCTGCATCCCGGCTGAGGCGGCCAGCCCGGCGGCGCTGGCCAGCAGCCCGGCGATGTCCACACCCATGATGGCGGCGGGTAGGAGCCCGAACGGGGTCAGCGCCGAGTAGCGACCACCCACATCCGGGGGCGCCTCCACCACCGCCCGAAACCGTCGCTCGACACCCAGCTCGGCCAATGACGAGCCCGGATCGGTCAGGGCGATGAAGCGCGACCCGTCCCCGCCACAGGTGTCCCAGAAATAGCGGAAGAACGACAACGTTTCCAGAGTCGTACCCGACTTGGAGGAGATGAGGAAGACCGAATGGTCGGGGTCGATGGCTGCGGCCACGGCCGCCACTGCTTTGGGGTGGGTGGAGTCGAGGACCGTCACCCGGGGAAACCGTGGAGCGCGACCGAACACCTGGGAGAAGACCTCCGGAGCGAGGCTGGACCCGCCCATCCCGCACACCACCACATCGAGGACCCCATCGTCGACCAGGGCTCGAGACAAACTCTCCAGTTCCGGCACGCGACTGTCCATGCTGCGATGGAGGTCGACCCAACCCAGGCGGTCGGCCAGTTCGGGGACGATGTCCTCCGACCAGACAGTCGGGTCGGCTGCCCATATGCGCTGCGGATAGGCCTCTGCATCCCAACGAATTGCCGCCGTGTCGAACCCGGCAACTCCGGTCAAAGAGTCGTGCACGGGTTCGAGTATGGCACCCGACAGAGGTAGTGGGACCTGCCCAGGGCGGTTCGGGGTGCCATGATGAGCAGATGTGGCGCCGAATGTTCAAGGGGTTGGTAGCCGTAAATCTCGTCGCAGGCCTGGCCGGCCTCGTTGCCCGTGTCCTCTTGTCGAGTCGGGGGGATCCGGAATCAGACGAGATCGATCTGGTGGCGGTGTACGAGGGACTCCATGTCCGTTCTCACTCGTCCTCCTTCCTGGGCGGGTCCACCTTCGCCCTCTTCGGCGGGATCGTGCTGGATCTGCGTCGGGCCCGGCTGGGCCCAACCGGCGCCCAGCTGGCGGTGATCACCCTCTTCGGAGCCACGACCCTGGTCGCTCCCCCCGACTGGCGGGTCGAGATCGACGCCCGTACTTGGATGGGCGGGCTCGACATGTCGCACCAACAACCTGAAGACAGCGAGGCACCACTGCTTCGGGTTCGAGCACGAACCGTGTTCGGCGGCTGCCAGATCCAGTCTCGCCCCCGGCTGGAAGCCGTGTCGTGACCCAGTCGTTACCCATCCGCATTTCGGCCGGTCGGCTCATCCCCGGTTCGGGCGAGCCCGTTGTCGACGGAACGGTCATCATCGAGGGCGGCACCATCGTCTACGCCGGCCCGTCGGTCGATGCCCCCGACACTCCCGCCTCCACCGACGTGGTCGTGTCGGCAGTCATGCCGGGCATGTGGGATTGTCACGCTCACTTGTTCGGCTTCCAACCGGGGATCGTCAATCTCGAGGCGCTGATAGTCCAGGATCCCCGGGTGGGCGCCGTCCGTTCCACCATGGATCTCGCCGTCGCCCTCGATGCCGGCATCACTTCCGTGCGAGAGGTGGGCGGATACGGGGCCGTCCTGTCTCCGCTGGTCGACGAGGGCGCCGTCCTGTCACCTCATCTGTACTCGGCCGGGTCGGCGCTGTCCCAGACCGGGGGCCACGCCGACTTCCACAGCCTCTCACCCGGGGACTCCGACCGACTCATGGAGCGGCACTTCGGTGCTCCCTCTCTGGCCGACGGACCCGACGACTGTCGGCGGGTGGTCCGGCGCCAACTCCGCCTTGGCGCCCGAGTCATCAAGGTGTGCGCCTCAGGGGGAGTCATGAGCCGGATAGACCATCCCATGCATCAACAGTTCTCCCAGGCCGAACTGGCCGCCATCGTCGAGGAGGCAGCCCGGGCTGAACGGGCAGTTGCGGCCCACTGCCATGGAAAGCCGGGAATCATGGCGGCGATCGAAGCCGGCGTCCGCACCATCGAGCACGGCTCGTACCTCGACGCCGAAGCGGCAGCCGCCATGGTGGAGTCGGACACCATCCTCGTCCCGACCCGATGGATCGTCGATCATCTCATGACGGTGGGCCGCAACCAGGGCATGGCCGACTACGCCCTCGCCAAAATCGAAACGATCGCCGACCGACACCGCCAGGCGGTCGAGATCGCCATCGAGTCGGGAGTCACCATCGCCGCCGGCACCGACATCTGGGGGGCGGGCATGTGGGGACGCAACGGCGAAGAGCCGGGTTTGCTCGCCGCCATCGGCCTACCCCCCACCGACGCCATCGCCGCCGCCACCG
>JBGTLA010000106.1:0-6194 GCA_041744375.1 Acidimicrobiia bacterium | reverse complement strand
GGTGACGACGTCGACGTCGGCGGCGAAGCGGCCGACCACCGACGAGAAGAGGGCGCCCTGGAAGGTGGCGGCCGTGGCCACCACACCCACCCGTTGCCGGTGTGTGGCGGCTACGGCCGGTTTGAGGGCCGGCTCCATGCCCACGAACGTGATGTCGGGGTAGGCGGCTCGCAAGGGGTGGAGCGCTGCCGCCGAGGCCGTGTTGCAGGCGATGGTCACCACACCGCAGCCCTGGTCGATCATCCACCTCGTGATCTCGTCGGCCCGCTGCTCGACCTCGGTCAGCGATCGGATGCCGTAAGGGGCGTAGGCGTGGTCGGCCAGATAGAAGAAGTCGGAGCGGGGCAGAAGCCGGCGGGTTGCGGACAGGACCCCGAGGCCCCCGATGCCCGAGTCGAAGAATCCGATGGCGGCTGGATTGTTCATGTTGGCCCCATCACAGCAGGTCGACCGACGGTGGTAGCGTCGCCTCCCGAGCCAATCCAGGAGGAAAGATGGATCTCAGTGGAGTTTCGGCGGTCGTCACGGGAGGAGCCTCGGGGTTGGGGGCGGCCACAGTCCGCCGCCTCTCGGCCGATGGCGCCCATGTGGTGGTGGTCGACCTACAGGACGATCTCGGTGACGCCATCGCCCAAGAGACCGGAGGTGCCTTCGTCCACGCCGACGTATCCGAGCCCGACGACGTGTCGAGGGCGGTGGAGATAGCAGTGGAGATGGGGCCCCTTCGGGTTCTGGTCAACTGTGCGGGGATCGGTCCTCCCGCCCGTACCCTCGATCGTGAAAGCAACCCCCACGACCTCGACCTCTTCGCCACTGTGATCAGAGTGAACCTGGTGGGCACGTTCAACTGCATCCGGCTGGCTGCCCGGGCGATGGCGGCCACAGAGCCGGTGGATGCGGCGGGGAGCCGGGGCGCGATCGTCAACACGGCGTCGGTGGCCGCCTTCGATGGTCAGATCGGCCAGGCGGCGTATTCCGCCTCCAAGGGTGGGGTGGTGGGGATGACTCTCCCGGTGGCGCGGGACCTTTCGTCGGTGGGTATCAGAGTGAACACCATCGCTCCCGGCCTGATCGACACCCCCCTGCTGGCCGGTCTGCCGGAGCCGGCCCGCAAGTCGCTGGGGGACCAGGTCCTCTTTCCCAAGCGGCTGGGGGCGCCGGCCGAGTACGCCGAGCTTGTCCGCCTGCTCGTCACCCACGACTACATGAACGGCGAGACCATCCGCATGGACGGCGGCATCCGCATGGCGCCTCGCTGAGATCACTCTCAGCAGTCGACGATGTGGCCGTCGAGGGCGGTTGCCAGCCCATCGAGTGCCTTGCGGGCCACCGACGAGAAGCCGAGGGTCACGGCCGGCGCCAGCAGCTTCTTGAGCCCGGTGGTGACGATCTCGGCCGCGTACGTCACGCGGGTGTCGCCGTCCGGGGAAGAGGCGGCGATCGTGATGGTGTCGCAACCCTCGATACCGTCGCCGGCCACATCGAGCACGAGGCGGGTCGGTCGTTCCTGCTCAACGATCGAGTACGTCAGGTCGATAGTCGATCCGAAGAACCCGGCGGTCAGAACGAACTCGCCCTCCTGTGTCCGCTGCGCCTGGCGCGTGCCGGGGTCCCATTCGGTGACATTGGTGAAATCCACCAGGTAGTCGAAGACCGCCTCCGGACTCTTCGCCGTGGACAGGCATCCTGTGAACTCGGCCATCGCTTCTCTTCTCCTCTGTTCAGGTGGTTTCGAGGCCGCTCTTGTCAGCAACCTGATGCTTGAGCCGGGCGAGGATCGCACCCATGCCGCGCAGACGGAGGGGGGTGACGATCTCCTCGAGGCCCATCCCGTAGTAGAAGTCGTTGGGGACCTCGAGCAACTCGGTGGCCTGGACGCCGTAGAGGCCGTCGACCAAGAGGCCGGCGAAACCGCGCACTGTGGGAGATTCGGGTGGCGCCTGGAAGAACATCCGGACGGATCCGTCTTCGTCGAGCTCGGTAACGAGGAAGAACGGTGTCTGACATTCGGGTACCTCTTCGAGGAGGGCAGGGTCGTCGGCATAGCGTTCGGGCAGGTCGGGGAGCCGCCGGGCGTAGTCGAGCAGTGCTTCGAGGCGGAACTCCTTGGGTGAGGAGCTGAGGACATCGACGATGGTTTGCAGGCGGCTGGGGAGGGCCATTGGGTCAGTTTCGTCGCTGGCGCGGGGATACGAGAAATACACTACGGTGACAGTGGAAACGTCAGCACCAAAGGAGAGCCACGATGGCCGTCCCTCCCGACTCATCCGAGCGGTTTGCGCAGTACGCCCACCCCGACCGTTTGGTGACCACGGACTGGTTGGCAGCGCACCTCGATGACCCCGCCGTGGCCGTGGTGGAGTCCAATGAGGATATCCTTCTCTATGACACGGGCCACATCCCCGGTGCCATCAAGATCGACTGGCATCAGGACCTCAACGATCCGGTGATGAGGGACTACCTCGATGCCGAGTCCTTTGCCCGGTTGATGTCGACCAAAGGCATCGGGCCCGACACCACCGTTGTCTTCTACGGTGACAACTTCAACTGGTGGGCGGCGTATGCCCTGTGGGTGTTCGCCCTGTTCGGTCACGACAACACGCGGCTCTTGGACGGCGGCCGCCAGAAGTGGGTGGCCGAGGATCGACCCCTGACCACAGAGATACCCGACCGGAACCGCGTCGAGTATCCCGTGCCCAGCCGGGACGACTCCAAGATACGGGCCTTCATGAATGACGCCATCGCCCATTCGGAGGGCGGCAGGCCGCTGGTCGATGTGCGCTCGCCCGAGGAGTTCTCCGGCGAACGCCTGCACATGCCCGATTTCCCCAACGAGGGGGCATTGCGGGGAGGCCACATCCCGGGGGCGGCCAACGTGCCCTGGAAGAAGGCAGCCAACGACGATGGCACGTTCAAGGAACGGTCGACCCTGGAGGAGATCTACCTGGAGGGACAAGGCCTCGACCCTTCCGACGAGGTGATCGCCTACTGCCGCATCGGGGAGCGGTCGTCGCACACGTGGTTCGTCCTCACACACCTGCTCGGGTTCGAAGACGTGCGCAATTACGACGGCTCGTGGACCGAGTACGGCAACGCCGTTCGGGTCCCCATCGAGCGCTGAACGATGACCATCGGCATCGCCGTCTTCGACGGCGCCGAGGAGCTCGACTTCGTCGGGCCGTGGGAGGTGCTGCGCATGTGGCAGCTGTCGTTCGGCGGTCCCGATGTGCACCTCGTCGCCGCCACCCCGGGGCCCGTCACCTGTGCGAAAGGCATGCGGGTGCTGGCGGATCACTCATGGGCGACCGTGCCCCCGCTGTCCGTGCTGGTCTACCCGGGAGGTTCTGGAACCAGAACACAGCTCGACGATTTGGTCGTGCAGGGCCGGCTCACAGAGCTCTCTGCCTCCGGCGCCCTCATGACGTCGGTGTGCACCGGATCGCTGGTGTTCGCCGCGGCCGGGCTGCTGGGTGGTCGCCCCGCCACCACCCACTGGGGGTACCTCGACAAGCTGGGCGAGCTCGACGGGACCATCGAGGTCCGGCCCGACGACCGCTTCGTCGACGATGGCGACTTCGTCACGGCTGCGGGAGTCTCGGCGGGGATAGACATGGCCCTGCATCTGGTCCGGCGCCTCGCGGACGACACCACCGCTGCTCAGGTCCGGCGAGCCATCCAATACGATCCCGACCCTCCGGTGTGAGGGCGGGGCTTGCATTGTGGTTCGACACCGTCCTAGTCGAGATCGGTGGCGAGAAGGTCGGCGATGGTTTCTCGGCGGACGACCAGGCGCGCCGAGCCGTTCGCAACGAACACCACGGGGGGCCGCAGCACCTTGTTGTAGTTTGAGCCCATCGAGTGGCCGTAGGCACCCGTGACCGGCGTCGCCACGATGTCACCCACCGAGAAGTCGGCGGGAACGCGGGCGTCGTGCACCAGCACGTCGCCCGACTCGCAGTGCTTTCCCACCAGCCTGACCGTGCGAGGACGGGGAGCGTCGACTGCCCGGGGGAGGAAGGTCTCATAACCGGATCCGTACAGGATCGGCCGCGGGTTGTCGCTCATGCCCCCGTCGACGGCGGCGTAGGTGCGGATACCGGGTAGCTCCTTGATCACGCCGACCGTGTACAGCGTGACGGCGGCCGAAGCGACGATGGCCCGGCCCGGCTCGGCCCAGATCCGCCCCGTGAACCCGGCTCGGGCGGCTCCGGCATGGATCGTCTCTCCCCACTCGGCGATGGATGGGGCGGTTTCTCCCTCGACATAGGCCACCCCCAGGCCGCCCCCAATCGAGAGTTCGGGCACGCCGAGGGGGACGGCGAAGCGGGCCACCACGGCCACGGCGTCGGCGAAGGACTGCGCTCGAAACACCTGGGACCCGATGTGAGCGTGCACCCCGGCCAGGTCGAGGAAGGGAGAAGAATCGACTCGCTCCACGGCGGCGGCTGCTGCCCCCGTGGAGACCGTGAAGCCGAACTTGGAGTCGTCGTGGCCGGTACGGACGAACTCGTGGGTGTGTGCCTCCACACCGGGGGTGATGCGTACCATCACCTGCGGCCGGCCACCTCCGCCATCCTCGACGATCGTCTCGATACGAGAGATCTCCTCGTGGGAGTCGACCACGATGATTCCCACCCCGGCGTCGAGCGAAGCCCGGATCTCGGTGGGCGACTTGTTGTTGCCATGCATCACCAGCCGTGGGGGAGGGACGTCGGAGGCCAGGGCGATGGCGAGTTCTCCCAGGGTGGAGACGTCCATGCGCATTCCTTCGGAGGCGGCGAGGCGCGCCATCGCACGACACAGGAAAGCCTTGGCGGCGTAGACGGCGGTGTCGCCGAATGCCGCCACCGCCTCCCGGCACCGTGCCCGCAGATGGTCTTCGTCGTAGACGAACAGCGGCGTTCCGTACTCCCCGGCGAGGTCCAGGAGATCGCACCCGCCCACCGACAACCGGCCGGACGAATCCATCTGCGCCGAGTCCGGCAGCAGCCGCCGAGGTATCACACCGGTCACAGGGGTCCGATACCGGCCAGTGATTCGGGGTTCTCCAGGCTGGACAGGTCGCCGGTGTCCGCACCGGTGGCGAGGGCCTTGACCACCCGACGCATGATCTTGGCCGAGCGGGTACGCGGCAGGTCGGCGACGAGTTGCACCGCCGACGGAGCGAAAGCCTTGCCCAGGCTGGCGGTCACCGCCTGTGACACCTTTTCCGCCAGTCGATCGTCGGGATGCACCCCGGGAGCGGGCACGGCGAAGACGGCGACCGTCTCTCCCTTGAGGGGGTCCGGCACCCCGATGGCGGCCGCCATGACGATCTCGTTCAAGGCAACCACGGCCGACTCGACCTCGGCCGGTCCTACTCGCTTGCCAGCGATGTTGAGGGTGTCGTCGGAGCGTCCGTGCAGATACCAGAAGCCGTCGTCGTCGATCGACGCCCAGTCGCCGTGCACCCACATCCCCGGGAGCCGCCTCCAGTAGGTGTCCAGGTAGCGTTCGGGTTCTCCCCAAAAACCCCGGGTCATGCCCGGCCACGGGGCCCGGATCACCAGTTCGCCCACCCCGCCGCGTACCGGTCGACCCTCGTCGTCGACCACGTCGGCAGCCATGCCCAACGATGGGCCACCCAGCGCTACCGGCTTGATGCCGCGCAGGAGGTTGGCCGAGAGGATGCATGCTCCGATCTCGGTCCCTCCCGACAGGTTGACGATGGGAATTCTCTCTCGGCCCACCTCGCCAAACAGCCACCACCACGGTTCGGGGTTCCAGGGCTCCCCGGTCGATCCGAACACCTGGAGGGAGGAGAGATCGTGCTTCTCGGCCCCGCCGCCCCCCTGGTTTTGGAGAGCCCGGACCAGGGTGGGGGAGAGCCCGAGGTGGGTGAGGCGGTGTTTGGCCACGATCTCCCACAGCCGATCGGCGCCGGGGTGGTCGGGGGCGCCGTCGAAAGTGACGGCGGTGGCGCCGTTGGCCAGCGCGGCGATCACCATCCACGGGCCCATGATCCAGCCCATGTCGGTGGCCCACATGAGGCGATCGCCGGGGTGGATGTCGGTTTGGAAGGCCCCCTCCTGGGCGATCTTCACCGTGAACCCGCCGTGGACGTGGACGGCTCCTTTGGGCCGTCCGGTGGTGCCCGAGGTGTAGGCGATGACCACCGGGTGCTCGGCGGGCACCGCTACGGCCGCGGCGGCGGG
>JBGTLA010000105.1:0-35023 GCA_041744375.1 Acidimicrobiia bacterium | reverse complement strand
GGCTAGCGCTTCTTCCGCCCCGCCCGCGGCAGATCCGGCGTCGGTAGCCGTGGTCACCGCCTTCGTGCGCGCGGCGGAGGCTTCCACCCGCGCCTCCAATCTGGCGCGGGCAGCGGCCCGTCATCTGCACGAGACCGAAACCGAATCTGCCATCGCAGCAGTCGAAGCCGCCCGTGTTCAACTCGCCGAAGCCGACGAGCTTCTCCAGACGCGACCACAGTCGATCTGACGCGTATCGGTGTCAGCCGACGCGCGTGCGGGACTGTTCGCGGAGGTAACTGCGCAGGTACCAGGGTCCGCCCCCTCCGGCTCCCGAGGTTCCCGATCCTTTCCACCCGCCGAAGCTCTGGATGTCGGGCCAGGCGCCGGTGGTGGCACCGGCCCTGCGGTTGACATAGGTCACACCGGCTTCGATCTGCTCGAAGAACCTTTCGATCTCAGCCTCTTCACCCGTGAAGAGCCCGGCTGTGAGGCCGAAGGGGGTGTCGTTCGCCTTGGTCAATGCCTCGTCGAACGAATCGACGGGACCCACCACTACGAGGGGAACGAACAGCTCCCGTTCCCACACAAAGGAGTCCTCGGGGGCCTCGACAACCGTGGGGGCCAAGAAATTGCCCCTGTCCATTCCGTCAGTGGACAGCCGTTCACCGCCGGCCAGTACCCGTCCCCCGGCGGCTGCCACCTCGGCCAGCGCCTCTTCGAAACGCCCCACGGCGTCCTCATCGATGACGGGGCCGGTGAAAGTGTCGCGTCCCAGTGGGTTTCCGATGGTGAAGGATGCGGCTCTTTCTGCGAGCTTGTCCACGAACTCGTCGTAGACCTCTCTCTCCACATAGACACGCGAAGTGGCCGAGCACTTCTGTCCCGAGAATCCGAAAGCACCCCGGGCCACACCTTCGGCGGCATCGTCTAGATCGGCGGTGGCGGTCACGATGGCGGGGTTCTTGCCGCCCATCTCGGCCACCACCGGCTTGGGTCGTCGCTCCCTGACCGTCCGGTACAAGTACATTCCCACTTCATGCGATCCTGTGAACGTGAGCCCCTGGACCAGGTCGTGGTGGGCGAGGCGGTCTCCGGTATCGTCGCCCCCGGTGATGACGTGAAGGGCACCTGCGGGTAGACCGGCTTCGGTCATGACCCGGTAGAACTCGAGAGCCATGAGTGCCCCCTGGTTGGAGGGCTTCAGGACGACTGTGTTCCCAGTGAGCAGGGCGCCGATCGACGGGCCGGCGGCCAGGGCCAGGGGGAAGTTGAACGGAGAGATCACCGCCCATGTCCCGAAAGGACGCAAAACAGAGAGATTGTTCTCGTCCGCAGACAACGAGGACAGTGGAATCTGAAAACCGTTGTGTTCGGTCATCTGATTGGAGTAGTAACGGAAGAACTCAATGGTTTCGGCCACATCTCCCAAGGCCTCTAGCCTGCTCTTCCCTACCTCGTGGGCCATGAGGGCCGAGAGGTCGAACAGGCGTCCTTCCATGACGTCGGCCGCCGCCAGCATGAGATCGCGCCGTTCTTGCCAGGGGACTGCCGCCCACTGGTCCTCGAACGCCGCTGCCGCCTCTACCGCGTCGTCGACGTCGGCCGGCTTCGCCTGGGCGTAGCGCCCGACCAGAACGTGGCGATCGATGGGTGAGTGTTCTTCGTACCAGACGTCGGTGACCCGCTCTTCCCCGTTCACGTAGAAAGGATGATCGGCTCCGAGCTGGTCTTGCACCCGTTCGAGGGCGTCGTCGTAGGCAGCCTGGAGCTCCTCGTTGTCAGCCGACATGGTGGCGTAGGTGATATTGAAACCCATGGTGCCTCTCTTGCGTCGCGGGTCCGAACGCGCCTTTCGCCCAGGGTAACGGAGGCGGGGATGGAGGGGTCGGTGTAGGTTTGACCTCATGGGTACGGCTTATCGGACCTGTCCGTTGTGCGAAGCCACATGTGGTTTGGAGCTCACAATCGACGATGGCGTTGTCACCGTCATTCGCGGCGACCGTGACAACGTCTTCTCGGGCGGGTTCATCTGCCCGAAGGGAACGACTTTGGGTCGGATTCACGATGATCCGGACCGGTTGAGTTCGCCGATCCTCCGTCGCGACGACGGTCGTTGGGAGAAGGTGGATTGGCAGGAGGCCTTTGCCTTTGTGGCCGAGCGGTATGCGGCCGTCGTCGACGCCCATGGCCGCGACGCCGTGGCGGTATACCTCGGCAACCCCAACGTCCACTCCCTCGACAACGGCCTGGCGGCGCGCCCCTTCGTGAAGGCGCTCAAGACCCGCAACATCTACACCGCCGCCACCGTGGACCAGATGCCCAAGCATGTTTCTTGTGGATACATGTTCGGTTCCGCGGCGGCCATTCCCGTCCCCGACATCGATCGAACCAGCCATCTCCTCCTGCTGGGCGCCAACCCCTTCGATTCCAACGGCAGCCTCGCCACCGCCCCCGACTGGCCCGGGCGTCTCGAAGCCCTGCGAGCGAGGGGAGGAACCCTGGCCGTGGTCGACCCGAGGAAGACCAGGACCGCCTCCCGGGCGGATTTCCATGTGGCCATCCGCCCCGGGACGGATGCTGCTCTTGTGCTGGGGATGATCAATCATCTCTTCGCAACCCGCCTCGTCGACCTCTGTCACCTGGTAGAGGACGTCGTTGGAGTGGAGCGGGTAGAAGCGGCGGTGGCGCCCTTCGACCCCGAGGTGGTGGCGCCCTTTTGCGGCATCGAAGCCGCCTCCGTGCGCCGTTTGGCCGAGGACCTGGCCGGGGCCGACTCGGCGTGCGTGTACGGCCGTATTGGCACCCACACGGTCGAGTTCGGGACCGTCGCTTCGTGGGGTGTGGACGTCCTCAATGTGCTGACGGGGAACCTCGATCGGGCGGGCGGTGCCATGTTCCCGAAGGCTGCCCACATTCCGATCAGGGCGCGCACCCGTGACTTCGTCACCGGCCGGTGGAGGTCGCGGGTGGCGGGGTTCCCAGAGGTGATCGGCGAGCTGCCCGTCGTCACTCTCGCCGACGAGATCCAGACCCCCGGAACGGGCCAGGTGCGGGCGTTGTTCGTCATCGCCGGCAACCCGGCTCTCACCAACCCCGACGCTGCTCGGCTCTCGGGAGCTCTCTGCCATCTCGACTTGATGGTGTCGGTCGATCTGTACCTGAACGAGACATCGCGAAATGCCCACCTCATCCTGCCTCCGCCCTCGCACCTCGAGCGCCCCCATTACGACCTGGCCTTCACTGCCCTGAGTGTGCGCAACTACGCCATGTTCTCGCCCAGCGTGTTCGAGGCGGAAGGACCGTCCGAGTTCGACATTCTCGTCACCCTCGCCGGCATCGTGTCCGGGCTCGGGCCCGACCTCGACCCATCCGTGCTTGCCGGCGCCTCTTTGGAACAGCAGATCGGCTCTGCCGCCTCCGCCCTCGAGATGGACTCCGGGCGGATTCGGTCCGACCTGGGACACTGGGGGGACACTCGCCTCGCCATCCTCGACCTCATGCTCCGCACCGGACCGTATGGCGACCGGTTTGGTTTGGATCCTAGCGGGCTCACCTTGGAGCGCCTGGCGGCCGAACCCCATGGGCTCGACCTCGGTTCACTAGAGCCACGCCTGGGAGAGATCCTGGCCACGACGTCGGGCAAGATCGAGCTCGCCCCTGAGATCATCATCGAGGATCTCGCCCGTCTCGAGGCAGCCGTCGGCGCCAATGAGGTGGACTCGATGGTGCTGATCGGCCGGCGCCAGGTGCGGACGGCCAACTCGTGGCTCGGCAACATCGAGGTTCTCGTCAGGGGTCGGGATCAGTGCACTCTCCAGATCCACCCAGAGGACGCCGCCCGAGTAGGCCTCGAATCAGGATCGACGGCAACGGTCTCAACTGAGACGGGCGAACTCGAGGTTCCGGTCGAGGTGACCGATATCATTCGGCCCGGTGTCGTCAGCCTCCCCTACGGGTGGGGCCACGACCTCGAAGGTGTGCAGCTGTCGGTGGCCTCAGCCCGACCCGGCGTGAATATGAACGTCCTCACCTCCACCACCCGTTTCGACCCGCTCTCGGGCAACGCCGTTCTCAATGCCATCCCCGTGACGGTCGTCCCCGCCTGACAAGTCTGCCGGTCCCTGCCGCTACCGGGCCCACCCTCTTTGGGTAGCAACACCCCGGAACTGACGCCACCCGGAGGGACGACCTCTCGAGTTGCGCGCTCTAGCCTGTAGCCATGGTGACACCCGATGCCCTTGGTTTCGAGACACTGGCCCTCCGGGCGGGTGTCGAACCCGACGAACGCACCGGTGCCAGCAATATCCCCATCTACCTTTCGTCCTCGTTCGTCTTCGAGGACACCGATCACGCGGCCTCCTTGTTCAACCTCGAGGTCCCAGGTCACCTCTACAGTCGAATCTCGAATCCGACGGTGGCCGCCTTCGAAGAAAGAATGGCCGCCCTGGAGGGTGGGGTGGGGGCCGTGGCGACGGCTTCGGGACAGGCCGCCCTCGCCCTGGCCGTCACGACCCTCACCGGATCAGGAGCCCACGTCGTGGCGTCGTCGTCGCTCTACGGGGGGACGGTGAACCTCCTCGTCCACACGCTCCCGAGATTCGGAGTGGATACCACCTTCGTCGACGTGTCCGATCACGGCGCCATCGAGGCAGCAATATCGGACGCTACCCGCATGGTGTTGGTGGAAACGATCGGCAACCCGGCGATGACCGTTGCAGACTTGCCGGCGTTGGCCGACATCGCCCACCGGGCTGGTGTGCCTCTCGTCGTCGACAACACCTTCGCAACCCCATACCTGTGCCGACCGGCCGAATGGGGGGCCGACATAGTCTTTCATTCCGCTACCAAGTTCATCTCGGGACATGGCTCGGTCATCGGCGGTGTGCTGGTGGACGCCGGAACCTTCGACTGGGTCGGGTCGGGGCGGTTCGACCTTCTCACTCAGCCCTACGCCCCCTATCGGAACATCGTATTCAGCGACCAGTTTGGGCCCGCCGCCTTCATCGCCCGGGCGCGGGCGGAAGGTTTGCGGGATTTCGGGGCCTGCATGGGCGCAGAGGTTGCCTATCGTCTGCTCGAGGGTTTGGAGACGCTGGCGGTGAGGATGGATCGCCACGTGTCGAACGCGGTGACCGTGGTCAAGCATCTGGAGCGTGCTGGGGGTGTGTCCGCAGTCCTCTACCCCGGGTTGTCCAGCCATCGTGATCATGCACTCGCCGACCGGCTGATGCCGGCTGGCGCAGGGTCCATTCTCTCGTTCATCCTGGAAGGGGGCCGGGACGCCGGCCGAAGATTCATCGAAGGGGTGCGGGTTTTCACTCATCTCGCCAATGTGGGTGACGCTCGTTCCCTCGTCATCCACCCGGGTTCCACGACACACGCCCAGCTCGACGCTGCGGCCATGGCGGCAGCCGGAATCGTTGAGGGGCTGGTCCGGATGTCGGTGGGCATCGAGGACTCCGCCGACCTGATCTCCGATCTCGACCGCGCGCTTCGGGCTAGCGCCCCGTGAACGCCTACATCCACACCGGCGGGGTCGAAACACGCCCTGGTCCTGCCGTCGTGTTCATACACGGCGCCGGGATGGATCACACAGTGTGGCGTTTCCAGACTCGCTGGCTGGCCAACCGCGGCATGGCGGTGCTGGCTCCCGATCTGCCCGGCCACGGCCGGACGCCCGGCGCGTCCGGCTCATCGATCGAGGAGGCGGCAGCCTGGTTGACCGACCAACTGGGGACACGGCCGGTCACGCTTGTGGGCCATTCGATGGGATCTCTCATCGCCCTCGAATGTGCAGCCCGGAGCTCGATTCTGCTCGAAGGTCTGGTTTTGGTGAGCACCGCCGCACGAATGCGAGTCCACCCTGCTCTGCTCGAGGCGGCCACTACCGACCTGCCGACGGCGGCCAGGTTGGTGGCCGGATGGTCGTTTCGGTCGTCGCACCACGGCGGCCACCCGGAGCCGGGAACGTGGCAGAAGGCGGCAACCGTGCGGCTGGTCGAAGCTTCGTCGGCGGGAGTCTTGGCAAACGACCTTGTCGCCTGTGCCGCCTACGACGCCGCCGCGGTCGCACCGAAGGTGACGGCCCGGACTCTCGTCGTGGCCGGATCTGACGATCGGATGACTCCGGCAACGGGAGCGGCCGAGTTGGCTGCACTCATCCCAGGCGCCCAGGTAACGGTGGTGGAAGGCACCGGCCATGAGCCGATGCTCCAGTCACCCCGCCGCTTCAACTCCATCTTGTGGGACTTCCTCGCCGCCTGACAGAGACAGGGTGGCTCGCGACCGTGAGACATAAGGCAACGTGCGCACGGACGGCCGGCCAGACCACGGAGCTCCCTGGCCGCGCGGGCCGTCTATCCGTGTGTCCGCTGAGACGAGGGCTGCGTCGGAGCTCCTCTCAGTAGCTCTAACCTCCCTCTGCATCGATGGTCCACCTCACATCTCCTTCGATCGGGCCCGTAGAGACCCGGTGGCACACCCTGGAGGGGCCGTACACGCTTCAGGGAGGTGCGATCCTGCCCGAAGTCACCATGGCCTACGAGCAGTACGGCGACATTTCCGACACGGCCGACAACGTCATCCTCGTGTTCCATGCTCTCACCGGCAGTCAGCACGCCGCCGGGTGGAACCCCGCCGTCGAGGGGCTCAACGGCGTCGAGTGGACCGAGGAGTGCCAGCTCGGTTGGTGGGACGGCTTCATAGGTCCGGGACGGGCGCTCGACACCGATCACTTCGCCGTTATGTGCGTCAACTATCTGGGCGGATGTTACGGATCAACCGGCCCATCCTCGCTCGACCCGACGACGGGCAGGCCCTACGGTTCGGCTTTCCCGGAGTTGACTCTCACCGACGTGGTCGATGTGCAGATGCGGATGCTCGCCGAGATGGGCATTGAGCGGCTGCACGCAGTCGTGGGAGGGTCGGTGGGCGGTCTCATGTGCATAATTACCGCCACCCGATACCCCGACCGCGTTGAGGTGGTCGTCCCCATGGCTGCCGGCCTGGAAGTCACCTCCCTCCAGGTGATCCACAACTTCGAACAGATGTTCGCCATCGTGTCGGATCCGAATTTCAAGGGCGGCGACTATTACGGAAGCGGCGGGCCACAGATCGGCCTCGCCCTCGCCCGCATGATCGGGCACAAGACGTTCGTCTCGTTGGAGGCGATGCGAGATCGGGCCCGGCTGGAAGTCGTCCAGCACGAAGATCTCGGGGGTTATGAGGTCGGCCATCCGCTGGAGTCGTACATGCTCCATCAGGGCCAGAAGTTCGTTCGCCGCTTCGATGCCAACACCTACCTGCGGGCGATGGAGGTGTGGCAACGGTTCGACCTGGCCACCCAAGTCGGCGCGCCGGTTGCGGAACTGCTCGCACGTTGCCGGGGACAGCACTGGCTCATCTTCACGATCGACACGGACGTGTGCTTCTATCCCGAGGAACAAGAGGCCATGGCCGGGGAGCTTCGTCGGGCACTGATCCCCCACCGCTGGTTCACGGTTCACTCTGACAAGGGCCACGACTCGTTTTTGATCGAGCCGTGGCTGTATTCGGCACTGCTTCGTGAAGCATTCGATAATCTGTGACTGGCGGTCCGGCGACGGTCCGGGGACAATCAGGGACATTCCCCATAGTTTGCCGCTGATATGAAACGGAAAATGGCGTGATGAGCGAGATACAAGTCATTGCGGTCCCGGTGGCCGCGTACCTGATCGGGGCAGTGCCCTTTGCGCTGCTGATAGGTTTCATGGCCGGCGTCGACATCCGTCGTGCCGGCACCGGCAACATCGGGGCCGGCAATCTCACTCGAACGGTCGGGTTGCGCCACGGCGCCTCGGCCGCTCTTCTCGACGGCCTCAAGGGTCTCGTTCCCATCCTCGTAGCCCGCCGCCTCGGGGTAGCCCCGTCGGTGGTGGCGATGACGGGGGTTGCTGCGGTCGCCGGGCACAACTGGCCCGTCTACCTGCGCGGACGAGGCGGACGCGGCCTGGCCACCTCGGCCGGTGCCGTGTGTGGCCTGGCTCCGTTCCTGTTGGTGTGGGCAGGCGCCTGGGCGGTTACGGGCTGGCGGATAGGCGGAGGGATCGCCGGGTTCGTCGGGTGGGGTCTCCTGCCCGCCTTCGCCATCTCACTGGGGCAGCCTCGCGGGGTCGTGGTGGCGACAACCGCCCTGGCCGTGATGATGATGATCCGGCGTATGCAGGGAAACGCCGACAGCGAGCCGGGTGTCCGCGCAGCTCTCGAGCGGGCGGTGTGGGATATGGATCGTGAGTCGAGACGGGTGGACGAGCCCGCGCCTACGTGAGCTTCAACCTGGCGCGCAAAGTCGGCGTCTTCGCCGGAGTGGGCCTGGTCGTCTACGTGGTCGCGGCCGCCCTTCTTTTCGACCGGGCTGAACTCCCACCGGTGGGTGCTGTCGTCTTCTTGGTTCTCATCGCAGCTGCTGTCGTCCAGCTCCTCGCACTCTGGTTCTTCGGTGAGCTCTTTCGCCAGGGCATAGCGGGAGGGGGAGGGTCGGTCACGTCCGGGAACGCCTACCGGGCAGCCCTCATGGGGGCGACGGTGGCTCGGCTCTTGCCGGCGGGAGGGGCGGCAACTCCCGTGGCGATGGCCTGGGCTGTCCGGCGGGAGGTCCGAGGTGCGGGAGGGGCGGCGGTCCGTGCCACCGTCCTCAACTACGGCGCGCTTCTAATCGCGACGGGGGTTGCGATGTCGGTCCTAGCCTTCCTGAATCGGCCGGTGGGGTGGGAGGCCAGCATCACTGTCATGGGGGCGGTGGCCCTGGGTGTGGGAGTGGTGGTCATGGGGGGCGCCACCCGGCTCGGGTGGCTCGGAAGCAGGCTCCCGGGCTGGCTGCGACGACGTCTTGGTCAGACGATGGTGGACTTTCCGCCCGATTGGCGCGCCCAGTGGCTGGTGTGGGGTCGGCTCTTACTGGAGATCGCCGTCCTGTGGATGGTGTTGGCCTCGTTCGGGATAGACCTCGGTCCGGCTCAGGCGGCCGCCGCATTCGGTATCTCGCAGCTGGCGGCCGGGATACCGGGCACGCCCGGCGGTCTCGGCTTCGCCGAGGCGGGACTGGTGGGCGCCTTGGCGCTGTTCGGTTTCGTTCCGGCCGTCACGATTGCACCAGTGCTTGTGTTCCGAATCGTTTCCTACTGGCTCCCGGCGGGAGCAGGCCTGGCGGCGGGGAGTATCGCCTTCCTCCGGACGGGGGGTACCGTTCCGCCGATGAGCCCCTCCTTCACCCTCCCCGACCAAGATGGCAACCCGGTCGCCTCGGACAGCTACGCCGGCAAACACCTCGTCTTGTTCTTCTACCCCAAGGCGATGACCCCGGGTTGTACCATCGAGGCCGCCGACTTCCGCGATTCCTACGACGAGTTCTTGGCCGGTGGTTACGAGATCGTCGGGATCAGCCCAGATCCCCCGGAGGACAACGCCCGCTTTCGCCAGGAGCATGGTCTGCAATTTCCCCTCCTGTCCGACGAAGATCACTCTCTCGCCGACCAACTCGGCGCTTGGGGCAAGAAGAAACTCTATGGCAAAGAAGTCGAGGGCATCATTCGCTCGACCTTCGTCATGGACCCGGACGGGAACGTCGAGCGTGAGTGTCGGAACGTTCGAGTCGCCGGCCACGTGGATCGTCTCAAACGCGACCTGATCGGTTGATCAGCCAAGGCGGCGGCTGAGGACGGCGTCCTCAGCGCCCCGGGCCGGGGGGGCCGGCGAAGATCTGGGCGATCTCCATCCACTCTCGCGCCAGGCCGCCTTCGAGAACGAGATGCGTGTCGACGGGGTTGCGACGCTGGGCGACCACCAGACAGAAGTCCTCCACCGGACCGGTGATCGAAGCGTTGTACTCGTCGTTCCAGATGCGAGTCGTCCCCGATGGCCCGCGCAGAGCTACTCGCACCCGCTCGGCGGGCACATCGAGCCCGCGATTGGTGAAGGACCACGAGAAGGTGCGTACTCCCAGATCGGCCACCCAAAAGAGGCGGTTGGTGACCGGGAGGTCGACGCCGAAGGTGTCGGCGATGTCGATGCCGTGCGCCCATGTCTCCATCAGCCGGGCCACCGCCGACGACTGGGCACGCAACGGTGGCCCGTACCACGGGAGCCTTTGGTCGGCGTCGAGACCGGCGAACGATCGGAGAAGGTCCCCCCGGGCCCCATCCCACCAGCGGAGAACTCCGGGGCCGTCCGTGGGCTTTCCCTGGCGGTGCAGGTCGGCGATGTCGGCCCCGAGGGCGAGAGCGTCGCGGTTGACAAGATGGGTGAAAGCCTCGGGGTCCGTCGCAGAGAGGGAGGCCGCCTCATCGAAGTAGGCCAGGTGCCCGATCTGGTCGGCGACCGTCCAGGGTGCCGCCGGTGTCACCTTGGCCCAACCATCGTCGTCGAGGTCCTGGACCAACTTCCGGACCTCGCTCGTTTCGGCAGCGAGGTCCGTCAGGATCTCATCGATGTTCATGCCAGCTCGCGCTCCACCACCGCCATGGTGGCATGGAGTCGCGCCACGTGGGAGCCGTCGCAGTGGACGTCGGCCTCGGTGACAGAGAGGGTGCGGCCGGGCTTGATGACCTGGGCGCGACACCTCAATTCCCCACCACGGGCCGCCCGCAAGAAGTTGATGGCCAGCTGGGCGGTGAGGATCGAGGCCGTCTCGGGAATGAGAGTGGTGGCCGCCGACCCTCCGGTGTGATCGGCCATCGTCGTCAGGACTCCGGCGTGGACGTAGCCGTGCTGTTGCAGATGGTGAGGTTTCACCTTGAGAGCGGTTTCGACCCACCCTACTCCGGCGCCGAGTAGCTCGTATCCGACTAGCTGAATGAACGGTGCCCGATCGAACACCGGTTGGACGCGCTCCAGTGGCGTCATCGCAGGGCCTTCACCGGCCATACGACCAGGGTGCGTGGGCCGGAATCGTCGGCCAATCCGAACGACGCCCACGGGGAGCCGGCCGGTGTGGCATGAGCGGCAATCCAGTCTTCGAGGGCGGCGAGGACCGGGGTGATTTCCTCGTGCGAGCCTTCATGCCAGGTGGTGGCGGCGGGTCCGCCCGGAACGATCGTTGAACGCAGACCGGGTACGGCCTCGGGTTGGGCGAGGGGGACTCCGACCTCGATCTCGGCATCTTCCCCCCATCTGACATAGCGGACGAATGGAGGTCCGACGGGGAGGACGCGAGCGGCCGTCGTGAGCGAGCGCACCCGAGCGAGAGCAGAGGTGACGGCGGCACTCAATCCGGCGGAGGAAACGGTCCGCGAGAGGACCACCGCATGGGCGGGGTCGAACTCTGCCAATTGGATCGTGTCGGTGTCGGTCACGTTTCGGTCACCACCGCCAGCACGGTGTTGGCCTCGACCTGTTCGCCCACGGCCGTGTGCAGGGAGGCCACCGTGCCGTCGTGGGGAGCACGCAGCGTGTGCTCCATCTTCATGGCCTCCATCACCACCAGCACCTGGCCCTCGCTCACGTCTTCGCCTTCTTTCACTTCCACCCTGAGGACGGTCCCCGGCATCGGTGCGTGCAATGACCCCAGTTCTTCCTCGGACTCGGTCGTTGGGAACCGAGGCAATTCCACCAACTTCACCGGGCCGCCCGTGCCCGTCACATACACGGTGTCACCGTGGCGGTCGATGGTATGCCACGACAACAGGCCGTCGAGCTCCACTCCGACACGTGTGGGTGAGAGTTCCAACGTTCGGCAGCGCTCGAAGCCGGAGACTTCGATCTTCCCGTCCCGTCCGAACCGATAGCCGACGTCGATGATCCCGTGCCGACCCCGAAAGGACACCTGCTGAAAGGTCGACGGCACGTTGCGCCATCCGCTAGGGATCGTCGCCAGCACACCGGCTCGGGTCCGGTTGGCGGCTTGAGCCGCCAGGGCGGCCGCCACCGCCGCCCTACGCTCCGTTTCGACTCCGGCGAGGGGAGCACCGAGATCCGCCGGGTTGTGTCGGGTCAGGAAGTGAGTGTCGATGTGGCCCGACACGAACTCGGGGTGACGGAGCACGCGGACGAGGAGGTCTCGATTTGTGACGGAACCATGGAGTTCGGCATCCGCCAGACCCCGGGCCAGGAGAGCTGCTGCCTCTCGTCGCGAGGGGGCCCAGGCCACGACTTTGGCCAACAGCGGATCGTAATGAACGGAGATGGTGGATCCGTCCTCGACCCCGCTGTCGACCCGGAGCCCAGCGAGGCGGGGGAAGCGGACTCGATCGAGTGTTCCCGTGACGGGCAGGAAGTCGGCCTCCGGGTCTTCGGCATAGAGGCGGGCTTCGATGGCGTGGCCGTTCCATCTCGGTTCGGCAGCTTCGGCTGGAAGAGGCTCGCCCATGGCCACCAGCAGTTGGAGACGCACCAGATCAAGACCGGTGATCATCTCGGTGACGGGGTGTTCGACTTGCAGGCGGGTGTTCATCTCTAGGAAGTAGAAGTCGCCGTCCTCGAACAGGAACTCGACTGTTCCTGCTCCCACATAGCCGACCGCCTCGGAAGCGGCCACGGCCGCCTCACCCATCCGGAGCCTCATGGGCTCGTCGATCACCGCCGATGGGGCCTCCTCGATGATTTTTTGGTGGCGTCGCTGAATTGAGCATTCCCGTTCGAAAAGGGAAACGGTGGTGCCGTGGGTGTCGGCGAGGAGTTGGATCTCGATGTGCCGGGGAGCCTGCAAGAAGCGCTCCAGGAACACGGTGTCGTCGCCGAAAGCGGCGGCGGCCTCCCGGCGGGCTCCCGCCACCTTCTCGGTCAGCTGCCCGGGGCCTTCCACGACCCGCATGCCTTTGCCGCCGCCACCGGCCGACGCCTTGACCAGCACCGGGTATCCGATTCTTTCGGCGGCCTCGGCCACGGCCGGCTCGGACAGGCAGGTGAGGTCGACGCTGGGAAGCGTGCGCACTCCCGCTTCGGCCATCAGTCGCTTCGAGGCCAGCTTCGATCCCATGGTTTCGATGGCGGTGACCGGTGGACCCACCCATGTCAGACCCGCCTCGACGACGGCCTGAGCGAACGAGGCGTTCTCGGCCAGAAACCCATAACCCGGGTGGACGGCGTCAGCCCCAGAGCGGAGGGCCGCCGCGATGACAGCGTCTCCGCGCAGGTATGACTCGGCCGGGGAGAATCCACCGAGGGCTACAGCCGTGTCGGCCTCGGCCACGAAGGGGGCGTCCCGGTCAGGCTCGGAGTAGACGGCAACGGTGCCCAGACCCATGCGGCGGCAGGTGGCGAAGATTCTCCGGGATATCTCGCCCCGGTTGGCTACGAGGACGGTGTTGATGACTGGCATGACGTGACCCCGGACGCTAGTGCCCGACAACCGGCGTTCGTTGCGTTGGTGGTCGCAGCGGTCTGTTTGAGCGGTAGACGGCTGGTTCGGATAGGTTGGGGGTCGACGAGAGGAGCCACCATTACCGTTTCGACCTCCCACAGCCATCTTCGACCCCTCGAACGCCGAGTGCTGGCCATGCGCCGCCAAGGAGTTCCCGACACCGAGATCGGTCGGCGGGTGCGAAAGAGCCCCGAGCGAGTCTCACAGATCATCGAGTGGACACAGTTGCCCCGACCGGGCCGGTCCGGGGATCGCCAGCACCTCCTCAGCCCCTTGCAGCGGCGGGTGGTGGCCATGCGGGCCGAAGGCCAGACACACTCCGAGATCGGGGAGAAGTTCCGCCGGTCCGAGCGATTCATCCGTCAGGTCGAAGGCCTGGCACGGTTCCGGCAGTTTCGGGATCTGCTCGGTTGACGACGGAGCAGCCACCATCCCCTCGCCGGGGACTGGGTGTGGGTGGGGCGCTGCTCATATTCCTGGTCGTTGCGTTCGTCGCCTTCGGCGCTCTCGTGGTGTGGGGGATCCGCAACGTCGCCGATTCGATCCCGACTCCCGGCGACCTCACGGCCGCCTTCGAGCCAGAGCCGTTCGAAGAGATCGGCCCGGTAGTCGTCCGATCGATTCGGGACCTCGCCAATCTCACGACGGTGGAACAGGTCCAGTACACGATCGTCGAGAAGGGAACCGACGGCGGCTTTCTCTCCTGGGCACGTGGTGACAGCCTGCAGCTGTTCGCCGTGGCCCGCATCGGTGCCGGAGTCGATCTCAGTTCGGTGTCGGTCCGGTCGTTCGACCTCGGTGAGGATGGGGTGGTAGAGATCGAGATACCCCCGGCTCAGATTCAATATGTGGCCGTCGACAACGAGGCGACACAGATCCTCGACCGCGACACCGGGCTGTTCACGCGCGGTGATCCCCGCCTCGAGAGCGATGCCCGCCGCCTGGCCGAGGACGTTCTGCAGCAGGCCGCTCTCGAAGCCGGCATCCTCGAGTCCGCCGAGGAGAACGCCCGCGAAGTGATCACCAACTTTCTGCTCAGCCTCGGCTACCGAGACGTGATTCTCGAGTTCCGCTGACGAGAGGAAGCAAGGGAGCGGTTCACATCCGAAAGACGCCGAACTCGGCGGTGCCTTTCACGGGGCCGGAGTGGGTGGCGGAGAGAGCGATACCCAAGACCGCCCGGGTGTCGCGTGGGTCGACGAGGCCGTCGTCGCGAACCAAGGCTGTGGAGAAGTAGGCCTGTTCTTCGTGGCCGATCTGGGCTTCGATGAGCGCCGTGCGTTGGGCATCGGCTTCCTCGTCGAATTCGGCCCCGCGCGCCTCGGCCGCGGCTCGCGAGATGATCGACATGACTCCGGCGAGTTGTTTGGGACCCATGACAGCCACTTTGTGGGTGGGATAACCGAAGACGAATCGGGGTTCGAAGGACCGCCCTGACATGCCGTAGTTGCCGGCCCCATATGACACCCCGCTCATGAGGGAGATGTGGGGTACGGTCGAGTTGGAGACGGCATTGACCATCTTTGCTCCATCCTTGATGATGCCGCGTTGTTCGTAGTGGCGGCCCACCATGTACCCCGTTGTGTTGTGGCTGAAGATGATGGGCGTGTCGTAGCGGTTGCAGAGTTGGATGAACTCGGTGGTCTTCTGTGCCTCCTCTGAGAAGATGACACCCTGTTGGTTGGCGACGACGCCTACTGCGAACCCATGGATGGATCCCCAACCGGTGACGATCGAAGTTCCGTAGAGCGCCTTGTACTCCTCGAAGCGGGACCCGTCGAGCACGCGCGCCAGTATCTCGCGCTGATCGAAAGGGACCCTCAGGTCGCGGGGTAGGATCCCCAGCAGGTGGTCGGGGTCGTGGATCGGCTCGTCGGCAGGCATCGTCGGCCCGTGCCCAAGCTTTCGCCAGTTGAGGTGAGCGATGATGTCGCGACCCATGCGGATCGCCTCGTGCTCGTCGCGGGCGAAGTAGTCGGACAGTCCCGAGACCTTGGAGTGCATCTCGGCGCCTCCCAATTCCTCGTCGGTCGACACTTCTCCCGTGGCCATCTTCACGAGCGGAGGCCCGCCCAAGAAGACTTTGGCCTGACGATCGACCATCACGGCGTAGTCGCACATTCCCGGCACGTAGGCGCCACCGGCCGTGGAACTGCCGAACACGAGGGCTACGGTCGGGATCCCTGCTTTCGACATCTGAGTCAGGTTGCGGAACCACTTGCCTCCGGTGATGAATACCTCTGCCTGGTCGGGCAGGTCCGCCCCGCCTGACTCGACGAGGTTGATGAGGGGGAGTCGGTTCTCACGGGCGATGTCCTGAGCGCGCAACGACTTGCGCAACGAGTAGCGGTTGGACGAACCAGCCTGGGAGGTCGGGTCGTGGGCCGAGATGACGCATTCCACGCCACTGACGACTCCGATTCCGGTTACGGCGTTGGCTCCCAGAGGTTTATCGGTCCCCCAACCGGCCAGGGTCGAAAGTTCCAGGTAGGGCGAGTCGCGGTCGAGCAGCAACTCGATGCGTTCTCGGGCCAGTAGCTTGCCCCGACTGCGATGTCGTTCGATGTAGGCGTCTCCACCACCCAAGCGGGCCTCTGAGATGAGCGTCTCGAACTCGGCGAGCTTGTCGATCATCTCGGCGCGGTTGGCCTGGTATTCGGGTGAATGGGTTTCGATTCTGGTTGCGAGCGGCTGCATTGCAACTGAGAGTAGTGGGGCCCCCCGAGCGCGACGCGTGCGTTAGCTTTGCCCCATGCACGAAGCACTGGATCGCCTGGAACCGTTGGTGGGGACCGAGATCGGGGTCAGTGATTGGTTCACCGTCGATCAGGACCGGATCGATGCCTTTGCCGATGCGACCGAAGACCACCAGTGGATACACGTCGATCGAGCCCGGGCTGCCAAGGGTCCGTTCGCTACGACCATCGCCCACGGTTTCCTGACGCTGTCGCTGGTGGTGGCCCTCACCCGCGACGTCGAGCTCGACGTCGGCGAGCCGACCATGGGGATCAACTACGGCCTGGACCGTGTGCGGTTCACCGGCACGGTGGCCTCCGGGAGTCGCATTCGGGCCCGGGTCGTACTGGCGTCGGTTTCCGAAGCCGGAGGGGCCCTGCAGGTGAAGAGAGTGGTGACCATCGAGCGCGAGAGTGAGGAGCGTCCGGCGATGATCGCCGAGACGCTGTCCCGCTACTACTACCGATGAGGTGCGCCGATGGACGGCCGGTCGAGCGTGATCGGTCTGTCGAGCCGTGATCGGTCGGTCCCTGTCGCGACAGCCCTCTCCAAACTCGCTCCTGGCAGCGCTAATCCACGTCAGTTCGTCGATGTCAGCCCGCTCTCGCGAGCGCAGGCGAGCAGGTCTGTACGGTCTCTTTCGGGCATCGAGGACGCACGGACTACCTCGATCGTAGCGTCGGCCTCCCGGTAGAGAGCCGAGCTCCGGGTGGCGTGGTCGGCAGCCTCCACGATGTCGACGAGCGTGCCGATGGTCTCGAGCAACGCTCTCAGGACGAATGGCTGATCGGTAGCGTTGAGGCGAATCTCGCGCAACGCGCCGAGGATGTAGTCGGAGTGGGTGAGCGCTCGGCCGATGTAGACCCGATTGCCCCGCTCGTCGCCCAGGACCCGGCCGGGGAGGTCTCTCAGGAGCACCGTCTTCAGCGGTACCGAGAGGTGGCGCACCACATCGGCCGCGGTGGTGGCGTCGTTGAGGGACGGCGACAATGCCCGCAGGGCGATGTCGACCATTTGGCGGATCCCATACGCCGGGTCGGCGGGGATCGTCCTCGTCATTCCGAGATCGATGGCGGAGGTGACCTCTCGGCTTCGCTCCTCGCCTATCTCCGGCCACACCGAGAAGAGCGTCTGGCCCGGTATCGCGAAGTCCCCCGCCCGCACTCCCAAGCTAACGGATGTGTCGCCCGGCAGCACGGCCAGGATCTGATCCACGTCGATCGAGCGGACCCAACCTGGTGTCGAGGCGGCGATGTTGGTCCGGGAAGCGGTGTCGGTCGGTTCATGGACCGTTCCATCGATGGGGACTCGGTCCGGGAGTTTTCGAATCGCCGACTCGGTCTCGTCGGCCAGGGAGTTGATGACGCTGTCGACGCGCATGCTGCGCATGATCTGGTCGATGAACGACACGATGGCGAGCATCGAGGCTACCGCCAGCACCACGGCCAAGGTGACCGAGAAGTCGTACGTGTCCTGCGGGGTGCTTTCGGACCCTCGTACCGAAGTCAGCGCCAACAAGGCGAAGACGAACGTTCCGACGGTCAGGCCGATGGTGATCTGTTGATTGCGCTGGCGAAGGAAGCCCTGAGTTACCCGAGGCGAGTACTGACTAGTTGCCAGCTGAACCACGACGGCGGTCATGGAGAAGACGATGGCGGCCACGGTCACTGTGGCCGTCGCCACGACGGATAGGACTGCCCGGGCCGAGTCGACCGTCGTGGACAACAGCCATGCCGTGTCTTCGCCGAGCGAGCTGTCGACGTAACGAGCAACGAGGGAGGCGGCGGCAAGAAGAGCTATGAACGAGGCGGGGACGAGAAAGATACTGTCGCGCACCCGCTCCCACACGTTGGTGATCACGGACACGAGCTTAGGGGGGTGGACTGATGTCGCTGGCCGTCGCAACACCCACGTACTGGCGGCCCGGCAATTGGCCTGCGGTTGCAGGTGGTCTCGGTGCCCGCCTGGCCCGTCACCGGGCGAGGCTGCGGCCCCCGCCGACGACGAAGACATGTCCGGTGATGTAGCCGGGGCGTGTCAAGAACTCCACCAGGTCGGCGACCTCGGACGGCTCCCCCATCCGTCCCAGCGGGATCCCGTCGACCATCTTGGTGCGGATGTCGCGGGGGATCGACATCGACATCTCGGTGGCGATGAGCCCCGGGGCGATGGCATTGACCCGCACCGAAGGAGCCAGATCGAGCGCCATCGCCCGGGTCAGGCCGACGACCCCGCCTTTGGACATCGAGTAGTTGAACTGGCCGAAGTTCCCGAGATAGGCCCGTGAAGCCAGGTTGACGATGGATGCTCCTTCGGCCAACTGAGGTGCGAGCGTGGAGCTGAGCCGGTAGGCGGCGCCCAGGTTGACGTCGAGTACGGCGGAAACGTCGGCCGACGTCAGGTTGATGAGGCGTGCATCGCGGGTGATGCCCGCGTTATTGACGAGCGCCATGAGCGCACCGTCGATTCTCGTAACTGCGGCCGTCACCTCCTCTATGCCGGCCTCTTCGGTGAGGTCCACCTGCACAGGCTCGAAAGTGGTGTCGGCCAGAGCATCGCCGATGTCCACTCCGACGACCGTGAACCCTTCCAATTGCAGTCGCTCGCCGATGGCCCGACCGATTCCACGTGCGGCCCCGGTCACCACCGCAATTCGTTTCACGACAGAGCCTTACCGAGATGTCCTTGGTCGAGGTGGACGAGCTCGCCGGTGGGCCCGCCGGCTTGTGCCAGGTGCCGGATCCACTGGACTGCCGTCTCATGGGGAGTGTCGTCGCCCACGGCCAGCACGTTGGCCGAGATGGCTGAGCGGGCCAATTCGATGGCCGCAGTGCGCGCCGCCGCCAGCAAGCCGTTCGCCACCATGGCCGAGGGCGCGCCCCTGCGGCCGAGGAGATCGTCGGAATGCACCAAGTAGACGATGGGGGCTCCGGCCCGGGCGGCCTGCTGGCTCAACTCGAAAGCACCCATGAGGACTCCTTTGGCCGACGCCCAATCGGTGGCGCCGGCGCGAGCGTCCACCACGGCCGAGTCCGGGGGCAAGGCGAGGTTGAAGAATCCGGCAGCGGGGACGTCGGTAGAGTTCACCTCGCTCACGATACGACGACCCGGCCCTCATCGATCAGGCGGGTGATGGTGGCGGCATCGGCGCCCAGTTCGGACAGGACGGACGACGAGTGTTGGCCCAGCGTGGGCGGAGGCTCGGCCGAGCGCGCCGCCGAACCGTCCAAGCGGATGGGAGAGCCGATGGCGGGCACCGGGCCCGCCGCCAAATGCTCGTAATAGATCACCATCTCGTTGTGGATCACCTGGGGGTCCTCAACGACCTCTTGCAAGGTGAGCACTCGCCCGACGGGAAGCCCGGCCCTGGTGAGCAAGTCCACCCAGTGAGCTGTCGGTTCGGCGGCGAAGATGTCAGAGAGCTCGGCGGCCAGCTCCTGGCGAGCACGCATGCGGGCGCCGTTCGTGGGATAGCTGTCGACGAGGTCGAGCCTCTCCAATCGGTCAGCCAGGATCCGGAAGTGGCGGTCCGAGACGATGGCCAACGCTAGGTGCCCATCGGCGGAGGGAAAGATCTGGTTGGGAGCGAGATACGGTGAGGCGGTGCCGGTTCGCTCCGGCTGTGACCCGGTGGCGAAATGGAGGGCGAACCAACCCGCCTGCACCGCCAAGAGCCCGTCGCGCAGGCTGATCTCGACCCGACGTCCTCGACCCGTAGCGTGCCGTTCCACCAATGCCGCGCAGACTGCCAGGGCGGCATTGGTGGCGGCTACATAGTCGCCGATGGTGGTGGCAGTCTTCAGGGGAGGTTCATCGGGGTTGCCTGTGAGTGACACCATTCCGGATTCAGCCTGGAAGACCACGTCGATCCCCGCCCGGTCGGCATATGGCCCGTCGGCGCCGAACGCCGACACCACGGCGTACACAACTTTGGGGTTGTGTGTGCGGACTGCGGCTTCGTCGTAGCCCATCCGCTCCATGGCTCCGTGACGCAGGTTGTTGAGGATGACGTCGGCCGAGGCGACGAGTCGATCGAGCCACAGGCGCCCATCAGCATGGCGGGCGTCGATCGCCAGCGACCGCTTGCCCCGGTTGGCAGCCAAGAAGAAGGCTGCCTCCCCAGCCACGTACGGGCCAAAGCCGCGTCCGAGGTCACCTCCGAGAGGCTCGACCTTCACGACATCAGCCCCGAGGTCGGCCAGCAGCATTCCGGCGTAGGGAACGGCGATGAGGTTGCCGAACTCGACAACCCTGACCCCGGCCAGCGGACCTGACCCGGTCACAACACCTCCACCACTGTGGCAATGCCCTGTCCGACTCCTATGCACATGGTGACGAGGCCGTACCGGCCGTTGCGCCGTCGAAGCTCGTGAACGAGGGTGGTCAGGATCTTTGCTCCCGAACAACCGAGAGGATGTCCGAGGGCAATGGCGCCGCCGTTGGGGTTGACGATGGAAGGATCGAGGTCCAGGTCGCCCATCACGGCGAGCGCCTGGGCGGCGAAGGCCTCGTTGAGCTCTATCAAGTCCAGATCGCTCGTCTGCAATCCGGCCCGCGCCAAGGCCAGTCGAGAGGCCGGAACGGGGCCGATCCCCATGACATCGGGATCAACTCCCGCCACCGCCGAGGTGACCAGGCGGGCCACCGGCGTCAGGCCATGACGGCGCAGGCCATCGGTGGTTGCCAGGAGCACTGCGGCCGAGCCGTCGTTCATCTGCGACGAGTTGCCCGCGGTAACGGTTCCGCCCTCTCGAAACACCGGCGGGAGGCGACTTAGTGCCGTCAGTGACGTGTCTGCCCGGGGGCCCTCGTCGGAGTCCACCACCACCATGCGGCGGCGGCGGTGGTCGGCGGGCGCCTCGAGGGGGACAAGCTCCGCATTGAATCTGCCGGCCTCCTGGGCAGCCGTGGCCCGCCGGTGGGACTCGAGCGCGAACTCGTCCTGAGCTTCTCGCGAGATTCTGGCGCGCTCGGCCACCTCCTCGGCCGTCTCTCCCATGGCGAGGCAGCCGTGCAAGGTGCGCATCCTTGGATTGACGAACCTCCACCCAAGGGTGGAATCGGCCACGTTCGGGGTCCCTCCGGCGAAAGCCCGGTCGGGCTTGGCCATCACGAAGGGGGCGCGGCTCATCGACTCGGACCCGCCGGCGACCATCACCTCCCCCCACCCACCCGCCAAGGCATGTCCGGCACTCACCACCGCCTGGAGGCCCGAACCGCACAGCCTGTTGACGGTGACTCCCGGAACCGTGTCGGGGAGCCCGGCCAAGAGTGCCGCCATCCGACCGACGTTGCGGTTGTCCTCGCCCGCCTGGTTGGCGGCCCCCCACACCACGTCGGAGATGGCAGTGGGGTCGAGTGAGGGATTGCGGGACACGAGTGATTCGATGGAGTGGGCGGCGAGGTCGTCGGGACGAACATGGGCGAGCACGCCGCCGGCTCGACCTACCGGGCTTCGGCAGGCATCCACGATGAAGGTATCGGTCATAGGGCTATGTTGGCATCGTCGCCAGCCGAGGGAGGTTTGGGATGTTCCCGCGTTGGGAAAATCGCCGAGAACCAGATTTCTCTTGTGACCGGGGGCCCGAGATGGCCATAGATGACCGCCGTGGCAAACTCGCAGAGCCACCATGCCTTCAAGGAGTTGGAGCAGCGCTCATCACGAATCAGGTCTGGTCGGGCCGGGTGACGGACCCGCGTCGCGCGCAGCCCGCCCGCAGACCCGGATGGTGCCCGTCCGCCGACCCTCCCGAGAGGCCGTGACGTGACGGGGATTGAGCCTTTGGAGATGGGTCACCTCGAAGCGGAAGTGGTTCTCGACAGGAACGAGCGCGCTCCGGCTGAGGCACGCTCCTTTCTCACCGCCCGCGTGCCCCATTGGCGCCGGCTCGGAGATGCCGTTCTGGCGGTGAGCGAGTTGGTGACCAATGCCGTGGAGCATGCCCACTCGGGCCCGGTGCGTGTGCGGCTGGAGGCCATCGATCACATCGTGCGGGTTGAGGTAGCGAGCCGCCGGGGGGCGCACCCGGTCGTGATTCCATCTGATCCCCCCCCGCCCGCCGAAATGCGCGGCCGGGGTTTGGCGATCGTCCGAGAGGTCGCCGATCGAATGGGTGTGGTGGCCGAAGACGAAACGACGGTGTGGTTCGAGATGGAAGGGTGAGGCCCGTCTCGGTCGTGGTCGCTGCCTACCACAACCCAGCAAACTGGCACACGCCAGAGAGATTGAAGCACGCCACGAAAAAGAGAGGGGCGCTCTGATGGAGCGCCCCTCCAGTCCGTCATCCGACGGCCGGTGTCGGTGACGGATCCCCCTCCACCGTTTGCGCGGTGGTGCAGTTCGACTACCCCCTCGGCCCCGCCGTCAAACCTGACCTCACGAGAAATCGGTCCGAGTCCACCGCCTCAGCGGGCATCTCCCACGATTGCCCGGATGTCGCCTAGCGAGCGGGCGAGCAGCCGGGAAACATGCATCTGGGAGACGCCGACAACCTCAGCGATCTCCGACTGGCTCATGTCTTCGAAGAAGCGAAGGTAGAGGATGCGGCGTTCCCGCTCCGGTAGGTTTCTCATTGCTGCCTCTACCGCTTGCCATGCCTCTGCTCGTTGGAAGGCAGGATCCTCCACGCCGAGAACCGTAGCCAGGCTGATGCCTTCCTCATCGTCGCCCAAGGGGGCGTCGAGTGAGGTCGTGGAGAACGCCTGGGAAGCGAGCATCGCCTCCTCCACCTGGGCGGGATCGAGCTGCGCCTCTTCTGCCAGCTCGTCGGTGGTGGGGTCGCGGCCCAGTGTCTGACCGAGCTCGCTCTCGGCTCGCCGGAGCTGCAGCGTGGCTTCCTTGAGGCCTCTAGGTACCCGCATCGACCAGGAGGTGTCACGGAGATGTCGCTTCATCTCGCCCTTGATCGTCTCGGCCGCGAAGGTGGTGAATTTCGCTCCCACCGCCACGTCGAAACGGTCGATGGCTTTCACCAGTGCCATGGCGGCGACTTGCTCGAGGTCGTCGAAAGCCACTCGTGACCGGGTGAACCGGCGGGCAAGTGCGGTCGAGAACCCGACGAAGCGGTCGAAGATCTCCGCCCGTGCATCGTGGTCGGGGAGCAAGGCGAATAACTCCGCTTCGGACATCCCGTCGAGGACTTGGCGCCGAACCAGCTCGATCTCGAACCACACGGCATCGCCGTCGTGGGACCAATCGGTGGCGAGACGTTCGAGCAAAGAGGTGACGAGTTCGTCGAGATGAGCCCCGTTTTCGGCGTCCGAACTGACGGCAAGGCGGATGGAACGTCCCTCCTCGGTGATGGTGAGGTCGATGGTGGTGGCGCCCCCGACGAGGCTCGTCACCACTTCGCTGGTAAGGAGCGTCAGGTCGAATGTTCGGACCGACGGCGCCCCCATCGTGACCGCGCTGACGACTTGACGCGCCAGGTAGGGCGCCCCGGAGGTGGCTCCCAGGGTCAATCTCGCCAGGGGCGAGGTGGTCACGGGAGGGTGTCGGACACGGAGAAGGTCTCCTCGAGCTTTGTGAGCTTGAGCAACCGCCGGGCCGACCCTTCGGGCGCCACGAGATGGAATTGATCCTCGCCCACGCTCTGACGCGCTTGGAGGAGCGTCCTCAGCCCAACGGAATCGATGAAGGATACCGATGAGAGATCGACGATCACCTTCTGTCCAGCGGCTTCGTCGACGGCCGCGGCCAACTGCGGCGACGTGGCCAGATCGAGTTCTCCCGTGAGGGATAGAACCTGCCACTCGGCATGTGAGCGTCGGTCGATCGTCAGTTGTGGTCCAAGCACCTGGGTCCCATGGAGAGCGGGCGGTCCACAGACTAACCGCTGAGCGGGATCGGTGAGATCGTCCGCTGGGGCCCTGGAACCATTGTGGCTTCTCGGTCGTCACGACCATGTGGCGACCCGTCGCCCTCGCCAACCACGGAGCATCGATGATGGACGACCAGAGACGCTCACTCTCGCTGGCCCTTGCCAGTTGTCTTGCTGATCATGTGGGCGCTCGCCCGCACTCTGTTTTGATGCGACCTCCCGGGCTCCCTCCGCCCGAGACTGGCTCTTCCGCTGCGAAAACGCCCGAGTGAAGCGCAATTTCTACCCGTTCGAGTCGTTCAGCTGCTTCGGTTCGACTCGAGTGCGTACCCTATGACCGGTTGCGAGATGCCCTTGAGCGTCAGGGGCCCGACCTCTCGAAATGTGTGCCCCGAGGCTCGAGACACGATTTCTCCGGTTGCGTAGATCGTCCCCGCCGGGGCGACGTCAGCGAGGCGAGCGGCGGTGTTTACGGTGTGCCCGTAGTAGTCGCCGTCCCGGTAGACCATCGATCCGGCATTCATCCCTATGTGCAGCGGCGGCATTCCGGCCGAAGAAGTCGCAGCGACCAGTTCGATCGTCGCCTCGACGGCGGCGGGGACGTTTCGGAAGTGAAGCATGGCGCCGTCGCCGAGAAGCTTCACGAGTCGGCCCTGCCGCTGTTCGGCGATCACCGATGCCAGATCTCCGATCTCCGCGCCCAAGAGTGCACTCCACCGATCGCCTTGCTCCTCGGTGATCGAGGTGTATCCGGTGATATCGACGAAGACCACCGCAGCGGATTGATCCGGGCGTATTCGGACATACCCCTTCTCCGCGAGGTAGCGCTCAGTCGTCACCACGCTGAGTGAATCGAGGGCGCTCTCGAGCTGACGCCGGCTCAGCCATGCCAGCAGCCGAGGTGAAATTCGGGAGAGCTGACTCCACGGCTCGATACGAGCGTCCAAGTTCGCCAGCGAGCGATGTCGTTCCGGGTCGCCCGCCGCGTCCTCGATGAACTCTGAGTAGAGGGCCAGACTGCGCTCGACCGCGAGCCTGGCGGCCAATGAGAACGAAGCCAGTGCCCTCTTGAGGAGGTCGAGGTTCTCGAGAGCATCGGCGAGGTCCATCAGCTCCCACACCATGGATTGCTCGTCCTCCGCGATCCGTCTGGTGGGATCTGGCTCAGGAAGGCCCACCATTCGGTAGATAGAGCGCAGCTTGTCGGCATCCACCCCCAGGTCGTCTGCGAACTCCTTGTACGGCCTGCCCGGGTTCACCGGCTTCGCAGGGAACCACCTCGGGTAGGTGTGAAGGCTGATCGCCTCGTGATTGGCTATTTCGGCCATGGCTTCTAGGCCGATCCCGGCGTCTTCCATTGCCAGCACGAGACGGGCGGTGTGGACGTCATCGCCCGAAAAGCGCCCGTCCGTGCCGGGTTGGAGCAAGGCGTGGTCGACGAGACGCCGAATGCGTTCCTCGGAAACGCCCATCCATTCAGCGACGCGTTGCGTGGACAGTCGCATCGTTTGGGGAGACTACAGCCAGCCCACCGAAGCAACCGAACGACGACAAGACGACGAGGACCAGACAAGACGCGCGGAATGCATGGAGCTCGGCCACCACGTTTACCGGCGCCGCAAGGTGCGAACTGCTCAACTCTGCGCGGTTCCGGTCCGATAGGCATCTATCAATACGCATCGAGGTAGGGGATGAATCTGACAGGGACCCTCGCCGATTGGACGATCGTCGACCTGCTCACAATGTTGAAAGTGACCAAGAAGACGGGGACGCTGCGTATCAGGGGTGATCGCTCGGGGTACATCCATTTCGTGGAAGGCAAGGTATCCGCCGCCATGGTGGAGGGGTCGATCGCCCTCGACGGAGATGGGGGCGACCGTACCGCCGCCGTCGACACCCTTTTCGTCCTCTCCAGTTTCGCCACGGGGCAATTCGAGCTGGGCCACTACGAAGGACCCGACACCGACGGCTGGGATGTGGACGATCTGCTGGCCGATATGGGCCGCCTCCAAGAACTCGAGGGTGACGTAGCCGAAGCGGGTTTGACGACGCAGTCTCTCATCTTGTCAGACAGGATCACCTCGGCGATAACCGTTGGCCCTGACGACTGGTGGGCGATCGCCTCCCTGGTTTCGGTCCTGTCGCTGCAGCAATTGGAGGAGGTGTTCGGCCGGGCAAGAGCAATCCGAATGCTGCACACGTTGTGGCGCCTGGGGGTGACGGAGGTCGTCGCAGAGGTCGCCGCCGAACCGGCGCCCGACCCCCTCGGTTCAGACGAAATGGAGCCGGCTCGCTCGCTCGATCTGGGTCCCGGACCGGAGTCCGAAGATGCCCCTCAGTCGGACGAAGCCTGGCTCGACGAGATCGCCCTGGCGGCGCGAGGTGCGACAGACGAAGTCCCCATGCAAGAGCGGCGGACCCTCACCGGGCTGTCGGCTCCCGCCTCGACGACCCTCACCGGTTCGGTGCTCGACGAGATGCGGCGACTGCGAGGTCGTACCGGAGGTTGATAGTGCCCGACAGGCCTGGGGGGATGGGCCCATCCCAGACCCTGAGGCCATGACGGGCGGTATCCTGGCTTCTCATGCCACCGGAGCACCGCCCGCCCCTCTTCGTCGGCATCGGGGGTGGGTCGGGATCTGGCAAGAGCACGATCTCGGACGCTCTGCAGGCGGCGGTTCCCGCTGTGGCCTGTATCCAGCACGACGCCTACTATCGCCACCGGTCCGATCTGGATCTCGAGGCGCGTTCCCGGCTCAATTACGACCATCCCAACTCACTCGAAACCGAGCTGTTGGTGGAGCACCTCGATCGACTGCGGCGGGGAATGGCGATTGAACGGCCTGTGTATGACTTTGCTCGCCATCTCCGTGCGGACGATGTCGTGTTGGTGGAGCCTGCTCAGGTCGTCCTCGTCGAGGGGATCTTGGTGCTTGCCGAGCCGGACCTGCGTACCCGCCTCGATCTCATGATCTACGTCGATACCGACGCCGACATCCGCCTGGCCCGGCGGCTGGAGCGCGATATCGCCGAGCGGGGGCGCACTACCGCATCGGTGCTCGCCCAGTATTTCGCCACGGTCCGGCCGATGCACCTCGAATTCGTCGAGCCTTCGAAGCGCTACGCCGACCTGATCATTCCCGAGGGATACAATCCGAGAGCCGTGGCCACCGTAGTCGAGATGCTGCGCTCGCGCCTGGCCGGCGACTGACGCCGCCTCCCATATACTCGCCCGATGTTCAGCAGTGTTGCGGTCGAGCGGCCATCGGTCGCCATCTTGGGAGTCGGTGCGATGGGCGAAGCGCTGCTCAAGGGTCTGCTGGCGGCCGGATGGGCACCAGCAGAGATCAGCCTGGCGGTGCGTCGACAACAGAGAAGAGATCAGCTTTTCGAGTCGAGCGGATGCGCCGTCACCCTCGATGTCGTCGAGGCCGCCCGTGGCCGACGGGTGCTGGTGGTGGCGGCAAAACCGCGCGATGTCGCCTCCCTGGTCGATGTGCTCGCACCGGGTGTGACCCAGCACCAGGTGGTCGTTTCGGTAGCTGCCGGAGTGCCCCTGCGGAGCCTGGAACGGCGGCTCGCAGAAGTGGCGGTGATCAGGGCTATGCCCAACACTCCCGCTCTGGTTGGTGAAGGCGTCACCGGAATAGCCTCCGGGACCCACACGAGCGAAGAGTCGCGGGGGGCGGCGCGATCGATCCTGGAAGCGGTGGGTCAGGTCTACGACATGGACGAGTCGTTGATGGACGCGGTCACGGCCATCTCGGGCACGGGTCCGGCCTACGTGTTCCTGCTCGCCGAAGCCCTGACAGAAGCCGCGGTGCGAGAGGGCATTCCCCGAGACATCGCCGAGAATCTGGTCCACCAGACCGTGCGGGGGGCGGGACATCTTCTGACCGACACCAAAAAGGGCCCCTTCGACTTGCGGGCTCAGGTGACCTCACCGGGTGGCACCACTGCTGCCGCGGTGCACATCCTCGAGGAACGAGGTTTTCGCGCGTTGGTGGAGGATGCCGTCAGGGCGGCGGCGGAGCGGTCACGTCAGCTGGGCGAACTGACCCCATGAGTCTGTTCACGCGGGCGGTGGTGGCATCCACGGGGATGCAACCGGTCCAATCGCTCATCACCGGCACGGCCGCCGGCCGTACCCTCGCCCATCGGTTCGTGGCGGGTGACGACCTCAACGATGCCGTTGTGGTGGGCGAGCGAATCGAGGCCGACGGTCTCACCGTCTCCCTCGATCTGTTGGGAGAAGAAGTGGAGGATGGCGACGGTGCTCGACGAGCGGCCGGGGAGTATCTGCAGTGTCTGGAACGGATAGCCGATTCTGGCATGAAGGCCAACATCTCGATCAAGCTCACCCAGCTCGGGCTCAGCATCGACCAGGAGCTGGCCACCGAACTGGTCGACCACCTAGCACGGGCTGCCGCCGGGTTTGGCACCACCGTCACCATCGACATGGAAGATTCGCGCTACACGACCGCCACCATCGAGGTTTACGCCGATGCGCAAAACCGTCATGGGAACCTCGGAGTGTGTCTTCAGGCCTACCTCCATCGCACCCCAGACGACCTCGCCCGACTCCTTCCGCTCGGCGGACATCTCCGCCTTTGCAAAGGGGCCTATCTCGAACCCGCCGACATCGCCTTCCAGGGGAGAGACGACGTCGATGCGGCTTTCGGTCGTCTCCTCATGGTGCTGATGGCTTCCGAAACGGTCCGGCCGGCGATCGCCACCCACGACCCCAAGTTGATCGACCTAACGCTTTCCCTGGCGGAGGGGCGATCGTCACATTTCGAGTTCCAGATGCTCTACGGGGTCCGAGCCGGCGAGCAGCGGCGGTTGGTGAGCGTCGGCCATGACGTTCGGATCTATCTGCCGTTCGGCTCGGCCTGGTACCCCTACCTCACTCGGCGTCTCGCCGAGCGGCCCGCCAACACGTGGTTCCTGGTGCGCTCTCTCGTTCGCCGCTGAGACGGCGGGCGGTGCCTTGGTCGGGGACCATGTGGATCCCGTAAGCTGTCAGATCACCGACCGACGGGAGACGCATGATCAGCCGAATCTGGGGATACTTGAAGCAACTGTTCAGGAGCACGGCCGAGAGGGCCATGGACCCAGAGATCGAGATCGAACAGGCCATCACCGAGGCACGGGCGGCCGATACGCGCCTCCGCAATCAGGCAGCAAAGGTGATCGCCCACCGGACGCAGCTCGAGGCCAAGATCGAGAAGTCGGCCGCCGAGTTGGGCGAGGCTCGAGAGACCGCCAAGCAGGCGTTGTTGAAGGCCGAAGAAGCCAAGAATGCCTCCAACGCGGCCGAAGTCGACAAATGGACTCGCGCCGCCCAATCGCTGGCAATGCGGATCCAGGCCGCCGAATCGAATGTGAACGGCCTCAAGGAACAGTACGAGGTAGCCCTCGAGCAGGCGGAGATCGCCAAGTCTGCCGTCCAGCAGAACGCCATGCGCGTCCAGGAATTGGCGGCCAAGCGCATGCAGCTCCTGGGCAAGCTGGAGCAGGCCAAGATGCAGGAGTCCGTCAATTCGGCGATGCAGTCGATGAGCGCCTCGATGGAGGTGGACGCCCCCTCTCTGGCGCGGGTCGAAGAGAGGATCGAGGGCCGGTTGGCAGGGGCGAAGGCCCATAACGAGTTGCGCGAGGTGACTCCCGAGGGAGCAGAGGCCGAGCTGAGAGAGGCGGTCTCGCTCGCTCAGGCCGACGCCAAACTCGAGGAGCTCAAGAAGGAGCTCGGCCTGAACTAGCAGGCTCAAGATCAGACTCCCAGGTGAAGTCCGATCCGACCTCATTGGGACGTCGGAAGCCTGGCATCCCGCGCCTCTCAGTGCCTGGCATGAGGACTGGCGTCGGTGGCTGGAACGATTCATTCAGCACTGTCCTGGGGGACGGGCGGATTGGGACGGCTGTGGGAACCGGAGCCGCTCTATGGCGGCGCTCCCTGGCCTGGCCGGCCGTCCATCCACGCGTTCGCTTAGGGGACGGGCGGATAGGGACGGCTGTGGGAACCGGAGCCGCTCTGTGGCGGCGCTCCCTGGCCTGGTCGGCCGTCTATCCCGCGCGTTCACTTAGGGCGAAGTCCGGGAGAGGGGCTGGCGGACACCGAGAGGGCATCGCCTACACTCCCCGGCCATGGCCATCACTGAGGAGCACGTCGAGACGACGCCCGCCCCCCCCGATCGTGAGCGGCGGCTCGTCAAGGCCTCGACGGTGGCGGCGACGCTGGGTGTGGCCTCGGCCGCAGGGACTCTGGGCTTGTGGTGGCTGGGTGAGCTGTCGGCCGAGCCAAATTTTGCGGTGGGACGGGTCGTGTTCGGCAACATCCCCGGTCCGCTCAAGGCTATCTTCTACGTCAGTGTTGCTGTTGGTTTGTGGCTGGCGTTTCACCTCTTTGCGCTGCGGGCCGTCAACTGGCAACGCGGCAAGAGTGACGATCGGACCGGCCGCTGGCCGGAGAGGCTGAAGCGACTCGACGCCGGTCTGCGCATGAAGACCCTCATGCGCGATCGCCGGGCGGGCCTGATGCACTCGATGGTCTATTACGGGTTCATCGTTCTCTTCTTGGGGACGGTGACCCTCGAGATCGACCACCTCCTTCCGGGCAACCTCAAGTTCCTGCACGGGCCCGCATACATCGGGTACTCGGCCATTCTCGACCTTGCTGGGGTCGTGTACCTGGGTGGCCTGGGCTGGGCCCTGGCGCGCCGCTACGGAGAGAGGCCATGGCGGATCCGTTCCAAGACGAAGCCGGAGGACGGCTGGATCCTCGCCACACTGACCCTCGTCGGAGTGACCGGGTTCACTACCGAGGCGGCCCGCATCGCCCTCGATGGTCGGCCGGACTTCGAAGTGGCGGCCTTCGTCGGCTATCCCCTGTCGTACCTGGTGCCCGACGCGTCGGCGGCGATGATCCATCAGGTGTCGTGGGTGGCTCATGTGGCCGTTTTCGTACTCTTTCTGGTGATCCTTCCCACCACGAAACTCCGGCACATGGTGACCTCACCCGCCAACCTCTTCCTCGAACCGCGGGCGCGTCACAAAGGGGCGATGCGCGAGATGCCCAATCTCATGGAGGTCGAGGACATCGACACGATCGGGGCCTCGGTCGTCGAAGACTTGACGTGGAAGCAGATCTTCGACACAGACGCCTGCACCATTTGTGGTCGATGTACTTCGGTCTGCCCCGCCAACATCACCGGCAAGCCTCTCGACCCGAGGGAGATGGTGCTGAAGACCGGCGAAGTGGCTTCGGTGACTGCGGGGGTGTCCCCGCCGGTGTCGCTGGCCGAAGGGATCTCTATCGAAGGTTCCGACCTCTTCCAGCGGGTTCGTCCGCAAGAGGCGTGGTCGTGCACTACCTGCCGAGCCTGTGATGAGATCTGTCCCGTCGGGATCGAGATCCTCGATCGGATCCTGGATATGCGCCGATATCTCACGCTGATGGAGTCGAGCTTTCCATCAGAGTTGGGCAAGGCCTTCGTGGCGATGGAGAACCAGGGCAACCCCTGGGGTATGAGCCAAGACCAACGAGCAGACTGGACGTCCAAGCTCGACTTCGACATCCCGGTTCTGGGCGAAGAAGGCGTGACAGAGGTCGATTACCTGTGGTTCGTGGGTTGTGCCGGCTCCTTCGACGACCGCAACCAGGCCGTGTCGATCTCCTTGGCCCGCCTGCTGCGCCGGGCAGGCATCTCCTTTGCCATTCTGGGTCCCCGCGAAATGTGCAACGGTGATCCCGCTCGCCGCGCCGGGAACGAGTATGTGTGGCAACAGCTCGCATTGCAGAACATCGAGACGTTCGCCGACCTCGGCGTCGAGAAGGTGATCACCCAGTGCCCGCACTGTTTCAACACTCTGGCCAACGAATATCCCCAAATGGGTGGGAACTATGAGGTCGTTCACCACACGCAGGTACTCGCCGAGCTTCTCCGCCAGGGACGGCTCTCATCGGCCGCGCCGGGAGAGGGGCCGGCCCGGACCGTCACGTATCACGACCCCTGTTATCTCGGCCGCCACAACGACATCTACCTCGCTCCGCGCCAGGTCGTGGCAGCCAGCGGTGATCTGGCCATGGTCGAGATGCCCCGACATGGGACCAAGGCTCTGTGCTGTGGTGCCGGCGGGGCGCGCTTTTGGATGGAAGAGCACACGGGCAAGAAGGTCAATATCGAACGGGCGGAGGAGGCGGTCGCCACGGGTGCGTCTGAGGTGGCGGTGTCGTGCCCGTATTGCTACGTCATGATCGACGACGGTGTGAAGGAACTAGGGAGAGACGACGTGGTGGTGCGTGACCTGGCCATGATGCTCGATGAGGCCCAGCCTCAGGACCCGGGCCGTTAGTCCCAAATTTCCATCCTCAGCTGCTACTTGAGGTGGCGTCGACTACTCTGAGTGGTGGCTATCTGAGCTAGGGAGACAGGATGGGGCAACGACGCTGCAGCAGCGATCACCTTTTCGAGGTGTATTCGCTGGGTGCGGGGATGCGGAGGATGGAGTGCGCACGTTGTGGTGCGCGTGTAATCGACCTGAATGCGACAGAAGACGGATCACCCGTGTCGACACCAGGTCTCTTCAGGCGGAGTAGGCCGACCATCTTCTCTGCTCTCGGGGAGGAGTCCCGCCAGGGGAGGCGGCTCGAACCCGAGGCGGAGGGTGAGAGGTCGGGTCCTCGCTTCGCCTTCGGCGGCGGGTCCCATCAGCGCAGCTGACGGGACCCGCCCACCAGTGCCGCGCGATTCAGCTTCTCTTCGGGGGCGGTAGCGTTCTCCTGTGCGCATTGGATTCCAAGGTGAGGCCTATTCCTACTCGGATCAGGCCTCCACCGAACTCTTCGGTCAATTCGAGCGGGTGGGATTCCCCAGCTTTGTCGCCGCCTTCGAGGCGCTGGCAGCCGCAGTGGTGGACCGGCTGGTGGTGCCGATCGAGAACTCGACCACCGGGAGTGTCCTACCGGTGCTGGATCGCTTGCTCCCGGGGAACAGTCATATCGTCGGCGAGCATCTCGTCGAGGTGCGCCACGCCCTCCTCGGTGTGCCTGGAACGGCGGTGGACCAGATCGAGCGGGTGCTCTCACATCCGGAGGCTCTCAGTCAGGCAGAGTCGGTGATAACCCACTGGGGGTGGGAGCCGGTTCCCGTCAACGACACCGCCGGCGCCGTTCGCAGGGTGGCCGAGACGCGCTCTCCGACCGACGCCGCCCTGGCTCCCGCTGCGGCCGCTGCCGGGCATTCGCTGGCGATCCTCCTCACCGATGTCATCGATCGCGACCACAACACGACTCGATTCGTGGTGCTGGCGAACGGCGAACAGCCCGTGGCCGACGATGCCGACAAGACAAGTGTGGCCTTCACCACCGGCCACACCCCAGGAGCGTTGGCGCTCGCCTTGACCGAGCTCGGATTGCGGGGCGCCAACCTGACCCGAATCGAGTCGCGGCCGGCGGATCTGGCATGGCGCTATCGGTTTTTTGTGGACCTCACTCATCCGCCTGGCCTCCCCGGACGTGACAGCGTGTTCGATCCCCCACTCAACACCCTGGCGGATCTCAGATTTCTGGGTACCTACCGATCGGTGGCTGGAGGTTGACGATGACGACAACCACCCCGGTGAGGAATCCCGACACCGATTCCGACACCAGCATCGATTCGACCTGGAAGGTCGTGGTGTGGGATGACCCCGTCAACACCATGGAATATGTCGTCTATGTCCTCCGATCTCTCTTCGGTTATGACAAGTCGAAGGCCACGAGATTGATGCTCCAGGTTCACAACGAAGGGCGGGCCATCGTCGCCGATGGCCCGCGTGAGCGGGCCGAGCACGATTGTTTCCGGCTCCACCATCACGGTCTCTGGGCCACCATCGAGCAATGAGCGACCGCTTTGCACGCGTGGGCGACGGCATCGAGGTGAACCTCCAAGCCGGAGAGGTAGGGTTCCTCGCCGGTGTCCTCGAGGTCCTGGCCGGTCTCGGTGGACCCGAGGAGGATGCGGGTGCGGCCCGTCTTTCGCCTCCCGCGTACCCCGACGACCCCGACGCCGACGAGGAGTGGCGGCGGTTTGCGGGAGGCGAACTGGACCGGGCGCGTCGAGCTGACCGCTCCTCGTTCGAGCTGGTGGTGCAGGCCGCAGCCGACGGGCCGACAGTCATGTCGATGGGCGAAGCGTCAGCCTTCCTGCGGGTAGTCAACGAAGTGCGCCTGGTCCTGGGGGCGCGCTGGGGCGTCGAGGGCCCTGACGATTACGACACCCTCCGGACCGAAGCCGGCGATGCCCTCGGATATCTCGGCTGGGTGGTGGCGGAGCTAGCCGAGCTGCTCAGCTCCGAGTTCGAGTCACCGTCGGACACCGGGTGACCGTCTATGGACCGCTAGAGCTGTCTTCGATGGCGCACGGTGGGCCGGCCGTGGGCCGTGACCGCGGTCGCGTCGTCTTCGTCGACGGGGGAGTGCCCGGAGACCTCGTGACTCTCGCAGATGTCGAGGACCGTGGCCGCTTCCTCGAGGCGCGATTAGAAGCGCTAGTGGTGGCCTCTCCGGACCGGGTCGAGGCTCCGTGCCCGGTGTTCGATCGGTGTGGCGGCTGCGACTGGCAGATGCTTTCTCTCGAGGCGCAGCGACGGTGGAAGGCCAACACGGTGGCGAGCCAGCTCGCCCACCTCGGCGGGGTGGCGGACCCCCCCGTGGCCGATACGCTTTCGGTGGGACCGGGATTCGGTTACCGCAACCGAATCGACCTGCGGGTGAGCGAGCGTCGACCTGCTTTGTTCGAACGCGGCAGTCATCGGCCCGTCGTAATCGAGGATTGCCCACTGGTGGTGGCCCCGATCTCCGCCGTTATCCGCCGGCTTCAACCGCACCCCAACGTCGATCGGATAACCATCCGCGCTTCGGAGGCGACGGGGGATGTGGCCATCATCAGTCGACGGGCGGGAAGATGGGAGCCGGCAACGATCCACGAGGTGGTGGCCGGCCGACGTTTCCGCGTGTCGGGGCGGTCCTTCTTCCAGGTCAACACGGCCGGGGCGGAAGCCCTCGTTCGCCTCGTCGGCGCCCATCTGTCGCCGGGCCCGGCCGACACTCTTCTCGACGGGTATGCGGGCGGCGGCTTGTTCTCGGCGACGGTCGGCTCAGGCGCCGGGC
>JBGTLA010000104.1:0-4381 GCA_041744375.1 Acidimicrobiia bacterium | reverse complement strand
TCCGCCGTCGCCTCGGCGAGAGTGCCGTGTTCGCCGGAGAGGCGGAGCACCCAGGGACGCCAATCCGCGAACTGTTGCGGGGACCCTTCGCCGGGCGGTTGCGGACGGCCGCCACGATCGGGTTCCTCGCCGCCGCCTTCTTCAGCGTCGGCCTCGCCTTTGCCACCGAACGGCTCGTCAACGATCTCGGGCTGGGCACCGGGACAGCGGTGGGGATCTCACTGGCCGGAGGCATCTTTGGCGGGGTGGGGTTCTTCGCCGGTGGCTGGATGGCGGATGAGTGGGGGCGGCGGCTCGCCACCGTCGCCGCCCTTCTCGCCGCCGTGGCCGGAGCGATGGGCCTCTACTGGCTTTCCGAACCCTGGCAACTCGTGGCGTCCGTGGTTGTGTCGAGCTTCGGCTCCTTCGCTTTCGTCCCCGCCGGAAGCGCTCACCGCGCCGAACTCTTCCCCACCGCGGTGAGGGCCACCGCCCAGACCGCCTCAACGATCCTGGCCATGCTGGGATCGGCAGCAGGGCTGTTGGTGGGAACAGTCACCATCGACACCGTCGGGCTCTCCGAGACAGTCACCGGACTGGGGCTGGGAGCGGTGTTGGCGGCGGCCCTGACCCTCAGCCTCCCCGAGACACGCGGGCAAGATTTGGAGACAGTCGAACCCGACCAATAGGCCTCGCAAGTCACTAACGGCGACTCGATCCGTCTCACCCAAGCCACCCACGGGAAGGGGGTGACACCACTCAACACCTAACCGGGCAGACCAGTGGCCACCAGCGGGCAAATCCCGTGGCCGCCAATGGGCAGTTCCACTGTCCGCCCCCGGGCAAATCCCAATGACCCTTGACAATCGGACCAGGTCACACGATCCCACGAGCGGTGTCACGGTCCGCGATACGGATCGACGCAGAGCAACTCAAGTAGCTCGTCACCGGACACCCCGGACTGGCGCAGGATCGAGCCCAGCGTCCCTCATGCCAGCTCTCGGTGGAGCGGCACGATCACCGTCCTACCAGCATCGTTCCGAAGTTTGACTTGGCCCCCCGCTGGCTGACCTGAGCGAATCCAGCTTTCTCCAGCGCACGGATGACTTCTTTGCCCGAGACGACGGGCAAAGCCGGGCTCACGCCGGGACGTTGACGAGCGCGATGATCGGAGGCTCGATCCCCTCGGGGAAGGGCTGATCTTCGAGATACAGCTCCAAGGCTTCCCGCAAGTTGGAGAGAGCCTCATCGAAGGTCTCCCCTTGGCTCGTCACCTCCACCTCCAGGCAGCGAGCAACGTACCAGCCGGCATCACGAGACACGGCAGCAGTGAAACGCACACCATCAGTCTACGAGCTGATCCCGTTTCCGCCATACGCCAGGTCGACTCAGCGGTAGGTGCGGCGCAGGGTTAGCTGGCCGACGCTTGCTCCACGGTGTCACGGACGTGGCCGACGAAGCGATGATCTCTTGACCCTCACCACCGACATAATGCCGGTTCTGTGCGGGGAATTGTGATGGTTGGCAGTGCGCGGGACTGGCTAGCGGAGTACCATCACAAAGGCAACCTTCTCGCGGAGCATCGAGTCCTCTGCCTGCGGGAATCGACCGTGGAAGTCACTCGGACCGGAAGAATCCTCTTCCGGCCAATCTGCTTCTGCCTTATCGGAAGGAGGAGCGATGACGCTCTTCATGGATACTCACCCGGTCGAAGGCGGACGCGTGAAACGTCTTGCCGTCCTGGCGATGGTGGTGGGGTTGATCATGGCGATAGCCGCCCCGGCATCCGCTCAAGTGAAAACCAGGGACGCCAGTGGTACGACAACTTTCACCCTCAACCCGCAGTGCACCCCGGGCGTGGACTGTGCGTTCGATCCAGACACCGGGGTGTTGACGATCCCACTCCTCAACCCGGCGACCAAGACGGGCACATTCAAGGGCACCCAGCTACTCAGCGCCGACTTTCTGTTGGATACCACCGACGGTTCGTTCGTGCTGATCGGGACCGTTGTCTTCAACGGCCGGGTGAAGGCGTGCGGGGTGGGGACGGTCGTCTTCGACGCGTACGGTGAAGGCTTCCTTGATGAGACCGGAACAGCGGTGTTCGAGGTGAACTCAGAGACGGTTAACCCGGTTGGCACCACATTGCCTATCTCCGGCCAGCTGAACTCACCGGGTGCTTTGCCGACCGATCCCGATACCGGTGTGGGCTCGGGGCCGTACAGCGGCGAGTATTCTTGCGATCACTCCGCCAACTAGACAACCATAAGCGTGAATCACAATGCGGAGGCCCGGCCATACCGGGTCTCCGTTTGTTCTCCAGGGGATGCTCCACCGGCCGCACTCACCGTTGGCGGGCCACAATGACACCGGCGCAAGCACTGAGAGCCGCCACCAACTAACGCCGATCGCCAGATACGGCGCACGAACGCACATCCCGCTGAGTGCGCTGGATCGGCACCTATGCGTACGGCCGAGAAGTCGCGCTATCCAAGCCAATCGGCGTGACAATTCTCGGACTGCTGCTGATCGCCTTTGCAGCGATCTCGATCCTCTGAGCCATCCTCATCGGTTCAGAAAACGCCCTGATATTCGACATTCCGCAGCCCGTGTGGATCGTGCTCGCCGGGGCAGCGGTTGGTGTTGTGGTCTCGTACCTCGCGATCAGGATCGGTCTCGGACTTTTGCGGGAACCCGCCGAGGGGCGCCGAGCGGGAGAGATCGCCGTGTGGCTTGGCATCCCAGTTGTCTGGTTGGCGTTGTCGGGCATCAATCTGCTGCTGACCGAGGGTCAGGATGACGTGAGCTTCTTTGGGGGCTGTTTGCCCCAGCGGGCACCTTATGGAGTGCTGTCCTGGTTGGATCTGCGCTCTATATGCGATCCGAACGAGTGCGGAGCTATTTCGATCAATCGCCCATATCAACCGATCCCGGTCGGTAACACGCACACGCGCATACCGAGCAGATCGGCACCTCCTGCTCGGCAGGTTGTCCTCGAGTATCCGGATTTCGCTCACCCTCGACCGGAAGGGCAGCCACTGGTCAGTGGAAACCCCGCTGAGGAACCTGACGTGTCGGGGTAGCTTTGGGCGGATGCGATTCGTCGCCGGTCTTATCGTCTCGACCCTGGTCCTGGTCGGCTGTACCGACGCCGAGGAGCGTTCCCTCGGGGAGCTACTCGATCAGATAAACGAGCCGCAAGACGGGGGGATCCTTTTGGCTCTGGTCAATGCGGACGGATCGATCAAGGACGCCGTCAAAGGGGCCACGCCCCTCGGACCCGATGACCCGATCCGCATCGCCAGCATCACCAAAGCATTCACGGCCGTTCTGGTTCTGACCCTTGTCGACGATGGTCTGGTCGATCTCGACGCCTCGGCGTCTGGGTATGTCCCTCGACTCTCCCTGCCAGACGAGATCACCGTCCGGTACCTCCTCAATCAAAGATCCGGGCTGGCCGATTACACGCAGGCAGCGATCTACGGAAACACTGAGGATGGCAATTCGACAGCCTGGACTCCCGACGAGCTCTACCAACTGATCGAAGACAAGAGCATGACCTTCCCGTCCGGCTCCAGGTTCAAGTACAACAACACCAACTACATGGTCCTTGGACATCTCGTCGAGGAGGTGACAGGTCAGCCGTACCACGAAGCCTTAAGGGAACGGATCCTCGATCCAATCGGTCTAGACGCCACCTATCTGAGCCATTACGAACAGGGAGAGACTCCTCGCGAAGGTTTTACCGAGCAGCTGGGCGATTCGGTTGTACCGGTCGACTTCGACTACACCGCCATCGCCACCACGGTGTGGTCCGCTGGCGGACTCGTCAGCAACGTTGCCGACGTCCACGAATTCTTCGCCGCGTTGTCGCGAGGTGAGGTCATCTCGCCGCCACTGTTCTCAGAATTGACCACCGGAACGGGATCGGCCGGAACCCAGACCGTCGCTACGACTATGGGCTCGGTGTCGAACTGTTCAACGCTCCCACACTCGTGTACGGGGCACGGGGCAACCTACCTGGCTACATCACCCTGGTCATGCACTCCCCTGAGACATTCAAAACCTTCATGTATGTCAGTACCAACGACCGATACTGGAATTTCTCACGGACTTTGGACGATGCCGCAGAACTGCTCAGTAGCTGACCTGGTCCAAGACCAATCACTAGCGCCGATCAACAGGTCCCGAGCGGTATTCGCCCATAACTTCTACCGCTCGATACCGGCACTTACGGAGCGGCCACCGCCAACCACGGTTTATCGCGTAGAGCCCCTTACTCCCCGTTCACGACCCGCCGGTGGTGATGTGGAACACGCCGAACTCGCCGCGTTCGTAGTGACCGGGGAGATAACAAAGGACGACGTATTCGCCCACGCCCGGATGGCCCTCGCCAGGCTTT
>JBGTLA010000103.1:0-2515 GCA_041744375.1 Acidimicrobiia bacterium | reverse complement strand
GACGGCGGCGGGCTCGAGAGCGACCGGGGCGGCGCGGCTGCTCGGGGACGCTCCGGAGACGATGATCGGGTGGTCGGGCGGATAGGGCGGATAGAGCTGTTCGGTGCGGTCAGATCCGACGGCTCCGGCGATGACGGCCCGGGCGATCTCCTCTTCGAGGTTCGAGCGCAGGTCCCATGCCATGACGTGGGCCCAGGTGAGGGAATCGACCGGTTGCCACGGGCGGGGCCGGTACACACGGTTCTGGAGTCCGATCACCGCATACTCGAGGGAGAGCCGAGCACCGCCGGGTCGTTCGGCGAGGTAGGCGTTGACACCGTCGCTGTATGAGTCGAGAGCCTCGCGAACGTGCTTTGGGGCGTTCTCGTATGTTTGTGCAGCGAGGTGGGCGAAGCCCAGGGTACGAAGGAAGGCGTCGGCTTCCACTTGGCTCTCCCCAAAGAGCTCGGCCAGGCGACCGGCTCCGATATGACGCCACGTGTCCATCTGCCAGAAGCGATCTTGGGCGTGGACATAGCCGTGGGCCATGAAGAGATCGTGAGTAGTGGAGGCCACGATCAACGGAACGCCGTGGGAGTCGCGGGTCACGGTCACCTCCCCGTCGAGACCGGCCAGAGCTACTGAGCCGTCCACCACCGGAAAGGAGCGGCGCACCATCCACGCCCCCAGGAGCAGTGCCACGGCACCGGAGATGAAGACGACCAGCAGGAAACGGCGGACCCAGCGCATGAGCCCAAATCTACCGGCGGATGGGGAACGGTCGGGGTGGCCGTATCGTCTGGTCGGTGAAACCGACTAGGTGGGTGCGCTGGGCGGCGGTCGTGGTGGCCGCGCTGGTGCTGGCCGGTCCTCGTCCGGCCGGCGCTCATCGGGTAGGCGGACGGCTCGATCTGGCCGTCCCCCTCTCCACCTATGTTGCGGGGGCGGTGCTCATCCTGGCAGTGTTCATGGCCTTCTTGACGTTGGTCTGGGTACGCCCCCGATTCCACACCGAACCAGTGTCACACCGCATTGTCGAGGCGAATGTCGACTGGATCACGCGTCTCGTCGCCATCGGCGGAGTGGGCGCCCTCGCTTTGGTGATGGCTTCTGGCGTGGTGGACCTGCTCGGCCTGTCCGCGCCGGGGCAGCCGACGATGGCCCCGGTGCTGGTGTGGGTACTCGTCGCACTCTTGATTCCCCTGTCTTCGACCGTGCTGGGCAATGTGTACACGGCTGCCAATCCCTGGCGGGCCATCGGCCACTTGCTGCCCCCGGGGAGCGAGCGGCCCATGGCAACGCGTTCGGCCGGAGTGTGGCCTGCGGTGGCGATGCTCGTGGTTCTTGGCTGGCTGTGGGTTGTGTCCCCGGTGAGCTCGAGCGTGACGCTGGCGGCGACGGCAGCCACATACACACTGGTCGTCCTGGTGGCGATGCGGCTGCTGGGCTACGACACTGCGCTGGCGGTTGTCGACTTCTTCACTCCCTTCAACCGCGTGTTCAGTGCCATCGCTCCGTGGGGCCGGGTTGGTGACAAAATCGTCTGGCGAGGCTGGCTGAGAGCCCTGCCCGTGCTACCTCGCTGGCCTGGCCTCTGGACTGGTGGCGGTCATCATCGCCATTGCGGCCGCCCATGCCCTGTCGGCAACGGACATGTGGCCCAGCGGTCGACTCGGCGCCACGCTCGCCTTCGGGGTGGTCGTCGCCGCCGTTGCCGGCCTCGTGCTGGCGGCAGCCCGCTGGGCGGCGTTACCGGAGCCCGTTTGCTTCGACCTGGTGCAACGTCTTGCCCACGCCCTGATCCCGGCGGCCGTCGCTTGGATGCTGGCGTCGTTCGGCACGGTCATCCTCTTCGACGGTCAGTTGCTGGTGTCGACCGCCTCCGACCCCTTCGCCCTCGGATGGGATCTGTTCGGCACCGCTGGGCGCAAGGTCGATTGCTTCCTGAGGCGTCCCGAGCCGGTGTGGTACGCGCAGTGTGCCGTCCTCCTGGCCGGGCACGGGTTGTCGTTGGTGATGGTCCACGACCAAGTCCTCGCCGAACAGCTCCCGGCGGACCGTCGGCGGGTGCGTTATGCCACGTTCGGACTGCTGGCCTTGCTCACGGCGCTCGGAGTGATGATCCTGGCGGGGTGATTGGTGACATGTCTCCGATGTTGGCCCATTACGGGGGTGTCGATGAGGTGGGCGTGATCGTCGTGCCCGTCGTGGCGGCGATCCTCCTCCTGCGCTGGGCCGAGCGCCGTGCCATCGAAAGGGCCGAGCGAGAGACAGACAGCCTCGAAGAAGAGGGTCACAAAGGAGACCACGAGGTCGATGCGCCTCGGGTCGACCGCTAAGCTCGCCGCCGATGAGTGAACAGCTCGCCGCCGCCGCCCAAGCCATGAATGTCCCTGAAGGTCTTGTCGACCGCTCGGCGCGGGCCTGGGCCGGCGCCTCAGGAGCGAGCGTCGAAGACGTATTGGCGGCGTGGGCTGGGGGCGAGGTGGCGGCATCGGCTCCCCCCACCGCAGAACCCGAAGCGGCGCCGGAAACC
>JBGTLA010000102.1:0-10486 GCA_041744375.1 Acidimicrobiia bacterium | reverse complement strand
GGCGGCCGCGGCCGTGGCGGCCGAGGGCCCCCCGCTCGTCTTTGGTGTTCTCCTCGTGGTGGCGGTCCCCCTGGCCGGTCTCCTCTGGGCCGCCCTCGTGCCCGAGCTTCGTCGGCGCTCGATCGCTCCCTCGGCGTTGTACCTGCTGGTCGGGTCACTGTTGTTCCTGGCGGTCGGGTTTGCCTACTACCTGCCGCTGGACCTGCGGCTCGGCTTCACCCAAGCCCAGGTTCGGATCGTGGGAGCGGCACTGTTGGCGCTGATCGGCTTGGCGGCCGCCTTCCGTCGTCCCGCCGGTCGACCGGGCGTGCCCACAGGTCTTCCAGTCCTCGCCGCCGTGGTCCTGTTGTTGCCCGTCTCGGCGATGATCGGGTCTGGCACGCTCCCGTCAGCGCCCAATACCGGGCCGCTGCGGGTCATGAGCTACAACATCCATCAGTCGTTCGGGACGGGTGGAGAGATGGACGTCGCCGCGGTGGCCGATGTCATCTTGGACAGTGGGGCCACCATTGTCGGCATCCAGGAGCTTGCCCGAGGCGGGCTCCTCAACGCCGGAACCGACCTGTTGGCGTTGCTCGGACATCGGTTGGGGTGGGAGCATGTCGCCTACTTCGGGACCACCGACCCGGTGTGGGGCAATGCCATCTTGAGCCGCTACCCCTTGGGTGACATCGAACGGGCCTACCTTCCCACCGAGGGCACGCCCTTCCGGCGCGGGTACATGGCGGCGCCGGTGGACACCCCCATCGGCAACGTGATCTTCATCAACCTTCACCTCCAGCACATCAACGACTCCGATGCTCACGCCGTCGATCCCGAGGCAGATCTCTATCCCGTGCATACCTCCCAGCTCGGGGTGGTGACAGAGGAGTGGGGTGGCCGCCAGCCCGGGATCCTGGTCGGTGACCTCAATGCCCGCCCGGGGTGGCGTCAGGTGAACGAGTTCCTGGCTGCGGGATGGGTCGACGCCTGGGACGAGGCCGGCTCGGGGCCCGGTTACACGGCCAATGCCGCCGACCCCCAATACCGCATCGACTACGTGTTCCACACTCCCGATCTGGAGACGGTGGCCGTGGACGTGATCGAATCGCAGGCATCGGACCACTTCTCGGTCGTGGCCGACATCAGCCCGGCTGGGTGAGGATGTGCCTGCTCAGCCGGCCAGCCATTCGGCGAACCGCTCGCGCAGGCCGTGTTCGAAGGCGGCCGGTCCCCGCATGGTGATGGCCAGCCCGTGGGTGTGTTCGCAGATGACCCTCGTCACGTCGGGGTAGAAGTGTGCGCTGAGCTCCACGAGCCGTTCGGCGGCACTGCGATGCGCCGAGGTGACGATCTCGATCCCCCCGTCCACGCCACGGGCCGAGAGCGTGGCGGAGTAGACCTCGTCGGCCACTCGTTCCATCTCCAATATGGCGGAGTCGTCGTGGCCACCCACGCGGCTCAGGAATGGGAAGTCTTCGGGGGCGATCACCAATCGTGTCAGGGGTGAGACGGCCTCCGGGGAGACCCACTCGGGCGACGGGGGACCACCGGGGAACCAGGGAAGCTGCTCGAATGGGGCCCGGGCCAGGACATAGAGCGAGCCGGTCGTGAACGGGTGCTCCCGCACCAGGTGGTCGCTGACGGAGAAGTCGTAGAGGTCGGCGACGTCGCCGTCGGTGGAGTGGAAGGTCGTGACCGAGCTGCGAATGCTCCCTTCGAGCCGGGCCCGGTCGACCACGGCGAACCACATCGCCAGCAGGCGGGCCTGGGTTCCGTACACCGCACCCAGGTTTCCCCGTCCGGCGTCGTTGCGCAGCTCCATCGATGTGCGGCGGGGTAGCAGTTCTGAGATGGCGGGGTTGTTGGAGCCGTGGAAGATGGCGACGTCCTGAGCTTCCAACCACTGCACGAATCGTCCCACCGGTTGGTCGACGGCGGTGAGCAGGGGGCGATGGCGACAGATCGTTGCCCACAGCCGCGCGAAAATCGAGTCTTCTTCGGGCGTGAAGGCCGCTTCGGGGGCGGGCCAGCGGCCCCCGGCCGGGCCCCGCGCTTCCCGGTCGAGCTGTCGGAGGGGAAGGTGGCCACCCAGGCTCCACTCGCCGTTGGCCGCTCGGGCCAGGATTGCACCGGGGAACGGCCCGCCCACCATGACAAAGTCAGCACCCGTGACGGGCTCGATACGGGCCTGGAAGCGGTCATCCACCCCCGGAAAGCGCGCTACCAGCCCCTCGGCGAGGCGGGAGACGGTGAACTCGATCGACCCCGCTTCCCAATGGCCGACGAGTGGGCCGGGGTCGGTAGGGTCGGTGTCTTCGGCCCCCGCCCGCTTCAGAGTTCGTGCCGGTCGCCGGAGGGCAGGTCTTCGAAGGCGGCAGTGCACAGGGTGGTGACCATCCGCACGTAAATGGCCCGACCCTGGGGGCTGACGATGGCGTCGTGAATCGGTATGAGGTGTTGCGCTCCGACCAGGTTGGCGAAGTCAACCGTGTCGCCGACCTTGGCCCACGGCGCCGTGAGCGGGAGGGCGAGAATGTCGACGTCGGCGGGAGCAGTGTCGTAGGAGTCGCCGGGATGGAACAGTCGGGGGCCGTCGCCCACGGACAGCACGTACCCGACGTTTCCCACCCTTGGTATCCGTGGGTGGATGACGGCGTGGTTGCCGCCGACGACCTCGACGGTGATGTCTCCGATGGTGGTCGTTTCGCCCACAACGGCCCCGCTGGGGTCGTGGTCGGCTACCAGCTCGGCACATTGGGGCTCGACGACGAGCCCGGCCCCGGGGTTGGCCGCCAGGAGGCCGCCCAGGTGGGCGACGTCGAGGTGGTCGGCATGCTGGTGGGTGACCAGCACCGCGTCGAGATCGGTGAGGTCGCGCCACATGTCGGAGTAGCCACCGGGGTCAATGAGAACTCGGCTCCTGGACGACTCGATGAGGAGGGCGGCATGGCCCAGTCGGGTGACGATCATCTCGCGAGTATGTACCCCACCCCTTTGGCGGGCAACCCGGGGTTGGAGACGTCGCTGAGCGGTGGCTGCAACCCTGGGTAGCGCCTGGCTTGGGTCAGCGGTGGTGGCCACCCTCTGCTGCGGGGGCCGAGATGGCCCGGGTCGTCTCGGTCGGCGGCACCGTGGCCGTCCAGGTGTTCGACAGCCTCGAGGCCCAGCCTGCCTCGGGCCTGGGAGGAGATGGTGGCCGGCTACGGGGCCCCAGGCTATGGGCCTGCTCAGCACCTACTGCAACCTCGGCGACCACCGGGTCTGACCAAGATGGTGGAGGCAGTCGGCCTCGACATCGCCGAGGTCCGCACCCCACACGGGAACATCCGCTTCCAGTCCTCCGACGAGATGGTGGCCACCGAGGTGGGGGCCACGCTCCTCGCTCAGCGTCTCGAAATCGAGGTCCTGAAGGGCATCCGCCGCGACTCTCGCCGGGATCTCGCTCCCTTCGGGGCCAATGGGCTACTTGATCGCCGCTCGGCGAAGCGGGCCCTCGTCAGGTGATTGCAGTGACCTGAGGTAGGTCATCGGCCACCACCTCCCAGGTCTCACCCTGGTCCCAGGATCTCCACACGGCGCCGCCGTTGGCGGCGAAGAGCCCGTCGGGGCCGGCCGCCAGGCAGTGGGTGTCGAGGTTGCCGTCGAAGACCTCGGGGAGGCCTACGGTGCACGGCTGGAAAGGGCCTCCACCGACCGGGGCCCGATACAGGCGGGAGCCCTCACCCCGGGGACCGCTCGATGACGAGATGATGACGGTGTCGTCGAGGACCGCTACTGCCCGGCAGTAGCGGCCGGCGAGGCCGTCGGCCCGGAAATCGAAGTCGTGGCCGTTGCTGGACTGGGCCAATCCCCGGGCAGTGGCAGCTACCACCATCCCGCCGACGTCGGGATGGGTGGCCACCTGATGCACGTCGGATTCGATGTCGACGGTGGCGGCGAGGCCGGTGTTGTCGTAGCGGAGGATCCCGCCGACATGGACGTTGATGTAGAGGACGCCGTCGGGGCCGAACGACAGCGACCTCACGTCGGGTGGCCCGCCCCACGGGGTGTGCCAGGTGGCGCGTCCCGGGGCCTCGGCGAAGAACTCGTCTTCGGTCATCTCGCCTTGCCGTAATCTGAATAGTCGGGCCGAGTCGGCTCCGATCCACGCCCCGTCGGGAACGGGCTGGACACAGGTGAAACGTACCCCGGGTGGGGCAGTGGCGACTCGGGTAGGACCTCTCCACACCCCCGACGCGTCGACGGCCCACCATCCGTCGCGAGACCTGGCGACGTGCTGCATCCGCGTGTCGGCGATGTGGTGGGCGGCCCCCAGCTCGACTATCCCCTCGACGGTCGCGATCAACAAACCCATGACGGGATCGTATCCCGTCTGACCAGAAAGCGTTCAAGGCGTTATGTGGTCGGAACCAGATCGACGATGGATGGTTCCGACCCACAGGATTGGGTTCGCTGCGAGTCACTCAGCAGTACGACTCATCGGGTGGTGACGTAGATATCGGATTGTCCACCGGCGCGTGTCGAGCCGAAGTAGAGCGTGGTTCCGTCCCATGACAGTGAGGGACGAGTCTCTGAGGCTCCGCTGTTCACGTTGGAACCCAGGTTTACCGGAGTCGACCAGACGCGACGTGTAGAACGTCGAGATGCCGAATAGATGTCGTTGTCACCTTGGCGGTCGCTGTAGAAGAACAGCTCCAATCCGTCCCGGCGTACGTTTGGATGGCCGTCGTTGGCCTCCGTGTTGACTCCGGGCACCAGTTCTCCTGCCGCATATGTGTTGCCTCGTTTGACACTCATGTATATGTCGTGGTCACCATGGGTCTCAGCCGCGTGGGCGGGTCTGGTGCTGGAGTAGAACAACACCGAGCCGACGCCGGCGATCTTGGCCGGGAAGGGACTGTGTTCTTCGAACTCGCTGTTTACGACACATCCCAGATGAGTCACCTTCTTGGCTCGTAGGTGGTGGTCGAGGCGGGTTGTGTAGATGTCGGCATTCGGCGTGTCGCCGCAGTGGCCGGGACGATTGCTTACGAAGAAAAAGGTCTTTCCGTCCCGGCCGAGGGTCGGACAGAAGTCGTTGTGCTCGGTGTTGATGGGAGGTCCCAGGTTTTCGGGAGCGCCCCAAGAATCACCCTTGTGTCGCCGGGTCGACACCCATATGTCGAGGCCGCCATGGCCTCCTGGGCGGTTCGAAGCGATGAAGAGCTTCTTTCCGTCCGGGGACACGAAGGGGCAACCCTCCAAGGCGGGAGTGTTGAAATCCTCGTGGGCACCGGCGCCGAATTCCTCGATGTCTTGGGCGGTGGCCCATTCTCCGAAGCCGCCGAAGGCAAGCGCCCCCAGCGACCCTGTCACCACCATCGTCGCAGCCATGACGCCCGTGATGCTCGACCGCTTCATCCGTTGCATAGCCATCCCCTTCTTCTCCGAGGCTTGTGCCACCAAGGACGCCTCCTAAGCGTCTTGGCACCACTGTTGGTGTAAGCGGCTGGGATATGGCTGGGAGATCGCTGTAACCCGGCAGTCACGTCGATCGACACGCTTCGTGCCCAGCAGGTTGCGGATGCTCGACCAGCAGTAGCTAGCGGAGCCTTTGCAGGCTCATCAGCAAGCCCGCACCTACCTCACCCGACGCTCTCACACCATGTGGAGGCGGATTCCGGCCAGGGGGATCGATACCCAGTCGGGGCGGTTGTTGAGCTCGTAGCCGAGTTCGTAGACCGCCTTCTCGAGGAGGTAGGCGTCGACGAGCACCCGGGTCTGGTCTTCCTCGGTGGGGATCACCCCGGCGCCATCGACGGCGGCGAGGTAGCCGGTGAGAAAAGAGGCCGTCGTCCAGCGGAACCAGCCGTCCACCCACGGCTCCAAAGCGGCAATGGCAGGGTGATCCCGGGCCACGACTCCTTCGTCGACCCGGTGGTCGAGCCCGGCCCGCGCGGCGTAGTGAAACGAGCGGATCATGCCGGTGACGTCACGGAGGGGTGACCGTTTGATGCGGCGCTCGCTGAGGGGTCGGAGCGGCTCGCCTTCGAAGTCGATGATGACGAAGTCGTTCCCGGTGAACAGGACCTGCCCGAGGTGGTAGTCGCCGTGGATGCGAATCCGTACGGCCTGGATCTGGTGCGATGACACTTTCTTGAGCCGCTCGAGGATGTCGTGTTCGGAGTCGAGGACCTCTTCGGCGAGCACCAGAGTCTCCTCCGGGAGGGACGGGCGGCGGCGGTGCAGCAAGGCGAAGTTCTCGCGGACCGCCGACCGCATCGCCTGGTAGAGCGACCGCTGATAGAGAGTCGTCATCGGCTCGGGCGTGAAGGCACCGTTTCGGGTGGGCGCGGCCAATGCCCGGTGCATCTCCCCGGTCCGGCGGCCGAGCAGCTCGGCGGTCGGCAGGGAGAAGCCGACCATCTCCCGTAGTGGCTCGGGGGGCTCGGACCCGACCAAATCGAGGGGGTGGCGCGCTCGACCGGGTGCCGTCGGGCCGGTGTCGCTGTCGGGCATGGTCACCACCTGGTCGACGAAGCCGCCTACCAGGTCGACGGTGTGGCTCCAGGCGTCGCCCTGGTTGGGCACGTAGTCCTGGACGAGGCCGACGGACACGTCGACCCCATCGAGCCTGCCCGAGATGACCCCCCTGACGGGAGCGACGTGAGCGAATGAGGTCTCTCTTGTCAGGAAGCGGCTGATCTCGATGTCGGGGTTCTCTCCCGCCTCCAGCTTGCGGAACACCTTGAGGATCAGATCGTCTCCGAACACCATGGAGGTGTTGGACTGCTCGGCTCCGACGATCGTCACGCCTTCGAAATCGATGCCGCGGCCGATGGTTCCCGAGCCTGACAGCTCCGACCTGGTGCCCTTGAGACGCTTACGCGTCCGGGTGAGATCCAAGAAGGCGTGAGCGACGCGCTCGTCGTCGATGGCATCCACCAGCAGCGCCGCAACGCCATCGGGGGCGGTCACTTCGGCGACGACGGTGTCGGGTCGGTGCTCGTCGATCCAGTCGGCAGCTTCGCCCTCCACCATCGAAAGAGGAAGGAGATATGTTTCGGTGTCGTGGTCTCGGTACTCCACCTCGGCCACCACCAGGCGGATGGAGTCGTGACCCACGGCGATGACATCGCTGACCTCCACGTGTTTGATGGTGTGGGCCTTGGAACGGAACCAACGACGCCGGGGAAGGTCGACGGCGAGAGCGCGTCCGAGCTGGGTACGGGCCCGGAACACGGCTTCGGCGTCGAGCTCGCCGCGCAGGCGGAGCCCGGGCCGGGCGTAGATGTCGACCTCGGTGGAGGCGTGGTCGAGCAGGAACCAGTAGAACTGGTAGGGCCCGGGCGTGAGGAAGTAGGGAAGCTCGCCGACGGTGGGGAAAGGGGTCTGGCCGAAGACCTCCACCGGCCCGATCCCTGCGTGGTGGGAGAGGTCTATCTCCACTGCTTGTGTGCGCTTGGACAGGTTGGCCACAACCAGCACGGTCTCGGTGCCCAGGGTTCGCTCGAAGGCCAGCACCTTGGCGTTCTCGACCGACAGAAAGGTCAGGTCGCCCCGGGACAGGGCCGGGAGGGCCTTGCGCTGGGCGATCATCTGTTTCATCCACCACCACAGCGACGACGAGCTGGCCTGCTGTGCCTCCACGTTGAGTGCTTCGTAGTGGTACTCGGCGTCGGTGAGGACCGGCGAATAGAGTTTTTGGGGGTTGGCTCCCGAGAAACCGGCGTTGCGGTCGGGCGACCATTGCATGGGGGTGCGCACCCCGTTGCGGTCACCGAGGTAGATGTTGTCGCCCATGCCGATCTCGTCGCCGTAGTACACCACCGGGGTACCGGGGAGCGAAAGAAGAAGAGCGTTCATCAGCTCGATCTGGCGCCTGTCGTTGCGCAACAGCGGGGCCAGTCGGCGCCTGATTCCCTGATTGATGCGGGCCTGGGGGTCCTCGGCGTAGACGCGGTACATGTAGTCGCGCTCTTCGTCGGTCACCATTTCGAGGGTCAGCTCGTCGTGGTTGCGCAAGAAGATCGCCCAGGCGGCGCCCTCGGGAATGGGCGGGGTCTGATCCAAGATGTCGATGACGGGGAAGTGGTTTTCCATCTTCACCGACATGAACAGGCGCGGCATGAGCGGGAAGTGGAAGCACATGTGACATTCGTCGCCGTCGCCGAAGTAGGCCACGGCGTCCTCGGGCCACTGGTTGGCCTCGGCCAGCAGCATGCGATCGGAGAACTTGGCGTCGACGTGGGCGCGCAGCTTCTTGAGGAAGCCGTGCGTCTCGGGGAGGTTCTCGCACATCGTTCCTTCCCGTTCGTACAGGTAGGGGACGGCGTCGAGGCGCAGCCCGTCCACCCCCTTGTCGAACCAGAAGTCGAGAGCCTGCAGCACCGCCTCGTGCACGGCGGGGTTGTCGAAGTTGAGGTCGGGCTGGTGGGAGAAGAAGCGGTGCCAGTAGTAGGCGTTGGCGACCGGATCCCAGCTCCAGTTGCTGGGCTCGGTGTCGGTGAAGATGATGCGGGCCTGCTGGTAGCGGTCGGGGGTGTCGGACCACACGTAGAAGTCGCGTTCGGGGGATCCCGGCTCGGCCCGGCGGGCCCGCTGGAACCATTCGTGCTGATCGGAGGTGTGGTTGATCACCAGCTCGGTGATGACCTTGAGGCCCCGGTCGTGGGCGGCGCTCAGGAACCGGTGGAAGTCGCGCATCGACCCGTAGCTGGGGTTGATGGCGGTGTAGTCGGCGATGTCGTAGCCGTCGTCTCGCAGCGGCGAGGGGTAGAAGGGGAGAAGCCACACCGCCGTCACCCCCAGCTCCTGGAGATAGTCGAGGCGGCGGGTCAGCCCCTTGAAGTCGCCGATGCCGTCGCCGTCGGAGTCCTGGAAGGCCCGGACGTGGAGCTGGTAGATGACGGCGTCCTGATACCAGGGTGGGGATTGGGTGGGAGTTTCGGTCATAGGTAGTAGTCGAAGTCGTGTTCGGTGCGGACCCGGCGGCGGACCGTGAACACGTGGCCCGGCATCACCTGGGGGTCCAACTGGACGAAGTTGTGCGTCCCGTGCCACATGTAGCGGCGGTCGACCAGCAGGTCGTGGACCTGGAAGGGGTGCTCGGTGTCGATACCCAGCTCCTCGAGGGGGAGCCCGACCCACCCCGACTGGGTGTGCTCGGGGTCGAGGTTGACCACCATCAGCACGAGGTCGTCGCCGGCCTGTTTCGAGTAGGCCAGGAGCATGTCGTTGCCGGTGGGATGAAAAGCGATGTTGTTGGTCTGCTGGAGGGCGGGACGGTCGCAACGGATGTGGTTGACGCGCCCGATGATGGGGGCGAGAGAGTCGGGGTGGTCGAGGTCCCAGTGGCGGATCTGGTACTTCTCCGAGTCGAGGTACTCCTCGGAACCGGGCGAGCGGGGCGTGTTCTCCATCAGCTCGAAGGCGGGGCCGTAGATCCCGTAGTTGGAGGAGAGGGTGGCGGCCAGGAGCAGGCGGATCACGAAGGCGGAGCGGCCGTCGGACTGGAGGTACTCGGTGAGGATGTCGGGCGTGTTGGGCCAGAAGTTGGGACGGAAGAACTCTGCCTGCTCGCCTGTGGTCAGTTCGGTGACGTACTGCGTCAGTTCCCAGGCGGCGTTGCGCCAGGCGAAGTAGGTGTACGACTGGTTGAAGCCGATCTTGGCGAGGCGGTGCATCACCATGGGGCGGGTGAACGCCTCGGCCAGGAAGATGAGGTCCGGGTGTTGGCGTTTGAGGTCGCCGATCACCCACTCCCAGAAGGGGAACGCCTTGGTGTGGGGGTTGTCGACCCGGAAGATCCGCACCCCCTCGGCCGCCCAGAAGGCGAACACCTCCCGCAGCGCCTTCCAGAGGCCCTCGGGGTCGGAGGTCTCGAAGTCGAGCGGGTAGATGTCCTCGTACTTCTTGGGTGGGTTCTCGGCGTATTGGATCGTTCCGTCGGGTCGGTGGCGGAACCATTCGGGGTGTTCGGTCACCCACGGATGATCGGGTGAGCACTGGAAGGCGATGTCGAGGGCGATCTCCATGCCGAGTTCGGTGGCTCTGTCCGACAGCTTGCGGAAGTCGCCCAGCGTGCCCAGAGCCGGATGCACCGCCAGGTGACCCCCGGCGGGGCCGCCGATCGCCCAGGGGACTCCGGGGTCGTCGGGCCCGGGGTGGAGGGTGTTGTTGGGGCCCTTGCGGTTGGTGGTGCCGATGGGGTGGATGGGCGGCAGGTAGAGGACGTCGAAGCCGAGGTCGGCCACGTAGTCGAGCCTGTCGACCACGTCGGCGAAGGTGCCGTGAGATCCTGCCTCTCCCCACGAACGCGGAAAGAGCTCGTACCACGACGAGAAACGGGCCCGCTCTCGGTCCACGTCGATCTCATAGACGGTGTCCCCGACGGTGGAGCGGCTGCGATCCGGATAGGCGGACATCGCCGCCGCCACCCCTGCTCCCAGGGCTGCTTCCACCCGCTCGGCCGTCTCCAACGACTCGTCGGCCAGTGTGCGGGCGGTCTCGGCCAGCAGGCGGG
>JBGTLA010000101.1:0-36818 GCA_041744375.1 Acidimicrobiia bacterium | reverse complement strand
GGGCGCCCTCGGGCGTCACGGTTTCGTCCCCGCCCCTCGGGGCCTGGCGTGGCGGGGCAGCAATGCCGGAAGGTGACTCCTACACCAGGGCGGCCGACCGCCTGACACCGGTCTTGTGGCGGCAGGTGATCGATGCGGTCGGCGGCACGGCCCCCGACGTCCGGCGCCACGCCGACCGTCTGACGGGTGACACCGTCGCCGGGATCCGAACCATCGGAAAGCACCTCCTCATCGACGTGGCGGCTTCGGGTTTGACGATTCATATTCATCTCGGCATGCCCGGGCGGGTGCTGATCTCGGGACCGACACCGCCACGTGAGAACGGGCGGGTGAGGATGGCTTTGAGGACGAAGGCCGGGGTCGCCGCCGTGGTGGCCGCTCCTACCGTGGAGGTCGACCGCCGCCAGGTGATCGACCACTCCCTGCGCAGGCTCGGACCCGACGTCCTCGGCGAGAACTTCGACCTGGACCGTTTCCGGGAAAGGGCGGAGCGTTATCGGGGCGACCGGACGGTGTCGGACTTCCTCTTGGACCAGCGCGTGTTGGCCGGAGTGGGCAACGAGTACAAGGCCGAGGTGTTGTTCCTGGAAGGTATCGCCCCCGACCGGGCCGTGGCGGACCTCGATCTCGACGAACGGCTGGCGCTCGGTCGTCGGGCCCGGCGCCTCATGCTCCCCAACGCCCACCGACCGATACGGTCGACGACGGGACGGGCCGATGCGACCGCCTGGGTGTACCAGCGCGGCGGGAGGCCCTGTCGACGGTGCAGGACCGCCATCCGCCGAGGCTGGGTGGGCGAGCCCCCACGCCTCACCTTCTGGTGCCCCACCTGTCAGACGTGAAGCCAATACTCTTGCTCCGATGCCCAAGCCGACCATCACCGTGCGCGCCGGTCACCCCGACTTCCTCGACCTGCCGTGGGAGGAATCGCTGGAGGCGTGGACCAATCCCGAGCTGGTCGACCTCCCCAAAGGCATATCCCGACATGTCGTCCGCTTCGTCGAGACGGCGGTCGGCATTTACGCCATCAAAGAGCTCCCGGAGCGAGCGGCCCGCAACGACTACGGCGTTCTTCGACAGCTCGAAGACGTGTCCGCCCCGGCCGTGATTGCCGTCGGGCTGGTGACCAACCGCAGCCCCGATCGCCACGACGAGTCATCGGCGGCCCTGATCACGGCCTACGAGGCTTTCTCTTTCTCGTATCGTGAGTTGCTGGCCGGGCCCGGGTTCGGGCCCAATCGGGTGCGGATGCTCGACGCCTTCGCCCATCTCCTCGTCGAGCTCCACGTCGCCGGTTGCTATTGGGGCGATTGTTCGCTGTCGAACGTCCTGTATCGGTGGGACGCCGACGCCATCGAGACGATCATGGTCGACGCCGAGACGGCATCGATGCATCCCGGCGGGCTCTCCGACGGGCAGCGTCACGAGGACATCTCGATCATGATCGAAAACGTGGCCGGCGGCATGGCCGACATCGCCGCCCAGGCCGAAACGGACCTCCAGCACGCCGACCTGTCCATGGGCGAAGAGATCGCCGATCGATACCACCAGCTGTGGCGCGAGTTGAGAGACGAAGAGGTCATCCGGTCCATCGAGCGGTACCGGATCACGGAACGTATCGAGCGGATCAATGCCCTCGGCTTCGACGTCGACGAGATCGACGTAGTCCCGGCCGAGGACGGCAACGAACTCCGCTTCAAGCTCCGGGTGGGAGGCAGGACGTTCCACTCCCGGCGTCTCAAGGAGCTGACCGGTATCGACGCCCTCGAAAACCAGGCCCGCCAGATACTGGCCGACCTCCACTACTACCAGGCACGCGAAGGCACCTCCACGTCGACCATGAAGAACGTGGCCGCCGTCCGCTGGCGGGTGTCCGAGTTCGAGCCGATGGTGGCGGCACTGATGGCCACCCAAGGCGTCAACGACCCCATCCAGGCCTACTGCGATGTCCTCCACCACCGTTACAACATGGCCAGCGCCCAGAACCGAGATGTCCCCACCTCCGAGGCTCTGGAGGATTGGATGGCCCAAGGCCGGCCGGGATATCCACCACCTGAGACGGCGCCCCGAGATTCAACCCCAGGTGCTGTGCGGGCCTGAGGTCCACGGGTGCCGCCCGTGATCAGGCGACCTGACCATCGACCCGCAGTTCCATCACTGGCCTCCGCGTTTGACTCCGCCATATTTCATGCGGGTATCCGAGAGCGCCGCCGCCCGCCTCCCCTCGACCTCGTCGTCCACGCCGGCCGCCACGATCTCACCCACGAAGAGGGTGTGGGTGCCCATGTCGAAGGTGTGACGAACGGTGCACTCGAACCAAGCGATGGCCTCGGTGAAGACGGGGGCACCTGTTTCCCCTTCCCGGATCGGCCGCCCGTTGAGCTCCATCCCTTCCTTGGTGGCCGGCTTGGAGAACTTGACGAACACCCGCGTGTCGTCCGACGACCACAAGTTCACCGTGAAGACCCCCGAGGAGGCGATGAGGCGATGAGTCACGGCCTTGTTGTCGACGCCGACGCCCACCAGGACGGGCTCCATCGAAACCTGGGTTATCCACGAAGTGGTCATGCCGTTCCACTCGTCTCCCGCCCGGGAACCCACCAACGCCAATACATTGGGAATCATCCAGGTGACCTTGTTCAAGAGCTCCGCCGAAGGCTCGGGCATCGCCATTCTCCTCGTCGCTTGACCGACGCAAACCCTAACCTCACGAGTTGTGAGGATTCTCATCGCCACCACCGGTGTGCTCGCCCCCAACCCCGTCGCCGACCTGTGCAAGCGCCTGGGGGCCGAAGATGGGATCTTCACCGTCATGACGGTCATCCAGGTCCCCCGCACGTTCCTCGACGCGCTCGACGTCGAGGAACGTCGCTCGCTGCTGGCCGACGACACCCGGGGCGATCCCGAGGCGAAGGCCGCTTCCTACCTCGAAGAGCGCGGGCGCCGGGTGGTGGAACCGATCGTGGCAGCCCTGACCGCAGAAGGGCTCGACGTGGTCTTGCGCTACGTCGAGGGCGACGATCCGGCCGAGGCGATCATCCAAACCGCCGAGGACACCGAAGCGGACATGCTGGTGATGGGCGCCACTCGCCGGTTGTTCACCGAAGAAGCGTGGAGAAGCGTGTCCGCCCGGGTCATGGAACAATCGCAGCGTCCGATCATGCTCGTCCCGGGCCCCCGGCTCGAGGACACCTTCGAGATGCCGCGTCTGGAGATCTGACACAACTCGTACGCCGTTCCGCTCGGGAGAAAATGTCTCACCCCTCCGATAGCTTCGGCGCCATGCGAGACGACATGGCATCAATCCCCCCGAACGGCTGTGACCATCGCCTCCGTACCTGGGGCCACACGGGAGTCATCGCCTGCCCCGACTGCGGGTTGGTGGAGTGGTTCGGGACGCGGGGCCCCATCGACCCGGCCGAGGCCATGGCGGCCCTCTTCGGCACATTCGATCTGATCGGGCCCATGCCCGCCATCGGCGCCCCGGCCGATCAGGTACTCGCCTACCGACCTACTCGGGGAAGGCGCGGTGCCTTGTCGGTCTTGCCTACCGAGTCTTGGCTCCGGGCGGGACCCGACCTGTGGCTGGCGACCGACGGATCCATCCTTCTCCTGGCCAGCCCCAACGAGCTCATGGTCGACAACCTCACCCGAGGGGCTTGACGCCGCCGGCTCCGGCCGTCGACTGGCGGAACTGGGTGGCATACAAGGTGGCATACAGCCCGGCCCCCTCGAACAGTTCCTCATGGCTGCCGGCCTCGACCAGTCGACCTTCGTCGAGCACGAGGATCAGGTCGGCAGAGCGGACCGTCGACAATCGGTGGGCAATCACCAGTGCCGTACGCTCTTGCATGAGCCGCTCGAGCGCCTCTTGGATCAGTGCCTCCGAGCGCGAGTCGAGGTGGGAGGTGGCCTCGTCGAGGATGAGGATGGCCGGATCCTTCAGGATCACCCGGGCAATGGCCAGTCGCTGTTTCTCCCCGCCCGACAACCGGTAGCCGCGTTCCCCGACCACCGTTTCGTATCGCTCGGGCAGGCCGTTGATGAAGTCGTGGACGTTGGCGGCCCGGCAGGCCTCTTCCATCTCCTCGAGGGTGGCGGAGGGACGGGCATAGCGGAGGTTGGCGGCGATGGTGTCGTGGAAGAGGTACGTCTCTTGGGTGACAACCCCGATGGCAGAGGCCAGGGTGGCCAAGGAGAGACGCCGCACATCGTGGCCGTCGATGGAAATGGAGCCTTCTGTCACGTCGTAGAGGCGAGGGATCAGATACGAGATCGTGGTCTTTCCCGCTCCGGAGGGGCCGACCAGGGCCACCAGCTTTCCGGGGGCGGCCACGAAACTCACGTCGGAGATCGCCCACGGTCGGGTGGTGAGGACCGGTGGCTGGTCGGGCGCCACCGGGTCGCGCCAGCGTTTCACCGCCGCCAGCCCTTCGCGCTGCTCCGATCCGTATCGGAAAGAGACGCGCTCGAACTTCACCTCACCTTCGACACTGGCGAGTTCGATGGGATCGTCCGGTTCGGGAATGTCGACCGCCAGGTCGAGGACTTCGAACACTCGCTCAAACGAAACGAGAGAGGTGGCGAACTCCACTCGGCTGTTGGACAAACCCGACAGCGGCCCGTACAGCTGGGCCAGCAATGTCGAGAACATGACTACGACTCCGAGTTCCAGCGTCCCCTCGATGACCATCCAACCGCCGAGCCAGAAGATCCCGGCACTTCCCACCGCACTGACCAGTCCCAATGACGCGAAGAACCACCGCCCCACCATCGCCTGACGCACCCCGAGATCGCGAACCGCTCCCGCTTCCTCCTGGAAACGGCTCGACTCGTACCCACCTCGACCGAACAACCTGACCAGCAGCGCCCCGCTGACGTTGAACGCTTCCTGGAGAATCCCCGACATCGCCGCGTTCCGCTCCATCTGCTCCTCGGTTATGCCCCGCAGCAACCGCGCCACGCGCCGGGCCGGGATGATGAACAGTGGCAAGGCGGCGAGCGCCAACAGGGTGAGTCGCCAATCTGCGCCCACCATCACCGCCAGGGCGGCGGCCACCGCCACCAGATTCGAGAGGATGGTGATGAAGGTGCCGGTGATCGCCTGCTGGGCTCCCACGACGTCACTGTTCAGTCGGTTCATCAATTCGCCGGTCTTGGTGGCGGTGAAGAAACGGAGCGACATCCTCTGCAGGTGTTCGAACAGCTCCCGCCGCAGATCGAAGATGATGCCCTCCCCCACTCGCGCCGACCACCACCGTTGGGCCACTCCCACCAATGCCGACGTCAACGGCACCGCCACCATGCCGACACCCAACCACGTCAGTAGCCCGACATCCCGGTTGGGTATGGCCACATCGATGAGGAAACGGATGAGGATGGCCGGCACAACACCCAAGGCGCTGACGACAAACACCGTGACGAGGACGCCCACCAGGGGGAGGCGGTAAGGGCGGGCGTAGCCCCAGACGCGGCGCAGGAGCGCCCGATCGATCTGCGGGCGGTCCTGGGATTCGTCGTAGCGCAGGTACGTGTACCAGCCGCCGCCGTGGAAAACGGGCATACCTCCTCGGGAGGTAATCAGCCTATCGGGTGGCGGAACGTAGCTGGGCGCCGCGGCGAGCCATCACGACCCTATGAGGTCGCGGAGCGGAACGAGCCCCGCCACCATGGCGTGGGTGAACTCCTCAGGCACGTCCGCTCGGGCCGACAGCTCGTAGCGAAACTGCTCGTCGTACCAGACGTGGGTGACGCCCTCGGCCGACTCGAGCCGCCACACCACCAGCTCTCCCAACCACTCGATGGCACAGGTCACCTCGGGCGTGGCCAGATAACGGTCGCAGTTCGGCTCGACATCGGGATCGGTGGCGCCGGCAGCTCCCCCCGGGTCGGTGGACACGTTGATCACGGCCACCTGTCCCAGGCTGCGAGAGCGCGAATACGGTTCCACCGACCAGAGGCCGAACGCCACCGTCGGGTCGGTGGACAGCCGAAGCGCCTGGCTTTCGATGATCAACTGCGAGGTGATGTAAGCCGCTTCGGCCGGGATCACCTCCGGGAAGGCAATCTCGGGCAGCAGGGCGGCTATCTCGGCGCGACTCGCCTGCAGGAAGCTGCTGGTTCCCTCCGAGCGGGCGAACACCGTCGACAGGACCATGTCTGGCTCACCGTTCGGATCCGAGTTCAGCTCGTCATTGACCCACTCCGCCTCCGCCGCGTTGCGGATGGTGACGGGCACGGTGGTCGTGGTGGTAGTGACGGTGGTGGCCACGTCGCCGATCCACCCACCGGACCGTCCCCCCAGGTCCCCGAGGGCGTCCTCGGAGCAAGCCGTCACCGTTGCGACCAGTACCAACGCCACCCCGATCCTGGCCGAGAAGCGCGTAGCCATCTCAAAACGCTCTGACATGTTCCCCTAGATGACGCTGTGACGGTGCAGCCGGGTTCCCAGAGCACCCGAGACGAGATGCTACCTAAGCCGGTGCGCAAAGCCGGGTGTGCGCTGGGGGGACGAGCGAGCACCTACGATCAGGGCGTGCCACCGTCCGACTCACGTTTCGTGGTCCTGTGTCTCAACGGGCCCAACCTGGACCGCTTGGGCCGCCGCGACCCGGCGGTGTACGGGTCGACGACCCTTCCCGAGCTCGAGGAGAAGGTGAAGGCTTGGGGCGACGAGATGAACATCGAGGTCCGCTGTCTGCAATCGAGCCACGAAGGCGCACTCGTCGAAGCCATCCACGGGGCCGACGACACCGACGGAGTCGTCATCAATCCGGGAGCGCTCACCCACACCTCGGCCGCCCTCCGCGACGCCATCGAATCCTCCTCGGTCCCCGTCGTCGAAGTGCACCTCTCCAATGTCCGCGCCCGAGACCGATGGCGGCGCCGCTCGTGGGTGGCTCCGGTGGCGACGGCATCGATCTTCGGTCGGGGCATGTCCGGCTACCGCTCGGCGTTGGCAGCTCTCGTTCGCCGGCAGCGATGGCCGGTGATCACGACCCGCTACGGCCCCCATCCCGACCAGGTCATCGATGTGCGCCACGCCACCGGACCGGGAGCGGCCATCTTGGTCCACGGGGGGTTCTGGCGCGATGCCTGGGGACGGGACAGTATCGAGGGGTGGGCGGTCGACCTGGCCGAGGCCGGCGTATCCACCGCCACCATCGAGTACCGGCGGCTCGGTTCGGGGGGTGGGGGTATCGCCACCGTCACCGACGTGGTGGCGTCCACCTCGGTGGCGTCCTCGCTCTTCTCGGAGAAACGCCTCGTCATCGCCGGCCACTCGGCCGGCGCCCACCTGGCGGTGTCGGCGGCCATCGACGCCGGCACCGCCCCGCTCGATGGGGTGGTGGGCGTGGCGGGAATCTACGATCTCACCGCCCCCGGCGCCTCGCAACTGGGTGAGGGAGCAGTGGGCGATTTTCTGGCCCGGGGAGGCGCTTCGGTCACCGCCGCCGTGCCGGAGGGAACGCCGGTCGTCTTGGTGCACGGCTCCGCCGACGAAGTCGTGCCCGCTTCCCAATCAGCGGCGTACGCGGCGGACCTGGCCGGATCGGGCGTCCGGGTCGTCCACCAGGAAATCGCCGGCCTAGGTCATTTCGAGTTCCTCGACGAGAGGTCTCCGGCCTGGCAGGCCACCCACACCGAGGTCGGTCGCCTCCTCGAGGGGTGAGACGCCACCCACCTCCTGGAAGACATTGGGTGGAAACGAGTTGCCCGACCGGGTTTTCCACAGGTACCCTGGGGTCATCCTTGGCGACTCTCTCGTGGTCGCTCGGGGCGGAGTCAATACCCATTGAGACGTGCACATCCTCTCATCTTCGTCGCCATGTGGGCGGCGGTGACCCTGCTCGCCGTGGCGGGGTTCGCTGCTTTCCAGATAGGAGGACGCGAGGCGCCCCTCGCCTCCAACGCCGACCTGGGTCGCCAGTCCGGCGCCTTGGCAGGTCTGGGCTTCAACTCGTCTGAAGCTCAGGTGGCGGTGGTGTCGGTGGCGGTCGAGAGCGCCTCGTCCGAGTCCAACTCCGGGCCCAGCGCCGACCCTGTTCCGGTCGACACCATTCCCACCCACGGTTGGTTGTCCGAGATGCAGGTGAGGGCATTGGTTTCGATGTACTTCCGCCCCGAAGACATCAATCGCGCCGTCCGCGTGGTGTGGTGCGAGTCGCGCTTCAACCCGACCGCCTCGGATCCCCACACCGGAGCTACCGGCCTCTTCCAGCATCTCCCCGAGTTCTGGCCGCAGCGGGCCGAAGCCGCCGGCTTTTCGGCGGCCGAGCCCACCGACCCCGAGGCCAGTGTGGCTGCGGCCGCCGAGGCCATCTACAACGAGGGCGGGTGGGACGTCTTCGCCTGCGCCCCCTGAGCCGCCCGACGAGACCGATCGTCGCCTCCCTCCATCAAATGCACAACCCGTCGATGGTCACGCCGCGCCGGCACAGGATGGTCTGTTCCACCGTGCGCAGCCCGAAGCCGTCGTCACCGGGCTCTCCGAAGATGTGCAGGCGCACCCCCAGGACGGAGTCGTCCGGGAGCCCGACGACGTCATAGGTGACCTCACCCAGGTCTCCCACCGTGGGTGCCACGGTCAGGCTGAAGCGAACATCTACTTCCTCACCCGCCACGTGTTCGGCAACCAGGGCACCGAGGTCGAGCATCGTCTCGGCCGTCGGCCTCTCGCCCATCTGCTCGATGATCTGGGCGGTGACGTCGTCGGTCAAGCCGACGTAGGCGACGTAGCGGCTCGAGACCCAACCGGTGTCACCCCCGACTTCGATCTCGTACCAGATCGACTCGGTCAAGAGCCGGTTTCGCCCGGTGGCCACGATTCCGATGGCGGTCGGATCGAGGATTTCAATGATCTCGTTGGCTACCCCCGGCCCGGCCCGGACATTGAGGACGTCGTCTGCCTCCACACCCACTACTCCCAACTCGTCACCGGCCTGGGGGCCGAGGTCGAAGGGCTCACCCGCCACGGCATCGTCGCGGTCGGCGACGGTCGTCGAGGTGGTAGGAGCCGTGGTCGGGGTGGCAGTGGTCGGGGTGGCAGTGGTCGAGGTGGCAGGGACCGTCGTCACGGTGGTGGTGGGAGCAGTCGTCAGCGGGACGGTATCAGTGGTGGTGGTGTCGCCGGTGTCGGCGCCCCCGCACGCAGCCACGACGAGCGACAGGATGACGGCGCCGCCGATGATGCGCATATGGACCATGGTGTTTCCTTTCGTATCGATCGGTCAGCACCATTGTCGGACACGCTTGTCACCGAGGCACAACCGGCGTGTAACAGACCTGTCACGGTCTCGTTGCCCGGTTCTCAACGGAAATCGCGTGAGCGGACGGTATAGACCCCCAGTGGGTCCATCCGACGCGCCATCAGATTGGTGACCCCGTGGCGATGCTCGACCCGACCCTCGATGACCAGCGCCGGAGCCCGCCGGGCCACCGGCCGGTAACGGTCCCACACATCGGGCAGCACGATCACGTTGAGCTGGCCGGTCTCGTCCTCGAGGTTGAAGAAGATGACCCCGCGGGCTGTGGCGGGACGTTGACGGTGGGTGACGACCCCCCCGACCGAGGCGGAGGCGACCGTCCCTTGCCGTTCGAGCACCTCTGCGACGGACAGGCACCCACGCCGGCTGAGTTGGTCCCGCACGAACTCGATGGGATGGCGAGGTGACACCCCCGTTGCCCACAGGTCGGCCCGGTGTTCCTCTTCGGCTGCCATGGCGGCCAGGGCGGGGGGCTCCGTCCCGGGGGAGACGGCCAGACGCCCGGGGCGGATCTCGGCCAACGGCCCGGCCGCCCACATCCCCTGGCGACGATCCAGCCCCACCGATCCGAGGGCTCCTGCCGCCGCCAGACCCTCCAGGGCCGGCACCCCCAGCCCGGTGCGATACGCCAGCTCCTCACCGGACCGGAAAGGACCGTTCGTGGTTCGGGCGGTCTCGATCCGTGCGATCTCCGCCTCGCCCAGGTGGCGAACGTAACGCAGCCCGAGACGCACGGCCACCGCCGAGCGCACCGGTTCCTCGACGGGCCCCCGGCCTCTGCGCCAGGCACGCCCCAGATAGGCGACGATGTCGCCCGGGTCGGCCTCCCACGGCTCGATGGTGCAGTCGTGGAGTGAGTGGTTGATGTCGGGGGGGAGGACCACCACACCATGGCGCTGGGCGTCCTGCACGAGACTGTTGGGGCTGTAGAACCCCATCGGCTGTGCGTTGAGCAACCCGGCCAGGAACTCGGCTGGCCAATGATGACGCAGCCACGCCGACATGTAGACGATGTAGGCGAAGCTCACCGAATGGGACTCGGGGAACCCGAAGCTGGAGAACCCCTGCAGCTTCTCCCAGATCTCGTCGGCCGCCGCTCCGGTTATCCCGTTGACCTCCATTCCCCCATACACCTCGTCACGAAGACGCGCCATCGCCTCTTCCGAGCGTTTGTGGGTCATGGCTTGACGGAGGCGGTCGGACTGGCTCCCATCGAAACCGGCACAGATACGGGCCAGTTCCATGAGCTGCTCTTGGAAGATGGGTACTCCCAGGGTCTTGGCCAGGATGGGCTCGGTGGAAGGATGGGGATAGGTGATCGGCTCTTCGCCGCTGCGCCGGCGCAGATAGGGGTGGACCGACTGGCCCTGGATCGGACCGGGACGGATCAGCGCCACCTCCACGGCGAGGTCGTAGAAGGTGCGTGGCTTCATGCGCGGCAACGTGGCGATCTGGGCGCGCGACTCGACCTGGAACAGCCCGATGGTGTCGGCGTCGGTGAGCGAGTCGTAGATGACCGGCTCCTGGGGGATGGTCGCCAGGTCGACGGCCACACCATGGTTCTCATCGATGAGGTCGACGGTCAGGTGGAGGGCATTAAGCATCCCCAGGCCGAGCAGGTCGAACTTGACGATTCCCACCGCGGCCGAGTCGTCCTTGTCCCATTGCAGCACCGTCCGCCCCTCCATCCGCCCCCATTCCAGGGGCACCACCTGCCAGAGCGGACGATCGGCGATGACCATCCCCCCGGAATGGATCCCGAGATGACGGGGAAAGCCGTCGAGCCGATGGCACACGTCGTAGATGAGGTCGGCAGTGAGCCCACCGGGGAGGGGAACTTCGTCCGCCAGCCGGGCGGGGTCGCGGGTGTCCACATACCGGGACAGGCCGTCGACTTGGGCCTGACTGAAGCCGAAGGCCTTGCCCACGTCGCGTAGGACGGAGCGGGCCCGGTAGGTGACGACGTTGGCCACCATCGCCGCCCGCTCCCTCCCGTAACGGCGGTAGCAGTACTGGATGACCTCTTCTCGGCGGTCGGCCTCCAGGTCCAGGTCGATGTCGGGTGCCCTCCCCCGTTCTTCGGACAGGAACCGCTCGAAGGGAAGCTGCAAACGGATCGGATCGACCCGAGTCAAACCCAGACAACGGCACACTGCCGAGTCGGCCCCCGATCCCCTGATCTGGCAGTAGATCTGGCGTGAACGGGCGAAGTTGACGATGTCCCACACCACCAAGAAGTAACCGGGGAATCCGAGCCGGGCGATGATGCTCAGCTCGTGCTCGAGTCGGCGGCGGGCGAGTGGGTCTATCCCGCCCTCACCTTCGCCGGGGTAGACAGATCTGGCGCCCTCCCAGGTGAGATGACGGAGGTAGTCCATCTCGTCAAGGAAGTGGCCGGGCATGGGGAAGTCGGGCAGACGGGGCGCCACGAGCCCTAGATCGAACGCCAGCCTCTCCCCCAACTCTCCTGCTCGCTCCACCACGCCTGGATACCGGCTGAAGAGCGTCGCCATCTCGGCAGGTGCACGGAGATGACGCAGGTCGGTCGCCGGCCGGAAGGCGTCGGCCTCGTCCAGTGATCGTCGTCCTCCGATGGCTGCCAGCACCTCGGCCAGGTCGGCATCGTGGCGCCGGGCGTAGTGGACCTGGTTGGTGGCCACCACTCCCAACCCGAGCAGATCGGCCACCTCCCACACCAGGTCGTTGCGCTCATCGTCTTGGGGGAGTCCGTGATGCCACACCTCGAGGTGAAAGCGCGTTCCGAAGAGGTCCCGGATCCGTTCGGCGGCCGCCACCGCCGTCGGGAAATCGCCCCGGGCGGCTGCCCTGGGAACTGCTCCGGCATGACACCCCGACAGCGCCCACACCCTCTCTGTGGCCGCCAAGGCGGCGAGATCGTCCCAGCGGTACACAGGGCCGTCCTTGACCCCCCGCATCTGGGCACGGGTGATGAACCGTCCCAGGGACCGATACCCGGCGGGCGAGTCGGCCAACAGGACCAGATGTTGGGTGGCAGGCAGGTCCGTCGGCTTGCTGCCGTGCATACGCCGCGTCCTCCCCCGCCGCCTCGAGATGGGAGGTGCCGTAGGGCTGTGCTCGGGGCCGCCATCGGCGGTCTGGAGCGGGTCGGGTCCGTCGTCGTGGTCCGCCATGCCCACCTCCACTCCGTATACCGCCCCGAGTCCGGCCGCGCGGGCCGCCTGCCAGAAACGTGACACGCCGTAGAAACCGTTGTGGTCGGTCACCGCCAATGCCCGGTACCCCAGCTCCACGGCCCGTTCCACCAGATCCTCAGGATGTGACGCCCCGTCTAGGAACGAGAAGTTGGTGTGGCAGTGCAGTTCGGCATACACCCTCGCAGCATATCGAACATCTGTTCGATATGCTCGGCCACTCAGGCGAGAAGCTCCCGGGCCGCTTCCACGTCATCGGGGTTCACGAGGATCTCGATGCCGCGATGAGGGGCCAGATTCGGACCCATCCCCCCCGCATCATCGGCGCGCACCATCACCCTGATGCCCTCCGACCGAAGTCGGGACGCAACCAGCTCGGCCTCGGGACGACTTCCGACTCGCTCAAGTACCACCAGCTCGGCCATGACAGTTCTCCCGGTTGAGGGAACTGTCGCCCATCTGGGACCGGTGCGCAAGCTACCGGCTCTCCTCGATCGTGGACCAGCTCGACCCGTCCACCGATTGGCGTAGCCTGACGTCTCGCTCCGTGGAGGCCTCATGCAGATAACCAAGACCATCCGGCTCACCGGCAGTTCGGCCGATTCGATAGAAGATGCGGTACGAACCGTCCTGGCCCGGGCCGCCACCACCATCGCCGACATCCAGCGGTGGGATATGGTGCGGGCGGGAGGACGGGTCGACGACTCCGGTGTCCCCACCGAGTTCGAAGTCACGGTGGACATCACCTTCGGGATTCGCGATGCGGTGGAGCACGGGTGAACTCACTCCCCGAGCCATCCTCTCTCGGTGACGGCATCTACATCATTCCGGTCCCGCTGCCGTTTCGAAGCCCGGGGTGGGTGAACTGTTATGCCATCGAGGCGGATGGAGGGCTAGCACTCATCGATTGCGGCTGTGACTGGCCACCAGGTTGGGAATCGTTGCGGAGGGGGCTGGAGGGGGTGGGTCTGGCGGGAGCGGACATTCACACCCTCATCGTGAGCCATCTCCATCCCGACCACGTGGGCATGGCCAAACGCCTGGTCGAAGAATACGGCTGCCGCTTCGTCATGCACCAGCGAGCGGCCCGTCTCACCGACCGTTACAACGACACCCCCGGATTCGTGCGGAGGAACATGGCCTTGGGAACACGTCACGGAGTACCCGAGGCGATCCTGGGGACCCTGGCCGATGTCGGCCCGCGCCCGGACTTCATGCCCATCATCGACCCGCCCGATTTCGTCGTCGACGACGGCGACACCCTCTCTTTGGGAGGGGGGCGTTCCCTCGAGGTCCTGCATACGCCGGGCCACGACCCTTCCCACATCTGCCTGCGCGATTCGCTGAGCGGGGTCGTTTTCTCGGGCGATCACGTCCTGCCCCGCATCTCACCCGTCATCATGTTCGACGAGGACTTCGCCGACACCCTGGGCGACTACCTCGTCTCGCTGCGCCGACTCCATGCCATCCCGATCGGTCTCACCTACCCCGCCCACGGCACCATCATCGAGCGAGGGGCACAGCGGGTGGAACAGATCCTCCTCCACCACGATCGACGCCTCGGCCAGATGGTCGACCGGGTCGGCCTCTCCCCCCTCACCGCCTGGTCGATGATGGGAGCGGTGTTTCGGCCCAATCTGACCCTCCTCGAGCAACGGCTGGCGTTGCGGGAGACGATCTCGCACCTGGAGTATCTCCGCCTGCGGGATCGGATCCAGGGTCACGACCGTGATGGAGTGCTCTGGTACGGCCAGTGACGACGGACGACACCGATGACGCATCGGTCCGTGCCCTTCGGTATTCTCGACCCGGCCCCGGGAGCCATGGATCGAGAGGGAGAGGCGATGAGAAGACGCACGGCACTGTTCGCCGTACTCGCCATGGTGTCGGCCACCTTCGTCGCCACCGGTCCACTCGCCGCCCAGTCGGAGAGCGAGCTGTCAGCGCGAAGCGGACCGGAGCGACTCTCGGGCCGTGTCGCCGACGGGTTCGACCTCGCAAGCCCCGACGACGTCGTGCAGGTCTTCATCCAGCTCGACGAGCCGTCGGTGGCCGAGTTCACCGCCACCCGTGGCGTCGCCTCTCCCGCCCAACAGCAGGCCCAGGGCGACACGGTTCAGCGCCAGCAGGCCCGGGTGAGCGCCCAACTGGCGGGGATGATCATCGAGGAGCGTTCCCGGCTGACCGTGGCGGCCAACGGCATCAAGGCGATGGTGCGGGCCGGTGACGTCCCCGCCATTGCCGCCACCGACGGCGTGAAGTCGGTCGCGGGGGTGGCGCGTCACCATCTGACCAACGCCACCAGCGTCCCCTGGATCGGCGCCGACGCCGTCAACGACGCCGGGTTCACCGGCGAGAACATCACCATCGCCATCATCGACACCGGCATCGACTACACCCACGCCGCCCTGGGCGGCCCGGGCACTTCGTTCGCCTACAACAACCTCGACCCGACGAACGACGCCCCCATCTTCAACGACAAGGTCATCGGCGGACACGACTTCGCCGGGCCCATCTACAACGCCAGCTCCGACGACCCCGCCGAACGGATTCCCCAACCCGACGCCAACCCCCTCGACGTCCACGGCCACGGCACCCATGTCGCTGCCACCGCCGCCGGTTTCGACCCCCTCGGGCCTTCTGCGACCGGGGTGGCACAAGACGCCCAGCTCTACGCCCTGAAAGTGTTCGGTGACGTCGCCGGCTCGACCGACCTGGTTCCCGAAGCCATCGAGTGGGCCCTCGATCCCAATGGAGACAAAGTCATCGACGACGCCGTCGACGTGATCAACATGAGCCTCGGATCCGATTTCGGTACCCCCGACGATCCATCGGCCATCGCCGCCCAGAATGCGGCCGACCTGGGGGTGGTCGTGGTGGTCGCTTCCGGCAACGCCGGTTCCGTTCCCTACGTGACCGGTTCCCCGGCAGTGGCCGCAGGCACCCTCTCGGTGGCCGCCTCCGCCGACGATGGCATCCTGGCCTCGGCCATCGAAGTGCTGTCACCCGCCGGCATCGCCGGCCAGTACGAAGCCCAACCGGGGGATTTCGGTCCGCTCACGCCTGCCACGGAGGGCGATCTCGTCGCCACCGTGCCCGAGAATGCGTGCGCCGATGCCGACACCGGCCAGGTCACGAACGGGCCAGACGTCACCGGCAAGATCGCCCTCATCGCCCGCGGCACCTGCTCGTTCAGCGCCAAGATCCGGGCGGCGGCGGCGGCCGGAGCCATCGGTGTGCTCGTCACCAACAACGCCGAGGGTGAGCCCATCGCCATGGGCCAGGACGGCACCCCGGACCAGCCCGATGCCACTCCGGCCATGATGGTCTCACTCACCGACGGCAACACGATCCGGGCGGCGCTGGCGGACACCGTGGTGGTGGTCTTGTCGGATGCGGTCGAGATCCCCAAGCCAGAATTGGCCGACACCATGGCCGGATTCACCTCCCGCGGACCGGGCTTCGGCAACACCTTCAAGCCGGAGGTGAGCGCCCCCGGGGTCTCCATCCTGTCGGCCGGGGTCGGTGCGGGCGGCGGTGTCTCCAACTCGTCGGGGACGTCGATGGCCACGCCCCATGTGGCCGGTGTTGCCGCCCAACTGATCGACGCCTATCCCGACCTTCCTGCGGGCGCCATCAAGTCACTGATCATGAACTCGGCACGAGGAGCCCTGCCCACGGACGGCGTCGCCGTGCCGACACAAGGCAATGGTGTCGTGCAGGCCGATGTGGCCGCCCTCCAGTTGGCCGGGTACACGACACCTGGCGCCCTTTCCTTCGGCCGCATCAACCCGACGACCGAGACCACCCTCTCAGACACCATCGCTATCACGCGATTGAACGGAGACGCCACCTACGACGTGGAGATCGTCGCCAACCAGACCGTGCCGGGCGTGTCCTGGGCTGTTTCGTCCGGCACCGTCACCACTTCGGGTCGAGCGGCATCGCTGGACGTGTCCGTGACGGTCGACCCGGCCGCCATGAGCCCCGACGACGGCTTCTTCAGCCAACGCGAGAGCGACGGCTGGGTCGTTTTGACCAACACCGGCGACGCCGACGATCGCATGGTGGTCGGTTTGCTGGCCGTGGTCGACCCGGCGTCAACGGTGTCGGCCGGCGGCGGCGACGCCGCCGTCGGGTTGGCCAACGGTGGGCCCGCGCTCGGCTTCGCCGACGGCTTCACCATCGTCGCCACAGGCGATGAGGTGGCGGGGACGTTGGCCGGTGTCGGGTACCGCACGGGCTCCGAAGACGGGTACGAGACCATCGACTTCGGTATCGCCCTTACCGAGCCGTGGGCGTCTCCATCGCGGCTCGAGACGATCATCTTCTTGGACGTCGACCAGGACGGCTCCGACGACTACGCACTGGTCGCCGCCGACCTCAACTGGCTGCTGGGCCAATTCGATCCGGCGGGAGTGGTCGTGACGGCTCTCTTCGACCTGAACCTCGGCGGAGGTTTGTTGTTGTACTTCGCGGTGGCCGACCTGAACGACCATGTGGCCATCCTCCCGGCTGACCTGACGGGCGGCTCCGGATTCGCCGGGGCCGACATCACCGCCTTCGACATGACGACGGTCATCTTCGACGGTGATTCCGTGGCGGCGCTCAGCGACACTGTCACGGTCGATCTGACGGCGGAGATCACCTCGCCAGACGGGCTCTCCTTCGAGGTTCCCGCCAACACCGCGGAGGATGTCGCCCTGCAGGGCACCGGCGAGATGTTGTGGCTGTTCCAGAACAACGCCGTACCCGGACAGTTCAGCCTCGTCGAGGTGACGGACGGCACCACACCACCGCCATTACCACCCCCGCCGACACCGCCGGCGGCGATCGAATTCGACGACGTGCCGGCTGATCACCTGTTCCACACCGAGATCACCTGGCTGGCCACCCAGGGCATCACGCGCGGTTGCAACCCCCCCGAGAACACCCTTTTCTGTCCGGACGACGACGTCACTCGAGGTCAGATGGCGGCGTTCCTGAACAGGGCCCTGGCGCTGCCTGCCACCGACGAGGACTTTTTCGGGGACGACGATGACGTCGTCTTCGAAGGAGACATCAACCGCCTCGCCGCGGCGGGGATCACCCGGGGGTGCAACCCAGTGGTCAACGACCAGTTCTGCCCGCGACGATCCCTCACTCGAGCCGAGATGGCGACCTTCATGGTGCGCGGGTTCGAGTTCACCGATGGCACCGGAAGCAACCTGTTCGTCGACGACGACGGGAACATCCACGAGTCGGCCATCGACATCCTCGGCACGGCGGGAGTCACCCGCGGATGCAACCCGCCGGTGAACGATCGGTTCTGCCCCGACCGACTCATCACCCGGGGAGAGATGGCCGCGTTCATCTATCGGGCATTCCAGGCGGCAGGGCTCGACTGACGAGCCACCACGACCGCTCTCGGTGGGCGGGGCTGGCGTCGAAGGCCCCCCGTGCGTGTGCCAGACTCCGTCTTCGACATTCCGGAGGTGAATCGAGTGAGTTGGAACCCTAGGGTGATCGTCGTCGGCCTCGACGGCTCGGAGACGAGCCTGGATGCTGCCGCCATCGCCACCGAGATGGCCCGCACCTGGCAGGCCCGCCTGCTGTTGACCACGGTCGTCCGTCCCCCCGAGGGTTGGTGGGGCATCGGGGGTGCGCCTCCTCCGCCCGAATCGATGGCCACGGCCATCGTCGAGGCGCGCAGTCAAATTCTCGATCAGGCCGAGGATGCCCTCGATCTGGAGGAAGTCGACTACGACCTCATCGGCGAACTGGGCGACCCGGCCATCATGCTGTCGGACGTGTGCCGGTCGAACGACGCCGATCTGTTGGTGGTCGGTCGGCGGGGAGCCGGGTTGGTGGAGCGGATCGTGGTCGGATCGGTGGCTGATCGCCTCGCCCACACGGCGCCGTGCCCGGTTCTCACCGTTCCGTGACCGTCAGAGGTTGAAGCGAAAGTGGAGCACGTCGCCGTCGGCGACGGTGTAATCCTTACCTTCGACTCGCATGCGGCCGGCGGCCTTGAGGGCGTTTTCGCTGCCGTAAGCCATGAGATCGGACACCGAGTAGACCTCGACCCGGATGAACCCGGCCTGGAAGTCTGAGTGGATCACCCCGGCCGCCTCCGGGGCCTTGGCCCCGGCCTCCACGGTCCACGCCCGGATCTCCTTGGGTCCGGCCGTGAAGAAGGTCCTCAGTCCCAAGAGGTCGTAGGTGGCCCGGGCCAGGGTGTGAAGCCCCGGCTCCTCCAGACCGAGATCGGCCAGGAACCCGGCCCGATCGCCGGTTTCCAACTCGGCGATCTCGGCTTCGGCCTTGGCGCAGATCACCACCACACCGGCCCCCTCCTCTATGGCCCGTTTCTCCACCAGGCGGGTGTACTCGTTGCCGCCCAGGCCACCCTCGTCGACATTGCAGACATAGAGGACGGGTCGTCCGGTGACCATCTCGATGCCTCGAACGAGTGGCTGTTGATGCGACGCCCACACCACCGAGCGCGCCGGCTTCCCGTCCGCCAGCGCCGACACCAGCAGCCGCACGACGTCACGTTCGGCCATCAGCGCACCATCGCCCGACTTGGCCGCACGTTCCAGTCGCTCCAATCTCCGCTCGGCCACTTGGAGATCGGCCAGAATGAGTTCGGTGGCGATGGTCTCCATGTCTCGGATCGGGTCGACCGACCCCTCCACGTGGGTCACGTCGGGATCGTCGAAGCACCGGACGACCTCGAGCACGGCGTCGACCGAGCGGATATGGCCCAGGAACTGGTTGCCGAGCCCTTCGCCCTCACTGGCGCCTCTCACCAGGCCGGCAATATCGGCGATCTCGACCGCGGCCGGGATGATCTCGCCGGTGGCGATGACCGAGGCGATCTGGGCAAGGCGGGGGTCCGGCACCGGTACCACGCCCACGTTGGGCTCGATCGTGGCGAACGGGTAGTTGGCGGCCTGCACCCCGGCGGCCGTGAGGGCGTTGAAGAGGGTCGACTTGCCCACATTGGGCAACCCCACGATGCCGGCCTGAACACTCACCAAGGCGCTCCGGGCGCGACGACAGACACGATGACGGTGGGCGGAACCATGACCGGCTCCAGTTTACCGGCCGGTCAGCCGGAGTCGTCGGCGGCGATGGTGGCTTCGATCAGGAATGACCCTTCCACATATTCGATGTCGCGGGCCCCGGCCGCCTCGACCAGGTCCGACTGGGCACTGCGCACCAGAGCCAGTCGCTCGGGAGTGTCGGACACCACCAGGGTGGACACCGGTGTCCGCATCGACACCTTGGCCTCCGATTTCGTCCGGCGCACATGCGACAGGACTTGGGCGGTGAGATCGAGCACGGTCGAGTCGGAGGCGGCGTGCTCCAGCTCGGCGACGGTCGGCCAAGCGGCTCGATGTACCGACCCGTCCCGCCACCAACTCCACACCTCCTCGGTGACGTAGGGCAGGAAGGGTGCGAAGAGACGCAGGAACACGGAGAGTGACAACTGCAAGGCGGCGTGGGCAGACCCGGCCACCTCCCCGTGGCCGTAGGCTCGGCTCTTGACCAACTCCAGGTAGTCATCCGTCCACGACCAGAAGGCTCCCTCTATCGCTTCGAGCGCCTTGGCATAGTCGTATGCCTCGAAGGCGCGTGTGGCGCTGTCCACCACCGCGGCCATCCGACCGATCATGGCCTTGTCGAGAGGAGTCCACACGGCCGTCGAGTCGACATCTTCGGCAAAGCCGAGCACGAACCGGGATGCGTTGAGGATCTTGATGGCCAGGCGACGCCCGATCTTCATCTGTCCTTCATCGAACGCCGTGTCCGCGCCCGGTCGAGCCGATGCTGCCCAGTATCGGACCGCGTCGGCTCCGTAAGCCTCGAAGGGCTCCAGCGGAGTGATGACATTGCCCTTCGACTTCGACATCTTCTTGCGATCCGGGTCGAGGATCCACCCGTTGATGGTGGTGTGGTGCCAGGGCAGGGCACCGAACTCCAGGTGAGCCCTGACGACGGTCGAGAACAACCAGGTGCGGATGATCTCGTGTCCCTGAGGACGCAGGTCCATCGGGTACACCCGCTCGAAAAGGCCGTCGTCGCTTCCCCATCGCGCCGCGATGAGGGGACTCAACGACGAAGTGGCCCACGTGTCCATGATGTCCATGTCGCCCACGAAGCCCCCGGGTTGGCCGCGTTGGTCGGGGACGTATCCCCCCGGCGTGTCCGAACTGGGGTCGACGGGCAGGTCGGCCTCTTCGGGGAGCAGGGGGTGGGCGTGATCGGGGACACCCGAGAGGTCGACGGGGTACCACACCGGGACCGGCACACCGAAGAATCGCTGGCGGCTGATGAGCCAGTCACCGGCAAGACCGTCGACCCAGTGGCGGTAGCGCACGCGCATGTAGTCGGGCACCCACTCCAGTTCCTCGCCGCGCTCCACCAGAGCCTGGCGGAGTTCGCCATCGCGCCCACCGTTGCGGATGTACCACTGCCGGCTCGTGACGATTTCGAGTGGTCGCTCCCCCCGTTCGTAGAACTTCACGGCGTGGGTGATGGGCCGTGGCTCTCCGTCGAGGTCGCCCGACTCGCTCAGATATGAAACCATCGCCTTGTGGGCCTGGCGGGCGAACGTACCGGAGAGCTCTGCGTAGACCTGTCTCCCGGCGGGAGACGTGATCCACTCGGGGGTCGTCTCCCGATACCGGCCGTCGCGGCCGATGACCGCCCGAGTGGGGAGGTCCAGCTCGCGCCACCAGGTGACATCGGTGGTGTCGCCGAAGGTGCAGATCATGGCGATACCGCTTCCCTTGTCGGGGTCGGCCAGTTCGTGGGCCATCACCGGAACCTCGACGTCGAACAGTGGGGTCCGAACCGTGGAGCCGAAAAGGGCCTGGTAGCGGGCGTCGTCGGGGTGAGCCACCAGCGCCACACACGAACAGATCAGCTCGGGTCGGGTGGTCTCTATGAAGACTCGCTCTCCGTTGTCTCGATGGAAGGCGATCCGGTAGTAGGCACCGGGACGCTCGCGGTCTTCCAACTCGGCCTGGGCGACGGCCGTTTGAAAATCGGTGTCCCACAGGACCGGCGCCTCCTGGGCGTAGGCTTCCCCCCGCGCCAGGTTGCGCAGGAACGCTCGCTGGCTGATGCGCTGGGTGGTGGCCGAGATGGTGGTGTACAGATGGCGCCAATCCACCGACAACCCGAGGATGCGAAAGAGGTCCTCGAAGACCTTCTCGTCCTTTTCGGTCAGGATGTGGCACAACTCCACGAAATTGCGCCGGGAGATGGGACGGGCCGGGTCATGGGGCTCGACGGGGGGCTCGAAGGTCTCCTCGTATTGCAGGCTCGGGTCGCACGACACGCCGTAGAAGGCTTGCACGCGCCGCTCCGTGGGGAGGCCGTTGTCGTCCCATCCCATCGGGTAGAACACGGCCTTGCCCTGCATGCGCTGGTAGCGGGCGATGACATCGGCCTGGGCGTACCCGAAGACGTGGCCCATGTGCAAAGATCCCGACACGGTGGGAGGAGGGGTGTCGATGGCGAACACGTCGGCCCGGTCCGCCCCCGCCGGGAAGTGGTAGGTGCCGTCGTTCTCCCAGCGGGCATCCCAGGTCGACTCGAGGCCGTCGATGGTCGGTTTGTCAGGAACTTTTCTCGTCATGAACCCGCCAGGGTACCAAGAGGGGGTCACGGTGGATCCGGCCCGAGGGGTGGTGGAAGGAGGAAACGGATCCGCCCGGAGTCCGACGCCGGGTCGATGGTGTAGCCGCGACCGTGGATGACGATGTGATGGTGGTACCAGCACAAGGTCACCAGGTTGTCGGCGTCGGTGGCGCCGCCGACACTGGCATGGTGACGATGGTGAGGTTGGAGACGGTAGGTGGAGGTGCAACCGTCGGCCACGCATCCCCCGTCGCGGGCCAGCACGAAGCGGCGCAGGCGGGGAGGTATCTTCGAGGAGCGGACGCCGATGCCGAGGGGGGTGCCGTCGGCGGCGATGGCGACCACCTCGGTCGTGGCGGAACAGAGGATCTCTTCGAGAGCCTGGACTCCCGCCTGAGGTCCGCTCAGTACACCGACCCCGGCCTGGCCATCGGCCGGCGCGGCGGTACGGGCATCGACCACCACCACCGCCACAGGTTCGTTGCTCCCGCCCGGCGATGATTCACCCCGGCACAGGGCGACGAGGGCGTCGGCGTTGCGTTGCGCCCGCCCGTTCCGCCCGTGGGGCGGGTTGGGCAACGAGTCCCCCAGACGGGTCAGAGCCTCGACCACGGCGGGGCCGTCGGCGCTGGCCAGTCGACCCCAGATGCGGGTGGTCGACCCGTCGGGGCTGGTCTCCAGCAGCAGGCGCCGCTCCTCGAAGGCCCGGCGCTCGTCGTGACGGGTGAAGCGGCGATGACGGCGGATGAAGAGATACATCCCCGCCAGGTCCATGCCGTCTGAGACGAGCAGTGCCTCCTTCGACGCCCCCGCCTTCTCCAACCGGCGGCGGCCCACCGCCCGATCCCACGACAACTTTCCGCAGGCGAGATCGTCGACTTCGAGCGAGCGAGCGACCGTCACCCAGCTAGGCGGCGGTGGAATGTCTCACATCGAGGCGGGAAGCGACCCAGTCGACGATGGTGCGAGACCCGTCTGTCCTCGGCAGCTCGAGACGGTCGACCTCGTCGATCAGCTGGGCCTGTCGGGCCCGGATCTGGCCGATCATGCCCTCGAGATGGACCAGCTCCATCTCGATTCGATCAGGCGTCCACTCCACCCTTTCCATGCTCCCAACCTACGGACGCGGTGCGACAGAAACCCGTCACCGGCGCCTCCCTCAGGGGCTCAGCCGGCGACCGGCCCGGAATGCCTGGAGCATCTCGGTGGCGGCGGGCTCGACACGGACCACATAGGCCACCCCGCCCTCGGTCTGACCGACCACCGGCAGCGTCGCCGTGTCGGTCTCGGAGGCCGAACGGAAACCCCACCCGGTACGCAACAACGTCATGGTCGACACGCCCGAGTCGACGGTCAGGTTGGCCGTGACCTGGTTGATGACCGCCGGACTCCTGATGAGACCATCCGGGCTCGAAGCCTGCGAGAGGATCTGGAGCATCACCTCTTGTTGGCGACCGGTCCGCTCGATGTCGCCCTGTCGGGCGCTTACCCACTGCCCGTCGCGGAACTCCTGATACTCACGCGATCGGGCATAGGCCAAGGCGGTGGCGCCGTTGACGGTCTGGCGGCCCGCCCGCTCCACGTTCAGGCCCGACTTGGTGTCACGGGCCGGATAGGGAAAGTCCAGTTCGATTCCCCCGAGAGCGTCGACGATAGCGGCAAACCCACCGAACTCGACCTCCATGTAGTGGTTGATGGCCACCCCCGTCTCCGAACCGACCGTCTCGGCCATCAGGTCGGGCCCTCCGAATGCATAGGCGGCGTTGATGCGATTGACACCGTGACCCGGTATCTGCACCCGCAGGTCACGGGGAATCGAAAGCAGTTGCCGTCGGCCATCGGTGACCTGCATCAGCATGATGACGTCGGCGCGGGCCCCGGCGAAACTGCCGAAGTTGCCCTCGAGGTCATCGGGGAGGTTCTCGCGGTTGTCGGTTCCGACCACCAGGTAGACGCCGTCGCCGGGTGAGAGCGCCGTGAGGGTGCCGGCATCGCCCATCCGGAACTCGGTGAGGAACACGGCCCCGACGGCCGCCGCCGCCACGATGACGGCCAGCAGCAGGAGTCTGATGACCCACCGTTGCCCGCGGCTCATCCGCCGCTTCTTGCGCCGTCCTCCCGGCGGCGGAGGTGGCTGACTGCTCTCGAGAACGCGCCTGTGGTCTGTCATGTCTTTGCGGGGCTCCGTTCCCTCTGTCCGGTGACCGGAACTGTCGGCACACGAACGGTGCCCAGAGATGATCCCACGCGGCGACGGCTATGCGCGTCTTTCAGCCTGCGCCCCGCACCTCCAGACCGGCCAGCAAGCGCTCGGAGACGTCGGCCACCGCAGCCACCGCCTCCTCGAAGACGGCGGCGTTGTGAGCGGCGGGGTGACGAAACCCCGAGATCTTGCGTATGTACTGGCGGGCGGCGGCCTGGATCTCCTCGCGCGGTGCCGGCTGTGCGCCGTCGCGTAGCTTGACGATTGATCGACACATAACCCCATGTTCTCACACCATCGGTGCTGGGGCGCGCGGGCGCGACGCGGAGACGTGTCGTCGGGGCCGGTTGTCACATGTTGCGTCGGTACTGGCCGCCGGTTTGGTAGAGGGTGTGGGTGATCTGGCCGAGGGTGGCCACTTTGGTGGTCTCCATCAGGGCCTCGAAGGTGTTGGCGCCGGGTGTGATGGCGGCGGCGGTGAGCTCATCGAGAGCGCCGGCAGCTCGGGAGCGGTGGCGAAAGGTGTGGTCGGCGATGTGGGCGATGCGGAGATCTTTCTGGGCCGGCGTGGCGCGGACGAGTTGGTCGGCGGTGGGGATCACGAAGGGTGACCCGTCGCCCGACAGGTAGGTGTTGACCCCGACGATGGGGTACTCGCCGGATTCCTTCTGCTGTTCGTAATGGAGCGACTCCTCTTGGATCTTGGTGCGCTGATACTGCCGCTCCATCGCCCCCAGAACCCCGCCGCGACTGTTGATGCGTTCCAGTTCGGTGAGCACGGCCTCTTCGACGAGGTCGGTCAGCTCGGTGATGACGTGGGAGCCCTGGAGGGGGTTCTCGTTGCGGGCCAGACCCAGCTCCTTGTTGATGATGAGCTGGATGGCGACGGCCCGGCGGACCGATTCGGTGGTGGGGGTGGTGATGGCCTCGTCGTAGGCGTTGGTGTGGAGGCTGTTGCAGTTGTCGTAGATGGCATAGAGGGCCTGGAGGGTGGTGCGGATGTCGTTGAACCCGATCTCTTGGGCGTGCAGCGACCTCCCCGAGGTCTGGATGTGGTACTTGAGCATCTGGGAGCGCTCGTTGCCCCCATACTTGTGCTTGATGGCCTTGGCCCAGATCCGCCGCGCCACCCGGCCGATGACGGCGTACTCGGCGTCGATGCCGTTGGAGAAGAAGAACGAGAGGTTGGGAGCGAACTCGTCGATGTCCATCCCCCTCGCCAGGTAGTACTCGACATAGGTGAACCCGTTGGCCAGCGTCAACGCCAACTGGGTGATGGGGTTGGCTCCCGCCTCGGCCATGTGATAGCCCGAGATCGACACCGAGTAGAAGTTGCGCACCCCGTTGTCCACGAAGTACTGCTGGATGTCGCCCATCATCCGCAAAGCGAACTCGGTCGAGAAGATGCACGTGTTCTGGGCCTGGTCCTCTTTGAGGATGTCGGCCTGGACCGTCCCCCGCACCGTCTGTATGGTCTCGGATTTGAGGCGGGCGTAGAGGTCCGGCTCGAGCACCTGGTCGCCGGTCACCCCCAACAGCATCAACCCCAACCCGTCGTGGCCTGCGGGCAGAGGGCCGTCGTAGGCCGGCCGGGGCCCATCGCCGATCAGCTCGGCGATCGTGGCCTCGACCTCTTCTTCGAGACCGTAGCGACGAATGTGCTTCTCGCAGGCCTGATCGATCGCCGCGTTCAAGAAGAAACCCAAGATCACGGGCGCCGGACCGTTGATCGTCATCGACACCGACGTCTGCGGGTCGGAGAGGTCAAAACCCGAATAGAGCTTCTTGGCGTCGTCCAGAGTCGCCACCGACACCCCCGAGTTGCCCACCTTGCCGTAGATGTCGGGGCGGACATGAGGATCCTCCCCGTACAAGGTGACCGAGTCGAAGGCCGTCGAGAGCCGCTTGGCCGCCATCCCCGACGCCAGCAGGTGGAAACGGCGGTTGGTCTGTTCGGGGGGGCCTTCACCGGCGAACATGCGGGTCGGGTCCTCGGCCATTCGTTTCAGCGGGTAGATCCCCGCCGTGTACGGAAACGAACCAGGCAGGTTCTCGGTGCGCAGCCACCGCACCCGGTCGCCCCACCCCGCCAGCCTCGGCACCGCCACCTTCGGTACCTCGGTCCCGCTCAACGTGCTGTGGCGAAGCGGGGCCCGCACCTCCCGGCCGCGCACCGCATAGGACAGCTCGTCACCCGAATAGGCCTCCACCATGGCGTCCCAGCCGTCGAGCCCAGCGCGTACGTCATCGGGAATGGCCGAGTCGGCCCCGGCCAGCGCCGCAGCCACCGCCGCATCGTCGGTCAGTTCGGCCGCACGCGACAGGCGATATACCTCCTCTGCCGCCCTCGCCGCCTCCTCCGTCTCCGAGTCGTAGGCTCGGATCGTCTCGGTGATCTCTCCCAGATACCCGCTGCGGCCCGCCGGCACCACGTGGTGCTTTTCTGCCGGCTCCGTCACCAGATCCAACCCCGACTCGAACCCGCCCGGGGCGCGACCGTCGACGACCCGCATCAACTCCTCATAGAAATGGTTCGTGCCCGGATCGTTGAAGTCCGACGCCACCGTCGGCCACACCCCTAAGCTCTCCGCATCGGTCTCCCACGCTCCCCGATTGCGACGCACCTGCTTGCGGACATCGACCAGGGCGTCCTCCCACCCTGCCTTGTCCGCCTTGTTCAATGCCACCACATCACAGAAATCCAACATGTCGATCTTCTCGAGCTGTGAGGCCGCCCCATACTCGGGAGTCATCACATACACCGATACATCGACCACATCCGACACCCCCGTGTCGGCCTGGCCGATACCCGACGTCTCCACCACCACCAGATCGAACCCGGCCGCCTTCACCACCTCGATCGCCGCTCCCACATGCGACGACAACGACACATTTGCCTGGCGTGTCGCCAACGACCGCATGAAGCCCCGCTCGTGAGGCAACGAGTTCATCCGGATCCGATCCCCCAACAGCGCTCCTCCCGACCGGCGCCGCGACGGATCCACCGACAGCACCGCCACCCGCCTCTCCCCGAAGTCCAACAAGAAGCGCCGCACCACCTCGTCGGTAAGCGACGACTTTCCCGAACCGCCCGTGCCCGTGAACCCCACCACCACCGCCTCCGACTTTCCCGCCAGCGCCGACACTTCCTCGAAGACATCGGCGTACTTGTCGCCGAAGTTCTCCGCCGCCGAGATCAAGCGGGCCACCGCCCCCCGATCACCGGAACGCACCCTCGCCAACAGGCCGGCCGCGTCGCCGCCCAGCTCCCCTCGTTCGAAATCGCACCGGCCCAGCATGTCGCGGACCATCCCCACCAAGCCCATCGCCCGTCCATCATCCGGCGAATACAGCCGGGCCACCCCGTATTGCTCCAACTCGGTGGCCTCGGCCGGCAAGATCGTCCCGCCCCCTCCGCCGAACACGCGGACATCTGTCCGCTCCGCCTCCGTCAACAGGTCACACACATACCGGAAGAACTCGATGTGGCCCCCCTGATACGACGTCACCGCCACGGCGTGGGCATCCTCTTCCACCACCGCCTCCACGATCTCGGCGGCGGAACGGTTGTGGCCCAGATGCACCACCTCTGCCCCCTCCGACTGCAAGATCCGCCGAAAAACGTTGATCGAGGCGTCATGGCCGTCGAACAACGACGTCGCCGTCACGAACCGGCGCGGCCTCGGAAATGACTCCATCTTCACATGCTACGTCACTCGGGTAAGGTGTAGGTCCTGCGCACTATTGGGGAAGGTAGGGAGATGCGATGGTTGTGACTTTTCAGGGCACGTTGCAGACCGTGGTCAAGGACGAGCCACCGATCAATGTGACACTCCAGTTGGACAACGGGCGGGTTCGCATGTGGTCGGACCGCCACCGCATCGGCTCCTGGGACGCCGAAGAGGTAAAGGTGCAACGTGAGAGCATCTTCCGGTTCATCCTCACGATCGAAGAGGATGCCTACGCCTTCACCCCTGTCGATCCGGCCGGTTTCGCCACCTCCATGAACATCGAGATCGACCTCACAGCCAACGAACGCCCCCGATTCGGTTTGGCCGAGCGCCTCCGCCAGGCGGCAGAAACGGGCTGAGGGCGCTCTCGATTCGTCGCACCGGCGTCACAACTCGGGGAGAAGTCGAATGGTGGCCGGGTCCATGGAAGCCACCGCCAGCGCCGACACCCCCGATCGACGCCACACCTCCAGGCGCTCGGCCACCGCCGGCGCCGGTCCCACCAGGCAGACTTCGTCGACCAGTTCGTCGGGCACGGCCTCGATGGCAGCTGCCTTCTCGCCCGCCAGGTAGAGACGCTGGATGGTGGATGCCGCCTCTTCGAACCCGTATCTGACGCACAGGTCGTTGTAGAAGTTGTGTCCGGGCGCTCCCATCCCCCCGATGTAGAGGGCGAGGGACGGTCGCACGGCACTGCGGGCCTCGTCGTGGTCGTCGCTGATGTGGGCATAGACCGTGGGGATGATCTCGAAGCGCTTCTCCTGGTCGGCCCGCTCGGAGGCGGCGAAACCGTGCCGGAGGGAAGCGGAGAACTCGGCCGGTGCCCTCTCCGGAGAGTAGAAGACCGGCAGCCATCCATCGGCGATCTCGGCTGCCAGGGCCACGTTGTTGGGACCGATCGCCGCCAGGTAGATGGGGATGTCGGGATGGGCCCGGCCGATGAGCTTTAACGGCTTCCCGAGACCGGTGGCGTCGGAACCCCGGTAGGGAAGCTGGTAGTCGTCGCCGTCGAACGCCACCGGCTCTTCTCGCGCCAGGATGGCGCGCACGATGGCCACGTACTCGCGCGTCTTGCGCAATGGGCGACCGAAGGCCACCCCATGCCATCCCTCCACCACCTGGGGGCCACTCACCCCCAGGCCGAGGCGGAACCGGCCCCCGGTGAGGTCGTCGAGCGTGGCCGCCGTCATGGCGGTCATGGCCGGGGTGCGCGCCGCCATCTGGAGGATGCCGGTGCCGATGTGAATCTGCGACGAAAGCGCTCCGATCCACGCCGCCACGCTCACGGCGTCGGATCCGTAGGCTTCGGCCAGCCACACGCTGCGGTACCCGGCCGCTTCGATGTCGCCGATCATCTCCGGTTGCGACGCCACCATCGTCCCGAAGTACCCGAGGTTGAGGTGCAACTGCATCGGCTCACCTTATTCTGGCGCGTGCGGGCACCTCGATCTGTGCCACGATGGGCCCGTGACCACCAGGAGTGACGCCTTCCGGAAGCTGGCCACGGCCGGCGCTCTCACCTTGGGAGCAGAGCTGGCCGCAGCGGTGCTGTGGCCGGCTCCCCAACAAGTCGAGTTCGATCCATCCGGTCGGGTAGGGCGGGCGTCGGGCGCGGGTTTGCGCCTTGCCGCCTTGGGGGACTCGAGTTGCACCGGCCCCGGGGTGGCTTCGGCCGATGAGATCTGGCTCCGGCTTCTGGCCCTGAGGTTGAGCGTAGAACTGGATCGACCGATCGAGCTGCGGTCGTTCGCCCGGGGAGGCGCCTGCGCCCGTCACGTCCGCGATGATCAGCTCGATCAGGCCGTGGCATGGAAACCCCAACTGGCGTTGGTGTCGGTCGGAGCCAATGACGTGATCCGAGGCGTCCCCATGCGGCGTTTCTCACTCTACCTAGACGCCATCGTCGCCTCTCTGGTGGCCGCCAGGTCCCTGGTCGTGACGAGCGGGGTGGGTGACCTGGGCACCATCCCCCGTCTCGCCCCTCCCCTCCGACAGATCGCCGCCGGTCTGGGGCGCCGGGCCGACCGTGTGCACGCCAATGTGGCGGCCCGTCACGGGGTCATCAAGGCCGAGCAATGGGAGTGGTCGCGCCGGCAGTTCCGCACTCGACGGGATGTGTGGTCCCCGGACCGCTTCCATCCCAGTGCCGCCGGCCATGTGGTGTGGGCAGAGACTGCCTGGACGGCCATGGCACCTCTCCTGACCGAGCTGGCGGAGGCCGACTGAGCCGCCTGTGTAGCCTGGCCACACGATGCAGACCCTCCGGTATGTGCCACGCACCTTTCTGACCTGGTTGGTGGGGCTGGCGGTGACCTTGGTCGCCTCGGGCACGGTGATCGTCGTGTCGAGATTCTCACCCACCAGCCCGATGATCGAGAAGGTGGCCAAATCGTGGAGTCGTGCCTGGTTGACGGTCGCCGGAGTGACCCTCGAGGTTCGGCGGGCCGACGGTGTCGACCCCGGGCGTTCCTACGTGGTGGTGGCCAACCACGTGTCCAACCTCGACATCATGGCGTGTTTTCTGGCGGTGCCCGTCCCGATCCGCTTCCTGGCCAAGAAGGAGCTCTTCCGGATCCCCATCCTGTCGACGGCCATGAAAGCCATCGGAATCGTGTCGGTCGATCGCCAGGGTCGCGCCGCCACCCACGAACAGATCAACACCCAGGCCAGGGCCCTGGTGGCGGCAGGGCGTTCCCTCATCATCTATCCCGAGGGGACACGTTCTCGCCGGGGGGAGTTGGGCTCTTTCAAGAAGGGGGCCTTCACCATTGCGGTGACGGCCCGGTTGCCGGTGCTCCCGGTGACCATCCACGGGAGCTATCGAGCCTGGCCCCCTTCCTCCCTGTGGGTGAGAGGCGGAAAGGTGACGGTGGTCGTCGACGAGCCTCTCGAGACGAAGGGCCTCACCCAGGCCGACACCAACCAGCTGCGCGACAGGGTTCACGGGATGATAGAGGGCCGGCTCACCGAGTTGGACGGGGAATCTCAGTCGTAGACACCGGCGAGATAGGACCTTCCCTCCACCACGACACACAACACCGCCCCCGCCGACGTGACGATCTGGTAGCGATCGGCCACCCGCTCACCCCTCCACCAGCGGCCCACCAGACGCCACGGCCCGCTCCATGTCAGGACCGGCTCCCACCGGGTGCCCAGGCGTATGCGCACCGGCATGCCGTCATCCCATTCCACCTCCACGAGTGGGGGGCGACTCGACACCAGAGCAGGAGTGGGAGAAGGCGTCTGCCCCGGCCAGGGGGCGGGCTCTGACCGTTCAGACGTCGGGGGTGCCTCACCCCACGGCAGCCAGCGAACTCGCTCATGGGGCATCCTCCCCCCTTGGGGAACGGACCTGAGAACGGCGTCGGGACCGACCAGCACCTGGGCGCGGGACAGGGCCCGGTCGGTGTCGTGGCGTCCTTCGTCGACCTCTTGCCAAGTGCTGCCGACCTGTTCGAGCAGGGGCAGTTGCCGCCCTTCCCCCGACAGGTCGGAGGGATCGAGGCGGAGGCGCACCACCCCACCCGGGACACCTCCTGGTGTGCCCATCCATGCCTTCATCTGCCACCAGACCCGTTCGGTCAGGGTCTGTTCGGTGAAAGGGTCGATCGAACGCCACACCCGCCGGCGAATGGTTCCGTCGCCCGCCTCCACCTCGACCAGCACCCGATACGGGGCGGTGGCCTGCTCACGGAGGGCGGCGAGCATACGCGCCGCCAATCCGCGCGCCACGAAGGCCACTTGGTCGGCCATCACCAACGGCTCGCCGCCGTGGGACGACTCCACCGCCGCCTCCACCCCCATGACACGGGGACGAACCGGCCGATCTTCCCCCGCCGCCAGTCGATGAGCGTCGAGCCCGGCGGCACCGAACCGTGAGGCGAGGGCCGATCGGGGAAGAGCGGCCAGTGCTCCCAGGGTCGAAACTCCCAGCCAGCGGAACGTCTCGACGAGCTCTTCTGGTCCCAGGACGGATACTTCCAGGTCGGCCAGGAAGGCGGGGGTGTCCTCGACCAGGAACGGCCGGCCCTCTTGGGCTCGCCCGGCGGCCTGCCGAGCCGCCCAGGGACCGTCGGCCACTCCCAACCGGGCTCCTGGCGGGAGGATCTCGGCCACCCGCTCCACCAGTGGCTCTTCGCCTCCGTAGTAGCGGAGGGCACCCTCCACCGGCACAAAGGCCAGGCCGGGCTCGGAAGCCTCCACTCGGGCAACGACCTTCTCGAGGGCGGTCACCACCTGCTCGAACCGGCGGGCTTCCTCTCCCCGGTCCCGTTCCACAACGGTCACCGATGGTGCCAGGGCCTCGGCCTGGCGGCGCAACATTCCGATCTCCACCCCCCGGGCCAGGATGGAGGCAGAGCCGGCCACCACCCGGGCGGGATTGCCTTCGATGACCACCACCGGTTCACCCGGCGGCGCGACCTCTCTCTCCAGCGCCCACTCTGGAAACCACACGCACAACGTTCGACCCATCGTCTACCACCTCGATCCGCCTCCTCATCCCCGCCACCGCCTTGCCCGTGGCCTCCATCACCAGGTGGCGGCGGGTCAGGCGCCCATGCCCCCTCTCAGAGCCCTCCCAGCGCACCTCGACCACCCGCAGGCGGAGGTGGGCTATCCCGGCCGGCAACTCGGGCCCGAGCGGCCGCAGCACCACCCCTGCCCGTCTGGCGCGAGCCAGGGCGGTGAGACGACGGAGGTCGTGCTCTTTCACGCCGGCGGGGACTTCGGCGTACAACGCCCTCACTCCTTCCACCAACACCCCAGCCACCTGGGTCCACATCCCCGGATCGGGACAACGGACCACGACGAGACGACCGGGTTCTACCCCTACTTCCCAGGCGGCCATCGGCGAGAGCCACCCTTTGACATCGACTGCCACCACCTCCGAACGGGTCGAAGGGCCGGCCAGGAACCTCAGGCCGAGGCGGGTCAAGCCGGATCCGACCGCGCCGTCGAGTTCGGTGATACGACCCGGCCGCAGAGTGAGGATCGACTCGAGGTCGAATCCGGCCATCGATTGGGGGGCCACATCGGGGAGGGCCACGGGAAACTGTCTCCGTCCTCTGGGGCGGAGAGCTTATCGAACATACGTTCGCTGTCAAGCCTGGGAGACGGAAGTCGGAAAACCGGAGACGGAAGACGGAGAACAGAGAACGGGTCTCCTTCTATTCCAGTTCGTCGATGTGTTTCGGCCAGTCGTCTTTCAGCAGACGAGAGAGGGAGCGGTCGGCCAGCAGCTTGCCGCCGGTCTGGCAGGTGGCGCAGTAGTTGGTCTCGTTGTCGGCGTAGACGATACGTTGGACCGGAGACCCACACCGCGGGCACGGCTCTCGGTGACGACCGTGAACGGCCATATCGGGGCGGAAGGCCGTCACCTTTGTCGGCCACCCCTCCCCCACCTCGCGGCGCAGCCGGTCGGTCCACGAGGTGAGAGAGTCGTGCACGGCGGCGTGGAGTCGCTCGAATTGTTCGTCGGTCATGGATCCGGTACGGAGAGTCGGCGCCATCGCCGCCTCCCACAGGATCTCGTCGGAATAGGCATTGCCGATGCCCGACAGGATCCGGGGGTCGGTGAGGGCCCGCTTTATCGTCCGGTTCTCCGTTCGCAAGGCCCGGGCCAACTCCTCGGGGTTTGCCACCAGAGGGTCGATTCCTCCCCGGTCTTCGGCTGCCAGGGCCTCCTCTCCCCGCAGTACCCACAGCCCGGCCCGTTTGCGGGTTCCCTGCTCGGTGAGGATGAGCGTTCCGTCGGCGAAGTCGAGAGCAGCCAGACCCACTTTCTTGGGGACCGACGCTCCGGCCTCCGTCCAGCGCAGACGGCCCGCCACCATGAGATGGATGACCATGAAGAGGTCGTCGGGGAACTCCAGGACGATCCGCTTTCCGATCCGGCGCAGTCCGGTCACCTCCGATCCCACGGCGGCGTCGAACGGGGGGTCGAAGGTGCGGAGCACCGAGGGAGAGGCGACTCGCACCCCTGTCAACTCCCGCCCCCGGACGCGGCGGCTCAACGCTTCCAGATAGACCACGATGTCGGGGTACTCAGGCACGGAAACGAGGGTACGCCGGTCCCAGGATCAGAGGGCCCGGCTCCAGCCGCTTCTCAGCCCAGGGTGTTGCGGCCGGCGGTGTCGGCGGCCAACAACACACCGGCGACGACGATGGAGGCGGTGAAGACTAAGAGGGCCTCACCGGCGAGGCCTTCCTCGATGAGCCGGCCGGCAGTGAGCAGGATCGTCACCAACCCGAGGGCGATGGCGCCGGCGATGCTCAATCTCCCCTGGTTGGGGTTCTGGTAGGCGGCAAATCCACCGGCCGCCATGATCAGGCTGGAGGCGGCCATGGCCGGCCAGGCCGGTATGCCGCCGGGGAACGTGATGGCCGTGGCGCTGCCGACGGCCACGATGGCGGCGATGAACCCGAAGGTGGCGACCACGACCACCATCGGCCCGAGATAGGGAAGTCCCGCCGCCAGCCGGCTGCTGCGCCGAGTGGGCGGCTCCGGTTCGGGGTCGGTGGGAGGGAGGGGTAGGTCGGCGGTGGTCAGGTCCACCACCATCTCGGGCTGTGCCTCCAGGTCGCGCAGCCGGGCCATCTGGCGGGCGAGTCGATTGGTGGGTGCACTCATCCCGATGGCGAAGGCGAACCGGGCGTCGTCGTCGGTGGTGAGAACGATCTCTTCGCCCTCCAGACGGAGATGGAAACCGTCCGGCCGCGACGACACCCCCACGTCGGACAGTGGCCAGCGGCCGATGACTCCCCCGCCCGATGCGGCCAGGGTGAGTTGCTCTTCCTCCAACTCGATGAGGACTTCGACGCCGCGTCCGTCCTCACCTGCCATCCTCACCGAACCGCTCAGCTGAGTGCTCATCAGGTTCTCCGTTCCTCCCTCGCGGGACCCCCGTATCGGGGTTGGATAACCCACTCCAGCCGTCACCTTAAGGATAGACGCCCTGGTGGCGGGGGCAATGGCCTCTCTTGGCCGCCTGGCGGGAACAGGCGTCGGGGGCGGTACCCTCGGACCGTGCCTGACATCATCTATTCCACCTACCGCCTCTCCCGTCACCACCCGCCCGACCGCACGGTCCTCTCCGACATCTCCCTCTCGTTCTTCTACGGCGCCAAGATCGGCGTCATCGGCCCCAACGGGTCGGGCAAGTCGAGCCTGCTGCGGATCATGGCGGGCCAGGACGACGGTTACACCGGTGAGGCTCGCCTCTCGGATGGGTTCACTGCCGGCCTGCTGGAACAAGAGCCCCGCCTCGACCCCGACAAGACCGTGCACGAAACGGTCATGGAAGGGGTGGCCGGGGGTTCGCTTGCTCCTCGAAGAGTACAACCAGGTGTTGGCGAGCTGGGCCGATCCCGACGCCGATTACGAGGCTCTGGGCGAGCGCCAGCAGCGTCTCGAGGACAAGATCGAGGCCGCCGACGCCTGGAACCTCGATCGCACCGTCGAGATGGCGATGCAGGCGCTACGGGTGCCGCCGGCCGAGCGCGACGTGAAGACCCTGTCCGGAGGCGAGAGGAGACGGGTGGCCCTGTGTCGCCTCTTGCTCTCGCATCCCGATCTGCTGTTGCTCGACGAGCCCACCAACCACCTCGACGCCGAGTCGGTGGCATGGCTCGAGCAGTTCCTCCAGTCGTACTCCGGCTCGGTGGTGGCGGTGACCCACGATCGCTATTTCCTGGACAACGTCGCCGGCTGGATCCTGGAGCTCGACCGGGGACGGGGGCGTCCGTTCGAGGGCAACTACTCGTCGTGGCTGGAACAGAAGCAGGCACAGCTGGCTCAGGAGGAAAAAGAGACGTCTGTTCTGCGCCGGACCATCGAAAGAGAGCTGGAGTGGGTGCGCATGTCGCCGCGTGCTCGCCAGGCCAAAGGCAAGGCCCGCCTCACCCGCTACGAGCAGCTGGTGGCGGAGGCGGAGCAGATCGACCGGCGGCCGGACCAGCTCTCGCTCACCATCCCCTTCACCCAGCGACTGGGCGACAAGGTCATCGAGGCCCACGGACTGCGCAAGGGATACGGCGACAGGACCCTCATCGACGGACTCGACTTCGACCTCCCCCCGGCCGGCATCGTCGGCATCGTCGGTCCCAACGGTGCCGGGAAAACGACTCTCTTTCGGATGTTGACCGGCGCCGAGGAGCCCGACAACGGGAGCTTCGAGATAGGACCCACCGTGGACCTGGCCTACGTCGACCAGCATCGCGACGCCCTCGACCCCGACAAGACCATCTTCGCCGAGATCTCGGGCGGGGCCGATGTCCTCAAGATCGGGCGCCGCGAGGTCAACAGCCGCGCCTACGTCGCCTCTCTCAACTTCCGAGGCTCCGACCAACAGAAGAAGGTGGGCGAGTTGTCGGGAGGTGAGCGCAACCGCGTCCACCTGGGAGTCATGTTGAGACGAGGCGGCAACGTGGTGCTGTTGGACGAGCCCTCCAACGACCTCGACGTCGACACCTTGCGCGCCCTGGAGGAAGCCCTCATCGAGTTTCCCGGTTGCGCCCTCGTCATCTCCCACGACCGCTGGTTCCTCGACCGCATCTGCACCCATCTGATGGTGTTCGGTGACGACGGCACCGTCGAGTGGTATCCGGGCAACTGGTCGGAGTACGAGGAGTGGCGCGCCAAGGGCGCTTCCGTTTCTCCATGACAAAACGGGGCGCTTTGCGCCCCGTTTTGGTCATAAAAAGCCCGGTTGGGCTCAGTCTTCGAACGTCTCCTCGAACGAGGTGGCCACCCGGCGGCGACCGTCACCGCCCTCGGGGGCGGGCTGGGCGGGGCTGTCGCTGCGGTTGTCGC
>JBGTLA010000100.1:0-3768 GCA_041744375.1 Acidimicrobiia bacterium | reverse complement strand
CGCTGCCGCCGACCTCGTCGAGTCGCCCCGCCCCACTGGCATGAGCGGGGTGACCATCGCCCGGTTGGGCAGCGGTGAGATCATCGTCGTCGACGACATGGCGGGGCGGAGCGGGGAGGAGTGGGCGATGATCCTCCGCCCCGCCGCCCTCGACCTGGCCAACTCGCCCCAGTTCGGCCCCGGTGAAGGAGGAAGCCTGCTGGAGGCGGCGTCCGAGGCGGGTAGCCGCCAGGTTCCGTCACTTCCCTGGTTGCTCTTCGCCCTCTTGGGTTTTGCGTTCGTGGTGGGACCCGTGAATTTCCTGGTCCTCTCGCGTTTGGGTAAACGTGACTGGGCGTGGGTGACCATCCCGGTGGTGGCGATCCTGGCGGTTGTCGGGCTGTGGGGAGCCGGTCGTCAGCGCATCGCCGGCACGACGCTCAGTCATGCTTCGGTCATCGTCGAGGACGGCTCCCTGCGGGTCCGGTCGGCGTTCATCGTCGCGGCCGGAGTGGCCGGGCAGCGCACGGTCGGTTTCGACCCCACCGGCGCCATCTACCCGGAACGATCGGTGTTCGGAGGTAGCGGGGCCGAGCTCGCTCTTGCCGGCGAGAACGTCGCCCGCCTCGACCTGGAGCAACTCGGGTTCACCGGGGTTGGGTGGCTGTCGAACGACGAGGCGGTCGCATTGCCGGCGGTGTCGGAGACCTCCGAGAGGATCACCGTCGCCAACGACACTGGTATGACTTTTTGGGGGTGGGGAGCGGTGAGCGGCAGCCGATCGATCGTGGCGGCCGACTCGCTCGGCAGCGGACAGGAGGGGAGGTTGAGAAAGCCGGGTGAGGGCGCCAACCTTGGCTTCGGTTTCATCGATAGCCTGATGAACCAGCAGCGCCTGTGGGAAGATCCTGAGCGCTCCAACGCCCTGTGGCCCCTGTCCCAGGTGCTCTCGGCGGCCACGGCCGACTCCGGGACCTACTTCGTCGGTCTCACCGACGACTATCAGCCCGCGGTGACCGTCGACGGTGTCGGGGTCGCCGTGGCGGGACCGGCGCTGGTGGTGATAAGGGTCGGCACTCCGACCGACCAGCCCGGCGACTCCGGAGCACAGGTGGTCGGTACCGGGTTCATCAATTGGCTCGATTGGGGTGTCCAACGGGTTGTCTCGACCGACGAGATGACGGTCGGCTTTCGTCTCGGGGATCCGGCCACGCCGGTTCGTTTTCGCGACTCGCTGCAGTTCGGGATGGCGCCCAGCCGCTACGAGGTGTGGGATTGGGAGGAAGCTGGGTTCCGAGAGATCGCCCGCGACGATGCCCTCGAGGCCGCCCACGTGTCGGCCGACGGTCAGGTGTACATCCGCCTCGTCGGCCAGGAGTTCGGTGACAACCCCTTCAGCCCCGACAGCCTCAGCCTGGAGCCCCTTTGATGATCTCGCTGCGGTCGGTGCAAAAGAAGTACGGGGCCGTCACCGCGTTGGCGGACGTCGATTTGGAGGTGCCCGAGGGTTCGGTGTTCGGGCTGATCGGTCCGAATGGGGCGGGCAAGACCACGGCCATGCTCATTCTCAGCTCCCTGTTGGCTCGCGACGGAGGGGCCGTGACGGTGGCCGGTGCCGACCCCCAGCGCGATCCCCGCGAGGTGCGGCGACACCTCGGCTACATGCCTGATTTCTTCGGGTTCTATGAGAGCCTCGACGCCTACGAATACCTCGACTTCTTCGCCGCCGTGCAGGGTGTGCCCCCCGCCAGGCGACGAGGCGTGGTGACGGACCTGTTGGGCCTCGTCGACCTGTCCCACAAGGTGACCGCCGATGTGAACACCCTGTCGCGGGGCATGAAACAGCGCTTGTCGCTGGCGCGGACCCTGGTGCACGACCCCGAGCTCTTGGTGCTGGACGAACCTGCCTCCGGGCTGGATCCGCGGGCCCGGGTGCAGCTGAGGGAACTCATCGCCGAGTTGCATCGGATGGGCAAGACCATCCTCATCAGCTCCCACATCCTCGCCGAATTGGAGAGCATCTGTACCCACATGGCCGTGATCGACGACGGTGTCGTCAAGGCCCAGGGCGACCTGGGGTCGATTCGTTCCGCCTTGACCGGGGCTCGTCGGGTGCGGGTGCGGCTCTTGGACGATGACGTCGACGAGGCCTTCGACCTGCTTCGGGCCCGCCCCGAGGTGACGGAAGCGGCCGTGGAGCGGGGTCTGGTCGATTTCATGCTGGCGGGTGACGATGTCGTGTCTTCGGAGCTGCTGAGCTCGCTCGTCGCAGCCGGTGTGTCCATCTACGAGTGGCGGGTGGAGACGGCGGGCCTCGAAGAACTCTTCCTGCAGCTCACCCGGGTGGAGGAGCCGGGATGAACCTGTCGCTCAACCCGGTGCTCGGTCGTGAGATCAGAGAGAGGTTCCGCACTCGACGGGCACCCGTGTTCGTGACCCTGTGGGTGCTGGGAGTCGGCCTCATCGGGTACGTCTTGTACCTGGTGGCCCAGTTGGCGGCTCGCAACGCCTTCGGGCTCGGCCAGGGCGTGGCCGGGGGATACATGGGGCGGTTCATCTTCGAAGGAATGATGCTGCTGCTCATGACGGCGGTGGTGATGATCGTGCCCGGAATGGCCGCACTGTCGATCGTGGGTGAGCGGGAACGTCAGACTCTCCACCTGCTGCAAGTGACCCAGCTCAGCCCCCTCCAGATCGTGCTGGGCAAGTTGTGGTCTTCAATGTCGTATTTTCTCTTGCTGGTGGTGGCCGTGGCCCCAGTGGCGGCCCTTCCCCTGCTCTTCGGGGGAGTTCGACTGGGAGACGTCGCCGTGGGCATGGCGATGCTGTTCCTCACGGCCGTCACCATCGGCAGCGTCGCCATATGGGGATCGGCGCGGGCCCGTTCGTCGCGGGGAGCGGTGGCCAACGCCTATCTGTGGTCCTTCGTGCTGGCTTTCATCACGGTGGCGGCGATGGGCGCCGAGTTGCTCTTGATCAACGAGGATGGTCGCCCGTTTCCGCCGCGCGGCCGCGAGATCGTCTCCGTCCTCCCGAATCCCTACGTGGGGATGGTCTCGGCTGTGGTGGCGCCGCTGGGGAGCGACGGAATCGGAGGAACCCCATTCGATATCGTCGAGGTGCTCTTGCTGCAGCGGCAGGGCTACAGCGACTTCGGGATGGGTGGCATGTTCGTCGGAGCCCAACCGGAACAGAATCGGGCTCTGCCGTTGCGCCGTCCACCCGTCTGGGTCTTCACCATCGGGATCTATCTCGTCTTGACCGGCGTCTCATTGTGGGGGGCCACCCGGAGAGTGCGCGCCCCGGCGGTGAGAATCCGAACGTTGAGGAGCAAAAATGGCGGTTCCTGAGTCGGTTGACCGGCTGGTGAGCGCCGCCCGCCGGCGGCTGACCACTGCCGGGCTGGTCAACCGATTGGTCGGTTGGACGGGGGCGGCCGCAGCCCTGGCGGCGGCCGTGGCCGCAGTAGCACGGGCATGGGTCATCGAGTGGGCCGACGCCTTCGTTCTCGTTGCATTGGCTGGGGCGGTGATCGCCGCCATCATCTGGTCGGTGATTCGCCGTCCATCGACACAGCGGGCGGCGATCGTGGTCGACCGGCGCCTGGGCGGTTTCGACCGCGTCACGACCGCCCTCGAGCTGGGCAAGGTCCCCGAGCCGGATTCGCACATGACCCGCCAGTTGGAGGCAGCCCAGGCTTGGGCCGAGGCGAGGGACGCCTCCGGCGTGAGCACCGTGTTGCCCGATCGCCGGGTCTTGGGTCTGACGGCGCTGGCAATCGTCGTGCTG
>JBGTLA010000099.1:0-19437 GCA_041744375.1 Acidimicrobiia bacterium | reverse complement strand
CGGCGATGTCGTCGAGGCGCGGCCCCCAGGTCGACGTCGAAACCGACGTCGACGCGAACATGCCGCCGGGCGCGGGCCGCAGGCCGGCGAACACCTCTGCCACCGCTCGGTGGGCCTCGGCGAGGACATGGACGGTGAAGGTGCCGCGCTGGCGGGCTACGTCGGCGAACTCGGAACCGGCGCCGACCAGAACGGCCACCAGCGGCTCGTCGCCTTCCACCACCAACACCGAACTGACCGTGACTCCAAAGCGACGGCTCTCGTCGCCGGACGCCACCACCGTGACGGCTGCTGCCAGGCGGCCACGCAGCTGTCGAAACGGGGCGCGTTGGTCGGTGGGGGTGGCGAAAGGGTGGTCGGGGTGGATGTTCACGGACCGCCGATGGTATCGGCTATCACGGAGATTCCGGCCATCCGCCGGGGCTTCGACGTCTCACAGGGGGACAGACGATGGATGTCGCTCTGCGAAGCGCAGGCGGTGCGAATACCCGGCGGCGCGGGCGGCCGCCACCACCTGGGCATGGCCCCAGCCGGCTTCGGTGGGCACATGGGCGTCGCTGGCGAGGGTGATTCCTACTCCGGCCTCACAGAAGAGGCGGAGGAAGTCGGGAGCGGGATAGACCTCTTGCGCCTGGTTCCGCAGTCCCTGGCTCGAGACCTCCACGGCGGTGCCGCTCTGGCGGGCGGCCGCCACCACCGCTCGAAACCAGGGAGTGGGGTCGGCATCGGGCCGATACCCGTACTTCTTCACGACGTCGACGTGGGCGAGCACGTCTACCGCCCCCGAGGCCGCCAACTGTTCCTCGATCGCGAAGTAGTCCGACCACGCCTGCTCGACCCCGCGCCGATCGAACTCATGGACGGAGTGGCCCGCATCCACGGCCCATCCACCCACCCAGTGCACCGACCCGATGAGGAAGTCCCACGGATACGGGGCCAGCAACTCGCCCACCGCATCGATCGTTTCGGGAAAGTAGTCGACCTCGAGCCCGAGTCGGACCGGAAGGCCCCGGTCCTTGGCGGCTTGCACTTCGGTCACGTAGGCGTCGAGCGACAGGGTCAGGTCGGCCGCAACCATTTCGGCCGTCAAGGACGCCAGGTCGGGCGCGATGTCGGAACGATCCCAGAACTCGCCCAGTACGGGCGCCGCCTCTCGACACCGGTAGAGATGCTCGGTGAATCCGATCTCGGTGATGCCGCGGGCGGCGGCGGCCTCGACGTACGCCTCGATGTGGCCCGGCGGGTATTCGCCTTGGGGGGGTCCGGGCGCAAGAGGTTCGCCGGCCTCGACATGGGGATGGAGATGCAAGTGGTAGTCGGACATCGAAGCGAGGGTGTCAGGAACGCGCCGACTCGATCACTGCCCTCAGCTCCGAGGGGCAGGCGTCGGCCAGGGCGTTCCACATCGAAGCTTCCATCTCCTCGCCCGATTCGAGCCGCGCGGCAGCCACGTCGACGGCGTCGGCCACCCGCTCCAGGGCCTTGTCGCCGGCCACTGCCCCAGCTATGGCAGCTCGCGCCGCCGGACCGTCGCCGCGGCCGAGGGCCGTCACTGCCTCGGCCACCAATTCGAGCGGGTCGTGCATCTCCCCGGGCCGCTCATACCTCGCGGAACAGGTAACGGCGCAGGATGTCGATCTTGTCGTCCACCTCGTCGGGGTCGAGGTACCACAACATGGCGGCGACCGTCGACAGCATGGGGTTGCCGTCTTGGGGCGTGAAGCAGAAGCCGACCAATTCGTTCCCGTTGCGGACGGCGAGGGTGTCGAGGGAAACTACCGCTTGGGAGAGGATGCGGCCGTAGTAGCCGTGATCGCGCCCGAAGGAGAACACCGCATTGGCCGAGCGTTTGTACGTGACCGCCACGCGGGTGTTGGACAACAGCCGTTCCTTGACCTCGTCCAGGCTCATCTCGCGGTCGAGGGTGAGCGAGAAGTGGACCGAGTGCATGTACTGGGTGTTGAGTTTCACCGCCGACGAGAACAGGTTCAGGTCATAGCCCATGGTGGCGAACAGGGCGTTGGCATCGCGCGCATGATGGGTGCCGAAGCGGTCCTCTGGGTGGCTGTCGACAGTCGGACTGGCAACGTATCCGGTGTCCTGGGAGATGTCGTTGGCCCTGCGTAGACACAGAAAGCGGCCGTCGGTGAGGTGGTTGGTACCGTCTTCTTCCATCGCCAGTGTCTTGATCAGTGCCGAAATGTTGTGGGTGTTGCACGACACGATCTGCAAGAACCGATCTTCCCCGGCGACGAGCGCGTCGTCGTTGATCCCGCGGGCGTACATCTTCCCGAAACCGAACTCCGAACCCTGGGCCATGAACCCGACCGGGTTGATCAGGTGCTCGTAGTAGTCCTTCTTGTTGGCGTTGCCGACCGGGGTGCAGTCGAGCACGATGGTGGCTTGCTCCAGCGCCTCGACGGTCTCGTATTTGGGGCTATGCCCGAGTTCCTCGAAAGTCGAGCGTTTGTCGGCGTCGACGGCCAGCGACGCCCCCCGCCGCACCAGATCGTTGACCTTCGACCGTTCCGTGACGAGGGGGGTGCGCTTGTGGAATGTGACCTCGTCGATCCCGAAGTGCTGGCGATGATCGGCGAGCAACCCGATGAGGGGCTCACCGATCGTGCCGGTCCCCACGATGTGGACGATCTTGGACATGTCCGCTCCCTCCGCGCCGAAGTGTCGGTGATGGCTGGTCAACGCCTCACGCCGGGTGAATACCCGATGCCCGCGTCATTGACCATTGAAACTACCAGCAGATCGAGGCGGCGCCATCGCCGAGCGGTCCCCATCGGGAATGCCATGCCAGAGGTCAGAACTGGGCCTTCTCCGTGCTGCCCTCGAGGGCCAGGGTGGAGGCGGTCCCGCCGGTGATGACGTTGTTGACGGCGTCGAAGTACCCCGCTCCCACCTCCCTCTGATGGCGGGTGGCGGTGTAGCCCATCGGTTCGAGACCGAATTCGCGTTGCTGGAGCTCGACGTAGGCGGGCATGCCGTTTTGGGCGTATCCCTTGGCCAGTTCGAACATCGAGGCGTTGAGGGCATGGAACCCGGCCAGGGTGATGAACTGGAATTTGTGTCCCATCGCAGCCAGCTCCTTCTGAAAAGAGGCGATGGTGGCGTCATCGATGGCCGCCTTCCAGTTGAACGAGGGCGAGCAGTTGTAGGCGAGCAACTTGTCGGGGAACTCGGCGTGGATGGCATCGGCGAACCTGCGAGCCTCGTCGAGGTCGGGGGTGGCCGTCTCGCACCAGAGGAGGTCCGCATAAGGGGCATACGAGAGCCCCCGGGAGATTGCCTGGTCGAGCCCGCTGCGCACCCGGAAGAAGCCCTCCGCCGTGCGCTCGCCGGTCAGGAACGGCCGGTCACGGTCGTCGACATCGGAGGTGATGAGGTTCGCACCGTTGGCGTCGGTTCGCGCCACGATGAGCGTGGGGACACCGGCCACGTCGGCCGCCAGGCGAGCGGCCACCAGCGAGCGGATGTGCTGACTGGTGGGCACGAGCACCTTTCCGCCCATGTGGCCGCACTTCTTCTCGGCGGCGAGTTGATCTTCGAAGTGAACGCCGGCTGCCCCCGCCTCGATGAAACTCTTGGTGAGCTCGAACACGTTGAGAGCGCCCCCGAAGCCGGCCTCGCCATCGGCCACGATCGGGACGAACCAGTCGACCGAGGTGTCACCCTCGGACCAGGCGATCTGGTCGGCGCGACGGAGGGCGTTGTTGATCCTGCGGACCAGCGCCGGAGCCGAGTTGGCGGGATAGAGGGACTGGTCGGGGTAGACCTGGTCGCCCAGGTTGGCATCGCCCGCCACCTGCCAGCCGGAGAGATAGATCGCCTCCAGGCCGGCCTTGACCATCTGCACGGCCTGCCCGCCCGTCATCGCGCCCAATGCTCTGACGTAGTCGGAGGAGCCGAGCTGGTCCCACAGCTTGACTGCCATCGCCGCGGCCAGCGTGTGTTCTTCGGAGAGGCTGCCGCGGAGACGCGCCACCTCTTCGGCGGAGTAAGGGCGCTCGACGTCCTTCCAGCGGGGGTCGGTGTCCCATTCCTGCTGCAGCCGCCTCGCCATGCTTTCGATGTCGTTCACGCCGTTTCCTCTCGGTCTAGCTTCTCGTATGCGGGGATCGTCAAGAAATCGATGAAATCGGGGGCGAGGGCGACCTCTTCGAAGAGGGAACGTGCCTCGTGATAGCGGCCGGCAGTGAAAGCCTCCTCACCCAGGGCCTGGGCCAATCCGCCCATCTCCTCGTCGACGACGGCGCGGACCAGCTCGGCGGTGATGGGGGACCCGTCGGCGGTGGTGGCGCCGTGACGGACCCACTGCCAGAGGGCGCTGCGGGAGATCTCGGCGGTGGCGGCGTCCTCCATGAGGTTGTCGATGGCGGCGGCTCCGGTGCCCGTCAGCCAGGCAGCCAGGTAGCGGATACCCACCGACACGTTCGTGGCGATGCCCTCTCTGGTGATGCGACCTCCCTCGACGTGCGTGTCCAAGAGCTCGGCTCCCGAGACGTTCACGTCGTCGCGCAGTCGGTCGATCTGATGGGGGCGGTCCCCCAGGACACGATCGAATTCGGCCATGGCCACCTCTACGAGGTCGGGATGGGCCACCCAGGTACCGTCGCAACCCTGCTCGGCTTCGCGCCGCTTGTCGGCGGCCACCTGGCCGAGAGCGTGCTCAGTGACGTCGGGGAGGCGGCGGTTGGGGATGAAGGCGGCCATGCCGCCGATGGCATGGGCGCGGCGACGATGACAGGTGGCCACCATCAGTTCGGTGTAGGCCCGCATGAAGGGCACCTCCATCGTGACCTGGGCCCGGTCGGGCAACATCTTGTCGGGGTGGTTGCGGAACCGCTTGATGATCGAGAAGATGTAATCCCAGCGGCCGGCGTTGAGACCCGAGGCGTGGGGGCCGAGGGCATGGAGGATCTCGTCCATCTCGAAGGCAGCCGTGATGGTCTCGATCAGCACGGTGGCGCGGATCGTTCCCTCGGGCATCCCGAGACGCTCCTGGGAGTAGGTGAACACATCGTTCCACAGCCGGGCCTCGTGATGGCTTTCGAGTTTGGGCAGGTAGAGGTACGGCCCGCTGCCCGCTTCCAGAGCGGCGCGACCTCCCCAGAAGAGATACAGCCCGAAGTCGACCAAGGACGCCACGGCCCGTTCGTCACCGATGACCAGGTGCCTTTCCCCCAGGTGCCATCCCCGTGGCCGGATGACGAGGGTGGCCGGGTCGTCGCCCACGGCGTACGTCTTTTCGGGGGTCTCCAGGGTGAGGCTCCCCCGGTGCGCATCGAGGACGTTGAGTTGCCCTTCGATGAGGTTCGACCAGGTGGGAGAGGTGGCGTCCTCGAAGTCGGCCATGAAAACCCGCGCCCCCGAGTTGAGGGCATTGATCATCATCTTTCGCTCGGTGGGTCCGGTGATCTCGACCCGTCGGTCGGCCAGATCGTCGGGGGCAGGGGGCACCTGCCACTCCGAGCGGCGGATCTCGGCCGTGTCCGGGTCGAAATCCGGCATCGTCCCGGCGTCTATCTCGGTTTGACGGCGGCGCCGCGCCTCCAAGAGATGTTGGCGACGCTGGGCAAATTCGCCGTGCAACTCGGTCACGAAGGCCAGCGCCTCGGCGGTGAGAATGTCCGACAATTCGGGGCGGAGGGAGGCCGTCAGGGTGGGAGTCAACATATAAGAGATCATCTTCTTATCGACAGGACGCATTTGCAAGTCGGGTAGTGAATAACTTGTGTGGAAATTAACGCAGGGAGTATCCTGGCGGGGTGCGCACAGATCTCGATACTCTCACCTTCGGGCGACGGCTGCGCCATCACCGCAAGGCAGCCGGTCTCACCCTGGCCGAGTTGGGGGAGCGAGTGGGGCGCCCCGCTCCCTACCTGTCCATGCTCGAGAACGGCAAGAGGCGTCCCCGGCCCCCCCAGGTGGTTGAGCTGGCCGAGGCATTGGGAGTAGACGCCACCGATTTGACCGACCCCGGCGCCCCGTCCCGGCGGGCCCAGCTCGAGATCGAGTTGGAAAGGATGCAAGCCGACCCTCGCCTCGCAGACCTTGGGCTCCCCTACGTGCGTCCCTCCCCCAGCCTCGGCGACGAGATCCTCCACACTCTGGTCGATCTCTACAAGGTCGCCATCGATGGATTGGCCCTGTCCGGTTCGGGGCGAAGCGGCTTGCGGCAAGCCAATGGAGCGGTGCACCGTTGGCTCACCGACCGGGGCGGATATCTCTCCGACGTCGAAGCCGTGGCCCGCGGGATGCTGCAGGTGGCCGGCCACTCCGGAACCGGCCCGCTCTCCTCGCGCAACTTGTTGGACATCGCCTCTCATCTCGGGTTCGAGATCGAGGCCGTGGAGGACATGATCGGTGGCGTCCGTTCCGTCGCCGACACGGCTCATGGACGCATCTACATCGCGCAACGCAATGAGTTGCGTACCCGCCAGGCCCGCAAGGCAGTTCTCCAGACCCTGGCCGGCCGGATGTTGGGCCACGGTCCGCCTGCCAACGTCGAGGAGTACCTGCGCCAGCGGGTCGAGACAGCCTATCTGGCGTCAGCCATCCTCATCCCCCAGTCCGGGGCGGTCGACCGACTGGCCGCAGCCAAGGCGGATCGTGACTTGTCCATCGAGGATGTGAAGGAAGCCTTCTACGTGAGCTACGAAATGGCGGCGTGGAGGGTGGTCAACCTGGCCACCGAGCATCTCGGCATCACCACCCACCTCGTGGTGTCGGATGACTCCGAGGTGGTAATCAAGGGCTATGCCAACGATGGGCTGGGGTTCGCCACCGACACGGCGGGCGGTATCGAGGCCCAGCCGGTGTGTCGCCGCTGGGGGGCGGTGACGGTACTCGCTTCGCCCGACCGATTCGACGTCCACGCCCAGTACACGGACACTCCGTCGGGTACCTACTTCTGCGTCACCCACGTCGAGCCCGACCGGCCCTACATCGTCACGTTCGGAGTCCCCTTCGAGAGCGCCCAGTGGTTCCGGCATCGCCATACCCAACGGCGGCACCGATCGACCTGTCCCGATCCTGCGTGCTGTCGTCGTCCGACACCCGAGCAGGCCGCCCGCTGGGATGGACACCTCGAAGTGTCGGTCCGCACTCAAGAACGCCTGCTCGGTCTCCTGGCCTCAGATCTGTATCCGAACCGCAGCGACCGTCGCGTCTACGACTTGGTGGAACGCCACAGGCCTGAGACTGAAAGCCGGTTCAATCGGCCAGGAACAGCGTCGGTTCCTCCAGGTTCTCGATCAGCAGGCGCATGAAACGGCGGCCGAGCCCACCATCGATGACCCTGTGGTCATACGAGAGTGAAAGCGGCAGCATCGGGGCCACGGTCACCGTGCCGTCGACGGCGACTGGTTTGTCGAGCGCCCGGCCGACGGACAGGATGGCCACGGTGCCGCGGGGGACGATGGGTGTTCCATAGCCACCGCCGAGGGCGCCGATGTTCGACACGGTGAACGTCTGGCCGCTCAGTTCTTCGGGGGCGAGCTTGCGGTCCCGAGCCCCAGCACCCACTCGGCGGACCTCATCGCTCAGAGACAGCACCGAACGGCGGCCGGCATTGCGCAACACCGCCACCAGCAGCCCGTCGGGGGTGTCTACGGCGATACCGATGTCGTGTCGCCGGTGAACCACCAGCTCGTCGCCTTCCAGTGTCGAGTTGAACTCGGGGTACGCGACCAGGGCCCCTATGACGGCTTTGACGACCAGGGCTTCCATGGGGATGTTCTTGTCGTGCCGCTGGGAGAGCGCCGATCGCATCGCCAGCAGACGGGAGGCATCGACCTCGTCGAAAGTGGTGACGTGGGGTATCTCGGCCCACGATGCCGACATATTGGCGGCGATCGTGCGCCGCAGCTTGGAGAGGGGGCGCCGCTCCGATGTGTCTCCGCCCGTGGCAGGGATCGTCTCTTGGGCAGCCGGGGGTGCGGAGGGCACGGGAGGCAACACCGGGAGCTCGGCCGCGGCAGGCTCGGTGACGTCGGCAGCCGCCAGGACGTCCTCACGCACGATCCTGCCCCCGGGACCCGTGCCTTCGACAGCGTCGAGATCGACTCCCAGCTCCTTGGCCAGCTTGCGTACCAGTGGGAGAGCCTGGACGGGCTTGCGGCCCTCCCCCCCTGTCTCGGCGCGGCGGCTCAGCATCTCGGCATCGGAGCTCAACGTGCCGACGATGGGAGCTGCCGGCTCTTCCTCGGGCGGCTCCTCCTCGGGGGGCCAGGTTTCGCCCTCCTCCCCCACCACGACGAGAATATCGCCGACCTCCATCACTTCGCCGGCGGCCCCTCCGTGGTGGAGCACCACCCCGGCGTACGGTGAGGGGATCTCTACCACTGCCTTGTCGGTCTCCACCTCGACGACACTCTCGTCTGCCTCGACCGTGTCGCCCACCTCGACGAGCCAGCGGACGATCTCGGCCTCGGTGAGGCCTTCGCCTATGTCGGGAAGTCGGAACTCTCTGGCCATCAGGCTTCCAGGGTTCGTCGGGCGGCGGCGACGATCCGGGCCACATCCGGCAGGTACTGGCTCTCGGACCTCTTCAGGGGAAAGACGCTGTCCCAACCCGTGACCCGCTCCGGGGGAGCATGGAGCGAATAGAGGCACCGCTCGGCCACCGTGGCGGCCACCTCCCCTCCGAACCCGACCGTGCGTGGCGCCTCGTGCACGATCACCACCCGACCTGTCTTGGAGACGGAGGCGACAACGGCGTCTGCATCGAAGGGGACGACAGTGCGCAGATCGAGCACCTCGACCGAAACGCCCTCCTCCTCCAGGGCCGAGGCGGCGGCTCTCGTCTCTTTCATCATCGCCCCCCAGGCTATGAAGGTGACATCGGTGCCTTCCCGCTCGACACCAACAGGGCCGATCGGCACTTCGTACCACCCGGCGGGAACTTCTTCCTTGACGGCCCGATAGAGCCGGATCGGCTCGCACACCACCACCGGGTCGGGATCGGCGATGGCAGCCAGCAACAAGCCCTTGGCATCGTACGGCGTCGACGGCACCACCACCTTGAGACCGGGCACGTGGGCGTAGATCGCCTCGGCGGATTCCGAGTGATGCTCGGCCGCTCCGATCCCGCCTCCATAGGGAATGCGGATGACCATGGGAGCACTGAACCGGTGCTGGGACCGGTGGCGAATTCTCGACACGTGATTGATCACCTGGTCGAAAGCCGGATAGGAGAATCCCATGAACTGGAGTTCGACCACAGGCCGCAGGCCGCCCACAGCCATCCCGAAGGCCGCCCCCACGATCCCCGACTCGGCCACGGGCGTGTCGATGACACGGGCGGCCCCGTACGTCTCCAACAGGCCGTCGGTGATGCGAAAGACCCCACCGGTCCGGCCAACGTCTTCGCCGATGACCAAGACGTCGCCGTCCTTGTCGAGAGCGACATCGAGGGCGTCGTTGAGGGCCTGGGCCATCGTCATGACGGTCGAGGTGGCGGCGCTCATGGAGCCTCCCCGACGAGTTGGCGGCGCTGGGCATCGAGATGAGGTGGCCTCGTCTCGAACATGGCGTCGAGGATCTCCCCGGGGCCGAGGGGCGGCATGGCCTCGGCGAGGCTCACCGCCCGGTCGATCTCCCCGGCTGCTTCCTCTTCGATGGCGGCCTCCCAGGCATCGTCCCAGGCATCTCGCTCGGAGAGGTAGATGCGGACCCTTTCCAGCGGATCGCGTTTCCGCCATTCGACCGCCTCGTCGTCGGACCGATAGCGGGTGGGGTCGTCGGCGGTGGTGTGGGGACCGATGCGGTAGGTGACCGCCTCTATGAGGGTGGGTCCCTGACCGGAGCGGGCCCTCTCCGCTGCCTCGTGCACCGTCTCGTACACGGCGAAGAGGTCGTTGCCGTCCACCTGCACTCCCGGCATGCCGTAGGCGATCGCCTTCTGGGCGATGGTGTCGGATCGGGTCTGTTCGTGGCGAGGCAGGGATATGGCGTATCCGTTGTTCTGGCAGAAGAACACGCAACCGATGTCGTACACCGCCGCCAGGTTCATCGCTTCGTGAAAGTCCCCTTCGGAGGTGGCGCCGTCACCGAAGGAGGTGAGCGCGATGCGCCCCGACGAGCGTATCTTCTCCGCCCAGGCCAAACCTACGGCGTGGACCATGTGACCGCCAACGGTGATCGATGGCGGTAGCACCGGGACGTGATCGGGAGGCCTCCCTCCCCGTTCGTCTCCGGTCCTGCCGGCGACGAGTAGCTCCCAGGGGTATCCCTGCGCCCACATGAGGGCGGCATCTCGATAGGTGGCGACCACCCAGTCGTCGGGTTCGAGACCGGCGGCCGCACCGATCTGGGCGGCCTCCTGACCCTCGAAGGGGGCATAGGTGGCCAGGCGGCCCTGCTTTTGCATCGCGGTGGACTTGCGGTCGTACACCCGAGCAATGACCATCGCTCGATAGAGCCGACGGGTGAGTTCTACATCCAGCGGAGCGGTGCCGTCTAAGCCCCCGCTCGGCGTCAAAACCTGGCGCACGTGGTCCTCGGTTTGTCCTGGTCTCCGGTATCCCGCGAGCGTAGACGTCTCCCAGCCACTTCCGGTCGGGCCCGAGAGGCGCTCACACCGCTGTGGTCTGGCCAGATAGGAACTCGTCCAGTTCCGTCTCGGTCATGAGCACTTCCCGTGCCTTGGACCCGAGTGAAGGGCCCACTACGCCCCGGTTCTCCAGGATGTCCATGACGCGCCCCGCCCGGGCAAAGCCGACCCGGAGCTTGCGCTGCAGCATCGAGGTCGACCCCAGTTGTGAACGCACCACCAGCACCGTCGCCTGGCGCACCAGCTCTTCGTCCTCGTCGTCTTCGGTGGCGGCCTGCGCCGCGGCCGCCTCCGCCGCCACGTCGAGCACCTCCTGGTCGCGGTATTCGACTTCCCGCTGGTTCTTGACCCATTCCACCACGGCACGCACCTCTGCCTCATCGACCCAGGCTCCCTGGATGCGCTGTGCCCGCGGCTCCTTGGCCGTGACCACGAGCATGTCTCCCATGCCAACCAGCTTCTCGGCGCCGGAACCGTCGAGGATCACCCTGCTGTCGGTCTGGGAAGCCACCGAAAAGGCCAGGCGCGAAGGAACGTTGGCCTTGATCACACCGGTGATCACATCGACCGACGGCCGCTGGGTGGCGATCACCAGGTGGATCCCGACGGCGCGAGCCATCTGGGCGATACGGACGATGGCGTCCTCCACCTCGCGTCCCGCCACCATCATCAGGTCGTTGAGCTCATCGACGATGACCACCACGTACGGGAACCGATCGAATCCCTCGGGATCGAGTTCCCCGGCGTCGAGCTTCTCGCGGTACCCCCCGATGTCGCGTACCTTGGCGTCGGCGAGGAGGTCGTAACGACGGTCCATCTCCGCCACCGCCCACTTGAGGGAGTCGGCCGCCTTCTTGGGGTTGGTGATGACCCGGGTGAGGAGGTGGGGCACCCCGTTGTACTGGCCGAGCTCGACGCGCTTGGGATCGACCATGATCAACCTGACGTCGTCGGGGGTGGTGCGCATCAACAACGACGTGACCAGCGAGTTGATGCATGAGGACTTCCCTGCCCCGGTGGCGCCGGCGATGAGCACATGCGGAAGCTCGGCCAGGTTCAACATCTTGGCGCGCCCGGATATGTCCATTCCCAAACCCACCGTGAGGGGCTGATTGCTGGACCGGGCCTCGTCGGAACGGAGGATGTCGCCGAGGGTGACCATGCGCCGACTCCGGTTGGGGACTTCGACCCCGATGGCCGACTTGCCCGGGATCGGCACCAGCAGCCTCACATCGGGTGTGGCCAGGGCGTAGGCGATGTCGTGGGCCAGGTTCGATACCTTGTTCACCTTGACCCCGGGAGCCAGCTCGATCTCGTATCGGGTCACGGTCGGGCCGGGAACGATCTTGGTGAGCATGGCTTCGACCCCATGCTGATGGAGCGTGTCTTCCAGCTGGCGGGCCGTGTCCTCGAGCGAACGTCGGTTCTGCTCGCCCCCGCCGCCGAGGGCCAACAGGTCGAGGGGCGGCAACGTGTAGCCGGAGGGGGTCGCCGCCGGCTTCATGGGAGGTGACTTCACGGAACGTGGCTTGGGTGGCGGCGGAGCCGTGTCCACCACCTCCACCGGAGCGGGCTTCGGTCCCGGCTTCTGTGTATCGACCACCGGGCGCGCTCGGCGGGGAGCGGCATGTTTTCCGAGACGCTCGGTCTGGCCACGCCCCGAGTAGAGGTCGCCAACGAAACGAACGAAATGACGCCACAGGTCGGTGATGCCGGAGGTGAACTCGCGCACCGAGGTGCGCGTCATGATCAGTACGCCCATCCCGGTCATCGCACACAAGACGACGAAGGCGCCCCAAATCCCGAGCACCCGCCGCAACGGGTAGGCGACGATCGCACCAACGGCTCCGCCCCGCTGTTGAACGAGCTCCATGTCGGCGGCCAGGGCCACCGCCCCGGTGAGCAGATGGAAGATCGCCACCGCCCCCACGAAGGTGGCCACCGTTCCGCTGGTGAGCCGCGACACTCCGTCGCGTGGCTTGCCCACGATGAGAGCGACACCGACCCCGGCCAGGGCCACCGGCACCATCACCCGCCACACCCCGAAAAGGAACCGGGTGGCGTTCTCGAGCCCCCGTCCGACCGGTCCGGCCTGATCGAAAAAGCCCAAGACGACGACGATGGCGCAGACGATGGCCACCAGCCCCCACACGTCGTCGGCTTGTCTGCCCAGGGTTGTGCGCATCTGTGTGCGAAACGCCCTCAGCAGGGGCGTTCGCTGTCGCCCCCGAGATGAGGGCGTGCGCTTCCTGGTCGTCTTGGTGTTGCGGTTTGCCACCCGTTTCCGCCCAGAGGCCCCCCGGCGGGTGTTACTCCGGGATGGCATGAACTGGTCACGTTACCCGTCCCCGCCAGCGTCAACAACGTTTGTTCCTGAGTCGGAAGTCGCAAGTCGGAGGACGGAAAAACGGAGGACGGAAAACGGAGGACGGAAGACAGGACCGGCGGACGTGCCCTACTTCCGACTGCGCAGGCCCGAGGAGAGGTGACCGGGGATAGAGCGAAGGCGCCCGACTTCCGTCTTGAGGGACTCAGAGCTGGAATACGACGGGGATGACCACCGGCTTGCGACTGACCTCGGCGCGGATGACGCGGGCGGTGGCCTGGCGGACGAGGCGCTGGATGCCGTTCATCCCGTCTTCGGCGTCGCTGATGCCTTCGGCCAGGGCCTGACGGACTGCTTCGGCTGCCTTGCCTAGCACGATCTCGGGATCGTCCATGAGCCCATGGCTGTCGAGGTCGGGCCCGTACACCACGTTGGCGTCCCGATCGATCCCCACCGTGACCACGACCACCCCTTCGTCGGCCAGATGGGAGCGGTCGCGCAGCACCCCGCTCTGCACATCGCCGAAACTGGCTCCATCGAGGTAGACATATCCGGCCGGCACCGCCCGTCTGACCACCTTTGTCTTCTTGCCGTCGATGATGACCTTGTCGCCGTCCTCGAGCACATCCACGGCCGGGACCCCCATCCGCCGGGCCAGCGCCGCATGGGCATGCATGTGCCGGTATTCGCCGTGCACCGGAACCATGGCCTGGGGGCGAACGACATTGAGGAACGTCAGCAACTCATCGCGGGCGGCGTGCCCGGAGACGTGGACGGCGGCGTTGCGCCCGTGGATCACGTTGGCACCCAACCGGGTGAGACGGCTGATGACCTTGGAGACGGCCGTCTCGTTGCCGGGTATCGGCTTGGCGGAGATGAGGATCGTGTCGCCCTCTTTCACCTCGACGAACTTGTGGCGATTGCGAGACATGAGGGAGAGGGCGGCGAACGGCTCCCCCTGGCTCCCCGTGGTGATGAGGAGCTGACGCTCGGGTGGCAACTCCAGCAGATCCTTGATGTCGACGACTTCCTTCTCGGGCAGGGTGAGGAAGCCGCACTCGTGCGCCACCGTGGTGTTGCGGTGCATCGAGCGGCCGAAGAAGGCGATCTTGCGGTTGGCGGCCAGTCCGGCGTCGACGATCTGTTGCACCCGGTGGACGTGCGACGAGAAGCAGGCGGCGATCACCCTTCCGGGGGCAGCCCGGATCACGTCGGCGATCGGTTTGCCCAGCGAGGCCTCCGAAGGCACGAATCCCGGCTCCTCGGCGTTGGTCGAATCCGAGAGGAGCAACCGCACGCCTTTCTTGCCCAGCTCGGCGAAGGCTGGGAGGTCGGTCGGCTGGCCGTCGATGGGTGTCGGATCGAGCTTGAAGTCGCCGGAATGGACGATGAGCCCCTCCGGCGTATCGAAGGCGATGCCGGTGGCGTCGGGTATCGAATGGCTCACCCGGATCAGCTTGAACTTGAACGGTCCGTGCTTGCGCCACTCCCCCAGCACCACCGGATGGAGTTGGGCGTCCATGCCCATCTCTTCGATGCGGCCCTTGGCCATCTCGGTGCTGAGACGGGACCCGTAGATGGGGACGTTGATATCCCGCAGGAAGTAGGCGAGAGCCCCCATATGGTCTTCGTGCCCGTGAGTCAAGACGACGAACTCGACGTCCTCACGTCGATCCACCAACCACGACCAGTCGGGGAAGACCAAGTCGACGCCGAGCATGTCTTCTTCGGGGAACATGAGACCGCAGTCGATCAGACAGATCTTCCCATCGATCTCGAGGGCGGCGCAGTTGCGGCCGATTTCCCCCAGGCCGCCGAGGAATGTCACGGAGACGCTCATGAGCGTGGTCGCCAGATGCAGGAGTTCATGGGTGTGATGTCTCTCGGGTCGGGAACGAGTGTCAGGGGGACGAGCGGAGCTCGCCCAGGGCCGCTTCGATGGCAGCCACCGTGGCGGGTTCGGCCGGTGTCAGGGGCAGCCGTGGCTCGCCCACGGGCTCCCACAGAGAAGTGAGCGCAGCCTTCACGGGCGAAGGGTTCGACTCCATGAAACACGCCTCACACAGCGGAAGCAAGGCGTGGTGAAGCCGGCGTGCCTCGGTCAGATCGCTCTTGTCGACTGCCGCCACCATCGCCGCCACTTCGTCGCCCGCCAGGTGGCTGATGACCGAGATCACCCCGATGGCTCCCACCGCCATCATGGGAAGGGTATACGAGTCTTGTCCCGAGTACACAGCCAGCTCGGGCACGCCCGAGATGGTGGCGCTGGTGAAGTCGACGTCCATCACCGCATCCTTGGTGGCCACGATCCGTGGGTGGGCGGCCAGTCTGGCGAGGGTGGGCAGCTCGATCAGTCGGGAGGTACGGCCGGGGATGTTGTAGATCACGACGGGCAGCTCGGTGGCATCGGCGATCGCCTCGAAATGGGCGACGAGGCCCTTCTGGCCGGGACGGGAGTAGTAGGGGGTGACCGCCATGATGGCATCGACGCCGGCGTGGGCCGCTTGTCTCGACAGGCGAACCGACTCGGCCGTGTCGTACGTTCCGGTGCCGGCCACGACGACGGTGTCCTTGTTCTCCACTGCTTCCACCACGGTGCGATACAACGCCAGCTTCTCTTCGAAACTCAGGGTGGGCGATTCCCCGGTCGTTCCCGTCACGACGAGACCGTCCGACCCGTGCTCGGAGAGGAACCGTGCCAGCCGCCAGGCCTGTTCGTGATCGACTTCGCCCGCTGCGGTGAACGGCGTGATCATGGCTGTCAGTACCCGGCCCAGGGGTGCCGGTGAGTGAGTGAACGTCACGGGTCCAAGGTTACCTGCTCGGCCCGCCCGCCTACCGTTGGACCTCGCCATGACCAGATCCCATCTCTCTAGACGCTTTCGGGCCGTTCATCTCCTCGTGGTGGCGGCGGTGGCCGTGACGGCATGTATTCCTCCGGAGGGTGGCCTCGACCTCGACGACGTCGCCGGGCACTGGCTGCTCGACTCGGGTCGTGTTCTGGGCGAGCCGTTCCCGTTCGTGGAAGGCCATCGCATCACCCTCTCCCTCGGCGGCGACGGCACGCTGCGGGGGCGCTCCACCTGCAACTCCTATGCGGCCGACTACCAGCTCGTGGCCGGTATCTTCGACCTGGGGGCCGAGCTCGCCGCCACCGCCATGCTGTGCGAACCGGCGGTGATGGCGGCCGAGGAAGCTCTCTTCAGGGCGCTGCCGACCCTGGAGCGAGCCGCTCTCGACGAGGGGCGCCTTGTGCTCGACTCCGACGACGCTGTGCTCGCCTTCACCCCTCTCGAAGTACTCGACGCATCACTGCTCGAGGGGGAATGGGCCGTCACGGGTTACGGGGAGGGCAACGCCGCCCGAGAGATCGAGGGAGAGCCGACGCTCGTGTTCGCTCCCGACGGAGAGGTGTCCGGCGACACTGGCTGCCGTCCGTTCACGGCCGCCCTCGCCGTCGTCGGCGATGAGGCATTCGCCACGGAGATCGAGACCACCGCCGAGTGTGGCGACGGGCCGACTACCCAGGACGAGCACATCCTCGACGTCCTCGGATCGGGTTTCGTGGTCGAGGGCAGCGGCGACACCGTACAGTTCACGGCTCAAGGCGGGCGCTACCTGACCGCCACCCGCCATTGAGGGGTCGGGCTTCCGCTTGGGCGCACACTGCTGCCATGCTGAAGCGCACGCATACCCAGGGAGACTCCCGTGGCCAACCAGTACGACAGCGCACCCGACCTGACCATCGATCTCGATGTCACCTATGTGGCGACCCTCGGCACAAACCACGGTGACATAACCATCGAGTTCGACGCAGCCCGTGCCCCGCAAACCGTCAACAACTTCGTATTCTTGGCTCGCGACGGCTACTACGACGGCGTCATCTTCCACCGGGTGGTGCCCGGTTTCGTCGCCCAAGGAGGCGACCCGACCGGTACGGGCCGGGGCGGGCCCGGTTACACCTTCCGCGACGAGCTGGAAGGCGACGGCGCCTATGCGCGGGGAACGGTGGCCATGGCCAACGCCGGGCCCAACACCAACGGCAGTCAGTTCTTCATCTGCCTGGCCGACGTGGGCCTTCCCCACTCCTACACCATCTTCGGGCGGGTGACCGACGGCATGGATGCCGTCGACGTCATCGCCGCCCTCCCCCGAGCCGGCGAGAGACCCACAGAGGACGCGGTCATCCAGTCGGTGGAGATCACCGAGAAGTGACCGTCCCCGACGTCGACGACGGCGTCGGCTGTCGGAGCGCAGTGCTGGCGGCGCTCGCCCTCTTGGGGGCAGCCCTCGCCGTCGGAACCCTCGGTCTGTGGCTCGTCCTGTCGCACGGCTCGGGATTGTGGCTCTTCTACGCGGCAGCCCCCGCATCGGCACTGTTCGGAGTCATCGGTGGCGGTCTCCCCATCGCCTGGCCTCTGGACATCGGCATTTGGCTGATGCTGGGGGTCGGAACGGCCTCGTGGGCCACCCGGCTGCGGCGGCCCATCTGGCATCTGGCCGCCGCGGTGGGGGTGGCGGCCCTGGCCTACGGTTTGGTCCTCTCTCAGTTCGTCGAGGTCGACCAGCTGGCTTGAACAGGCACTGCCGCTCGCCTCACAGGCCGACGAAGCTCTCGAGGTCTGAGGGGGTGAAGGGACCGACCGCTCCCATCACGCGCGTGCCCACCAGGACCTCGGTGGCTACTCGCTGGATGTCGTCGAGGGTGACGGCGTCCAGCTCGGCCAGCCGCTCGTCGACCGATTGATGGGGGGCGCCGGTCAGTTCGTCGCGGCCCAGGCGCACCATCCGACTGTTGGGGTCCTCCAGCGCCAGCGCCAAGGAGCCCCGCATGGCGCCCTGGGCTCGTTCCAGTTCGGCGGCGGTGATGCCGCCATCGATGACGCTTTGGATTTCGGTCTCGATGAGCTCCAAGGCGGTAGCCGCCTTGCCCGGGGTGGTTCCGACGTATACGCCCCACGCTCCGGCGTCGACATGGGCCATGCGGAAGCTGTAGACGGCGTAGGCGAGGCCCCGTTGCTCCCGGATCTCTTCGAACAATCGCGACGACATGCCGCCGCCCAATACATGGTGGAGGACCTGGAACGCCCAACGCCGCTCGTCGGCCCGATCGATTCCGGAGCCTCCGATGACCAAATGGGCCTGCTCGGTGTCACGCTCCACCACCCGGACCTGCGGTCGGGGCTCGGACGGGGCGGTGTGATGATCGAGGGCGTCTCCCGACCAGTCGCCGAACAAGGAGTCCACCAGCTTGACGACCTGGTCGTGGTCCACGGACCCGGCCATCGCCACCACCGTCGATCCGGCCGTGTAGCGACGTCCCCAGTAGCCGGCGATGTCGTCGCGTGTCATCTCCCGGATCGAGGCCCGGGTGCCGAGCACCGGCGCTTCGAGGGGGTGGTCTTCGAAGACAGCCTGGGTGAATTCCTCGAAGGCCACGTCCGAGGGGTCGTCTTCATTCATGTTGATCTCTTCGACGACGACCTGACGCTCGGCGTCGATCTCTTTGGGGCGAAACGCAGGACGCTGCAACATCTCGGCCAGTACTTCGAGACCGGTCGCCAGGTCCTGGTCGAGGAGTCTCGCCCAATAGCACGTGTAGTCCTTGGAGGTGAACGCATTCGACTCGGCCCCGATGGCGTCGAAGGTCTCGGCGATGACGCGGGCCGAGAGTTGGTCAGAGCCCTTGAAGAGGAGATGCTCGAGGAAGTGTGAGGCCCCCGCTTCGGGCGGTTCTTCGTCGCGGGTGCCGGTGTCTACCCAACATCCAACGGCCACAGACCGTAGCGACGGCATCTCTTCGGTGATCACCCGCAGACCATTGGGGAGAACGGTGAGGTCATAGTGCATGGCGCGATTGTACGGCCGGGAGCGCAGATGCCCGCCGATGGGGCCCGGCGGGGAGTGTGGGAAGATGAGGGGCTATGCGTGGGCGAGACGAAACGATGCTCCAGGATCTGCTCCAGCCCGAAGATCGGGCGGTGGAGTCGGTGGTGGCGCGCTATCAGCGGGTGGCACCGGCCATCACCCGCTTCGCCCGCGCCCTGTCGGGCAACGACGAGTTGCGGGTCCGTCTCGGTTCGGCCGCCTCGTCGTCCCAGGACGAAGTCGTGTGCGACCCGCGCGTCTTCCAGGCCGCCTACAACCGCAACGCACCCGTCACTCCCGACGAGGTCGCTCTCGCCTCCGCTCTCCACGAGGTGGTTCATCTCGTGGCCACCGACCTCGACGAGCGCCGACCCATCCCCTCCGACTGGCCCCGTTCGGAAGGAGACGAGGCGTCGGAGGTGGTCGCCCCGGTTGACGAACCGGTCGACCTGCTGACGGCGTTGGAGAGGGCCGGCGGGCCCGTCACCGAAGGGGTCTTCTTCGCCCTCGAGGATGCTCGCCAGGAACGCCAGGCCATGGGCGTCTATCCGGGTGCACGTTCGGTGTTGGCCGACCTCTACCGGGCGGCTCTGCCCGGCGCCATGGCCCGGGGCGGAGGCCTCGCCCAGTTCGTGCTCGCTTGCTTCCTCCTCGCCGGCGGCTACGTCGACAGGCAGGC
>JBGTLA010000098.1:0-6880 GCA_041744375.1 Acidimicrobiia bacterium | reverse complement strand
GCTGATCGCCGCCACCGGCGCCGCCGGCTGTTCCATCGAGGATTGGGATCCGACCGCCGGTCGGATCGACCCCGTCGACATCGCCGCCGAGCGTGTGGCGGCCGCCGCCGACGCGGCCCATGGTTCAGGCCTGGTTCTGACCGCCCGGGCAGAGAACCACTTGTACGGGGCGGGCGGGCTAGACGACACAATCGCCCGGCTGTGTGCCTACCGCGCCGCCGGCGCCGACGTGCTCTACGCTCCCGGCCTGGTTGACCTCGACGAGATCGCGCGGGTGGTGTCCGCCACCGAGGCGCCGGTCAACGTCCTCGCCTTCGCCGTGGGACCGTCGGTCAGCCAGCTCTCCGACGTGGGGGTACGGCGTGTTTCGACGGGGGGGTTCCTGAGCCGGGCCGCCTTCGGTGCCTTGCAGCGGGCGGGCCGCGAGCTTCTCGAACAGGGCACATCCACCTACGTCGCCGGGGCCCTCTCGACACGAGACCTGGTCGAGGGCCTGGAACAGGGAGCCGGCAAGGCCGGTGGATGACGGACCTTAGGCGGGCCACGCACAACGGAAACGGCGGGTAGGCAAGGACGGGTCGGGCGGGGGGATGGTGCCCCGGAGCGTCGCGGGGAGGCGCTTTCGTTGATTTCTTATCACTCAATTCGCTGGTGAGCTACATTCGGGTGAGGAGGAGAGAAACCGAGAGGAGCTGAGCGAACATGATTCGTCGTATGACAGAGCGTGGAGGGGCCGTGGGCCTGCTGGCCATGCTCATGGTGGCGACGATGGCAGCCGGGGCAGGCGCAGAGCTCCCCCCCGGGGGCACTTTCGTCGACGACGACGACAACGTCCATGAGGGGTACATCGAGGCGATCGCCGAAGAGGGCGTGACCCGGGGATGCAACCCGCCCGCCAACGACCGCTACTGTCCCACCGACCCGGTCACCCGGGGGGAGATGGCCGCTTTCTTGAACCGGGCCCTGAACCTGGCGGGGGCCGGTGACGACTTCTTCGGGGACGACGACGACTCGATCTTCGAAGGTGACATCAACGCCTTGGCGGCAGCCGATATCACCCGCGGGTGCAACCCACCCGAAAACGATCGATTTTGCCCCGACGACTTCGTGACCCGCGGCCAGATGGCAGCGTTCTTGGTGCGAGGCTTCGGCTACACCGACGACGGGGGCGGTGACCTGTTCATCGACACCGAAGGTTCGGTGTTCGCCACCGACATCGACCGGCTCCGCACTGCCGGTGTCACCCTGGGCTGCAACCCGCCCGCCAACGATCGGTTCTGCCCCGGCGACCTGGTGCTGCGAGACCAGATGGCTTCCTTCCTCGGCCGCGCTCTCGGCCTCCAAGCGCGGACACCGCCTCCGGTCATGGAGATCGCCCCCTACTTCTTCATCGACGAGGCCGGCCATCCCAACCGGACGGGTCCGTTCCTGGCACCCGTGCACAGGCGGGTCGCCGAGGAGTCAACGATCGCCCGGGCAACGATGGAGTCGCTGTTGGAAGGACCGACCTCCGACGAGGCGAACTCGATCCCGGCTTTGAGCACTGCCATCCCCGCCGGCACCGAGTTGAACTCCGTAGTCATCGTCGGGGAAACCGCCACCGTGGACCTGACGAGCGATTTCGCCGCCGACGAGGCCTCAGCGGCCACCACCATGGCGGTGGCCCAGGTGGTGTTCACGCTGACACGATTCGACAGCGTGTCCGCCGTCCAGTTCCGCCAGGATGGGACGCAGGTGGCCGTTCCGACCGATGAGGGTGACGCCGTGCTCCGGCCTGTGACCCGAGACGATTACCTCCGGTTCCAGGCGGCCGTATCGGTCGAGAATCCCATCTACGGTGGGCCCGCTCCCAATCCGTTGCGGGTCACCGGCATGGCACTGGTGTTCGAGGCGACCTTCCAGTACGCCCTGACCGACGCCGACGGACTCATCATCGCCGAAGGTTTCGCCATGTCGGGTTCGGGGGTGGAGTGGGCCCCGTTCGACTTCACCATCCACTACGACGTGGACCGGTCCCAGCGGGGAGCGTTGATCGTGTGGGCCGAGTCGGCCCGGGATGGAAGTCGCATCGATATCCGCGAGTACCCGGTGTTTCTGCAGCGGTGACACATCGACCTTGGGGTGGGTGCAAGGGTCGCTCTCATGTCGAGAATGCGGGCTGACCTGCCCCACTCCTTCGTCGTGGGGGCTCCCTTCCCCCTTCGCTTCGCGCCAGGGGACGAAACGCTTCAGACGAAAAGCTGGACGTCGGCGGTAGCGGCGTAATCCAAGAAGGCGGCGGCTCCGGCGATATCGCAGCCCTCGATGAGGTCGGACTCGGACACACCCATCACGCCCATGGTGGTGGAGCAGGCAAAGAACTTCACCCCCAGGTCCCGGGTCATGTCGATGAATTCGGGGATCTCGGGCATGCGGGCGTCCTTCATCCACTTGCGCATCACCTTGGTGGCCGCCGCCGTAGCCCCCGGCACCGCTCCCAGGATGTTGGGGAGCTGAACGGGGCCCGAGGGGTTGGCCAGGGAGGCGACTTTGAGCTTGCGGAACCGGTCCTGATGGAGCACGTCGAGTCCGTAGAACGTGAAGAAGATGCCGGCTTCCCATCCGAGGCTGACCGCCGTCGACGCCAGGATCAGGGGTGGGTAGGCTCCGTCGAGTGTGCCCTTAGAGGCGACGAGGGCGAGGCGCTTGGTGTTCGGGGCGGTCATCGCTCTTCCCCTTTGGCCAGCCAGAAGCGCTGGACATCTCCGGCGGAATCGGTGGCCAACAAGCTGTCGCCGCGCTGGCGGGCCAAGGCGGGAACGTCCTCGAGGGATCCAGGGTCCGTGCACACGAGTTCCAGCACATCTCCGGCGGACAAGCGGCTGAGGACGACGGCTGCCTTGTACACGGGGAGGGGGCAGAGCAACCCGGTGCAGTCCAGCACCTCGGTGGTTTCGATGTCTGTGATCTCGGGCATGTTTCGTTCCTTTCGTGGGACTCGGTCAGACCTGGGGTAGGCCCTCGTCGCCGAGGACCTCGGCGAAATAGCTGGTGTATTTCTGGCCGCCGTCGGGGGACACGCCCACCGCCATGCCGCGGCGATCGCCTCCGAACTGGGAGGCGGCCCACACGACGGCCCCGGTGGAAGGGCCCACGATGAGGGCCTCCTCCCGGAACAGGCGCTTGGTCGTCTCGTAGGCGGCGTCGTCGTCGACCCGTATGACGTGGTCGACCACGCCCCGGTCGAGGATCGACGGTTCTTTGGCCTCGGCGAAGCTCTTCAGACCGGGGAGTCGGTGGCCGGGCTGGGGCTCGATGGCCACTACCTCGATGGTGGGGTCCCGTTCCTTGAGGAAACGGCCCACCCCGGTGATGGTGCCGCAGGTCCCGAAGCCTGCGAAGAAGTAGCGGATCCGACCTTCGGTCTGGCGCCAGATCTCGGGGCCGGTCGTCTCGTAGTGGGCGCGCACGTTGTGCTCGTTGTCGTACTGGCCGACCATGGCGTAGCGGGAGCCCTCCTCGCTGGCGGCCAGGGCGCGGGCCAGGGCAATGGCGCCGTCTTTGGGGTTGTCGACAGGGCAGAGCTCATCGGGAGTCGGCCACACCTCGGCACCCAGCATCCGCAACAGCACCTTCTTTTCTTCCGGAACCCCGTCGGGGATCGTCACGGTGAGGCGGGTGCCTGCCAGGGCGGCGAGGGCCGCCAGGGCGATGGCGGTGTTGCCCGAAGACGCCTCGACCAGCTGGCGATCCCCCAGCTCTCCCGACTCGACGAGGGCATCCAACATGTAGGCAGCGGCCCGGTCCTTGATCGACCCGAACGGATTGAGCCACTCCAGCTTGAGGTACAGGTCGAGACCGCTGCCGGGAATGCTCCGGCCCACCCGCACCAGGGGAGTTGGGTTGTCGACGTCGGGCATGAGGTGCCGGATGTCTTCGTAACGGCGGAGACCGTGATCGGTGATGGACCCGGACGGGGCAATGGTTGTCATCGGGGAACTCCTCGGGGAACGAAAAGCACCCGCATCGGGGATGCGGGTGCGGGTGCGGCGGACAGAAGGTCGTCAGTGGACGTGGATCGTTACGCGCTCCCGCACGGTGGACAGCTGCAACAGCAGGCGGGAGCAAAAAGATTCGTCATCGCTGGACAGTGTAACGAGAAGGCGACCCAATCGAACACGTCAATGAGACTCCTCCCGGCCGTGCTCCCCAAGTTGGGAAGCACTGGACCGGAAGGGCAGTAAACGGGTGGGTGCTATACGGAGGAACGTCCTCGGTAACCCGTGAACGCACCGACCAGCAAGAGAATGAGGGCGATGATCAAAACCCAGCGCAAAGCCTCGACGAACAGACCAACGCCTCCGAGAAGCAACGCCAGTATCAGTAGTATGACTGCAGCACTCATTGTGTCTCCTTCTAGATGAGCGAACGACCTTGCTTACCCAGTTCGGCCGGTCTTCAATCCTCTGAGCTTGAACCTACACCATGAGGACGTGGTTCGCGCTGGAAACCTTCGGGTTCTGATCGTGCGACAATTGAAACGCTCCCCCCAGAGGACCAGATGACCACCAACGCCAGTTTCACCCTCACCGACACCGCCGTGGTTGCAGTCGCAGCCGTCGAAGCACCCGAGGTAGTGACCTCGGAATCCTTCGACGTTCTCTTGGCCGACACGTACGCCCGCCTCGGCACAGAGCCGGGACTGTTGGAGAGTCTGGCCGGCATACGGGAGCGGCGCTGGTGGCCCGAGGAGATGTCTTTCGCCGAGGTCTCCACTGCGGCCGGTGCTGCGGCCTTGGAGGCCTCAGGAGTGTCACCGGGGAAGGTCGGCCTGCTCATCGACAGCTCCGTGTGCAGGGACCAGTTGGAGCCATCGACGGCAGTGACGGTGCATCACCTCCTCGACCTCCCCAGCACCTGCCTCAACTTCGACCTGGCCAACGCCTGCCTCGGGTTCCTCAACGCCATCCAGCTGGCCGGGATCATGATCGACAGCCGCCAGATCGACTACGCCCTGGTCGTCGACGGCGAAGGAAGCCGCCATACCCAACAGGCCACACTCGACCGGCTGGCCTCCCCCGAGGCCACCATGGCCGATCTCTTCAACGAGTTCGCAACACTCACGTTGGGTTCGGGCGGGGCGGCGATGGTCCTCGGTCGTCACTCCGAGAACCCGGGTAGTCACCGCGTGGTGGGCGGGATCTCTCAGGCCGACACCAGTCATCATCGGATCTGCGTCGGCACTCTCGATCAGATGAAGACAGACACGCGCGCCCTGCTCGACGCCGGGATGGACCTGGCCAAGAAGGCGTGGGTGGACATCGAGGAGAAGGGTTGGCTGCACATGGACCGCTACATCCTCCATCAGGTGTCCGCCGTCCACACCACTCTCATGTGTGACCTGTTGGGTATCGACGCCGCCCGGGCCCCGCTGACGTTCCCGACGCTGGGAAATGTTGGCCCAGCCTCGATCCCCATCACTCTCGCCCGTGAGGTGGACTCGTTGAGCCCCGGCGACCGAGTCTTGCTGATGGGTATCGGCTCTGGTATCAACGCCATGGCCACCGAACTGGTGTGGTGACCAGCGCCCCGACACCCCCCGACAGCCGCCGGGCGGACGGACGTCTCGCTCCCGCTCGACTACCGCCGCCGGAGATCGCACAGCTCGATCCCGCCTGGTCGAGGCTGGTGGAGACACCCGACCTCGACGGTGTCGGCCGGACCTGGCACGTTCTCGACAACGGTGCCACCGCACCACGCCTCACCCTTCTCTGTGTCCACGGCAACCCCACCTGGTCGTATATGTGGCGGAGGCTCCTGGCCGACGCCCCTGCCGACATCCGGGTCATCGCAGTCGACCAGCTCGACATGGGGTTCTCCGAGCGAACCGGTGTCACGAGGAGATTGGCCCAGCGCATCGAGGACCTCGCCGACCTCACCGAACGTCTCGATGTGAGCGGACCCGTGGTGATCGTGGCCCACGACTGGGGAGGGCCCGTCTCGCTGGGATGGGCGCAGCAGAACCGAGAGCTCCTAGCTGGATTGATCCTCATGAATACGGCGGTGCACCACCCGCCGGCCGACTCTGCCCCCGGGCTCATCCGGCTGGCGAGGCTCCCGGGGATACGCACTACCACGTGTGTGTCCACCCCCGCTTTCATCGGGGCTGCCCTGGCCACGGCAAGACCGCACCTGGGTACCGAGATCCGCCAGGGCTACCACGCTCCCTACCACTCCCCGGGCCGTCGTCACGGCATCGGCGCCTTCGTGGCAGACATTCCCCTCGACGCCAACCATCCCACTCGATCTCGGCTCCGAGACGTTGCCGACAGCCTGTCCGATCTGGCCGAAACCCCGACACTGATCTTGTGGGGCGCAGCCGATCCTGTGTTCTCAGACGTCCACCTCGCCGACCTCACAGCTCGTCTGCCCCAAGCCGACATCCATCGATTCGCAGATGGAGGCCACCTCCTCTCCGAACACCCCGATGCAGCCGATGCGATCTGGGCGTGGCTCGACCGTCGCCCCCCGGTGACGGATCGTCCCCCGACGAAGCCGACGTTGTGGTCGGCGCTGGACGAAAGGGCCGGCGACCCCGAGGTGGCGGTGGTGGAGATGACCGGTGCCGTTCCCCCACACTCGCTCACCTTTGGCCAGCTCGGCGCCGACGTTGCCCGCACGGCCGCCGGTTTGGAGGCATTGGGAGTGGCCCCCGGCGAGCGGGTTGCGCTGATGATCCCACCGGGCATCGACCTCACCGTCTGTCTGTACGCCTGCTGGCGACTGGGAGCCGCGGTGGTTTTCGTGGACGCGGGACTCGGCCCCAGGGGAATCTCACGCGCACTGGCGTCAGCCGCACCCGACTACCTGATCGGCGTACGGAGGGCGTTGGTCGCCAGCC
>JBGTLA010000097.1:0-10680 GCA_041744375.1 Acidimicrobiia bacterium | reverse complement strand
GGGCCTGGCGCTGCCGGTCGGTGCCCTGGCCGTAGTAGCCACGGTGGCCAGCACCACCCGCGGCGCCTGGCGCCGCTCGGCTGGAGGGCCCGACCCGGTTGTGGCAACGGCGGTGGCCGGTACCTCTCTGGCCCTGGTGGTGACCGTGCTGGCGGCGGCAGCGGGTTTCGGTAACTCCTCTGTGTTGCTGGCGCTGACTCCCTACTGGGAAGGCATCCACTATGCCTTCATCCTCGGTGTCCTTCCCTTGCTCCTGGCCAGCTGGACCTTTCAGGCCCTACCGCGGATGATGGGGCGTCGGCTGTACTCGACCCAGATGGCCGATCGATTCATCCGTCTCACCCTGATCGGTGGAGGAGGCATCCTGGCGACGTTGACCGTGGCCGGGCTGGTCATGGGGTACACCTGGGCAGGAGGTGGCTTCACGGGCGTGTTCACTGCGGTTGGGGGAGAGTGGACGACTGTCTCGGGGTTGTCCAACGTCTTCGTCGGTCTCGGGGGGCTGGCCGGCCTGGTCGCTGTCGTCGCCAACCTCTCGCTGGCTTCGCTCCTGTTCCGTTCGATCACCCGAGGCGAAGCCACCGCCCAGGAGATCCTCGTCACCCAGCGCGACGAGGCGACGAGACATGAGTGACGTCTCCGCTGCCGCCACGGCGATGGGGGTTCCCGAGACTCTCGTGGAACGTTCGGCACGCGCCCGCGCCGAGGCCACAGGCCAGCCCGTCGAGGATGTGCTGGCGGCCTGGGCGGGGGGCGAGGCGATGGCGGCGAGTCCCGCTCCTGCTCCCGAGCCCGAGACCACACCCGAGGGCCCCCCCGACGACGACAGCGAGGCAGCACCGGCACCAGAGGCACCCGACGTGGCCCCGCCGCCGTCTGGGGTAACTCCCTCCCAACCGGCAGCCCCGCCACCGTCGGCGCCGCTCGGTCCTCCGATTCTCGAGAGCGCTCCGGATCGTCCCCTCATCACCGTGATGGGGGGATTGGGAGTCGTCATTCTCGTGGTGCTGCTCGGCTTCGTCTTTCCCTCGTTCCCCGAACCAGGCACCGCGGTACGTTCCTCGCAGGTGATCCTGTCCGACGAGGCCCGGACAGGCCGCGACGTCTACCTGCGGGCGGGATGTGCCTCCTGTCACACCCAGGCGGTGCGTTCGGTCGTCGCCGATGTCGGTCTCGGGCCCGTTTCTCTAGCCGACAGCAACCAGGTCATCGGCTACCGGCGTATCGGACCGGACCTATCCGACGTCGGATCCAGAATGACCCCCGACCAGATCTCGGCGGTTTTTTCCGGAGCCAACCACCCTCCTCTCGTATTGTCCGAACCAGCCACTCGTGCTCTCGTGGCGTATGTCGCCGAGTCGGCCACCTCACCGGCCGGCTTGCTCCAGCCCGCCCGCCCGGACGAGGGCACCGACGAGGAACCCGACATCGCCGATGAAGGAGGCGACCAGTGAGCGAGCAGCTCGCCGCCGCCGCCCAGGCCATGGGAGTGCCCGAGTCGCTGGTCGAGCGCTCGGCCCGGGCCCGCGCTGATGAAACCGGCCAGTCCTACGAAGACGTCCTCGCCGCCTGGGCCGGAGGAGAGCCGGTGGACTCCGCACCGGCCCCCACACCAGCCCCAGAAGATGCTCCACCCGCCTCCACCGAAGCGACCGAGGAGCCAGAGGACGGCGAGACGGCAGCGCCCGAACCCCAGGTCGTCGAACCGGCGGCGGCTGCCGCCTCGGCACCTACGGCAGCCGGCCCCCCTCCTGCTCCCGAGAGAGTGAGCCCTGAGGAAGCGCTCGAGTACCCGGTGGTGGTGACAGTGCCGACGGCCGGGATCACAGAACGGACCGGTTTCGCCATTCCGATGTGGTTGTCGGCGCTCCTGTTGTTCGTCCCGGCCTTCGGCCTCATCTACCTGTCGGTCGCCGCCGGGGCGGAGTGTGGCGACCGCACCGAGCTGCGGGTCGACAGGGTCACCGGACTGGTCGAGAACTGTGACGGCTCACCTTTCGAAGGGCGAGGCACACCCGGCGCAGCCACCGACGTGATCGCCGTCGGAGCCGAGGTGTACTCCTCGTGCGCCGGCTGCCACGGCGCGCAAGGCGAGGGCGCCGGTGTCTTCCCGGCCCTCACTGGTGTGCTCAGCACCTTCGGCAGCTGTGAGGACCACATCGACTGGGTCGAGTTGGGCTCCAGTGGCTTCACCGCCGCCGGTCGCAACACCTACGGCGACAACAACCGGCCGGTCGCCGGCGGCATGCCCGGTTTTGGCGGATCACTGACACCCGAGCAACTGGCGGCGGTGGTGGCGTACGAGCGGGTCCGCCACTCAGGGGGAAGCCCCGAGGAGGTGCTGGTCGACTGCGGTCTGTCCGACGAGCCCGACCCCGAGGACCCCGACGGCGATCCCGGTGCGGACACTGACTCCCAAGGAGATGAGCCGCTCGAGGGCGAAGAACCGACCACCGAAGAAATGGGCTGACGGGACCCCCCGAGGGGGTTGACTCGAAGGTGGCGTGTTCGGCACCAGAAGAGTCCCTTCGCCACCGTCCGACTGCCTTCCTCACGGCCGGAGCACCTAAGCCTCCTGGAGAGAACTCGCAGTCACCGCCGGCGCAGTGCCTGGCGGACCATCCTGTCGAGGGTGCGCTCGACGACGGCGCCTTCAGCCAGAACCGTGCCGTCGGGACCTAGCACGACCGGGATCCGCAGGCTGTAGAGACGGACGAGGTCGTCGTCGGAGCTCAGCTCTACCTCATCGATGACGACGGCGTGCCGGGCGGCAACCCGGGCGACGACCACGGCGGCGTCCTCGCAGAGATGGCACCCAGAATGGGTCACAAAGGTCAAAGAAAAACTTCTCAAGATGCGTACACAGATTTCCGATGTAACATTCCAGCGAGAGAGAAACAGCTCCGCCAGTCATGCCAAGGGCACGTTCAAGACCCTAGGTGTGATCGGATAGCCTCCCAGCCCGCCCCACGGCGGAGCACTCTCTCGATAGGCGAGGCCCCCGTCGCCCAAACGGGGGCCTTGTCGCGTTCGGCGAGCTCATGACGCATGAGGCTGTTGTACCGGCCGTGACCACCGACCGACAACTGGGGGAACCCGACCATCGGGCACTACGTTCAAAGCCGGATGCGGACTCGATTCGTCATCTTGACGGCCGCCGTCGCCTCTTGCCTCTTCGTCGGGTCGCCGGGAATGGCAAACGACCCGGGAGCTTTTCGCGACGACGACACCAACCGGTTCGAGCCATTTATCGAGGCGGCCAGTGACGCCGGACTGATCCGGGGATGCAACCCCCCCGACAACGACCACTTCTGTCCCAACGACGTGGTGACACGCGCCGAGATGGCCATGATGCTGGCCCGGGCCATCGATCTGCCCCAGGTCGCCCAACGGCGGTTCGACGACGTCTCGGGTCACCCGGCCGCGAGTGCGATCGAACGGCTGGCAGAAGCCGGCATCACGTCAGGATGTGAGAGCTCTCGCTTCTGTCCCGACCACCCCGTAACCCGAGGTCAACTGGCCGCACTGCTGGCGCGGGCATTCGGGCGCGAGTTCTCTCCCGTCGGTTACAGCCATTTCCGCGACCTCGACGCGACGCCGTTCGCATCGGAGCTGTCCCTTCTCGGCGTGCGGGGTGTTCTCGAGGCCTGCGACCCGCCGGTGGGAAGGCGAATCTGCCCCGATCTGGCCGTAACGCGCGGGGAGGCCGCCCACTCGTTGGTCACGGCCTTGGGACTCGCACCCGTTTCTCCACCGGGTCGCCTGGCGGCCATGGAGGCGACCCCGGCACTGGCGGGGGCATTCGATCTCGTGGAGATCTGGAAATCTCGTGGACCGACCAGTCGCAACCGCCTGGCCGTCACCCCGGGATTCTGGGACGACGGGCTCGGAGTGACGATTCCCAAGGGGGCTCACTACGGTGCCGACCTCCGTCTCGATCTTTCATCCGTCGTTGGCCACGAACCCGAGCAACTCTTCTTCCGGTACTACCTCCGTTTCGATCCCGACTGGGCCCCGCGGGCGTCGGGCAAACTACCGGGCTTCTCGGGGGTCTACGGCCGGGCCGGCAAGGGTGGGCATCGGTCGAGCCCGGCCTCGCCGGGGTGGTCGGCGCGCATGCAGTTCTTTGGTGCGCGGCCCGAGGACACGAGAGCGCGGCTGGGTTTCTACGTCTACCACCTCGGCCAGGAACGACGTTACGGCGACGGGATGATGTGGAACGAGGCGGGAAAGCTCCAGCTCGACGAGTGGTACTGCGTAGAAGGCGAGGTGCGGCTCAACACCCCGGGCCTGTCCGACGGAGCCCTGCGGGCGTGGGTCGATGGCACCCCCGCCTTCGACTCCGCCGGCATCCAGTTTCGCCGGTCGGACGAACCGGGGATTCGGATCGAGTCGTTTTGGTTCAACGTCTACTACGGGGGAAAGGCAGTGGCCTCTTCCTCTCTGGGCCTGACCGTGGACGGGCTGGCGGTTGACACCGCCAGGATCGGCTGCGGAGCGGGAGACGGTCTGGGAGGGTCCATCGAGGCCGACGTAATGGGCGATGGCCTTCCGGGCCGGGTGTGGTGGGGTGAGTGCCCCGGCGGGACGTGCTTTCAGCTCGCCCGCACCACAGCCGAAGGAGTGGCAGACACCGCACGGTTGGGCGACACTGCCTGGTTCAGCCTCGAAACGCACGAACTCGGTTTGCGGGCCGCCGACCTCACCGGTAACGGGCACGACGACATCTTTTACCGAGGGCGTTGCGGGAGGTCCGTTCCCTGTTGGCGCGTACATCGCTCCGCCGGCTCTTCTGTGGGTCCGGGAGAGGATTGGGGTGACGGGCTTCGGCTGGCTCAAGGCACGGATGCGCTCATCACCGGCGATTTCGACGGCGACGGATTCGACGACGTTGCTTATCGGGGCCGCTGCGGCTCCCCGAGTGAGGTGTGCTGGCGTGTCCACCGCAGCCTTGGAAACGGCTTCGCCGAACCGGAACACTGGGGATCTCCTCCCGACGAGGCCGGGAACTTCGTCGAGGCGGCGGACATCACCCACAACGCCTTGTCGGATCTCGTGTACACGGCCACTTGCGCCTTCGCCGAGAAATGCTGGTTTGCCCAGACGTCGACCGGCTCATCCTTTTCCGCGCCCCGCCTCCTCGGTGTGGCCCGAAATCAGGAGCTCGAGTTCAGCCGCCTCTTCGATGTCGACGGAGACGGACGCGCCGACCTCGTGACGGCCCATTCGACCGATGACGGGGCCACGATCGTCGAGTTCAGGCCGATGACCGACCGGGGGTGGGGACGACTCACCTGGTTGGCGAATGGCTCCGGTCCATTCGAGGACCTGCTCCTGAGGGTCCGCAACCGAGACCTCCCGGTCCAAGCCTTGATCGTGACCGGGTGCGACGAGGAAACGTTGTGCGTGGACACACGGTCGATCACCGCGGGGGTGGCCCACCACGCTTGGGACCTGGTTGGCCGGTCGGAGGCGATCCAAGCGTCGCTCCTCGGTCACCGCGCCGATTGATCCAACCCCCGGTACCCTCATGGTCCATGAGGCCCGCCACCGCCGTCGTCATCGTGGCACTGCTCGCCCTCATCGGAGGGGCGGGGGTGGTGTGGCTGCTCAGGCTCTAGAGCCGACGAAGGAAACGGCGGTTCCCTCGGCCAAGCCCAGCTCCTCGTCGGCTCGTTCACCACGCACGGCGAGCGCCATGAGACCGCTGGAGTCGACGTGGATCAGGGGCTCACGGTCGCCAACGTCCCCATAGGCAGTGACCCACCGCATCTGATGGAGACGTGGCCCAACCTTGACCGTGACTGTCGTCCCCACCCGCAGGCCGATGCCTACGAGGTCTTCAGGCGACACGTTGGTCTGGACGTTGCCGAACCCGTCGACCCACCACGCCTCGCCTGTGAGGGTGCCGGCGCTGACATCGGGCAAAGGCAGGAGCAGCGGGCTGACGCTACCCGGTTCGACCTCAGGGCCGAGCTCGGAAAGGGTCGCTTCACCGGAAGCGAGCAGAGCTGCAGCCGGAGCAAAGATATCCCGTCCGTGGAAGGTAGCTCCAGTCGAGGGGATGCGGGCCTCTTCGTTCTCGAGCGAGACGATGCGACTCGCACCTCCCACCATCGCCACCGCTGGTGACATGAGCCCGTTGTCGGGCCCCACGAAAAAGCCGACCTCGGTCTCGGCGGCTATCGCCCTCCTTTCGGTACCGACGCCGGGATCGATGACCGCCAGCACCACCCCATGGGGAAGGTACTGGATGGCCCGGGTGAGAGCGAGTGCTCCCCCCCTGATGTTCCCCCGCGATATTTCGTGAACCACGTCGATGACCCGCGAGTGGGGAGCCAAAGTGGCCAAGACACCGTGCACGACCCCCACGAACTCGTCGCGTCGACCGAAGTCGGAGAGGAAGGAGATCGGGAGGGTCATGTGACCCCGAACGGTAGTTCTTGGCTGCGGTACCCCGGAGACTCCGACCGGATGTGACGTGCTCCCTAAGCTGAATGGGCCATGAACGAGAACCGCCACGCCGCCACAGCTCGGGAACTGGCCGGAGTCTCGACCGTCATGATGATCGGGGCGATGGACACGGGCAAGACCACGATGGCCCAAAGGATCGCCCGCCAAGCCGTGGAGAACGGTCGAATGGTCGCCCTCGTCGATGCCGACGTCGACAACAGCTCCATCGGGCCTCCGGCCTGTGCCGGCTTGAAGTTCATTCGCCAGGAAGCCGACCTCGATGATGTCGCCAGCGCCGACCTTCTCCATTTTGTCGGAACCACCAACCCCAGCCGGCTGGTACTGCAGATGGTGATCGCCACGGCCTCCCTGGTGGATCAGGCCCGCCAGGAGGAAGCCGACCTAGTGATCATCGACACGACCGGAGCCGTGTCAGGTGTCGCCGGCGAAACCCTCAAATACCACAAGATGGAGCTGTGCCGCCCCGACCGGGTTGCGGCCCTGCAACGAGGCGGAGAGCTGGAGCCGATGGTGGGAATGTTCAAGCGCTTCTTCTCCGCTGACATCGACGTCCTCCCGGCCGAGCCGGATACGACACCGGTGTCCCCCGACGAACGCGCCACACGCCGGGCAGACAGGTTGCGCCAGGCGTTTGCCGGGCCCTTGGAGAAGTGGCGGGTCCGCCCCACGGTGTTCGCCCCCACCCTTCCCACCGGTCTCGATCTCGAGCGCCTCGACGAGATGCTGGTGGGAGTCCAAGACGGAAACGGCCATTGCCTGGGACTCGGGCGACTGGAGCATGAGGAGGGGGCGCTTCGGGTTCACACCAACGTCGGGGAAGGGATGACCGGGCTCCGTTTGGGCTCGGTTCGGATCGATCTCACCACTTTCGAGACACGCTCCGTATCGCTGCAAGAGATCATGTTTGGGATTTGAGGCGGAAGGCGGAAGACGGTGGCCGATGTTCTCCGTTGGCCGTTCACCGTTCATGCGAGGCGGAAGTCGGAAGTCGGAAGACGGTGGGAGATGTTCTCCGTTGGCCGTTCACCGTTTACGGAAGACGGAAGACGGAGTTCACCGTTGGCCGTTCACCGTTTACGGAAGACGGAGAACGGAAGACGGAAGACGCAGTTCACCGTTGGCCGTTCACCGTTTACGGAAGACGGAAGACGTAAGTTCACCGTTGGCCGTTCACCGTTTACGGAAGACGGAAGACGTAAGTTCACCGTTGGCCGTTCACCGTTTACGGAAGACGGAAGACGCAGTTCACCGTTCACCGTTTACGGAAGACGGAGAACGGAAGACGAACAACAGCGCCCGGCGAACCGGCCACGATCCGCCCCGCACTTCCCCGAACGGGTTACGTCCCCTGGCCTGCTCCCCGGGCGCTGTGGGGCGAAGATACGAACCGACGGGCGCCACGTCAACCGACTCGAGATCGTGCGTCATATATCACCACGCATCGGTAGATAGCGTCGCGTGGTGGCAGAAGGTGGGGTTGTCCCCTTTTCCACAGGTTTCCACAGGGTTTGTCCACAGACCCATGTCGAGAAGTATCTACGAACTCTTTTCGCGAGGGCCGAAGCCTAAGCGTACGAGCGGGCGAAAGGTCAACTCGATCATCTGGTAGATCTCACCCAAGAGCAGGTCCAGGTCGGAGAATGTGGCCGAGTGGCGAGGGATCAGGCCCCGTATCACCAACGCTCCTTCTCCATCGAGGGCGAAGTGGGCCCGCCACGCCGATGAGTTGCGAACCAGCGCCAGCCGATAGACGGCGGCGGGATCGTTCTCGGGCGCCGGGAGGACGTAGGCCTCGGCGGCGATGCTGTAGTCGCCGACCGTCCACCACACGGTGGTGGCGTCACGCACGGTCTGGTGCATGCGCACCGCCCACGTCCCCTCGACGAGCTCGGCATAGGTGACGTCACTGTCTTCGTCGGCCAACCACTTCTCGATGGCAATCTCGAGCAGCGTGTCAGGCATGGGCGGCGGTGACTCCCGAGTACAGCTCGAGCAGGCGGGTGACGGTGTTCTCCCACGAGAACCTCTCCGCCCACTCGACCGCCCGGCCCGACATGTCACGGGCCCGAGCGGGATCGGTGAGGATGGCCAGCACCGCATCGGCATGATCAACGGGACTCCACCCGTCGACCAAGAACCCCGAGACGCCGTCGTCGACCGAGAAACTCAGACCCCCCACTCTGGTCGCGACCACCGGCGTACCGCAGGCCTGGGCTTCGACGGCCACCAGACCGAACGACTCGCTGCGACTGGGAACATGGAGCACGTCTGAGGCGCGATAGACATCGGCCAGGGTTCTGTGCGGCACCGGGTCAGCGAAGATGACCTCCGCCCCCAACCGGGCAGCGTGGGTCTTCAGAGACTTCAACTCGCGCTCACCGTGGGGGCCGGAGGGTCCGCCCATCACCATGAGCGTGGCTTCGGGGAGCTTGGCGGCAACTCGTTCGAAGGTGGCCAGCGCCACATCCACTCCCTTGAGAGCCTGGATCCGCCCCACGAACGTGACCAGGGGCCCGTGACCGATGCCGAGCCGCTGCCGAGCCTCCTCCTTGGAACCGGGAAAGAATCGCCCATGATCCACTCCGGGGGGTGAAACGCACAGCGCCCCGGGATCGGCGCCGTAGTGGTTGAGCAATTCATCTGCCTCCACCGCAGTGGCCGCCACGACGCAGTCTGACATCTGAATCACCTCTGTCTCGGCGGCGATGCGCAACAGGGACTCGGGAGGGTCGTCGTGACGACGGGTCATGTCCTTGATCCGGCCGAGGGTGTGAAACGAGTTGGCCATGGGCAGCCCGAGGCGGCGCTTGACCAATAGACCCGCCCAACCCGACAGCCAATAGTGGGTGTGGATCACGTCGACCGACTGAACTTCCGTTATCAGCTCGACGACTCGCTGGGCGAAACGCGACACGTGGTTGGGCAGCCGTTCCACCGCTAGTCGCCGGGCCGGGCCGGCGTCGACATGATGCACCGTGTAACCGGGCACCACTGCCACCCGCGCCGGGAGATGATGGCTGTCGCGGCGCGTGAACACCTCCACCTTCACCCCGCTCTCTGCCATGGCCCGGGCGAGCTGATCCACGTACACATTCATACCCCCGGCGTCCCCCACACCGGGTTGCACCAGGGGAGACGTGTGCATCGATAGATAGGCGACGCGACGGATCATCGAGTGGACCACGCAGCTGCCGCGATGCGGACGAGTGGACGACGGCGAGCGCCCAGCCGAAACTTGTACGCCTCGTCTCCTTTGAGGAAGTCGAATCGGGCTGCCCCCTCCTCGATCGCTCGCTCGATCATGGTCCCCAGCAGCACCACTCCGGGCGACGTATGCGAGAGTGCGGGGTCATAAGCCGAGTTGTAGAGGTAATAGCCCGTCTTGTCCGACCATCCGAAGACCACGGCGGCAGCTCCGTCATCGGCACGGAGGAGGTCGAATCGCCAGCCGTCGGCATCCGCCAGGGAGGTGAAGAGCTGGACGTGATCCTCCGTCATGAACTCTCCCTTGCCCCCGCCGGCCAGTCGGTGGAGCCGAACGAACTCGTCGAGGGCCCAACCCCGGCCTTTGTGGGTCTCATGGCTCACCTCGCCCAGCACGCTTTCGTACCGACGGCGCTTTCGGCGAACCTCGTGGCGTTCCTTCTTGCCGATAGAAGCCAGGTACTCGTCGAAGGTGTCCGGAAGATCGAGAACGGCGGCTACCTCATCGACCTCCCACTCGACGGCCCATCCGGCCTCTTCGAGGCCGGCCACCAACGGCTTGGCCGCCTCCTCGGGGAGGGAGTCGAGCATGAATCGAGTGGGGCGATGTTCGACGGCCACGTCTCGCATGAGTTCTTCCAGACCACTTCCCCGAGGAGTGTGATAGTCCGTGAGCTCACCGTCTCCCGCACACCGGATCTCAGATCCGATGGTGCGCAAGGCCATGAAGGCTCGATCGGTGGCGGCCATGAGGGGTTCTCCCTCCTCGTGACGGTCTACGACTCGCAGGAATGCCGATGTGGCGAAGGGGCCGGTGGCCGCAGCCACCGGCGGCAGATTGAAACCGGGATGATCCCATGATGAGGTCACACCATCTCCAACACGGGGCCCGGCCGCATACGTCCCACTTCCTCGCCGCCTCCCCAGACGGGCGGTTCCGCCACCTCGGCCAGGCCGGCCGCGATCGCCTCGGTGACGAGGCCCAGGCGCGACAGGGCGGCC
>JBGTLA010000096.1:0-6328 GCA_041744375.1 Acidimicrobiia bacterium | reverse complement strand
GACGGTGCGCGCGGCGCGAGTGTTGGCGTCCGCGCTGGACGTGCCCTACGCCGCCGCCCTCGCCGGGGTGGAATCGACCGATCCGAGCGGGGTGGAGGTCGTGGTGGAGACGCTCGGTGACGGCGTCTTCCCACCGGGCACCGGCCAGTTCTCGGTGGGTGCCGCCCAACAGTTGGTGTTGTTCGTTTTCTTGACTGCCCTGACCGGCTCGGCGGCGATGATCCAGAGCCGTCAGCTGGGCGTGACCCGACGCATGCTCAGTACGCCCACGACGGCCACCACCATCGTGGTGGGTGAGGCCGTGGGTCGCTTCTCGGTAGGAGTGGTTCAGGGCCTCTACATCATCGGGGTCACGTGGGTGGCCTTCGGAGTGAACTGGGGCAACCCCGCGGGGGTGGCGGTGCTGCTGGTGGCACTGGCAGCCACCGGGGCAGGGGCAGCCATGCTCTTGGGGACTGTGTTCCACAACGATCAACAGGCGGGCGGATTCGCAGTGTTGGGCGGTTTGGGCCTGGCCGCCCTGGGGGGATGCATGCTTCCCCTGGAGCTCTTCTCACCCACCATGACTCGGGTAGCTCACATCACCCCTCACGCCTGGGCAGTGGGCGGGCTCAGCGACTTGGTCCACCGGGGAGCGAGGCTAGGTGACGTTCTCGGCCGGGTGGGGGTGCTCTCGGCCTATGCCACCGTGCTCCTGGGAGTGTCGGGATGGCGTCTACGACGGGTGATCACATCCGGATCGTGATGCGGGGGGCCTACGATGGGGGGCATGGCAGATCCGAAACGCTCCGGCTGCGGTTGTTTGTTGCCGGGTTTGCTGCTGCTCATCCTGGCGCCCCTGCTGGCCGGCCTTTTCGTCGTCCCCGTGCGTGACGGCCAGTTCCGGCCCGGCCTAGGCATCTTGGCGGTGTTTCTGGTGGCAGGGGTGGTGGCGGCGGTCGTGCGCAGTCGCTCGTCGACCATGCCGGGACGGTCAGACGGCGGCGATGGGTCGGGCCGACAAGAAGTCCCGTCGTCACCCATATCCGACGATCCGCCGATCCCGCCCGGTGTGCTGGCGCCCCCACCGCCTCCGACTCGCCCCGGGCGGCGGGCGACAACATCGGCACCCCTCGATCCCGGGACGGCGGCGCTAAGAGATCGCCTGGCGGAGGCCGTGGCCGACCTCAGCGACGAGGGCACCACGCCTCCCATTCATCAAGGGATCACCTCCGAAGAAATGATTGCTCGCGCCAAGCGGCGCATCCGGGAGTGGAGCGACGACTGAGAGGGCGCGCAAATAGAGCTCGTGCGTTTTAGCCTCCTCCAGTCACAACGCCTGGTGTTGAGCAGAAATCGCAGCACGATGGCTCACCTATTTGCGCGCCCTCTGAGGCCGGGCCCGTCTCAGCTCAAGCGGGCGACGTAGCCTCGAATCTGGTCGGCGAATTGGCGCCGTGCCTCACTCACGTGCGGTGCCACCACCAGCAGCTCGCGATTTTCGGCCAAGAGCAGGGCGCCCTCGAACAAGATCAGAGAGACGCTCTCTTCGGAGGCGACACGTCCTTCCATGCAATACATCTTCCCCCGTGCCAGGCAAGCGGCCAGGAAGGGTTTTCGCTCTAACTCGCCTCCGAGCTCGGCCAGTTCGTCGGCAACGATCATGTAGGCGTCGAGCAGGGGTCGCACCGCCCAGGCCGCAGCAGTGGGCTCGAGCGTGATCGACGAACCTCGACCGTTGGCCACGCTGTCCTCCCAGTCTGGGATCTCGCTCGCCAGATCGTCTGAAACCTGGTGACGGAATTCCTCCTTGTCTGCGAAGAAGAACTCGAACTTGAGGAGGTCGCGTAGGTTGAAGAGGTCGGCCCAGAATGTCTCGAGGTCAGGTGCCGACAGTGCCACTTCAGCCAATCCGCGCGAGACGAAGAAGTGGACCACCACGTTGCGGTAGTACGAAGCGCGCAGCATCTCGCCCGGCTCCAGCCAGTACACGGTCCTTCCCGACACCGTCTGGGAGGAGACCAGGCCGTTTTCCGTGAGCGATCCCATCAACCGTTCGACCTGGCCCGCAGTCGACAACGCGAGGGCGGAAGTGGTCGGGAACCCGCGGCGGCCGATGTACTCCGATAACGCTGCGCAAACGGTGGCGAGGGCGTCGGAGTCGCGGGCGCCGCCGCGGGCGGCGAGCAGGGCGATCGCCAGGACCGAGGTCGGCGTGATCGGTGTGACCGTGCCGATCCTGTACATCACTTCGAACGCCAGCTTCTGCACGGCCAGCGGGTCGGCTTCGAGATCGCCGTCCTTCAACTCCTTGCGCACGGAGATGGGATCGGCGAAGGAGATGTGGATGTCTCCGTAGCGGTGGCGAAGGCTGGCGATGGAACGGAGCACCCATCCCAAACCCTCCTTTTCCTTGCTGGCCCCCGAGGCTTCGGCCGCGTACCCGGCCACATCCTGGATCTGGTCGTAGGCGATCGAGGTGGGGAGCAGGTACACGTCGTCGGCCTTGCCTCGCACCATGGCGTCGACCACCCACGACAGCATCCCCAAGCGGGGAGGACGAAGTCTCCCCGAGCGAGAGCGCCCGCCTTCCATGTACCACTCGAGGGGGAACCGCTTCTCGATCAGGTAGTCCAGATAGGTCTTGATCACGAATTTGTAGAGGTCGTTGTCCTTGAAGGACCGCCGAATGAAGAACACTCCGGTGCGCCGGACCAAGGGGCCGACCGGGAAGAAGTTCATGTTGATCCCCCCGGCGGTGTGGTTGGGGGGCAGGTCGTTCTCCCACAGGATGAACTGGAGAGCCAGCCGGTCCAGGTTGGAGCGGTGCGAGGGCAGAAAAACCGTGGGGTAATCCCTACCGAGTTGAGCTATCTCGGCCATGGCCTGGGGGTCGTAGCGGATGGCTCCGTAGCCCTGCCGGTAGATCCAATGGATGAGATTGGCGATCAGGTCGATGACGAAGGGGCTGTGGGAGGCGGAGATCTCGGCCAGGTAGTAGCGAGCCCGGGCCAGAGCCGCCGGTTCGGAGAGGCCTCTTTGGCGGCCCAAGCGCACCACCTCGTTGCGGAAGTGGGGGCGGTTGACGATGTCCTCGTGAACGAATCGCGAGATCTTGTACCGATCTCCTCGGGCGTCTCGCTCCGCCCGATCGAGCGCTCTCCACGCTCGCTGGGTGGCGTAGTCGATCAGCTCTATGTACTCGACTCCGGTCTGGTGATCGGCGCGGAGATAGCCTGCGGATCCTCCGTTGCCGACGACGATCCGTACTCGGTCGGGATGTCGGGCCAGGATGAGGTAGTCCCGGAACCAGCGTGGGTCACGGGGGTCTCCTAGCTTGGCCACATCCATCCACGACACGGAACGCCGCCCGCCTTTCTCGGCCGGCATCCACAGCACCCGCAGGGGAACGAACCATGGGTCGGCGGGGTCGTGGACCATGGCCTCGATCCGGTTGTCCGTGCGTCGCGTGGAACGGCGGATCCTCGACGGTGCCAGATTCAGTATGTCGGGGGCAGGGCTCAGATCGAGGCGCTCGACCCACGACCGGAGCAGGCGATCCTCGAGACCGGTGGCGGCATCCACCAGGAACACGATCGGGCGTCCGGGGGGTAGATCCGGTCGAGGTGGATCCACCGGGAGCCGGATCGAAGAGATCCGGGCCAGATCGGCGAGGGCCGGCAAACGGGGCATCGGGCGATTGTACGAGGGGACGGCCTCGTGTGGGCTGTCCCCTGCCGGTAGCCTCCGTCGGTGCGGAGAAAGCGGACGTGAGGCTGGTGGTGCAGCGCGTGGTGGCGGCCCGGGTGACCGTCGACGAGGAGGTCGTCGGGTCGATCGGTAGAGGCCTGATGGTCCTGGCCGGCGTGACCGACGGCGATACCGAAGCCGACGCCGACCTCCTGGCCGACAAGCTGGCCGGTCTGCGGGTCTTTCCCGACGACCATGGGGCCATGAACCTGTCGGTGCAACAGGTCGCAGGGGAGATTCTCATGGTCAGCCAGTTCACCCTGTACGCCGATACCCGCCGTGGCCGGCGCCCCTCGTTCACAGCGGCGGCCCAACCGGCGGTGGCCGACGCTCTCATCGCCCGACTGAGCGAGCAACTCCGATCCAAGGGTCTCACCGTGGCCAGCGGCCGCTTCGGGGCCTACATGGAGGTCGACCTGATCAACTCGGGCCCGGTGACCATCATCCTCGAAACCCGAGCAGGGCGAATGCTCTGAACCGACGGGCTAGTCGGGATGGGTGGCCAGCCAGTCGCTCCCCGGGGGACAGAAACGCGCAAACTCGCAGGTCCGACAGGCCTGGGACGGTTCGGGGTCGAAATGGCCGGCCGCGATCGACGCGGCGATGCCTTCGACCGCTGCGGCCGCCCCCGCCATCCACTCCTCGTCCACCGTCACCCGGCGTGCGTCGAGGCCGCCGCTCAGGTAGGCGAAGGTGGCCGTCAGTGTCTTAGGTGGTTCCAGACCGAAGTCGACGCGATCGGCGGCGACTGCGTACGCCTGCAATTGCACGTCGAACCAGGGTTGCTCACGGCGAGAGCCGCTCTTGAAGTCGACGATCTCCCAACCGCCGTCACGGGGGTAGATGGCGTCGATTCTCCCGCGTACCGTCACCCCGGACTCGGTGGGGTACTGGAAGGGCGTCTCCACGAGGAGGGGGCGGAGGCGAGCGTACTCGGACTCGAGGTAGGCGCCGTAGGGGTCGCGGCCCGGGTCGCCGACGGCGGCGCCGGTCGGGTCAAAGGAAGCGGCATCGAGGTCGGTGAGGGGCACCTGGCCGAGCGAGTGCAGCTCGATGCGGCGATGGACGGCTACGCCGTGTCTCGCCGCCGGGGCGGGGCGCCGGGGGAGGCGGTCGACTTCACTCCAGTAGTGTCGCTTGGGGCAGGCGGCGTAGGTGACGAGACCGGTGACGGAAGTGCCGGCGGGTGTCGGGTGGGCGGGTTCGTCGGCCAAAGACTCGAGGTCGAAGAGCCGGGCCTGGTACTCGGCCACCCTCTCTTCGAAGGAGTCGCCCAAGTTGCGAGCAGCGGCGTAGCGCCCGGCCCACTCGGGGTCGGCGATGCCCTGGCGCAGGGCAGCCGTCCAGCCCTCGGTGAAGAGCGGGTCGGGTGTCGGTGCCCGCCAGCCGGCCCTGAGCACCTCGGGGCGATCACCCTGGGGATCGTGGCCGAGGTCCTCGACGCCGTCCAGTCCGGCGACCAGTTCGTACAGTTCGCCCGGCACGGACGGATTGACCGTCGGGGTGGGAACTCCGTACCAGTGCGAGCCGCTCAGATAGAGGCGGTGGCGGGCACGCGTCACCCCGACATAGGCCACCCGCCACTCTTGGCGGAGGTGGTAACCACGCAGGATCTCTCTTGCTTCCTTCTCGGAGGTGGTCTCGTCGATCTCGGGCGGATCGTCGAGGCGCCATTCGTAGGGAAGGAACTGGGCCCGTCGGATCGGGTCGTCGAACCCCGAGGAGGTGGCGGGGAAAGTCCCCTTGGCGGCGGCGGGAATGAAGACCACGTCCCATTCGAGGCCCTTGGAGCGGTGCACCGTGACCAGGGCGACGGCGTCCTCTCCCGAGAGCCGGGCGGCGTCGAGCTCTTCGGCAGGGTTGTCGTCCATGAGGCTCAGGTGGGCCAGAAACGCCGACAACGAGGGCCGACCCTCCAGGGGGCTCCACTCTTCGGTGAGGTCGAGGAACCGGTGGAGGTTGAGACGGGCGGTGAGCCGGCCGGCCGGCCCCATGGCTTCGATGTCACGCCAGGCCCCGGTGGTGTCGAGAATGGTTCGGGTCAGCTCGGACAGAGTCAGCCCCTGGGCGGCTTCCAGGAGGATGCGGTACTCGGCGCCGAACCTCTCGAGGGCAGAGCGAGCCCGGTTCGGAAGTTCCGCCAACTCGTCGAGGTGGTCGAGGGCTTCGATCATGGTGTGACGGGGGAGGCGTTCGTGGTCGACCTCCTCCTCGGAGGTGGAGCTCGCCTGCCCGCGCACCCAGCGGGTGAGATGGACGACGTCACCCAGGCCGAGAGCGAACCGTCGTCCCATGAGGATGCGCAAGAGGGCGGGACCGTCTTGGGGGGCTTCGATGAGCCGCATCCAAGCGCGCACGTCGGCCACCTCCGGGATAGACAAGAGACCGCCCAGGTTGACCACCTCGACCGGTATCTCCTTTTCCACGAGGGCGTCGTGCACGAGGGCGATGTGCCGGTTCTTGCGGAAGAGGACCGCCATATCCGACCAGCGAGTGCCCTCGTCGGAGAGACGCTCGATCTGGTCGGCGATCCAGTCGGCTTCGGCCACGGCGTCGGTGGCCCAGCGCACCCCCACGCTGCCTTCGCCGGCGGCGGGCC
>JBGTLA010000095.1:0-198394 GCA_041744375.1 Acidimicrobiia bacterium | reverse complement strand
CCGACGTCGGCGCCGGTTCGATCGCCGTGCCTGGGGCGATCGCAGCTTTCGGCGCCGCCCACGAGCGCTGGGGCCGACTCCCCTGGTCGGAGGTGGTGGGCGCCGTCGCCGACCGGCTCGTCATGGGATTCCCGCTGCCGGTGTCCTGTCGTTTCTACCTCGGCTATTCGGGCAAGCCCATCTTCAGCGCCGACTCAGCGTCACGACGAGCCCTCTTCGACGGAGACAGGCTCCGAGACGCCGGCGAGACGATCCAGGTGGACGGCCTCGTCGACACCTTGCGGCTGATCGCCCACCAGGGATCCGAGACTTTGTACCGGGGCGAGCTGGCTCACACCGTCATAGCCGACCTGACAGCCCGGGGAAGCATCCTCACCATCATGGACCTGGCCGATTATCGGGCGCTGGTTCGGCCCGCCCTCGCCTCGAGCCTCGGCGGGTGGACGGTGGCCACCAATCCGCCACCGGCAATCGGCGGAGTCACCTTGGCGGTGATCCTGCGCCGAGTGATGGCTTCTCCCGACCCTCTCGATCCCAATGTCTGGGCTGAAGCCCAACGGCTTGCCTTCAAGATACGACGAGATCATCTCGAGCCTGCTCTCGATCGGGAATCTGCGGGGTGGGAGGCCCTCGACGGAGTACCATCGCCTCCCTCGGGCTCGACAGTCTCCATCGCCGCCTCCGGGTCGGATGGCACCGTGTGCGCGGCCACCATGTCGGGGGGGTACGGCTCGGGTGTGATCCCGACCGGTACCGGCCTGTGGATGAACAATACCCTGGGCGAGGTCGAGCTGAACGGGCCTCAGCCGACACCACCCGGCCAGCGGCTCATGTCGAATATGGCACCGACGGTCGCGGCGGGGCAAGGACGCAGGTTGGCCATTGGTTCGCCGGGTGCCGACCGGATCACGTCTGCTCTCGCCATCTCCCTCACGCTGGCGATGAATGGCACGGATCTCGCCACTGCGGTAGAGCACCCCCGCTGTCACGTCGAGCTCGAGCGGGGGACCGTAGCTGTCGAACCCGGTGTCTCGTTGGACGCCGACCGGTTCCTCCCGAGGCCCTTCCCGGGCCTCGACATGTTCTTCGGCGGCGTTACTACGGCCGAAGCCAGTGCGTCCGGAGTCGTCGGACATGCCGACACCCGGCGGAGCGGAGGCGTGTCCCGGGTCAGCGTGTGACTTCTTCCGAGAGGCTCCACACAGCCGGATCCGGAGGTTGACACGGGGGGTATCGTGGGTGAGTCGAAACCTGGCGACGCCACACCGAACCCGCCCTGCGCCCGGAAGGATTCTTATGCCCTGGTACTGGACCGACGATCTCGCCCGCACCCTGATCGACACCGGAAAGGTCGATCACCTGGCCGTGAGCGAGTGGCTCGTTTCCCCGGTGGCGGTTCGATCCGACGAGAGCTCTGCCGAGACTGTCGCTGCTGCACTTCTCGAAGACGAGGACGACGGCCCAGCCAGACCGCTGCCCCTGGCTGCCTGACACCGGTGAGCGCTCGACCGCGAGTGCGTTTCCTGTGGTCGCCTCGCTGGGTGGCCGCGCACCTGGTGGTGGTGGCGCTGGGCCTGGCCTGTGTGTACCTCGGGTTGTGGCAGCTCGATCGTCACGACACCCAAAGGCTGAACAACGCCGTGTGGTCGGCCCGCTATGCCCAAGAGCCGATCGACATCGTCCAGATCTCCACACTGGAGATCACCGACCTGACCTCACTCGAGTATCGAAGGGGCCGCGCCGTTGGAGAGTTCGTCCCCACCGAAGAGGTACTCGTTCGTTCTCAGGTGCTGTCGGGGCGGGCCGGCTTCCACGTCATCACTCCGCTGCTCCTGGAAGAAGGAGAGGCTGTGATCGTGAATCGGGGATGGGTCCCACTCGAGTTCGACCGCGTGCCGGTGGCCGGGGCGCCGCCGCCGGCGGGTCGTGTGACCGTGGAGGGCTTGATCAGGCTCTCGGCGGTTCGTAGTGCATTGGGGCGCGACGATTCGACCGACGATCGACTCACCACCATCTCGCGAATCGATCTCGACCTCCTCGACCGCCACGTCACCGGAGATGTCCTCGACGTCTACCTCGAAGTGGTCGGGCCCGCCGCCGCCGCTACCGCCTTACCCGTTCCTGGCACCGCCCCCGATTTCAGCGACGCAGGCCCGCATCTGGGATACGCCATCCAATGGTTCTCGTTCGCTCTGGTGGGGATCGTCGGATACGGGTTTTTGATCCGGCGAGCTGCCAGACGGGGCGGATCACGAGAAGGGCACGGCCAGCCCATCGACGACCTCGACTCCCTCGAGACGAGCGATGGCATCACCGGCGAGCCGGATCTTGGCCGAGCGGGAGCCGGCACCGATGACAACAGAAAGGGAGTCGGCGACGGCCCGGTCGACCCACACGGGCAGGGTTGAGGGGAGTCCGGGGACGGTGACACCTCCGATCTCCATCCCCGTGATCTCGGTGGTCAACTCGGCGGGGGCGAAGGACACTTTGCGGGCTCCTAGCCGACGGCGGACAAGCCCGTTGACATCGATACGGGTGGTGGCGAGGGCGACACAAACGGCGTTGAGACCGGGTGGTTTGCGGGATGATACGAGGATCGTGTTGGCAGACTGGGCCGGATCAACCCCGTACGCACGACAGAACTCGGCGGTATCCGCCAACGCAGGATCGCACGCCATGACCTCATAGCTCACGCCCGCCCGGTCGAGAGTGGCGATCACGCGTGGGTCGGCCGACATAGACCATGGATCGTAAACCCTCCTTCCCTCCTCCGGTGCTGTGGCCTAGCCTGTCGCCATGTCGACGGTGACCGTCCTCGGAAGCGTGAACGTCGACCTGGTCGCAACCTGTGACCGGCTGCCGCGGCCGGGCGAGACCCGGTCGGCGACGTCGTTCAATCGGTTTCCCGGGGGAAAGGGTGCAAATCAGGCTCTGGCCGCCCAGCGCTGCGGTTCCAACACGAGATTGGTGGCCGCAGTGGGTGCCGATCCCGATGCCGATTTCGCCTTGGAGTTGCTCGGCCATGACGGCGTCGATCTGTCCTCGGTGGCCGTGGTCGCAGAACCGACCGGCCTCGCCATGATCGCTGTAGACGGCAAAGGCGAGAACCAGATCGTTGTCGTTCCCGGCGCCAACGGCGCCCTCCACCCCGACATGATCGATGTCATCCACGACGAGCTCGTGCTCTGTCAGTTGGAGGTGCCAATGGACGTCGTCGAAGAGGCGGCCCGCACTGCCACCGGCCTGTTCTGTGTCAATGCCGCGCCGGCCCTACCGCTCCCCGAGAGCGTGCTGGACAGAGCCGATCTGTTGATCGTGAACGAGAGCGAACGCGAGGCGCTGGGTGAGTCGCTCGAGGGCATCTCGGCGCTGGTGGTTGTCACGATGGGAGCCGCCGGCGCCAAGGCCTTCCGCTCCGGGCGGTTGGTGGCCGAGGCGCAACCCCCGGCTGTGGTGGCGATCGACACGGTCGGTGCCGGGGACGCATTCTGCGGTGCGCTCGTGACGGCCCTCCTCGAAGGCAGGAGCGTGGCCTTTGCTCTCCGCTGGGCCTGTGCCGCCGGGGCGTTGGCCACCACCCGTAGGGGAGCGCAGGTGTCGGCACCCCGCGGAGCCGACATCGCCGCCGTCATGGGCTCGTGAGCATTCCCGTCCTCATCGACTGCGACCCGGGGCACGACGACGCCATTGCCTTGCTCTTGGCGCTCGCCAGCCCCGAACTCGAGGTCCTCGGTGTCACTACCGTGGGAGGCAACTCGGGCCTCGCCAACACCACCCGCAACGCCCTCACCGTGCTGGAAGTGGCAGGGCGCACCGACGTTCCCGTGGCCGCCGGCTGCGATCACCCCCTCGTCAGGCCCTTGCGAACCGCCGATCACGTCCACGGCCGCTCAGGTATGGACGGCCCTTCTCTACCCGCCCCGAAGGCCGCTGCGGTCCAAGCTCACGCCGTCGACTTCACGGCCGAGACCCTGCGGGCGGCTCCCCAGCCGGTCACATTGGTGGCGGTGGGGCCTCTGACGAACGTGGCCATGCTCATCCGACGACATCCGGACGTGAGCGAGTTTGTGGAGCGGGTCGTCGTCATGGGTGGGTCCATCGGCCTCGGCAACATCACACCTTCGGCGGAGTTCAACATCTGGACCGACCCGGAAGCTGCCGCCATCGTGTTCGGGAGTGGTCTCGACCTGACGATGGTGGGCCTCGACGTCACTCATCAAGCGCGGATGGGACGGGCCCACGGCGAAAGACTCCGGGGCGAAGGCTCCTGCGGCACCTTCGTGGCCGAGCTGTTGGAGTTCTACGTCCGCTTCCACCAAGAGGTGTACGGCCTCGACTCATCGCCCATCCACGACGCCGTGGCCGTGGCCGATGTGATCTGGCCGGATCTCATCGAGGCGGAGCGCTTCTACGTGGAGATCGAAACATCCTCGGCTCTCACCGCCGGCCGGACGGTGGTCGATCGCTGGCATGTCACAGACCAGCCCCCCAACGTGCGGGTAGGAATGGCCATCGACGGAGACCGCTTCGCTGAGCTGGTCGTCGAACGGATATCCGCCCTGCCCTGAAGACACGGGTGGGGAGGCGCAGCCGTCACCGTCCGTCCGCCGCTCCAAATTCACCGCCAGCGCCCCCACCGGCGTGGAAGACTCCAGGGATGGAGAGCTACCACAAGAGCACCTACGGCGACATGTGGGCCGAGCACTACGACGACCTCTTCCCCCCGCCGCAAGAAGACGTCCTCGACTTCGTCGAGTCGCGCGCCGGTGGGGGGCCGATCCTGGAGCTGGCGATCGGGAGTGGCCGCATGGCCATTCCGATCCTGGCCCGCGGCTTACAGGTGCATGGAATCGAGATCTCTCCGAAGATGTTGGAGCAACTTCGCTCCCGACCGGGCGGAGCCGAGGTGCCCATCGTCGCGTCCGACATGACCGACTTCTCCTTGGAAGAGCGATATCCCCTCGCCCTCCTCGTATTCAACACGCTCTTCGCGGTCCAAGATGGCGCCCAACAGGCCGACGTCTTCCGCTCGGTAGCTGGGGCTCTCTCTGCGGGTGGGTCCTTCGTCATCGAGGCGTTCGTCCCGGACCTCGGGCGTTTCGACCGGGGCCAGACGGTGAGGACGCGCCAGGTGTCGGTCGATCAGGTGGTGGTGGAGTACAGCGTGCACCACCCCGCCGAGCAAAAGGTCGACTCGGTCGTGGAGGTCCGTCGGGCCGATGGCACGTTCCACATGCTTCCCGTGCCCATCCGGTACCTGTTCCCAGACCAGATCGACACCCTGGCGGCCGCGGCCGGGCTACAGCCGACTGAGCGCTATCAGTGGTACGACGAGTCGCCGTTCACCCACGAGTCGCCCACTCATGTGACCGTGTATCGCAAGCAGGGAGGAGAGGGCTGACGCCCTCCCGCCCCTGCTCGGTCAACTCACTGCGGCGAGGGCCTGGTCGATGTCGGCCTTTATGTCCTCGATGTGCTCGATACCCACTGCCACCCGGACGAGATCATCGGTGACTCCCGCCGAAGCCTGTTCTTCGGGACCGAGTTGTTGGTGGGTGGTCGACGATGGGTGGATCACCAGCGTCTTGGCATCGCCCACGTTGGCCAGGTGGGAGGCGAGAACCGTGGCGTCGATGAATCTCTTGCCGGCCTCGTATCCACCGGCTATCCCGAACGACAACACCGCCCCGAACCCGTACCGGATGTACTTCTTGGCCGCTTCGTGATAGGGATGTGACTCGAGGCCCGGGTAGGCCACCCAGGTCACCCGGGGATGCGCCTCGAGCCATCTCGCCAGTTCCAGGGCGTTGTCGACGTGGCGCTCGACGCGCAGGCTCAATGTCTCCAACCCCTGCAGGAACAGAAACGCGTTGAACGGGGAGAGGGCCGCTCCCAGGTCGCGCAGGCCTTCCACCCGGGCCCGGATGGCGAAGGCGATGTTCCCGAAATCCGACTCGGAGTTGAACACGTCCGTGAAGACGAGGCCGTGGTATCCCGGCGACGGCTCGGTGAACATGGGGAATTTCCCGTTTCGCCAGTCGAAGTTGCCGGAGTCGACGATGATCCCACCGATCGAAGTCCCATGACCCCCGATCCACTTCGTGGCCGACTCCACGAGGATGTCCGCCCCCCAGTCGATGGGCCGGATCAGGTATCCGGCGGCGCCGAAGGTGTTGTCCACCACCAGAGGAATGCCGTTGCGGTGGGCCACTTCGGCCAGGCCCTCGAAGTCGGGGATGTTGTACTTGGGGTTGCCGATCGATTCGACATAGATGGCCTTGGTGTTTTCCCCGATGGCAGCCTCAAAGGAAGCAGCATCGTCACCGTCGACGAAGGTCACGTCCCATCCAAAGCGGGGGAAAGCCACCTTGAACTGGTTGTACGTGCCCCCATACAGGTAAGAGGTGGACACGATATGGTCACCGGCCGAGAGCAGGGTGGAGAAGGTGAGGAGTTGGGCCGACTGCCCGGACGCCGTCGCCACGGCCGCCAGCCCACCCTCGAGCGCCGCCACTCTGCGCTCGAAGACGTCGGTGGTGGGGTTCATGATCCGGGTATAAATGTTGCCGAACTCCTGCAGCCCGAACAGGCGGGCGGCGTGGTCGGCGTCGTTGAAGGTGTACGACGTCGTCTGGTAGATGGGGACCGCCCGGGAATTGGTGCCGGGAGCGGGCTCCTGACCGGCGTGTACTTGCAGGGTTTCGAAGCGATAGTCGCTCATGTGGTTCCTTTGCTAGTGGCCCCGGGGCGGGGAGAACCCGCCCCGGAGCCATCTCTCGGTCCTTACTCGTCTCGGGTCACGTTCACCGGAATGGCGCCGGCCAGCGTGTGGCCCACCGGGGATGTCGCCACGACGTGTCGGATCAGGTCGTCGACCGCCTCCGCTTCGGCTGTGGTGTCGAGGTAGACGCTGGCGCGGATGGCATCGAATCCGGCGTGACCCTCCGTCACGCCGAGGAAGCACCGCAGATCGAGGTCGCCGGTCACCGAAATGCTGAGTTCCTCGATCTGGATGTTCCGGGCGGTGGCGTTGGCCGCGATCCCCACCGCCAAGCAATTGCCGAAGGCTCCCAGCACCTGCTCGACGGGATTGGGGGCGGTGGCAGTTCCCCCGAGGCCGGTTGGCTCGTCGGAGGGGATGGGCGTGTGGTCGCCGATGCTCGCCTCGCTCCGGAACCCCCCTGTCCATCTCACGTCGGCGCTCCAAGTGGTGAGAGCGGCCGAGGGGTCTGCCGTCACTGCTTCTGTCAGGGCGGCGACGGTGGCGATATCGACTTCATTCAATGTGTAGGTAGTGGTCATGTGTCCTCCATGTAGTGGATAAGTCTGCAGATGGCTCACCGCAGGGCCTGTGCTCGCGGGCGGTGCGGTGAGTCAGTGGGTACAGAGACATGGCGCCCGGAGCCCGGGCATGTACATGGGTGCCGACACAGAGACCGGCGGGAGGAAGGTGGGGGAGTGGGGGTGTGTCATGGCGGTGGTTCCTCTTGCTCGCTTGTTACGCTCCAGTCAGAGCGCTTCGAGCGGTAACTTCCGCCGAAGCATTCATCGATCAGGCATTGGCACCGTGGTCCGATTCGGTTGTCACCGATCCGGCCGGTTGCCGCGGCTTCACAGGGCCTGTCCCTCCGCCGCTCTGGATGAGCGCGTTGTCAACGTGTCGAGTACAGCATCGGTGAGGCGGCATGTCAAAGCCATCCCGTGTTTGGATACTCCGGCTTCGTGGCAGTATTGGCGTATGAATACCGACACCCCCGCCTACACCACTCCCGGCCTCAGCCTCGAATCGGCCCGAGATATCATCACCACTCTCGACGATCGCCTGGTTTCGCTCATCGACCTGGCCCTTACCCTCAAACACATCCACTGGAACGTGGTGGGCCCCAGCTTCATCGGCGTCCACGAGATGCTCGACCCCCAGCATGCTTCGGTGCAGGCGATGGTCGACGTCCTCGCCGAGCGGATCGCCACCCTGGGAGGGTCGCCCAACGGCACTCCCGGCCATGTCGTGGACGCCCGTCGCTGGGAGGATTACTCCATCGGGCGGGCCACGACAGATGCGCATCTCGCCGCCCTCGATCTCGTGTATGCAGGAGTCATCGAAGATCACCGCAAAGCCCAAGAGGCCCTCGGTGAGCTCGACCCGGTCACCGAAGACATCCTGGTCGGCCAGATCGGCGAACTGGAGCAGAACCACTGGTTCGTTCGGGCCCATCTCGAGAACGCCGCCGGCGAGCTGACCAGCGCGGGTGCATCGACCGAAAAGGAGGCGGCGAAGGCCGCGGCTGGATGATCACCGGCCTTCACCACGTGCAACTGGCCATGCCCCCCGGTCAGGAGAAAGAGGCTGTGGCCTTTTACGCCGGGGTGCTGGGCCTCGTGCAGACACCAAAGCCTCACCACTTGGCCGCGCGAGGTGGGTGCTGGTTCGTGGGAGGCTCTGCCCACATCCACCTGGGGGTGGACGCAGACTTCCGTCCGACCCGCAAAGCTCATCCGGCATTGCTCACCAACGACCTCGGCGGCATGAAGCGGCGATTGGAACGATCCGGGATCCCCATCGCGGTCGATGAGCCGCTTCCCGGTTACGATCGGATGTACATCACCGACCCGTTCGGCAACCGCGTCGAGATCCTCCAGCCGGCAGCGGACTGACGTCGCCCCACCGGCGCAAGCGGCTACTATATCGTCACAGTGACGTTATCAACCGAAGGCCACAGTCCCCGAGAGCAGAGGTGCCAGTGGTGTGGTCGGCGCTTCGCTATCACCTCCGGTGCCGGGCGGCCGTCGCGATACTGTCGGCGTAGCCATCGCCAGCGCGCCTACGAGGCCCGCAGACTGGCAACGACTCACCGGTTGCAACCCGATCAGGTCCTCATGGCCCAGTCCCGCCTCGACGACATACGCGATTTCGTGTATCGCATCGAAGCCGCCATGGACGACGTCGACACCGATCTGGGTGAAGACGGTTCCGACGCCGGCACACGCCAAGCGCTCTGGCATCTCTATCGAGCCTGTGGTGAAGCTCGCACCATCGCCCTGGAACCTCTCGCCACCGGTTGAGAGTGGCCCCGGATGGCCCTTGCTGACCACCTTGGTGCCTGACCTCTGCTTGTTGCGGATAATCTGTATTATCCGCACTCAATGGGCCCTCATCGTCTAAGGTGGCGCCATGCAAGAACCACTCTCCGATCTGGCGCAACGGTGGCTGGCGTGGAAGAACACATCCAAGCCGTCGTCTGCCACCAGGCGCGCCCGCCGTGCCGACCTGGCCATCATCGGCCGGCTGATGACCGAGGAGTTGAGACACGACGTCGGCGAGGGACCCGATTCCTTCGAGCGCCACCTGGGGCGCCTCACGGTCGCCGACCTGACTCCGGATGTCATGACCGACGTCTTTGCCCGTTACGCCTCTGATCATGCCGCCTCTACCATCCGCCGGTGTCGCTCGACGTGGTCGGGCTTCTGCCGCTGGCTCGTGGTCCACCGCCAACTCCTCGAAACCAACCCGATCGACTTCGTCGAGCCACCCAAGGCCCAGCGGTGGCGACCGAAACCGATATCCGAAGACGATCTGACCCGAGTGGTAGCGGCCGCCCAAGTCCCCGGTGAACGCACGAGGACGCCCTGGCCCGAACTCGAGCAGGTGTTGTGCGCTCTTTTCGTGGGGGCCGGCATCCGGGTCTCGGAGGCTATCGGGCTGCGAGTCGGGGATGTGCGGCGCTCCCCCACCGAGATGACGAAGCTGTCGGTAGCGGGCAAAGGCGGCGTAATCCGAACCGTCCCCATCCCGCCCGAGGTCGTCGTCATCATCGACAGATACCTGGAGTCGCGCCGCGATCTCGTCGGGGGGTTCGAGGCCACCGACCGCCTCGTGGTCCGTCCCGGTGGGAAACCCCTCACTCCCAAGGTCATCGACCACCTGGTGTTGGGTTGGTTCCGGCGGGCCGCGGTGGCCCCTCCCCCCGGCGCCTTGGCCCACTCACTTCGTCACACCTACGCCACCTTGCTGGTAGAACAATCCGGGTCGGTGCCCGAAGTGCAGCGCCTGCTGGGCCACTCCGACCTGGCCACGACCCAGGCCTACATCGACGTCGCCGCCCGCGGTGTGGAGGACACGGCAATGGCCAACCCCGCCCGTCGCATCCTCTCAGAACGATGACATCCGAGCCCCCCGACTCGACGATGATGGTCGAAACCCTGGTCGGTGCCCTCGACACGACCCCGATCCACCAACTCCACCAACGACTCGCCTCGGTGCTCGGCGAGATGTGTACCGGAGTGAGGGTGTGGGTGGTGGATTACGCCCTCGAATCGTTCACGGCCCTCGATGACGGCAACGCAACAGCTAGTGCCGACAACGGTCCTGTGGGTGATGCCTTTCAGGAGATGTCCCTCAAGGTCGTCGACAGCACGGCTTTCGTTCCGCTGGCACGGCGATCCCAACGAGTGGGAGTCCTCGAGTTGACCGGCAGCCGACTCGACGAGAGAACGTTGCTGGCCATGGCCTCGGTGATAGCCGCCGCCATCCTCGACGCCCGCCAGTACAGCGATGTCGTCGAGCGAATCAGGGGGGCGGGGCGGTTCGATCTGGCCGCCACCATTCAGTACGAGATGTTGCCCCCGTCGTCCTTCGAGGACAACCAGGTGGAGGTAGCCGGCAAGCTGGAACCGGCCTACGACATCGCCGGAGACACCTTCGACTATGCCGTGGACCACAAGAGCGTTGACATCGCCATCTTCGACGCCGTCGGCCACGGCCTGGAGGCCACGCTGATGTCGAGTGTCGCCTTGGGCGAATACCGGCTGCGACGCAGGCAGGACTGGTCCCTCGCCGAAATCGCCGCCGCCATCGACCGCCGGATCGCCTTCCAGTGGACCGACTGCGGGTACGTCACCGGCGTCCTTGCCCGTATCGACCTCGAACAGGGGGTCCTGTCGGTGTGGTGTGCCGGCCACGTTCCACCCATTCTCTCGACGGAGGGGCTCACCGAGGCGATGCCCCTCACACCGACCAGTCCACCGCTGGGCCTCGGCCAGATGGGGGCGGCGCCCACCCGTCTCCCGATCGCTTCCGGCGACACGGTGGTGCTCTACACCGACGGGGTCGTTCAAGCCCGCCAACCCTCCGGTTCGGAGTGGGGCATCGCCCGGCTGGTGGACTCTGTTAGTGGTCTCTCCGAGCTCCCTCTCGTCAACCTCACACAAGAGGTACTGGCCCGCGTGGTCGAACACGTCGCCGGTTCGATCCAAGACGACGCCACCCTCGTCGCCGTTCGCGTCCTTTGAACCCACCGGCCCTCTGATCCGTTGCGTCGTTCTTAGTCCAAGGGCAGGTCCCAGTCGCCGGCCAGCACGCCGTAGAAGACTTCGGCCAAACGGATGGCGCCGGCTGTGGTGAAGTGGACTCCATCGTTGAGCCGCATGTCGACCAGGTCCCCACTCTCGTCGCGTAGATACTCGCTGTAGTTCCCATCGGCATCCACGAATACCGACCAGGACTCGACAAAGGTGACCCGGGTGTATTCGTCTGCCACACTCTCATAGACCGAGTTCATCAGCTCCACTCGCGGTCGGAAGGTCTCCGACTGGACTATGGGCATGCCCATCCAGTAGACCCAGCGCCCGTCCGCGTCGAGCGTGGACATGACTTCAGCCACCCGCCGTCGATACTCGGCTTCCCACTCCGGTGTGTCGAAGGGAATCCAGGTACCGTCGGGCATGTAGATGGCCTGGGCGTCGTTGCCGCCGAAGTAAAGCACGAAGACATCTGGGTCCAGCTCCTCGCGGACCCCGTCGAGCCGCTCCGGCCAGTCCACGAAATCGGGGCGGCTGAGGCCGGACTCGAATTCGTACACGAACTCGGAGTCCACCATTCCGCTGCGGTTGGCACGGTTCTGCAGCATGGGGCCGAACTGGCCCACCATCGAGTCCCCACCGATGTACATCACGAGGGGTTCTTCCTCGGTCACCACCCGCCTACCGGGAACGGTGGTGGTCGTCACCGCCAAGCTGGTGGACGTGGTGCTCGGTGCCGACGGAGTGACCTCCGGGGATTGGGTGGCCGGAGGCAGGGCCGTCTCACGGCCCATGGCCGAGTCCAGCGCCGCTCGGGGCCGGTCGAGACGCAAGAAGGTGCTGACGTGGTAAACCGGCTCGACGAGTGCCACAGCCACCGATCGCTGCCATCCGAGAGGTTGCCGCTCGGCCGTCCGTCGGATATCGGCCGCATTGAGCAGGAGACCGAGGATCAGCGCCCCGATCGTCACGAATAGGGCGATGCCGGCGGGCATCGAGCGCCGCAAGCTGACCGGAGATCTCGTGTCGGATTGATCCATGAATCAGAACTGGAAATAGATGAATGGAGCAACCCCTTCAGGCCCGAGCCCGTCCAGGATCAAGAGGAACACTCCCAACGCCGCCGTCATCGTTACCGGCCCCAATCGGGCAAATCCCGCCTGCAGCCTGGCTCGGAAGTCGGTGGGCACGTATTGGACGCCGATCCCACCCGCCACCAGCAACAACACCGCCGGAGTCACGGCCGGGGCCGCTCCCCAGTCTAGGAGTCGAGAGAGGATCTCACCCACATGACCGAGGGAGTCGGCTCGGAAGAGGACCCACCCGAGACACACGAGATGGAACGTCGCCAGGCGACTGACGGCTCGGTTCAGCGGGGTTTCGACGGCAGGCTGGTGGGCCGTCATCTCACCCCGGTACCTCTCCCAGGCCAACAGGCCCCCGTGGAATGCTCCCCACAGCACAAATGTCCACGCCGCCCCGTGCCAGAGCCCTCCCAAAAGCATGGTGAGAGACAGGTTCCTATAGGTGGCCGCTCGCCCGTCGCGATTCCCTCCCAACGGGATGTACAGATAATCGCGCAGCCATCGGCTGAGGGTCATGTGCCACCGGCGCCAGAAGTCCTGGATGGAGACGGCGGTGTACGGCGAGTTGAAGTTGTCGGGGAATCTGAAGCCCATCAAGAGGGCGACGCCGATGGCGATGTCGGTGTATCCCGAGAAGTCGGCGTAGATCTGGACAGCGTACCCGTAGACCGCCATCAGGACTTCCAGGGCGCTGAACTGACCTGGCGAGGCAAAGACAGGGTCGACGATGGTCGTGGCCAAGGTGTTGGCCACGACGACCTTCTTGAACAGTCCGCCTGCGATCAACCCAAAGGCCCGGGTGGCATCGACGGCACGCGGGTCCTTGGGACCGTGGAGTTGAGGCAAGAACTCTCGGCTGCGGACGATCGGACCGGCGACCAATTGCGGAAAGAACGCCAGGTACACCGCAAAGTCCAAGAGGGGGGCCTTGTCCTGTTCCCCCCGGTAGATGTCGATGACATAGGAGAGAGCCTGGAAGGTGAAGAACGAAATACCCACCGGCAGCGTGACCTGCAGCAAGGGCAGAGGCAACTCCACGCCGATGCTGTTGAACAGGTTGAGCGCCGAACTCACGAAGAATCCGTAGTACTTGAACCAACCCAGGATCCCGAGGTTGGCCGCCACCGCCGAGATCACCGCCGCTCTCCTTCGCCCGTGATCCTCGGTGCGACTCATGACCGTCGCCGCCGCCTGGTTGAGGAGAGTCGACGTCATGATGAGCAGAATGAAGCGCCAGTCCCACGCCCCATAGAAGACGTAGCTGGCGGCCAGCATGAACCCTTTCCACCGCTGTCGATGGGGAAGCAGTAGCCAGTTGGCGGTCAGCACCACCACGAAGAACAGGGCGAACTGGATGGTCGGGAAGAGCACAGGAAACCTGGATCGACGACGAGGCCGAATGCTACCGACGGGTGGGCCCAACGTCGGGAATGTCGGCCGATTCACTACGCTGGTAGCTCACTTCCACCATGTCTCATGTCTCCCCGCCGCCCACCACGAGAGCCGACAGTGTTCGGGCCAAGCCTTCTGCGCCCAAGCCTCGTTACCGGCTGACGAGACGGGGCAAGGTCGTCTTCGTCGCCCTGCCGGTGATAATCCTGGTGGTCCCGTGGCTGATCGGATCGGGCGGCGGCGAGATGACTCTCTCCGGGGTCGAGGATGGCGCCGTCTTGGGTGGAGACTCCTCCGAGGTGACGATCACCGTCGCCACCGAGCTATCGACCGACGAACTAGCGGTGACACTCAACGATGAGCCCATCACGCTGACGAGGGGCCCCAACGGTTCGCTCACAACGACGTTGACGGACCTTCCCGACGGCGAGCACACCCTGGAAGCAGTTCTGCCTCGCTCGTTCCCATTCGGGGCGCTGTCGGAGTCTCGCACCTTCACTCTCAACACCACGCCACCTACCGTGCGCATCCTCAGCCCCGACGGCCCGGTCCCGGTCGGCTCGGAGGTGCTGGTCGGTGGCACCGTCGACGACCTCGAAGCGGCGGTGCTGGTAGACGGCCGTGAGGTGGCGGTGGCTACCGACGGGTCGTTCGAGAGGTTATTTGCGGAGCCACCCAACTCTGCCGTGATCATTACTGCCACCGACCACCTCGGCAACACTGCCTCTGAGGTCGTCTCCGTCGAATTGGCGCTTCCGGGAGCCCCGGGGGCACCTCCCATTTTCGGGGTGCACGCCACCGGTTGGACGTGGGCTACCCCGATCCTCAAGGATCCGATCATGGACATGATCGACGCCGGCCTCATCAACACGGTGCAATTGGACCTCAAGGACGAGGCGGGTGAAATCTGGTACGACACCGAAGTCGAGCTCGCCCATGAGATCGGGGCGGTCACCGTCCTCTTCGATCTCCCGACCGTCGTCGAGGAACTGCACCAAAAAGGAGTGAGGGTCGTGGCGCGTATCGTCAATTTCCGCGACCCGATTTTGGCCAACTACGCCATCGCCACCGGCAACATGAACTGGGTGGTTCAGAACCCGGACGGCAGCGCCTACGGCCAGTATGGAGGATTCACGAATCCCTTCGACCCCGACGTGCGCGAATACAACATCGCCCTGGCGGAAGAGGCAGCCCGACTCGGGGTCGACGACGTCATGTTCGACTACGTGCGCCGCCCCGACACCCTCTCCGAGTTGGTGTACCCCGGCGGTGACGGCACCCCCGAAGACGCCATCGTCAGCTTCTTGGAAGAGAGCCGCCCCCGGGTCATCGAGTCCGGCGCCCGCCTGGGCGCGGCCGTGTTCGGTATCGCCGCAACGCGCCCCACGGAGGTGGCCCAAGACATCCCCCGAATGGCCGAACACGTCGACTACGTGGCGCCGATGGTGTACCCCTCGCATTGGGGACCGGGAGAGTACGGGGTCGACAACCCCAACGCCCAACCATACGACATCACCTTCCGGTCGTTGGTGGACTTCGTCGAGCTGACCGAAGGCACCGGCGCCCATGTCGTGTCATGGCTCCAGGACTTCTCGCTCGGGATCGCCTACGGTCCGGCCGAGGTGAGGGCACAGATCGAGGCGTCTCGCGACGCCGGGGTGCCCAACATCCTGTTGTGGGATGCGGCCACCACCTACACACGCGCCGCCCTCGACCCCCTCGAATGAGCCTTGGCGGATCAGGGATCCCGCAGGCGACCGGCCGACCCGGAGTCGTAGTCGGAGTGGTAGTCGTGGCGAAACATCACGGCCATTCTGGGAGGAGCTGAGGCGCACTTGGGGATGGCGTGGCGCCAGGTTCGCTGGAAGGTGCCCCCCATGACGACCAACGTCCCCAAGCCCGCCGAGATCGACCGCGACGGCCCCCCGGCGGCGGGCTTGAAACGAAACTCACGCGGACCCCGAAGCGACAGGACGGCCACCACGGAGCGCTCCAGGTCACGCGCCACCCTGTCCCCATGACACGCCACGCTATCGGACCCATCGCGGTACCAGTTGGTGGTGAGGCGATGGAGGTGCACTCCGTAGCGCCCTGTCAGCGCCGCCACCATCTCCCTCAGCACCGGGTGGCTATCCCCCGCTGCGTTGGCGACCAGCCGAGGAGTAGACACCAACCTCTCGTACATGACCACGTCGGGTTGTTGCCATGGTTGGCTCTCAGCCAGGATGTCATACAATGTTCCGTCCCCCTGGAGCCAGTGGGGTACGACATCGAGCCACGCCCCCGCTTCGAGTTCTGTGCGGTGCCACGTGGCGAAGTCAGGGTCGATGGTCGGCTCACCGATTCCGAACAAGGAGTGTTGAACAGCGAACATGCGTTCGCATGTTAGTCGAGGAGCTCAAACCGGGGGCAACCACTCCCCCACCGCGTCTCCGGTGGCAGGGATCCGGGCACATCGGGCCGCAGCCTCACCGATTCACCCGACCGGCAGCGTCCACCCGTGGCGGTCCGGGGCCCGTCCGGCCTGAACGTCCATCAGGAGCTGTCTCAGGCGGGTGGTAGCAGGCCCGACGCCGCCGTCTCGCACCATCTTCTCGACGCCGTCCACCACCAGAGTTCCCACAGGAGTCAACACCGCGGCTGTGCCGGCCAGCGCAATCTCGCCGTGGTCGGCCCAGGTGAGCACTTCGTCGAGTTTCAGCTCGCGTTCTTCCACCGACATCCCCGCGTCGGCGGCGAGCTGCAAGATCGAAGCCCGGGTGACTCCCTCCAGGAACGAACCATCGACGGCAGGGGTCACGACCGTGTCGCCCTCGAGCAGCAGCACATTCGATGCTCCGGTCTCTTGCACGACGCCGTCGGGGGCGAACAAGACCTGGGCCACATCGTGGGCCGCCCGCGCCTCCATCGTCACGCCCAGGGCCATGGCATAGTTGGCCCCCGTCTTCACCGACCCGAACTGCGGCGTGGTACGCGGACGCCGGCTTTCGACGGAGATCCTCAGGGGTCGGATACCCCCGGCGAAGTAGTCGCCGACCGGGCTGGTGAGCACGAAGAGAAGGGCTTCGGATGCGGGGGATCCGGCCGCTCCGATGTTGGCGGCTGTGCCGACCAGGGTGGGGCGTAGGTAGAGAGAGCCGGGCACTTGCGGGATCACTCCCAGATTGGCGGCAACCGTGTCGACCACCATCGAGGTGAGCTCCGTCGCCTCCGGTACCGGCAGCCACAGGCGAGCCGCACTCGCCCGCATCCGCCCAACATGCCGATCCACGCGAAAGATCCGCACGATCCCATCGTTGCCGCGATGAGCCTTCAGCCCCTCGAAGCAGGCGCTTCCGTAGTGGAGCACGTGTGCAGCTGGGTGCATGGGGATGGGGGCTACCGTTTCCAGCGACGACTCCGACCACGAGCCATCCGACCACCTGGCGGTGGCCATGACGGGTCCAAACACCGTGCCGAAGGGCGGACGCGCGCTCATCCGTCAAGCATAGATGCTGGCGACGAACAGGCCCCCAATCGCCGCCACCAGATCGACCTCGGGCATGAGCGTGAGTTCCGGCTCGCCCCCCCGTGGTGAGCATGCCAGCATCTCAGATGTGTCCCATCTCATCGACCGGCTGGCAGGGGTGGCGTTGGCCATGCCCAACCCGGGCACCACGATCTTCCCCGACGGTTGGGGCGACCGGCTCACGGCGGAGCTTCTCACCCGCCTCGGCGAACCCGCCCCGGCGACGCCCCCGGAGCTCGTGTGGCAGCCGAAGACCGAACACCGGGGATACCGGCGTCGCCGTGGCACCTTTTCCAGCCCCCTGGGCGAACTCCTTCCCGACGCCGCCCGGGTGGTGCCGGTTGAATTGATCGAACCGGCCGGGGGCTCCGACCGTCTCGTAGTGCTTCTGCCTTCGTGGAACGACGAGGGGTTCGAAAGGCGCCGGCTCTTCGCCGAGCCGCTGGCGCAGCGGCACGTGTCGACCCTCATGGCAGAGATTCCCCTCTATGGGCTGCGGCGGCGTCACGGGTCGACCGGCATGCCCATACGTACGGTCGCCGACTTCGCTCTGATGGGTGGAGGAGCAGTGGCGGAATGCGAGTCGCTCCTGACCAGCTTGGCCGGCGAATACAGCCTGCTCGGGGTGGGTGGTTTCTCCATGGGCGGCAACCTCGCCGCTCTCGTGACGGCCCGCACCAGGCTCCATCTGGCCACCGGATTGATGGCCGCATCGCACTCTCCCGCTCCTGTCTACCTGGAGGGGACCCTTCGACACGCCATCGACTGGAGGGCGCTAGGTGGACGTGACACCCGCCGTGAACTCGCAGAGCTTCTCGGCTCGGTCAGCGCCTTGTCTACCCCTCCGGGTTCCCATCATCGGTCGGTGGTGATGGTTGCCGCGCGCAGCGACGGGTTCGTCCCCGCGGCCGCTTGCGCCGCTCTCGCCGAACACTGGGACGGATCCGAGATCCGCTGGCTACCCGGGGGCCACGCCACACTGTGGAGGAAGCACCGAAGTGCCCTCGTCGATGCCATCTGCGACTCGTTCCGACGCCTAGAAGATCAACGTTCTTCGAGTAGTTGAGCCTGCACCACCCGACCTACCCGGCCAGTGCGGTCGTAGAGCGCGGTATCGGCCATCCCCACCCCTTCGGGTCCCTGATAGACCGCCGAGTGCATCCCCAACCACTCACCCTCAGGTTGACGGTGAAGGTAGAGGGTGATGTCGGGGTTCACGTACACATACTGACGGGGATCGAGAACCTGAGAGTTTCCGTTGGACAGATCGGCGAGTGTGGCGGCACGTACAAAGGGTGACACCTCTTCGTGCGGCACCACCGGCGCCAAGAGACGGAACCATGAGCGGCCGGGTACGGGACGGATGAACGAGTCGTCGATCGTGCGGATCTCCACTCCGTCTGTGTGGAAACGTTCGATCCCATCTGAATCCCCGAACGCATCACGCCAATCCAAAACGTCGAGATGCTCGGGGCCCGGGTCCAACCGGTCCGTGGGTGTGCGTCTCAGTCCAATCGCACCCTGGCGGACACGCAAGGCGCTGGCCCGCCCCACCGGGAGACCTGCGGACGAGAGGAACGCATCGACCAATTGGATCCTCTTGCCGTCACGAACGATATCCGTCTCGACTCGGAGCGGGGTGAGAGGAACCGCCCGGAAGAGATCGACGGTGAAACGGGCCACCTCCATGGGTACGGCCGTCGGCACGGCTTCGATGGCTCGAGCCATCAAACCCGAAGGAGGGCTCCCGTGCTGGGCGTCGTCTGACCAACCACCCCTGGTCAGCCCGGTGGGCTGAAGAGAGGAATCGGGGAGTACTTCGAAGAGAGCATCGAACATGACTGGGAGGGGATCTTACGCCAGGCGTGGAAAGCACTTTTCCAGGTGGAGGCACCGTGCATCCTCGTCGGCAGGGATCCGATAGTCTCGGGCAGATGAAAATGCCCGAACCACTCGCCCAAGCATTCAACCGGCAGGTCACGCTGGAGTTGGCCAGTTCCATCGCCTACGTGCAGCTGTCGGCCTATTTCGAATCGGTCGACCTACCCGGGATGGCGTCGTGGATGCGCGCCCAGGCCGGCGAGGAACGCCAACATGCCGACCGATTCATGCGACATCTCATCGACCGGGGAACAGAGGTGCGGATCGGGGCCATACCTGCCCCCGAGCACGGCATCGCCTCGCCACTGAGCGCCTTTCAGGAGGCATTGGAACAGGAGAGAAACGTCAGCGAGGCCATCCGGGATCTGTACCGCCTCGCCAACGAAGCCGGCGACATCGACGCCCTGCCTCTCCTGCAATGGTTCGTGGCGGAACAGATCGAAGAGGAAGCATCGGTCAATGAGATCATTGCTCAGATCAGGCGACTCGGTGAGGACGGCTCCGCCCTGTTGATCCTTGACCGGGAGTTGGGTCAGCGCCAGACAGCGGTAGGCTGAGAGGGTGCGCCCTCTGAGACCATGTTCGGGCCACTGAACGGAGCACGCGCCGCTCTGGTCGCCGTCGCCGTTCTCGCCGCTCTCGTCGCGGCGGCATTCGGCCAGTGGATTGTCACCTGGGTTCTGGGCCTGGGAGTCGCCATCCACGGGCTGGGTTGGTGGTACCTCTACAACCAGCACCGGCCGACACGGCCCTGACTGCCGCCTGGCCCTTTCACAGCCCGATGAACCGCGCCATGTCTCGGGCGATCTCGTCTGCTCGGGCGATCAACGCCCCCTCTGAGGCCGCCAGGTCATCCCCTATCGCTCCCCGAAGATCAACATAGATCTTGAGCTTGGGTTCGGTGCCGGAGGGCCGGACGAGGACGCGACCCCCTTCCTCCAGGGAGAGCACAACCAAGGGGGTGGCAGCCAGCCAGCGGGGACGATGATCGGCACCATGCCGGTAGTCGACTGCTTGGCGCACGGTATGGGAGGCGACCGAGTCGGGGACGTTCGTGCCGAGCCTGTTCATGGCCGCTTCGATATCCGACAAACCGCTCGACCCGGGGCGAGTGATGCTCAGCTGGGTGCTCACCCAGAGGCCGACACGCCGGTAGAGGTCCTCCAAACTCTGCTCCACCGAAGAGCCCGCCTCGGCCAGAGAGGAAGCCATGTCGGCGAACATCAGCGCCGCCGACAGGCCGTCTTTGTCCCGAACCACCGGACCCACCGAATAGCCGAGTGCCTCCTCGTACCCGAACAAGAATCGGCCCTGACCCTGTTCCTCGAGATCGATGGCGGCGTTGGCGATCCATTTGAACCCGGTCAAGGTCTGCTCGAAGTGAGCGTCGTGGGCGGCAGCCACCTCGGCGAGCATCGGCGAGGAAACGATCGAGTTGACCACGATGGCACGCGACGGGCCTGCCCATGTCTCGAGGAGCCAATCGGCCAAGAGGACTCCCACCTGGTTGCCCGTGAGGCTTCTCCATCGAGAAGGGCCTTGGGGGATGGCCACAGCCAATCGGTCTCCGTCGGGGTCGTTCGCCACGACCAGGGCGGCCTCGATGCGGCTTCCCAGCTCCATCACCCGATCCATCGCCCCTGGCTCCTCCGGATTGGGGAACGGAACCGTCGGAAACTGCCCATCGGGATCCCGCTGGGACGGAACGACCGACACCCGGTCATGACCCCCGTCTCGCATCAATCGTTCCAGGAACCGCCAGCCGACCCCATGGATCGGCGTGTAGGCAATGATCAATGTCTGGCGGCTCCGGACCCTTGGCCTCATCAGATCGACCTGGGACCGGTATTGCTCGTACACCTCGTCGATGTCGAGCACCGACGTTCCCTCGGCGTCTTCCAACGAGGTGTCGACTCCGGGGACCTCCCGGGCTGGGCCGACTCGAGCGATGGCCTCTGAGATCAACGCGTCGGCCGGCGGGACTATCTGGGCGGCATTGGAATCGTAGACCTTGTATCCATTGTCGGCCGGAGGGTTGTGGCTGGCGGTGATGACCACAGCTCCCGCGGCCTGGAGCTGTTTGGCGGCGAAAGCGACGATCGGAGTTGGGACGGGTTCGGCAAAGTAGCGGACATCGAGGCCGGCTGCCGCCAACACACCCACCGTGTCCTCGGCGAAGCCCCGGGAGGAGGTTCGGCCGTCGTACCCGACAACCACCACCCCGTTCCTCCCCTTCAAGTACTCGGCCAGTCCCGCGGTGGTGCGGATGACCGTGGCCCGGTTCATCCGGTTGGAACCCGCCTCGACGGCCCCTCGCAGCCCGGCCGTCCCGAACTCGAGCTCACCGTCCATCCTCTCAGCCAACTGCTCCCAATCCCCCGCCTCGAGCAGGGCCTCCAGCTGGCGGCGGGTTCGGTGATCGGGGTCTCCCTCGATCCACGCACGGGTGCGGGCAGCGAGGTCGTTGGGGCCGCTCATGGCGCCCTACGCTATCGCACCCTGACGTCACGGGCTGGATGCGAGGTTGTGAGAGGGCCGGTCTCCGCTCGTCAGTTGGCGTATTCGGAGCGCTGCCAGCGCCACATGTCGGCGCAGATGTCTTCGACCGACCTCTCCGCCGCCCACCCCAGGTCTCTCTCGATCTTGGTGACATCGGCCCAGGTCTCGGCCACGTCGCCCGGCCGTCTTTCCACCACCTCGTAGGCGACCTCGGCCCCGGTGGCGGTCTCGAAAGCTGCCACCAGCTCCAGAACCGAGGTTCCGCGCCCGGTGCCCAGGTTGTACACGAGCCGTGATCCCGGCTCCGCCATCGCCTCCAGAGCCGAGACGTGGCCTTCGGCCAGGTCGACTACGTGGATGTAGTCGCGGATGCCGGTGCCGTCAGGCGTCGGGTAGTCGTCGCCAAAAACCTCGAGACGGTCGAGACGCCCGGCTGCCACCTGGGCCACGAAGGGCATCAAGTTAGTGGGGACACCGGAGGGGTCCTCGCCGATGAGCCCGCTCGGGTGCGCACCCACCGGATTGAAATAGCGCAACAAGGCCACCGACCAGCGCGGATCGGCCGTCTGAAGATCGGAGATCACCTGCTCCATCATGACCTTGGTCCAACCGTAAGGGTTCGTGGCCAGCCCAACCGGCGACTCTTCGGTGACGGGCACCGCCACCGGGTCCCCGTACACGGTCGCCGACGACGAAAACACGATGGCGCGGACACCGGTCCGATCCATCGCTTTCAGGAGGCTGACGGTTCCCGACACGTTGTTGTCGTAGTAGCCGAGCGGGTCTGCCACCGACTCACCCACTGCCTTGAGGGCGGCGCAGTGGATGACGGCCTCGACCGGGAGATCGCCGAGGATGGACCCGAGGGCGCCTTCATCACGCACATCGGCGTGGTATACGTCGGGCACCTGCCCCACGATCTTGCCGATCCGCTCCGGCACGTCTTCTTTTGCGTTGCAGAAGTTGTCGATGATGACTGGTACGTGGCCGGCCTCTGCGAGGGCAACACAGACATGGCTGCCCACAAAGCCGGCCCCTCCGGTGACGATCACATTCATCTCCGGGATGGTACGGGTCAACGGCTCTCAACCCGGAACCGCTCGGCAGCGGGAACGCTGATTTGGAACGTCGCCCACGTTCCGTCGTGGCGATAGGCGAGCTCACCCCCCATCAACCGGGCGAGGCGTCGAGCCACACTCAACCCCAGGCCCACGGACCCGCTCTTCGTCTCAGAACCGTTGGCGCGCTGGTACGGCTCGAAGATCCGCTCGGCGTCGGCTGCGCCTACTCCTGGGCCGTCGTCGGCAACTTCTACGATCACCATCTCGTTCGATCGGACGGCGGAGATCCGAATGTGATCACCACCATGCCGTTCGGCGTTGCTGATGAGGTTGCGAACGATCTGGCGGAAACGCTGGGGGTCAACCCACGCCCACAGCTGTTTCGCCGGAATGTCAAAGCTCAGGGGGGTCTTGACACCGGCCGTCGCCCCGGTGAGTTGCTCGGTGACCTCGACCAACTCAGGCACCACAGCCACCTCACCGACATCAGAGCGGGCGGCCACCAACAGGTCTTCGACAATCGACGACATCTCCGCGGCCTGGTGGGCAATGAGCGTGATGAGGTCGTGTCGCTCGGCATCTGCGAAATCTTCGAACCTGTCCCTCATCTCCTCGGCCAGGCCCACCACACCCGCCAGCGGGTTGCGCAGCTCGTGCGACACCGTGGCGACGAATATGTTCTTGGCGGTCACGAGCTCCTCTAGCCGCCGTTGTGTCATCTTCATCGAAGTGAGATCGCGTGCGATCGCCGACACATAGCGGGTGCTGTCTCGTCCCTCGTGCACGGTCGTAACCGTCCACAGCGGAGTGTCGTTGCCATCGGCGTCGGTCGCAGTGAACTCGCCCGACCAGCCGCCGGCCTTGCTCAGATGAGCGAATGTCGGTTCCCATGCCCGCCCCGGAAACACTTCTTCAAACTCGGGACGCCGGCGCTGAAACTCGTCGGCGATGCCGAGGAACCGCCGGGCAGCCGAATTGGCGTACTGGAGGAGCCCATCCTCGTCGAAGACGATCACGTAGTCCGTGGTCGCTTCCAGGACACCGGCCAGTACCGAAGACGCGTTGGTGGCCCGAATCTCGAGGGTTACGTCGGTAAGGACCCCCTCGTAGAACCGGACCCTTCCGGCCTCGTCGCACACCGTCCGGGCGGTGTCTCGCACCCAGATGATCTCGCCGTCACGCCTCCGAAGCCGACTGAGAAAACCGTGGACGGTCCCGTGCTCTTCGATGATCTCACGCCACGACTCCCGAGCTCCTGAGTCCACGTAGGCGTTCCCGGCGACTCCGCCCATGGAGAGCATTTGGCCGAGAGTCTCGAAGCCGAGGAGCTCTGCAGTGGCGGCATTGGCCGTGAGCACCTCACCATCGGGTGAGGTCCGGTAAAGGGCAACGGGAAGACGACCAAACAGGTCGCCCAAGTCCCCTTGGTGCTCGAGCTCATCCATCGGTATCGAATATCGGCCCATCGGCATGACTTCTGGATCACATTTCACCCACCTGCCACCACCCCGCCATCGGTGATGTGTACGTGACGGACACTCGTCAGGGCGTCGAGATCGCCTTCGGTCACGAGGACGACGGGCAGGCGGTGGCCGTACAGCTCGGCGGCCACCAGCGCCCCGACCGCCAGGATCGGATCGGCGCGGCTCACCACGATTCCGGCCGGAGCGGTCCCCATTCTGACCATCTCGGCCAACACCGACGATCCCGACGACGAACCCTTCCCTCCCTCCATCACCACCACGCGCCCCCGGATGAGAACCCCGAATTGGGGATGGCGGCGTTCGATGATCCTGGAGTCGTGGGGGTCGACCCCTCCCCAGAACGACACCGGAGCCGAGAGATGAAGCGTCTCTCCGCTCCCTTCTCCCGGCGAGAGGAGCCGGCCGGACACTCTCACCAAGGTTCTCCCTCCCCCTCTCCGGTCGCGGCGGCGACACATGCCTCCATTGACCCATAGACCACGTCTACGCCTAGGTTGGCGGGTGCGTAGTAAGCCCATTTGGCGGAGTCCGTCATGACGGTCTTCAGCGTCGGATGGAGGATCGGGGTTATATAGGTGCAGGTGTCGACAACCATCGTCACACCGGCCGTTTCGAGCCCGGCGCGGGTCGGCGACTCGAGGGTCGCCAGGGTCTCTCGTCCGGTGTTGACGAAAAGTGGAATCCGACAGGTCTTGGCGGCCAGCAGTGCTGCCAGACGCCGCAGCTCAACCGCCGAATAGTGGGGGGTCCCCAGGCACACGGCATCGACCCGCCCGCCGGGCACGGTGGACAGTTGGCGCGCCGCCCCGCGCAGACGCGACTCGTCGACAGTGACTTCTCGGACGCCTCCTGCGGCCAGCGCCGATGCCAGGTCGGGGGCCTCGGGTGTCACTCCCACGGCGTGGAACATTCCCACCGGACCAGACGAAGCCGCGGCCGCTCCCAGGGCCTTGAGGCGATCCTCCGTAGTCGCAGCAGGTAGGCCGACGATGGCAGCCACCGTCGAGCCGGCCACTGCTCCGAGGAGATGGCCCAACGCCGGATAGGCGGCGTCTTCATCGAGTAGTTCGTCGGGGAGTTCGAGACGGACGATGAGGTGGGCCTGTCGCCCCGCATCCAGGTGGAGGCCAACCGCCGGTGCCCGCCCCGTCACCGCAGCACAAATGTCGGTGAAGTCTCCATAACGCTCCGTGCGAGCGCCCAACACCGAGTTGGCGAACACGATTGCATTCGACTCCGCCCATGCAATCTGATCACCACGGCCGGGACGCTGCTCCAGCTGATAGGGGGCACAGGTGAAGGTGGGTCGACAGCCCAACTGCTCGTAGGCGTGCATCACTTCGGCCCCAGCCCTGGCCGACTCCTTGGTTCCCCTAAAAAGCTCGGGATGGAGCAGATCGACCGAACCGACATTGAGTGTGGTGGGAACCACAGCTTGCGCCCCACCGTCGAGAAGCCGCTGGGCGAAGTCGAGACTCACGACGCCGTGATGGAGACAGCCGTCGACATGGGCCGAGACGATATCGAGCAAGGCGTCTGCACCCATCGCCTCGGCCGTTCCGACGATGATACGCATGGCGAGGGCCGTGCCCTCGCCCTCGACGCCGTCCAACAACTCTCGGTCACGTTCAGTCAATTTCACAGGCATCGGCCTGATTGTGCTTGAGATACCCTCAAAGTCGTGAATCACGTCTCCGACCTCGGCCTCGTCGCCGGCGCCTTCTACCTCGAGCGGTCGCTCGCCGACGGCAAGCTCGTCACCCCGGTCCATCTCGAAGGGGGAAGAACCCTGTTCGTGTGGCGCGGTCGGGCCGATGGTGTCGACCTCCTCACCTGGATGCCGGGGTTCCCTCAACCTCCCGAGTTCAGCCGGCTCGCCGGCTCGGACGTTTGGGTCAAACCAGTCAGCATTCCGGCCTCGGCCATGATCGAGTACCGGTTGGCCGTTCATCGCCACGGCCGCAGCATCGAGATCCTGGATCCGCTGAACCCGCGAAAGACGACCAACCCCTTTGGAACGAACTCCCTCGCCACCGGCCCCGGCTACCGCTCGCCGCAGTGGGCACACCCACGACCCGAATCCACTCAGGGGCGCCTCGTGGAGATTCGCGTGAAATCAGAAGCATGGGGGGAACGTCGCCACCACTCGATCTACCTCCCCGCCGGCCACGATCCGGGCCATTCCTATCCACTGGTGATCGTCCACGACGGTCCCGACTTCGTGGAACACTCCGGCCTGACCACGGTGTTGGACAACCTCATCCATTCAGGAGCCATACCCCCAGCTATCGCCCTCCTCCATCACCCACGGAGGAGGCTCAGCGAATACTCCAACCACCCCGGCCACGGCACTCACATCGTGAACGAGCTGCTCCCCCATGTCGCCCAGCGAATGAACGTGGACGCCACCCGTACGGTACTCATCGGGTCCAGTCTCGGCGCCGCCGCCGCGCTGGCGACTGCCTGGCAGCATCCCAACCTGTTCTCTGGCCTGGGGCTGCTCTCGGGATCCTTCGCCAATCGAATCGACGACACCCGGCCAGAAGAAATCTTCGGAACGATCGTCGATCTCGTCGGCCGGATCGACGACGCCCGACGGCTGGCGGGCGTGTCCACCTACGTGTCGGCGGGTCGGTACGAGAGTCTCGTAGACCTCAATCGAGCACTCGTTCCCCGGCTACGTGCCGGGGGTCTGGATGTCCGCTACGAAGAAGTCTGGGAAGGGCACCAGTGGCTGTCGTGGCGTGATCGCCTGGGCCCGGCCCTCATCCACTCGCTTCGGTAGGCTCACGAGATGAGCCCCGAATCCACCCGACTCATCGGTCTCAGCCTGGGTGCCGACCTGTGCTGGCCGATCTTCTACGAAGACATCCTCTCTCGACTCGATCCCAAGGTTCGGATAGGCGGAGAGACGATCGACTTCCGGGTGGAGCGGGTTACGATCGAGCCGTTCGACCTCGCCCAGCCCGTGCGCTACGACGTGTTGCTGGATCGGCTCACCCACTGGTATCACACTTCGCGTGAGTGGATCAAGAAGGCCGTCGTCCACGACGACCTCTACGTCCTCAACAACCCCTTCACCCTCCAGGCGATGGAAAAGCACACGTCCTACTCCGCCATGCTCCGGCTGGGCTTGCCGGTCCCGAAAACGATTCTGCTTCCCCCCAAGGAGTACGAAGACCAGCCGGACTTGCGAAGGACCCTCGAATCGTATGCCCGACATTTCGACCTCTCCGACGTCGCCGATCGGGTAGGACTGCCGGCTTACCTGAAGCCGTTCGACGGCGGGGCTTGGCGGGGGGTGTCGCGCGTCGATTCGGTGGAGGCCCTGCGTCGGGCCTACGAGGGAAGCGGGCGCCAGGTGATGCACCTGCAGGCGGCGATCGAACCCTATGACCTCTTCGTCCGGGTGCTGGCGGTGGGTCCCCAGGTGCACATGATCCACTACGACCCCGCCGCTCCGCTCCACGAGCGATACCTGGTGGACTTCGACTTCCTCGACGCCGACGACTGGCAGCTCCTCACCGACCTGGCGATGACGATCAACACGTTCTTCAATTGGGACTTCAATTCTGTCGAGGCTCTTCGTTCGAACGGCGTCTTCCATCCCATCGATTTCGCCAACGCTTGCCCCGACTCCCAGGTGACGAGCCTCCACTACCACTTACCGTGGCTGGTGAAGGCAAAGATACGTTGGTCGCTCTACTGCGCGGCGACCAGACGCCGGATGAGGCATCATCCCGACTGGACTCCGTTCTTCGCGATCGCCGATTCCGCCATGCCCTACCGCGACAAGCTCTCGGCTTACGCTCAGATTGCGTCCGTAGTGTATGAAACCGATCGATTCGAAGACTTCTGCGCCCAGAACCTGACCCACCTCGATGAGGTGGCTTGGGAGTATTTCGGTACTGCCCGCGCCAAGGAGACCGTGCGAAGAAAGGTGGAGATGCTCTTTCCCCCCCACGAGGTCGACCGGTTCACCGATCACTTCTGGGGGCTCTTGGAGTTCTGGCGCAAGACGGAGAGGGATCGGATCGACGGCCTCGCATCGGCATGAAAGCTCGGGAGTGGTGGCACTCGGACCGGCTCGGTGAATCCCTGAGCCTGACGCGCTGGGGTGCCACCGGGGTGCCTGTTCTGGTCTTTCCCACCGCGGGGGGCGACTCCGAAGAGATCGAGCGGTTCCGTCTCGTCGATGCCCTGCAACCGTTGCTGGCGGCCGGGAGGATCAAGGTGTACTCCGTCGACTCGCTCAACGGGCGAGCATGGTTGAGGGGCGCCCCTCCTGGTCATGCATCTTGGGTCCAGAACCAATTCGACGCGGTGGTTCGTAACGAGGTGGTTGCGGCCGTGCGCGCCGACTGCCACTCAGACGACATCGAGATCATCGCCGCCGGGCCATCGATCGGAGCGTTCAATGCCCTGGCGGTGACGTGCCGACACCCCGACGTCTTCCGGGCCGCCGTCTGCATGTCGGGAACGTATGATCTCAGCCGCTGGCTCGAAGGCACGTGGTGGGACGACTTCTACTGGTCCTCTCCCCTCCACTATCTCCCCGGACTTCCCGAGGGCCCCCACATCGAGATGCTTCGCCGGCGCTTCGTGATCTTCGCCCACGGCTCGGGGGCGTGGGAGAACCCCGGCGAGAGCTGGCATGCCGCCGGACTAGTCGGCTCGCGGGGTGTCCCCAATCGGGTCGACGATTGGGGACCCGACCATGCCCACGACTGGGCCACCTGGCGCCAGATGCTGCCGCTTTATCTCGACGAGCTGACCCGATGACCCTGGTGCTGGGCAGCCGGGGACGGCCAACCGGGTTGCCGTGTGGCTCGGCCGACACACACCGCTGGATCGGTCCCTCCCCGAAAGGCGCCACGCCTCCAACCAAGCCAGGGCGAGTCAGGTTGCGCCGAATCCCAGCTCGAGCTGCTCACCCAGACGCCGATGTCGGGTGAGGCCATTCCACATCAGATGATCCATGAAGACCCAACTCTGACGGTGCACGGCGCTGGGTCCCCAGCCCTGCAGGGCTGCTTTGTGGTTTGGGCAGGGATACCCTTTGTTCCCCTCGAAGTTGTAGGGGGGAAACTCGGGAGCGAGCTCCCGCATGAGGCGATCTCGCGTGACCTTGGCCAAGATGGATGCCGCCGCGATCGACAGCGATGTTCGGTCGCCGCCGACAATCCTTTGGGCACCGCCGACGAAGTCCCAGTTGCCGTCGACCAGAACGCGGTCTGGAGCCAGTCCGAGGCCGTCGATGGCCCGCCGAGCGGCCAACCGTTGCGCTTCTGACATCCCCAGCTCGTCGCATTCGAGGTGGGTGGCGTGGCCCACCGACCACGCCCGGCACCACCCGGCGACACGGTCGAATAGGGCCTCACGTTCGCTCTCGGTGAGAAGCTTCGAGTCGCGGACCTTGTAGATCCTGCGGTCGGTCGGGACAACGGCCGCCCCCACCGACAACGGCCCTGCCCAGGCTCCCCGCCCCACCTCGTCAACCCCGACCACGACATCGGCACCGGCCGACCATGCGAAGTGCTCGACTTCGAGTCCGGGCGGGTGAGCCCGCAGCGCGGACCGAAGTCTGGGTACCGACATCGGGGTCAGCCTAGAGGACGTTGTTCAACAAGAGCGGAAGCCCGGCCGTCGGTGCGTCGACGTGGCCTGAGAGGAGAACTGTCGTCGATGGCTGCAGCAAACTTGTTCAAGAAGTTTGTCCTCTCAGTTGGCGGAAGGGTCGAGGGGATGGGTGGCCCACATGGCGAAGCGCCCACCCTGACGCCGAAGGATCCGGGACCAGAGCTCCGAAGGGAACGGTGACAAGACGTCGTCGGGTTGGGCATCGACCACGAGCCATGCGCCTTCGGCCAGCTCGGCTTCGAGTTGAGCCGGGCCCCACCCAGCCTGACCAACGAACAGTCGAGCCCGACCGTCGGGTGGAGGCTCTGGGTCGCCGACCAATTCGATCGAGCCGTCGCGGACCATGACGACCACGCCGCTGTCCTGAGCCACCGGCCCTCCCCAGAACACGGTGGGTGGTGCCGCCAACACCGACCGCCACCCGGGGAGATACTCGACTGTTACTTCGTCGGTGGGTCGATTGAGCACCACCCCCGCTGCTCCCTCGCCCTCGTCATGGGCGTAGATGTAGACCACGGTGTGGGCGAAGTTCGGATCCGTGATGAGTGGTGTCGCCACCAAGAGACGGCCGCTGCACGTCATCGGCCAATCCTGCCATACCATGCAGCCTTCGGATGCGTCTCCTCACCGCCAATCTGTACAACGGCCGAGCCGATCCTCGCCTCCTGGCCGAATTGGTCGAACGCGTCCGGCCCGATGTGATGGCGACCCAGGAGATGGCGCCGAATGCCGCCGAGGTCATCGCGGCCCGGCTGCCCGAGGGGCGCCTCGATCCCGCCATCGATCACAGCGGCCTCGGCTTGGCGTCGTTTTCTCCGATGGATGTGACCCGAGTGCCCCTCCCCCATCGCGACGCCATGGTGGGAAAGTCTGGCGACATCACGATCTGGAGTGTCCACCTGGCCAATCCCGTGGGGTTCCCTCCTCCCTTCGCCGCCCGCCGCGCTCAGGTCGAGGCGCTCACCGCGCATCTCGACGGCGTGGCGCGGACGGTCGTGGTGGGCGACTTCAACGCCACCCCCCTGTGGCCGGCCTACCGGCAGCTGACGGATGGCACCCTCGTCGACGGCGTCGCCGCCTGGGCTCGCCGTGTACGCACACGACCCGGCCGCACGTGGGGGTATCAACCGTGGCTTCCGGCCATGCTGCGGATAGACCATGTTCTCGTGGCGGGTGTCGAAGTCAAAGACACTCGCGTGGAACGGGTAGCCGGATCAGATCACCGAGCACTCGTGGTCGACTTGGCCTGAGCGTCATCCGGGCGATCGCGCTTCAGGTGATGCGCGCTCGGATCCAAGCAGAGATTTCGGCCATCACCTCGGGGCCCTCAGGTTCGTTGAGCACTTCGTGGCGAAGCGGGGGATACAGACGCCGCTCCACCTGCGGGTGCGCTGCCAAGTCGACGGTCGCCGTCGGCGCCACGATGGTGTCCAGGCCCCCGTGGAGCACCAGGGTGGGAACATCGAGGCGGTCGATGACGACCCTGGTTCGATTCATGGCGACGAAGAACTCGTGGCCAAGCCGACACGACGACTTGGTAACCACCAGCGGATCGCTGAAATACGCTTCGCCTACCGCCGGATCGCGCGACAACTGCTCTCCCTCCAGCACGTTGGGCAGCCTGAGCGACCCGGCGAGCCGGGCCATTGTCGGGGCCAGCAGTCGTTGCCAGGGCTTGCCGCCGGCCAGGGCAGGGGCCATCAGCACGAGCAGGTCGGGTCGGGGCCTCTCCGCCAACGCATATTCGAGACTGATGAGCCCACCCATGGATTGGCCCATCAAGACCACGGGCCGGCCGGTGGCCGCGGCCTCGGTGACATGGCCCTCGACCTGGTCCAAGAAAAGCACCCAGTCGTCTACATGGCCTCTCCGGCCGCCCGTCACGCCGAACCCGACGAGGTCGGGAGCCGTCATCGCCATGCCCTCTGCCGCCAAATGGGATCCCAGTTTCTCGTAGCGCCCGCTGTGCTCGGCGATTCCGTGCACGAAGACCACCTCAGCCACCGGCTCCGAGAGCGGCTCCCACCGGCGGACCAATTCGGAGCCGACGACTGAGTGGGGGCGGGGTGTGGCCGTGCTGGTGATGGACATGTGTATCACTCTAGAAACGACACCGGCCGCGGTGGACGACCCCGATACCTTCACGGCAATAGAACGCCCCGGATTTCACCGCCGATGGAAAGGCGGCGACGTCACCGTGGCCGGCGTCCATGCTCCCCGGATCTCTACCTCGACTTCTGTTCCCACTGCGGCTGGGGGGGATAGGTACGCCAAGGCGATGCCGGTTCCGAGAATGGGACTGATGTTGCCGGAAGTGACCACTCCCTTCGATCCCCCCGATCTCACCGCATGTCCGGACCGGGGAATGCCCCGGCCATCCATAACCAACCCGGTGAGACGGCGCGTGATCCCACTCGACCGCTGTGTTTCGAGGGCCGCTCGACCGACGAAGTCGTGATCCCAGTCGACGGCAAATTCGAGACCTGCTTCGAGCGGAGTCGTGGTGACGTCGATGTCTGCGCCCCACAAGACCAAGCCGGCCTCGAGCCGCAGGGTGTCACGGGCACCGAGGCCACACGGTCGGGCCCCGGCTCCCACGAGACTTTCGAAGAGCCGGCCGGCCGCACCGACCTCCACACACAGTTCTCCTCCGCGCTCGCCCGTGTACCCGGTACCTGCCGACCTGATCCCGCCCACTTCGAGCGTCCGGAACCGGACGGGCGCCTCCCCCAGCACCTCCGACAGGAGCGTGGAGGCGGTGGGGCCCTGAACCGCCAGCAGCACCGTGGTCGGTCGGATGTCATCGACCATCACCTGGGGTGCTCGCTCGGCAATCGCCTCCGCCACGACGGGAGCGTTACCGGCGTTGGGCATGACCCAGAACTCGTCGTCGTTCCAGCGCCAGATGACGATGTCGTCGCGAATCCCTCCTTCGGGGGTCAGCATGGTGGTGTAGTGGGTGCGACCTGGTTCGTACTTGCGGGCATCGTTGCTGAAGAGCGCGGCGAGGGTCTCGGCGCTGCCAGGGCCTTTCACGGAGAGACGCCCCAGGTGGGAGACGTCGAAGAGGCCGACCGACTCTCTGACTGCTCGATGCTCGGCCAGCACCGACTCGTACTGCACGGGCATATCCCATCCACCGAAGTCGACGAACTTCGCCCCGAGAGCGACGTGGTGGTCGTTTAGGGGTGAGGTCTCGCTCATCCCGTCCGGCTGCCCCGGGCGTCGAGCCGGGTGACCACCGGCCTGCCCGGCATCCGGGTGGGAGGCGTGACGTCCTCGAGATGGTCGGGTTCTTCGAGGCCGTACTTCGTGACCATGTTGAGGTAGTCGCGCTGATACAGCACTTTGCAGCGGATCTCCGGGTGGATCTCTCGCAGCAGGCGCACCTTGCGATTCTTTTTCGTCACCAATTTTTGATTCATGGTGGTGATCTCTATGAAGAGATCGTCGTCCGGCAGGTAGAAGTCGGGCGTGAAGTATTGCTGGGGTTGCCCATCGCGGTCCCACGAGATGGGGAATGAGCGGGGCTCGTACTCCCAGGGGATCCCGTAGAAGTCGAGGAGGAGAGCGAACTGGCGCTCACTGTTGTGAGCGAAATCGACTTCGCTGGCCCGGAGTTGGGTCTTGTCAGTCAGTGGGCTCCTGCCTTGACGGTGGGAGCGCCCTCTGTTTCTCGCGCCGGGAACAACTCGTGGATAGCTCCTTCCACCTCGTCCTGAACCGGACCGATGGCGATACCGAACACACCCTGGCCACGACGAAACACGTCCACGACCTCATCGGCGCTGGTAGCGGCATAGATGGTCTGCCCATCCGAGAGGAGGGTGACATCGGCCAGGGGCTTGGCGCTCGCCAGTTGCTGGCTGAGGATCTCGATGGCCGAGCGGATCTTCTTGAGCGACATCCCGGCATCGAGAAGTCGCTTGATCACCTTCAACTGCACGACGTCCGTGAAGGAGTAGAGCCGTTGGGAACCCGACCCTGCCGCCTCCTGGAGAGACGGGCGGAGCAGGCCGGTGCGCGCCCAGTAGTCGAGCTGGCGATAGGTGATATCTACGAGGCCACACACCTGTGGGGCTCGGTAGCCGTGTATCGGGGTGGTGTGTTCCACGTCAGGTCTCCTCCGGAGCGCCGCCTCGTCTGGTGCTGCTCGGGTTGCTTACAGGAGCGTAATTCCGAGCGTGCAAGAAAGCTACCCGGCCCGCTCCCAAGTTGTCAACAACCTGTGGAAAACACCTTGGGGCTGGGGAGCCTCAATCCTCCTCAGGAGCGGGGCCCTCCTCGCCCAAGAAGTCTTCCACCGTGGCCTCTTCCAGGAACTCCCGAAACCGCTCGATCTGTTCCTCCTGGGACTCCTCTTCGATCTCGATGCCCGCTTCAGCCAGCACCGTCGGGTCGGCGAACACCGGGGCGGCGACACGGACGGCGAGAGCGATCGAGTCCGACGGACGAGCCGAGATGCTCACTTCGCCACCTTCGGTGACCAGGATCAGGTCGGCGTAAAAAACGCTGTCTCTCATCTCGGTGACCACCACCCGCTCGATCGTCGCTCCGAGCCGCTCGATCACCGCCTGCATGAGATCATGCGTCAGAGGACGAGGCGGGTCGAGGCCCTCCATGGCGGTGGCGATGGCCGTGGCTTCGGCAGCACCGATCCAGATGGGCAAGTATCGGTTGCCCTCCACCTCGCGCAGCAGCACGATCGGGTTGTTCGATGGGAGTTCGACCCGTACTCCCACCACCGTCATGGCGATGGCGTCCACCTTCATGCTCCGAGATTATCAGCGGATCACCCTCCATCTGGAATGTTCCGCCGTAATACTTCCGATAGTTGGTGTCCGTTCGAGTTCTGGGAACGCGCGGATAGACGGCCGGCCAGGCCAGGGAGCGTTTCGTAAGGACGGCTCCGGCTCCCGCAGCCGTCCCCATCCGCCCGTCCCCTCAGAGGGCGCGCAAATAGGTGAGCCATCGTGCTGCGATTTCTGCTCAACACCAGGCGTTGTCGCTGGAAGAGGCTAAGACGCACGAGCTCTATTTGCGCGCCCCCTCAGTACACGGCCTCGACCAGCGCATCGGGGTCGGCCACCAACGCCTCCATGTCCATGACGGCCCACAGAGACGGGAGGTTGCGATAGCGCCCCCGCCAATCCAGCCCGTAGCCCACCAGGTATTCGTCGCCCACCTCGAAGCCGCGGTACTCCAGCGGCACGTCCACCAGGCGACGCCTCACCTTGTCGACCAGGGTCACCGTCGCCACCGAGGCGGCCCCTCTCGCTTCCAGCATGCGCCGAAGTACCGTCAAGGTGAGACCTGTATCGACGATATCTTCGACGATCACAACGTTGCGATCGGCGACGTTCTCCGAAGTGTCGAGGGAGATGCGAATCCGCCCACCCTCACCGAAACGTGACACACCGAGAAAGTCGATTTCTACGGGTGCCGAGATCGCCCTCACCAGGTCGGCGAGAAACGGGAGCGACCCCACCAGGACTGCAACGAGAAGAGGATCCTTGCCGGCGTAGTCAACCGCAAGTGCGGTCCCCAATTCATGCACGCGGGCCGCGATGTCGGTTGCGCTCACTACCTCCACAGCGGCGGCATCAGCCACTCTGGAACCTCTCGAAGATCCGCCCCGCCCATCCGAATGCCGCCGCCAGATCGGGCGGATCGCCATCCGAGGTGCGAATGGTCTCCACCACGACGGGTTCGGGCTCGGGCTCCAGCGCCGGGTCAGCTTCGACCAACCGCACCGGCTCCTCGGGGACGTAAGGTGCGAAACCAGCCACCGTGGCCAACGTACCAAATCGGCCGAAGCCCCAGTCGAGAAGTGTTTCTGAGTCCTCGAAATGGCCGCCCCGACCGTCGGAGCCCATCACGACGGTGAACAACGTTCGTCCCTCTCTCTCGGCGGCTGCCGCCAGCACCAACAGCGCCTGGTTGGTGAAGCCGGTCTTGATCCCCATAGCCCCCGGATACTCCTCGACCAGTCGATTTGTCGCCCGGATCACACGCTCGGTCCCGTCGGGAGCGTCGGGGAAGGGCAACTCGTGGGTGGTGACCATGTTCCGATACTCCGGATAATCCATCACGGCGAGAGCCAGGATGAGTAGGTCACGGGCGCTGGAGTGATGGTCGGGTCCGTCGAGACCGTGCGGGTTGGCGAAACGGGTGTTCGTCATCCCCAAAGCGATCGCCTCTTCGTTCATCAGCTCTACGAAGGCCTCGACCGACCCCGAGAGGTGCTCGGCTACCGCCGTGGCGGCGTCGTTGCCGGAGCGTATGGTCAACGCCTCCACGAGGAGTGCGAGTGGGAACCGCTCCCCCGGTTCCAAACCGACCTGCGCCTCACCGATCCCCGCAGCCCTCTCACTCACTGTGACGATCGAGTTCGGGTCGCCATACTTGAGGGCGAGCAGTGCCGTCATCATCTTTGTCGTCGACGCCATCGCCCACTGCGTGTCGGGTTGGTGCGATCCGAGGACGATCCCGGCGCCGGCGTCGTACACGATCCAACTACGGGCGGAGACGTGCGGCGGGTCGGGCAGCGGCATTCCCTCCCGGGGAGGAACGGGTATCACCAGGGGAGCACCTAGGGCGGGCGCCACCGGAGACAGCGCCATGAGCGCCGCCGCCGACAAGACGGCGAGAAGACGTGAGAGTTTCATTCGTGGAGGAGAGAGCGCACTTCTGAAGTCAGGATGGCGCGGTGCAGCGCCTGTATCGAATCGGTGCAACCCGCCAACACGTCTCGGGCGCGACTCTTCAACTCCGACGACTCGGAGGCCAGCAGCGGAGCTGTGAGTTGACGCAGCAACTCGGCTTCTCTCTCGGCTCCCAGCCGCACCGTGCGGAGATGACGCGCCTCGAAGCCCGAATCGAGAAGGCGCCGACATTCGATGGCCATGGCCAGCGCCTCCGGAGGGTAGACCCCCGACTCCCCCGCCGGGAGCAGCAGGCCATGCTCGATGAGAGAGTCGAGGGCCCCTTCGCTCAGGCCGCTCCGCCGCACGATATCGGCGCGAGTCAATGGCTCCCCCTCGCTGTCGAAAGCATCCTCGGAAGGTTCGGTGGCATCCGGGCCGTAGTCCTCGCCACGCTCCCACAGCGTTAGCTTCGACTTGATGACCTTGAGGGGAAGGAAGTGGTCACGTTGCTGACCGAGGATGTAACGGATGCGCTTGAGATCCTCTGCGTCGAACTGTCGATATCCGCTCGCCGCCCGGGCCGGGTTGACGAGACCCTGTGACTCCAGAAAACGGAGCTTCGACACGGACACGTCGGGGAATTCGTCACGAAGCAGGTTGATCACCTCCCCGATGCTGAGAGCGTCTTCAGACATCGCCGTGAACGACGAGGAAACGGAACCTTCCCACCAGCACCTCGTCGCCCGCCGACAGATTCGAGCTGTCGACACGGGCGTCGTTGACATAGGTACCGTTGGTCGAACCCGAGTCTTCGACCGACAGGTTGCCATCGTCGATCACAAACCGGCAGTGGTGGCGTGACACCGTCACGTCGTCCAAGAAAATGTCCGATTCGGGGTGTCGGCCGACCGTGGTCATGCCCGGGTTGAGAACGAAGGTCATTCCGCTGCGCGGGCCCCGCTCCACGACCAGAGCGAAGCCGCGAATACCCTCGACACTGGCTGCTTCGGCGGGTGTCAGCGGATGCTGTCGGCGATCGTCGAGGGGGAGGTACACCACGGTCGGGTCGGCCTCGATCTCGGCCCCACAGCTAGGGCAGAAGTTCGCATCTGCGGTGATTTCGGCCTCGCAGCTGGGACATCTCATGAGACGATTGTAGAGGCGCTCATCCTTCCGAGCCCGAGCGGTTCACTCGATGAGGCTCCGATACCCCGCCGCGTCCAAGAAGGCGGCGGGGTCCAAGGGATCGGAGGGACGCAGGACCACGAACCATCCGTCACCATAAGGGTCCGTGTTCACCAGGTCGGGGTTGTCGGCCAGGGCGTCGTTCACGGCTTCGACCACGCCGGCCACCGGGGCGTACACCTCTGCCACCGACTTGGTCGACTCGACCTCGGCGAACATCTCCCCCGCCCCCACTTCGGCTCCCGACACGGGCAGTTCCACGAACACCACGTCACCGAGCTGATCCTGGGCGTAATCGGTGATGCCGATACGTAACGCGTCGCCCTCGGCGACTTCAATCCACTCGTGCTCTTCTGTGTAACGCAACTGGTCCGGGACGTTCACTCACACCTCCTGGTTCGTGGCCGAAGACTGTACCGACACCATGGAAGACCTCATGTCAAGCGCGTACTCGACGCCCACCCACCAATAGAGGACGACACCGACGAAGCCACCGATCCAGGCCGGTGGGGCGAACAGCCACGGTGCGATGTCGGCCGCCACGAGGTAGAAAGACGGTATGGCACCGTACAGGAGGAACGTCGCCACCTTGCCGAGGGGACGGACCACGAGTTTGCCCATCCCCCGTCCTGCCAGGACCAGCCCCCCGACGACCACGACGACCTCACGCACGATGAGGAGCCAGCCGAAGACGGCGGGGATGACCCCGGCCAGGAGGCCACCCACCAACGCCGAGGCGATCATCAGCCGGTCGGCCACCGGGTCAAGGATCTTGCCCAACTCGGTGACCTGGTCGAGTCGGCGCGCCAGGTACCCATCCACCCAGTCGGTCGAGCCGATCACAAAGATGAGTGCGGCCGCCAGGCCCACCCTTTGCTCGCTCAACAGAACCCACCAGAAATAGGGGATCGCCGCCAAACGAGCTGCCGAGACAAGGTTCGGGATCGTGAGGATTCGTTCGCCCACCTCCCAAGCCTACCTCCGGCGCCGGCACTCGACCCCGGGGAATGAGAGGGCCTCCAGAGATACATCGCCGGCCCAACCCATGGGGCACTGCCTTGGACAGCTCCGATTTCCGGCAGCCCGTCTCTATCCGCCCCCTCCCATGGTCACCGCCGCCTCCACACCGAAGCAGGGCCCAGTCCGGCGGCGGGTTCGATCCTGAGAAGACCGTTCTCGCAGACTACGTCCGACACGCTCTCGGTGAAGAGGTCGACGTCGCCCAATCCGAGCTCACCGGCCGGTGACACCGACACACCCCCAACCTCGACGGTGGCCGCAAAGGTGGATTGATCGTCGGGGACGAGGACGAGAGAATCCCCGTCTACCGAGTACTCGCCCGAAACCACCCCACCGAAGGTGACGGTGAGATCCGGAAGGGCATCGCCGAGGCTCACGTCGACCATCAACTCGTCATAACCACCGACGAACAACCCGCCCGCTTCGAGATGCAGAAGGACACGCCCCCCAGTGATCGACACGTCCGAGGACATACCGGCATCGTCGTAGAACGTCTCCACCTGGGCTTCGAACTCTCCGGTGTCGAGTTCCCACTCCCCCACCACACACGAGGTGATGCCAGAGTCGTCTCCGGTGGTAGGGGATCCGGTCGAAGGCGCTGTGGTCGTGGTTGTGGGTTGCGGGGTGATCGACGTGGTGGTGGGTGGCTCTGTCGTCACAACCTCGGTCGTACCCGAGGTCGGTGCCGGCTCGACTGCCTCCCCGTTGGCACAGCCGACCATTGTCAGGAGACAGATGACAGCGATGGTCCGGCGCATGAGCCTCCGTGGGCGGGGTACCGCCCGGGCCGCCGTCAACACAGCCGCCGGGCGAACCGCTACGATACCCCCGACACGGGCCGTGGCGCAGCTTGGTAGCGCGCTTGACTGGGGGTCAAGAGGTCGTGGGTTCGAATCCCGCCGGCCCGACCGGCAGAAACCCCGCCGTAGCGGGGTTTCTGCATCGGAGCCTGGTCGTGGCCGCCAGGGCCGTTCCTCTAAGATTCCACTATCAAGCCCCTTTCAGCCGCATGAGCGCTGAGCCCCAGGGCAAACGCCTCCGCATTCACTCGCTCGTGGCTCGACGAGCGCCGAGCGGACAGAAAGAACGTCACCCCATAGCCCGGCTCGTTCAACATGGGCGGGATGGCCGAGACCACCAGGCTCACGTCACCCTCACCAGCAAGCCGAAAATCCCGAACGGCCCAGGCCACGAACTCAACGCCGTGCCACGCTGCCACGGTGGGGCGACCATCCTCGACCGCCGCAGCGAACATGACCGACCATTCGGCATTGTCGAGGCGACCACCCTGGACCGTCACACCGTCGAACCGTTCAAGCGTCCGGGCTAGTTCTTCGAGCTCTGGATCTAAGTCGTCTCTGCGCTTCACTACTGGGCCTCCATCATCGACGCCAACCGTTCGACTGCGTCTCGTTGCATATTGGGCAGGACTGCCGAGTAGATGTCCATCGTCATCGTGATCGAAGCGTGCCCGAGCCTTTCCTGCACGACCTTGGGAGCCTCGCCGGCCACCAGGAGCGCCGTGGCATGACTGTGGCGCAACTTGCGGAACGTGATCGGCCTGAGCCCCGCTGAGGCGACCAGACGGGAGAACAGGCGTCCCACATGATCGGGACGGAGGAACCGGCCTAGCTCGTCGGCCACGACCCACTCCCCCGCTTCCCACACCTCCCCAGCTCGCAGCCGTTCCTCGAGCTGTGACTTCCGCCACTCCCGCAGTATCGCCACGGTCCCGGCGTCAAGCTCGACCGTACGTCGAGACTTCGCTGTCTTCGGTGGCTTCACATGAGGCCGACCATCCACTGAGACGATCGCACGCCGGACCGATAGGCGTCCGGTCTCTAGGTCGAGGTCGCCCCATTGGAGTCCGCACACCTCCGACCGTCTCAGCCCGGTCATGGCCGCTGTACGCCAGACGGCCGCCAAGCGATGCTGTCTTGTCGCCTGAAGGAACGCTGCTATCTCGTCGGGTGCCCACACGTCGAGAGTCACGTCTGAGGCGGGCATCTTGGGTTTGTCAGCGGAGTCGACCGGGTTCCGGGCCAGCATTCCCTTGCGCACGGCCGCGTCAAGTGCCTTATGCAAGGTCACGGTGAGACGTCGGACACTGGACGGCCCGAGCCCCTTCGGGGTTGTCTCGTCGTCGCCTGGTCGCCGCAGCCGGCCGCTCGAGGCCCGCTCCGATAGGAACGCCTCCACCATCACCGGCGTGATCCTGTCAAGGCGGACGTGGCCGATCTGAGGGACGATGTGACGCTCCACCGCGGAGCGGTACCACGACAATGTCGCCGCTTCGAGTTGTGCCATTCCCAGGCTGCCCAGCCAGTGACCCAGGTACTCGCCTAGGGTGATCGACCTGGCATCGGCCACAGAACCGCCTGCGACCTCCGCAAGGCGATCTGTGAGCCAACCACGGGCCTCTGTCCTGGTGTCGAAGAGCTTCGATCGTTCGCGTCGATGCCCCTGTGCATCAAAGAACGTGTAACGGGCTTGCACACGACCGTTCCACTCCCGAACCGATCCGGTTCCTCTGGGTCGACGCTTGTCGCTCATTCGCTTGTCGCCTTCCTTCCTGGTCTCGATGGCGGGAGGAATCCCGCCTTACGCGCCCGCGATATCAGTCCATACGCCGTTGACTGGCTCACGTGTTCCTCCTTTTCGATCAACGAGGTCACTGGCTCCCCGTCGCTGAGAGCCTGCCCATAAAGGTCGGCAACCCGCGTTAGCCGAGCGTCATTAGTACGGCTCGTCACCCGGCCAACCACCACCGACGCCGGCTGAGACGGTGGGAACGTCGCATTGCCAAGCCCATCGGGCTCCGCCGCCATCGCTGCGACCGCTCGCTTCGCCATCGACTGAACCGGCTGCCGAAAGTCCGCCGAGTCAATCATGTCGGCACCTGTGACTGTGAAGCGCCGAACTCTCGCCCCAGCCTCAGCCTCCACCTCGATGTCGATGTCGAGCTGGAGCCCATCTTCTCGCCGCCACATCGCCGACAGGACCCTTGGATAGACCATGCCCCGATGGATGATGAATGGGTCCGGAAACGCCATCTTGAAGTTGACCTTCAGGGACCATCCGCCCTCGGGGTTATTTTGCTGCGCCACCTGTCTCCTCAATTCGTTATTTGTGACGTTGCCAAGGTAGCAGATTGTCGCCAAGATGTCACCAGATGGATGTCGAGACTATCGCCAATGCGAAGCGCCTTCCGCCCCCCGCAGCGCGGCGAGCTCTGCGCGTGGCAGCCGGACTCACTCTCCAAGACGTAGCCGACGTCGTAGGCGTCACCCGCCAAGCCGTCGCCAAGTGGGAAACGGGAGACCGCAACCCCTCCGGCCGGGTTCGCAGCGCCTACGCCCAAGCCCTAGCGGACCTACGGCGCCTCGTGACCGAAGGGGGTCAGTGAGCAATGACGTCCGCCACCATCACAATCCCCGAAGCCGCCCTCCTGCTCGGTGTCAGCCGCAACACCGCCTACGCCGAGGCCCAGTCCGGCGACCTGGCCGGCGTCCCGGTGATCAAGGTCGGCCGTCGCCTGCTCCTCTCGCGTGCTCGTCTTTTCGACGTGCTGGGGATCGAATCGGAGGAGGAGTCCGTAGATGCCCGCTAGTTCTACGTCTCAGAATCCGCCGTCTGCTCGACGGACCAAGGCCGAGATGGCCCACTTCCGGGATGCCATCTACGAGCTGGTGGAACGCAATCAGCCGTGCAACGTCCGCCACGTCTATTACTCCGGTATCGCCGTGCTGTGGGCCAAGGACACTGGCGCGACGAAGCGACGCAACTACAAGATGGTCTGCCGGGAGCTAGGGAAGCTCCGCGAAGACGAAGTTCTGCCCTGGGGTTGGATCACCGACTCGTCTCGGTCCGTCCGCATCGACACCATGTACGAGGACATCGAGGACGCGTTCGCTCGCTGGCAGGAGTCGTACCGGCGAAACCTGTGGGCGTCTCAACCCCGGCGAGTAGAAGTGTGGTGCGAGTCCGATTCCATCGCTGGCGTCCTCGACCCGATCACACGCCCTTACGGGATCGGTCTCTTCCCATGCAAAGGCCAAGCTCCCAAGACCTTCGCCTACAACGCGGCGGTGGCGTACAAGACCATCGGGAAGCCCGTCACCATCCTCTACGTAGGTGATTGGGACCCATCGGGGTTGGCGATTGCTCGGTCCCTGGAGGAACGTCTACGCCGCTACTCGAAGGACCTGGTCGACATCGAGTTCGTCCGGGTGGCGATCACCCCCGATGACGTGCGCCAAGGCGATCTCGTCAGCCACGATCTCAACAAGAACGACGTCAACTACGCCAAATTCCTGGCCCATTGCCGATTAGAGGGACTGGTCCCACAAGCCGTTGAAGTTGAGGCGTTGCCTGCACCGATCCTGCGGGAACGGTTGAAACAGGCACTTCTCGATCTTGTCGACGACCCCGAGATGTGGAACTCCACTCTCGCCGCAGAGGAGTCCGAGAAGACCATCCTCGGTGATATCCGGAAGTTGATCTCCGGGGAGGTGGCGTGATGACCACCACCACGATCACCCCACGCGCCCCGCTCCTGGCCGTGCTTGGTCTACAAGACGAGGAGCCCGCCGAAGCGGGCCCCTCCACCGTTCGCACCGCGGGCGGGCACGGTGCCACCAGTCGCCCTCAAGCTGCTCACAGGACGACGACATGACGCACTCTAATCGGCGTCCTGCCACGTTCAGGAACCTCGGCGACGGTGATATTGGTCTGTGGGTGGCGTTTGAGGACAAGGACCACGCCAAGGCCATGCCCGCGGCGAGGTGGGACCCTGGCCTGAAATGCTGGCGGGTGCCTTTCCGATTCGCGGAGGACGTTCAACGTCTGGTCGACCGACTCAACGGGGTCGTCGACGGTCCGCTTGAGGATGCGCTGGAGATCGTGTTCTCGCGAATCCCGGCCGAGATACGCGCTGCGACGTGGAAGGCGCTTCAGAGAGTGTGGCATCCCGACGCCGGCGGAAACGGCCGAGCAAGCCAGGCGCTCAATCAGGTTTGGCAGAGGTTGAAATGATCGACCACGCTCTCGACTACGCCCGAAAAGGATGGGAGATTTTCCCGCTCCGCGGGAAAGTGCCCGCTATCCCGAAGCGGAACGGCGGTAACGGTGTCCTCGACGCCACCACCGATCTCGATGTCATCGCCACATGGTGGAAGCGATACCCAAACGCCAACATCGGCGGCCGGGTCCCCGCGGGGTGTTTCGTTCTTGACACAGATCCACGAACCAACCCCGCGGTCGGCAGAGATCTCATTGATGCAGTAGGGGAGCTCCCGGACACGCTCACCGCCCTGTCGGGTCGTGGTGATGGTGGCCGCCATTACTACTGGCGGCATCCTGGCGGCAACATCTACACAAGGCGTCTCCCACGCGGCGTCGACGTGAAGACGCATTCCGGCTACGTCGTGCTGCCGCCCTCGATTCATCCCGATAGCGCCCGACCGTACACCTGGGTCGACCCGCGCATCCCCATAGGCGAGGCTCCGCTCCGGCTCCAGCTCTTGCTCGCTCCACCGCCGCCGCCAAAGCGGCCGAAGCCGAGACAGTGGGCCATAGACGGAGATTCGCCAGCGGACGCTTTCACAGCTTCGACCACTTGGCGCGAGGTTCTCGAGCCTTTCGGATGGGTCGCGGTCGACCATGCCGGCGAGAAGTGGCGGCACCCCACCGCCACCGCACCGATCTCGGCCACCGTCCGCCACGACTGTCTCTTCGTCTACTCCACGAACACTGCTTTTGAGGTCACCGAACCGGACCGCCCGGTCGGCTACACGCGGTTTCGGGCTTGGGCTGTCCTCGAACATGACGGCGATCTCTCTGCAGCCGCCAAGGCGCTCAGAGACAGCCGAGACCTAAGGAGGCGGGCATGACGGTGCCACCCCTCGACGACGAGGCTCGCACCGCCCCACCGGAGACCACCTGGACACCAATCGACATGTCCCTCGTCGGGATGACCGTCGAGGAAGCCACCATCTTCATGCGGGTGGACGACGTCGGGCTCATCTACCCCGGGCGGGTCCACTGGTTCCAGGGTGAGTCCGAATCGCACAAGACGTGGGTCCTCCTCATCGCCGTGGCGCAGATTCTTTTGGACGGCGGCAACTGCGCGTATGTCGATTTCGAGGACCATCCGGCTTCCATCAAATCCCGCCTGCAGGCGTTGGGTGTCCCCGAGGAGGTCATCACCGACCCCAATCGCTTCGTCTACATGCGCCCCGACGAAACGCTAGGCGACGACCAGCGCGCCGAGCTGTTCGAGGCTCTCGACGCCACCAAGCCGGCCCTGGTCGTGGTCGACGGAGTGTCCGAGTCGATGAATATCGAAGATCTCGACCCCAACTCGACACCCGACACCGCCGAGTGGATTCGCAGGATCCCCAAACTGATCGCCGCTACCGGCCCAGCCGTCGCGGTGATCGACCACCAGACCAAATCCACCGAAGGGCGCAAAGGGTGGGCGATCGGATCGCAGCACAAGAAGGCCGGCACCGACGGCGCCTCCTACGACGTCACCGCGATACGCAAGGTGCACCGCGCCTACCTCGGAGACCCCGTCGAGGGAATCGTCTCGGTGCGAGTCGCCAAAGATCGGCCCGGCTACGTCCGCGGTCACTCACCCGGCGACCTGGCCGCCACCGTCAAACTCACCGCGTGGCCCGACGGCGGCGTCACCTACCAAGTGACCACCGACGCCGTCGCCAACGACTACGGAGTCCGCCAACGCATCGCCCAATACCTCGACGGCGCGCCCGGATCATCGAAACGATCCATCCGAGACGCCGGCGGCAAGGGCGAACTCATCGACTCGGCCATCGCCGCCATGATCACAGACGGGTATGTCCGCATGGAGAAGCAAGGCTCAGCCCACGCCCACTACCTCACCGACAAGGGTTACGAGACCTTCATCGAGAAGAGCGAAGGGCTGGAAGATGATGGGAAATAGCGTGTCCCGACCAGGGACACGACACCGTGTCGGAAAAAACCGAATTACCAGCCACCCGCCGAAACCGTGTCCCAACCGTGTCCCAACCAACCAACCGGAAACGCAGCAACCAAGCACGAAACAGCAACCGTGTCCCCCGTGTCCCAACCGTGTCCCAAGCAGGGACACGGTCATGGGACATAGCCGTGTTCAACCGTGTCCCTCCCCCTCTCTAAGGAGGGACACGGGACACGGTGCCCCGCATCGGTGCCGCCATCGAAGCTGAAAAAAGAGAACTGTGTCCCAACCGTGTCCCCTGATATGACCTCCCGCCATTGCCCAGCATGTGGCCGAGAGTGGCACAACGTCCCGCCGCATGTCATCGAGCTCTACCACTTCTGCGCAAATGGTGGTCCCAACGGCAACGGCCGGCGCAGACGCCACGCCACCATCCCCTCACGTGAGGAGCATCGCCAAGCGTTCTGGGATGCCCTGGTCGCCGCCCAAGGCGAAGAGTCCATCTGGCGGCCGTTGTGATCCTCCTCGACGTGAGCGACCGCCTCCGAGCCGAGATGGTGGAGACGCTGCTCCACGGTGCCTCAGACCGACTCGCCCGAGGCCACCCACCCACCACCGAACTGGCACAACTGATCCGGGCTCTTCGTCATCAGGAGTCGGCCTCAGTCGTCACGGCTCCTCAGACCAGAGCCGAGACCAACGAAGTCCCCCAAGATGGTGCAAGTGGCATCGCCATGCTCCTAAGCCGACGGATAGCGGCCGAGGTGCTGGGGGTTTCGACCTCCCACCTCGACCGCCTCCGCCGAAACGGGAGCCTCCCCGAGGTACGGGTGGGGCGAAGGGTGATGATCCGACGCACAGACTTGGACACCTTCGTCGAGAAGAGGACCGTATGGGAATCACTGCAATAGAGGCCGCTGAGATCGCCCACCGGCACGGCCTCGGTCTCCCCGAAGCCGCCAGCCTCAGGCACCTAGCGGAAACCGTTGAGGAGGCCGACGAACTCGCCGCCACCTTCGCCCCAGCGAGCGACGGGCTCGCTGCCCTCCTCGCCGCCAAGGTCCCACCGAGGCCAGGCCCCGAAAGGTACGACGAGGAAACACAGGCACCATCACCCCCGCTCCGATCAGGATCCGAACCGCCGGCGCTAGCGCTCAACGGCGACCCACTCGAACGAGCCATCCACGAAAAACTTGGCATCCCCCGCAACCGATTCTGAAAGGCCACTCATGTTCCACCCGATCGACCCCGCCCGTGCCCTCGCCACTTTCGACGACCTCGACATCGAGGTGCCCGGCCTTGACCGGCTCGCCAAGATCTCAGCCGCCATCTCCGCGGCCAGCGCCGTCTCGCCCGCTGAGGACCTCGCCGCCGCCATCATCGACGGGACCCTCGAGCCCGACGACGCCGCTGACCGATTCCTCGATACGGCTCGCGCCCAGACGGCAAAGGAAGCCGCTGAGGCAATCCACCGCCAGGTTGTCGCCGCCTTGTCCAAGGCCACCGCCCGAGCGGTCCGAGACCACGGCGACGCCATCATCTCTGAACTACAGCCCCGCTTCGCCACCGCCGCCGACGACCTGGCAGCCACCACCGGGGTCGCCCTCCCCACCCGAGCCCGCCACACCCTCGCCGACCCCACCCTCACCGACACCCACACCCGTCGGGCCACCGCCACCGCCGAGCTCACCGCCATCGCCCGAGTACGTTCCTCGCTCGCCGAAACGTATCGGTTCGGTCCGCGGGAGGAATCGCCAACCTGGTGGATCACGGGCAAGGACCTCACCCAAGACGACCTAGACCGGGCCGCCCACCTGGGCCGCAAATGGCTGGCCCTCATCGAGGCCGGCTTCCGGCTCCACCTCGCCACCCCCAGCGAGGCCGAGGCCACCGCAACCGCCGCCGCCAGTCGCACACGGTCACGGCAAACGCAGGAGCAAAAGCACAAGGGTCACGAGGACAACCGGCGTGACCGCCTCGACCTCGAGATACGGACCCGCGAGATGGAGGCGGCCCGGCAGTGACCATGCCACCCCCACCGACCTGGGGGAGACCCCCACCCCCCGGGTCGGCCCGGGTCAGTGGGATACCATTCCTGGCTCTGCCTGGTGGCATCCAGCCACGGATTCGGGAGCCCTGAGTGGCCGATACCAAGCCACTTAGGGCTCCTCTGGGGTTGGGGCGGGCCGGAAAGGCGTTGTGGAGGCGCCTGCAACGGGGCTATTTGTGGCGCGAAGACGAGTTAAAAGTGCTCGAAGAGGCCGCTCGGACCGCCGATCTCGTGGCCCGCCTCGAGGCCGAAGTGGCCGTTGCGCCGCTGACCACGACGAACGCGGCCGGAACTCCGATCACTCACCCGGCTGTCGTCGAGCTGCGTCTGCAGCGGTCTCTCCTCGCCCAACTCTTAAGCCGGATAAGGCTTCCCGAGGCGCAGGCCGAGGTCTCGGAGTGGGACAACCTCTCGGCCTCCGAAAGGGCGCGCAAGGCGGCCAGGGCCCGGTGGTCGTGATGCCCCGACCGATGACCAAATCCCCGACCTTCGAGGAAGGCGTGTCACGTTGGGTCGGTCCCGAGGAGGCTCAGCTAATCGCCGCCGGTTTGGCGGACTGTCGGACCTCTGAGGACGTGGTCGCCTGGGCTCGCGAGTATCCGGCCGGGCGGTTGCTGTCCGGTGTCGACGGCGGGCTCACTCACCTAGAAGTGCGGTTCTGGTTGTGGGAGGAGTCGCCGCTCGACCTGGCGGCGATGGTGGTCATGGCTGTGGGCGAGCTTGCCGCCAGGCGCAGGCATCATGCCGTCGCCGAATGGGCGCGAGACCGCCGAATGTCTCTGCCTCACGCCATGGCGACGACGGCTCGCTGCCCGACTTGCGGGAAGGCCATCGACGTTCGCCTCGACTTTGACGCGATCTACTGCCGTGACCACCGCGCCAATGAGCGGGCCGAGATCCTCGAGCTGGCCCGGATTGCCGTCTAAGGCCGCTCGGAGGGTTTCACCGCAATGAAACCCTCCGACCTTGAGCGACGTTTGTCCTAGTGCCCGGCACGGGCAGTGCCCGGTCAGCGTTCCTCTAACGTTCCACTATCACGACGGATACTGGCCGTGACCACCTTGGACGGGCTGGGACAGGTTGAGTTGAAAGCCCCAGGTAGAGACCACATTCCGAGTACGACGTGTGACGGGCTGTGACTCGTCGGGACGGCCGTTCGTGGACTGGGGGTCAAGAGGTCGGGAGTTCGAATCTCCCCGGCCCGACAGTGAGAAACCCGCTCAACGCCGAGCGGGTTTCGTCGCTTCCAGACTGGAGACGGTGTCGGCCGCGGCACCTATCGCCTCGGAAACTGGCCGGGGTGACGCGTGATCAGTGGGGGCGAGTGTCGAGCTCGATGGGCGAACCGTCTCGGTATGGACCTCCGGCCCTGGTGTTGGCCTATGGAGCTCTGCAACATACGACACGAGATGCCTGGAGTTGTAGGCCATGCCTTCATCAGTGTTCTGGTGGCGTTCCTCGCCGTGGGTGCCTGCTCCGACCGGACGACCACAGGACTCGAGAACGCCTCTGAGTTCAGACAGCTCCCACCGGCGGAAACAGGCGACGGACTGGGGAAGGCGCTGGCGGGACGACGGTCCATCCGCTCGTATACAGAGGACCGACTCACCGACGAGCAGATCGGCCAGTTGCTCTGGGCGGCACAGGGCGTTACGGCAGAATCGGGGGGTCGCACCGCCCCCTCGGCGGGAGGCACTTATCCGCTCGAAGTTTTCGTGGTGGAGGAAACCGGCGTCTTTCATTACCTGCCCGGGGATCACCTTCTCGCCCGATCCCGTTCCGGCGACATCCGCGCCGATCTGGCGGCTGCCGCCTTCGGCCAGGAAGCCGTCGCCTCGGCACCGGTAGTCTTCGTCATTGCCGCCGAGTACGCCCGCACCGAACGCAGATATGGCGACCGGGCCCAGCGATACGTACATCTCGAAGCCGGTCATGCCGCCCAGAACGTCCTCCTCCAGGCGGTACAGCTGGACCTGGCAGCCGTTCCCATCGGCTCTTTCAACGACAGTGAGGTGCAGAAACAACTGGAATTGCCCAATACGTGGGAACCGCTCTATCTGATCCCGGTGGGGAAGGGTGTCGACTAGGCACGGAGTCGCGAAACAAATCACCCTCGCCATACTGTGGCCCCCATGTCACAGCTGACCGCTCGACTTCTCGTCTTCTCCACCTCGGCGGCGGTGCTGGTACTGGAGATCCTCGCTCAGCGGCTCCTGGCTCCTTACCTCGGGGTTAGTCTCGAAGTCTTCACCGGCGTCATCGGGGTGATCCTGGCCGGCATCGCCGTGGGTGCATGGGCCGGGGGAGCAGCAGCAGACCGGGGCGATCCTTCCCGGCTGGTGGGGCCCCTCCTGGTAGCCGGGGGCCTCACCGCGCTGGCATCCCCCTTGATCGTCGATGTGGTCGGCCCGGCCTCAACGTCGGCCGGGCCGCTGGCCATCGTGGTCATCACCACGCTTGGTTTCTTCGCTCCCGCCGCCGTGCTGTCGGCCGTTCCCCCGGTGGTGGTGAAGCTGCGACTGGCCAGCCTGGACGAGACCGGCTCGGTGGTCGGGTCGTACTCGGCCATCGGCACCGCCGGGGCCATCTTCGGGACTTTCACCACCGGTTTTGTCCTCATCGCAGCTTTCCCCACGCGCCCGATCATTATCGCCGTCGGGGCCGCTCTGATAGTCGCGGGTTTGGGCTTCTGGAGCCATCATGGGAGGGGTCGTCTCCGGGCCGGCGGGGGGAGTGTGGCACTGGCTGCGGCACTGGTTTTGCTTGGCGGGCCGTGCGAATACGAGACCACCTATCACTGCGCCGACATCGAGATCGACCCAGACCGATCGAGCGGGCGGATCTTGTGGCTCGACGGTGTGCGCAACAGCTACGTCGATCTCGTCGACCCGACCCATCTCGAGTTCAGGTACGCCCAGGTCATGGGCGACGTGATCGAGCACACGGCGCCTGGTGAGCCCCTGCGGGCCGTGTCCATCGGAGGAGGCGGGTTCACCTTCAGCGCCTACCTGGACGCCGTCAGACCCGGCACAGAGCATGTGGTGCTGGAGATAGACCGGTTGCTGGTCGACATCGGGCACTCCCGCCTCGGGCTTGACCCCGAGGCGACGGTGATCGTCGACGACGCCCGCCGCTCGCTACAGAACGTTCCGCTCGAGTGGGCCGACCTCATCATGGGCGACGCCTTCAGCGGATTGTCGGTGCCGTGGCATCTGACAACCCTGGAATTCGTCACCGAAGTCGCCCGCCGCCTGGGACCGGAGGGGATCTATCTCCTCAATCTGATCGATTACGGAGACTTGCGATTCGCTCGGGCGGCCACCGCCACGATCGACGCCGTCTTCGACCACACGGCCGTCCTGGCCCCACCTCACTATCTGGGAGGCGAGGGGGGTGGGAACTTCGTGCTCGTCGGCTCGCACGCCCGCATCGACGTCAAAGGCATCGGTGCCTCTGTCGCCGGACGCGGTGGCTCCGAAGTCGTGGCCGTTCACGATGAACTCCATCGGTTCATAGACGGTGCCGCCTACCTTCGGGATGACTTCGCCCCCGTCGACCAGATGATCTCGCGACCTCGCTGACACCAGCGACGCCCTCCCAATCTCAACCCGCCCCAAGTGAGCCATCAGGCCCGATACACCACGAAGCTCACGATTGGGGATCTATGAAACCGGCAACCCCGGGTTGCCCCGATCCCCGCGTGGTGGCCGAACATGGTTCGTGTAGCGTGGCAGGCGCATGGCTCACATCGATGTCGTCGGCCGAGATGACGCCGACGGACTCCTGGAAAGAATCTACGAGCAGAGGGCTACGTCTGCGGGACGACTCTGGAATATCGTGTCAGTGCAATGCCACAACCCCGAGACGCTGCGTGAGTCGATGCGCCTCTACGGGGCAGCGATGTTCTGTGACTCACCGATCTCGCGCGCTCAGCGCGAGATGATCGCTGTGGTGACGTCCCAGGTGAACGAGTGCCACTATTGAATAGGTGCCCATCTCCACGACCTCCGGGCCGAGGTCGCAGACGACACGATGGTCGACGCCTTCGGGCGCGATTGGCGAAGCGCGGGGCTCGACGAAGCCACCAGCGCCCTGTTGGAGTATGCCGAACTCCTGACCCGCTCTCCTTCCTCGGTGACGAAACTACACATCGAAGCGCTTCGATCCGCCGGCTGGGACGACCGGGCTATCACCGACGCCACACAGGTGTGTGCCTACTTCAACTACATCAACCGCATCGCCGAAGGGCTGGGCGTCGACGAGGAAGACTGGATCGACGACCAGGGCAGAACACTGTGAACGCGACCTGATCACGGCTTGTCGAATCAAGCGAAGCGGTTCACCAGCCAGATGATGCCTTCCACGAGGCGCCATCCCAGGTACAGCACTGCCAACCCGACGAGGATCCGGAAGCTGATCGGGCTGGGTGGGGGGTGGTCGTCGGGATCGGGGTGGAGTCCACCGTGCTCAGGGTTCACGCCGGCTCCGCGGACGTGTGACCACCTTGATCGGTGTGCCCGTGAAATCGATCTCTTCTCTCATCCTGTTCTCGATGAACCGGAGATAATCGTCACCCAGCTCCCCGCCCGAGACGAACAACACCACCGTAGGCGGGGCCACGCCGGCCTGGACGGCGTAGTGGACCTTCGGACGCCGTCCCTTTTTGACCGGGGGAGGATGTGCGGCCGTCCACCCTCGCACCAGACGATTGAGCGTCCCGGTGGGGATCCGTTGGCGGCGGCCTTCCAGAGCGACTTCGATCGCAGATCCCAGTGACTTGAGGCGCGTTCCCCGAATGGCTGACACCCGCAACATGGGAGCCCACCCGAGGAACGACAGTCGGGATCCGATGTCGCGCTCGAGCAACCGCCGATCGTCGGGATCCACCGCGTCCCATTTGTTGACGAGTACTACCAGACCCGCGCCGGCCTCGAGGATCTCGTCGGCGATGCGCTGGTCCTGGCGGGTCACTCCTTCGGCACCATCGATGAGCAAGAGAGCGACATCGGCCTGATCCAACGCCTCTCGTGCCCTGACCACCGCGTAGAAATCGGCATCCTCGGTGATCTGGGGCTTGCGACGGATACCGGCCGTGTCGACCAGTACATACCGTCGACCGTCGAGTTCGACCTCGACATCGATTGGATCGCGCGTCGTGCCGGGCCGATCGGACACGATCACCCTCTCCTCGCCGACCAACCTGTTCAGCAGTGTCGACTTTCCAACGTTGGGCCGCCCGACGATGGCGACCCGGGGGGGACCAGCGACATCGGGAGCGGCCGCAGCCGCGGGCAGCAACGACAACACCCGATCCAGGAGATCGCCGACTCCCCGACCGTGGAAGGCGGACACGGCCATGGGCTCTCCCAGACCGAGGTTCCACAGTTCGGTTGCGTCCCCCTCCCGAGCGTGGTCGTCGACCTTGTTGACCGCTACCACCACCGGAAGCCCGGACCTTCGCAGCATGTCCACCACCCCCAGGTCGTCATCACCCACGCTGGTGGTGACGTCCACGACCAGGATCACGACGTCGGCCGCACTCATGGCCGCTTCCGCCTGGCGTCGGATCGACTCGTCGATGCCCGCTTCGGGATCGCGCTCCCATCCGCCGGTGTCGACCAGGACGAAGTCTCTCCCCGCCCAGTCGGCGTCGAACTGCCGCCGATCGCGTGTCACCCCCGGTCTCTCCTCGACGACCGCGGCCCGGCGACCCAGAATCCGGTTGACGAGGGTCGATTTGCCCACGTTGGGCCGTCCCACCACGGCGACGATGGGCAGCCGCGTGGATCGAGGAGTAGTCGACATGGGGGGAACGCTACTGGCGGGCGCCGTCAGCGTGAGATCAGGTCGAGAGCCTCGGTGGCCGTCCACTCCCTGTCGCGCTCCAGCCAGCCTCTCTCCTTCGGGGCACTGGCGGTCACTCCCGCCTCCACCAAGGCGCTCAACGTCGCCACGAAACTGCGCAACTGCGGCGGAAGGGGGAAGTATTCGCCCTCTTGTGTGGTCTGCCACAGCTCGAACCCGGCCGCCGGGTCCAACCGGTCGATCACCTCTTGGACGAGATGATCGGGCGCCGACGCTCCCGCCGTCACCCCTACCACTTCGACAGCTTCCAGCCACCCTGTTTGTATCCCGTCGGCATCGTCGATGCGGTGGGCCGGAGTCCCGTTCTCGATGGAATAGCGCACCAGTGCCTGTGTGTTCGATGAGTTCTCCGAGCCGACCACCAGGATCAGGTCGCACCTCTCCGCCAGCTGACCCACCGCCTCCTGACGGTTGGTCGTTGCATAACACAGGTCCGAGCGGCGGGCAGTTTCCAACTCGGGGAAGCGACCTTGGGCTGCATTCAGGACACCCTCCCACTCGTGCATGCCGAGTGTGGTCTGGGCAAGGAGGGCAACCTTGGAAGGGTCGGTGGGGTGGAACTGGCGAAGACCGACCTCCGGCTCCACCAGGGTGATGGAAGTCGGCGCCTCCGCCACGGTCCCCACCGCCTCGTCGTGGCCTTCATGGCCTACGTAGATGATGTCGAAACCACGTTCCGCCATACGTTTCACCTCGTGATGGACCTTGGTGACGAGCGGGCAGACGGCGTCGATGACCACGGCGGCTCGAGAGGCCGCGCCGGCCACCACCTCGGGGGCAGAGCCATGCGCGGACAACATCACCGGCGCCCCCTGCGGAACCTGGAAGATATCGTCGACGAACACGACACCGACCCGCTCGAAGGCCCGCACCACCCATTCGTTGTGGACGATCTCGTGAAAGCAGTAGACGGGTGGCTCGAATACACGCACCATCCAGGTGAGAGCCTTGATGGCCATTTCGACACCGGCACAAAAACCGCGAGGCTCCGCCAGCAAGACACGTTGAACCATGGTCCCAATGGTAGGGATGAGCGATCCGATAGCTACAGCCACTCACCCCCTGGACAGGTGAGCGCTCACCAGCTCCATCACTCGGGAGACGACCTGATCGATCGACAAATCGGTGGTGTCGATCACGACGGCGTCGACCGCGGCCACCAAGGGGGACACGAGGCGACTGGAGTCGATCTTGTCACGATCGCGCAGAGCCCTCGCCACCGACTCCGTCGCCGCCCCCGTCTCTCTCGAGCGGCGGCGAGCACGTACCGAAGGTTGGGCGTCGAGATATACCTTCACCAGCGCGTCGGGGAACACCACGCTGCCGATGTCGCGTCCTTCCACCACCGCCGGGACACCCCGTTCGCCCACCCAGCGACGCTGTGCCTCCACCATCTCGGCTCGAAGCGGCGGATGGGCAGCCACGACGGAGACAGCCTCAGTGACCTCTGCTGTGCGGATTTCCTCGGACACGTCACGGCCGTCGACGAACGTGCGGCCGTTCCGCTGCTGTATGTTCCGGCTTCCCCAGGCCCGCATCACGGCACTGTCGTCGGCCGGGTCTGCTCCGTCGGCGAGCACCACTGCGGTGGCGGCCCGGTAGAAGGCCCCGGTGTCGAGATGGGCAGCCCCAAGTCTCTCGGCGACGAGCCGGCTGACAGTCGACTTCCCGACTCCTCCGGGACCGTCGATCGCCACCACGTATGCGCTCTTGTTCACAGGAGCGAAAACATGTCGAAGTAACCGGGCCACGTCTTGGCGACCGTGGCCGGATGACGGATGGTCACTCCCGCAACCACCAAGCCGACCAGGGCCATCGACATCGCCATGCGATGATCGTCGTAGGTTTCGATCTCGGCTGCATTCAGCCGCCCGGGGCGAACAGTGAGTACGTCGGCCTCGATCGTCACCTCCGCCCCCACCCGTCTCAGCTCCGTTTCCAGGGCGGCGAGCCGATCGGTCTCCTTGAGGCGCAAGGTCGAGAGGCCTGCCAACCGCGAGGGACCCGAGGCGAACAGCGCTGCAACCGCCACGGCCAGCGCCCCGTCGGGAGAGCCGGACAGGTCGACATCCACCGGCCGAAGCTGGCTCGGACCCGTGATGGTGATCGACCCGGCGGCTCGTTCGATGTCACAACCCATGGCGCCCAACACATCCAGCACGGCCAGGTCGGGTTGCGTCGAATGGGCGGGGATCCCTTCGATCACCACGCGACCGCCGGTGATGGCGGCGGCCACCGCCGGGTACACCGCCGCCGACGCGTCGGCCTCGATCTGTATGTGTGCCTTGTGGTAACCGGTCGCCTCGACCAGGTATCCGGAGGAGGTGGCGGAGACATCGGCACCGAAGGCGCGCATGATGTCGACGGTCCCCTCGAGGTAGGTGGCCGACGCCACCTTTCCCTCCAGCACGATCTCGACGGGCGCGTCGGCGAGGGGGGCGATCATCATGACCGCGGAGGCGAACTGGGAGGAAAGGGAACTCTCGACGGTCACACGTCCGCCGGTCAGTTGGCCGCCGCCCACCCGAACCGGTGGGTAGCCACCGGCGGAGGCCACTGTGGCACCCATCGTCTCCAAGGCAGCGATCAGCGGCCCGATCGGTCGTTCCCTCATCCGAGCGGTGCCGTCGATGACGGTGGTATCTCGGGCCAGGGCCGCCACTGCCGTCACGAAGCGAGCGGTGGTTCCCGACGCTCCCACATCCACCACTTCTCCTGATGGTCTCAGGTCTCCCCCGGTGCCGAGAACGAGCCAGGGATCCTCGTTGTCGTCGATCAGGACCCCGAGATGCCGCAAGGCCCTCCGCATGGCGACGGTGTCCTCCGCGTCGAGGGCTCCCTCGAGGCGACTCGCCGCCGGGCGCGCCAGCGACGCCACCACGAGCGCGCGGTTGGTGAGGGATTTCGAACCGGGAGGCCGCACCGTGCCGGCTACCGGTCGGCCGATGGTGGGAACGGTGAACACAGCCGAAAGCTACCCAGCTGTCCAGTTTCGCTCAAACCACCGGGTCGGCGGTGGCGTAGAGACGCTCCACCTCCCCGACTTCGAGCCGTCGCCATTCACCGGGACGCAGACGCCGATCGGTGATCGGCCCTACTGCGGTTCGCACCAGTCTTTGTACCGGGTGCTCGAGTGCGTCACACATGCGCCGGATCTCGCGGTTTCTCCCCTCGCCCAGCACCATCTCCAACAGCGTGCTCTCTCTCGTCGAGTCGAGTACCCGAGCCGACAGGGCGGCGGCCGGTCCGTCCGAGAGCTCCACCCCCTCCACCAGGCACTCAACCCACGGGCCGGGGGGCCCATTGACCAAGACGGTGTAGGTCTTGGGTATGCCGTAGCGAGGGTGCATGACGATGTTGGCGAGGTCACCGTCATTGGTGAGCAAGAGGAGGCCTTCGGAATCGGCGTCCAGCCGTCCCACCGGATACACGCTCGGCTCGGGCGGCACCAGGTCGACGACAGTGGGCCTACCGCCCGGGTCCTCCGCCGTTGAGATGGCCCCCTGCGGTTTGTAGAGCAGGTAGGTAACGAGGCCGGGCCTGATAGGAATGCGCACGCCGTCCACCGTCACGGCCTGCGACGCGGGGTCCACGCGCTCTCCGATTAGTGCCACCCGACCGTCGACGGCCACCCGACCCTGGGCGATCAGATCTTCGGCAGCTCTCCGCGACATCATCCCGCTGTGGGCGATGGCTTTTTGCAGCTTGGGGAGATCCGACCGTGACGACGTTTCAGCCACCCCCGCGAAATGTCTCTTCAAGGGCATCGACCACTGCGGCAGGGGGCACATGGTCGGCGAGAGGTGGCAGGTCACCCAGCGACCCGAGACCCAGCTTCTCCAAGAAGAGGTCACTCGTCCGGTAGATGGTCGGGTTGCCGGGAATCGTCAAACGTCCCGCCTCCTCGATGAGGCCCATCTGCACCAGGGTCCGCAGCGACGAATCGGAGTCCACCCCTCGGATCTCGGCGAGCTGTGTCCGCGACACGGGTTGGCGGTAGGCCACCACAGCCAGCACCTCGAGCGCCGCCGGAGACAGCTTGCGAGCAGTGGCTGAGGTGGCGAAACGCTCCAGGTAGGGGTACGCCTCCGGTCGTGAATAGAGCCGCCAACCGCCTGACGTCGACCGCACGACCAGACCCGAACCTCTCTCCTCGAGATGGCCCTTCAGGTCTTCGATGAGGTCCTCGACCTCCTCGATGGTGACCTCGAGAACCTCCGACAGCTCCGTGGCGGGAACGGGTGCTTCCGTGACGAACAGGATCGCTTCGAGAGCAGCCAGTGGCTCCATCACACTGCCCATTCGGAAACGAACCGCGAGTCGGGATGGTCGGTCCGCTTGATGTCGATGGAGCCGGCCCAGTCCGGCTGGGTGACCTCGACCAAACCCCATCGGGCCAGCTCCAGCAACGCCAGAAAGTAGGCGGCGATCTCCATAGGCCGTCGGCAGTGGGCCACGATCGTGTCGAAGCTGGCAGTCACGTCCGCCGCCAGTCGGGCACGCAACTCGTCGATGGCGGCCTCGACCGACGGCAGCTCCAGGTCGAGGTGATCCAAATCCGGCTCGGCATCGGCAGCCGCCAGCGCGGCCGCCGCCACACGAGCCAGCCCTGCGACGTCGAGGGGGACGGTGACCACGGGAGGCGCTACGGCCAGGGTCTGATCGAGACCGGAGATGCGAGGAACGAATCGGTTTGCTTCCCCCAAGCGGTGGCGCAGAACAACCGCCACGTCTTTGAAGGTGACACAGGCCAGCAAGCGGGCCAGCAGCCGATCGCGCTCTTCCATGAGGGCGAGATCCTCGTCCAGGTCGATGTCGTCGCTCATCGGCAACAAGGCGTGGGCTTTGATCTGGATAAGGGTTGCCGCGATGAGCAAGAACTCGGATGTGACATCGAGGTCGAGCTGGCGCATCTCGTCTAGGTACGAGAGATACTCGGAAACGAGGTCGGTCAGGTTCACCGCCGTCACGTCGACCTGGTGCCGGGTGATGAGCTGCAACAAGAGATCGAGAGGGCCTTCGAACACGGCCGTCGACACGTGGTATGACACGGTGGCTATCCGATGATGGACGACGACGGAATGGTGGTCGCTGCGGTGACGGGAATCAACGACCCCTCCGCGTCGAGTCGGCCCGTACCAGCAGGTCCCACTCCTGGGGTGAGATGGCAGCCGGGCGCTCGCCATGATGGGTGCGGGCGAACTCGACGACAACGGGTTCGGCTCCCGCCAGCTCGGCCGCGGCCAACGGGCCGTGGTCCCGATAGAGAGCCCAACGCCGTCTCAGCGGGAAGCGGAGCCGCATGGCCACGGAGGCAGCCACGCGCCCCAGCGGTCCGAGACCTGCGTGGCGCTTGCCGATGTCGTGCAACAAGGCTGCTCTCGCCAGGTCGATTCGCTCTGGGTTTGCCCTCATTACCACCAGCGCCGCCGAATAGCCATGACGTTGGTCGGCGTGGGACTGGCCGAAAAAGGCCGTCTCTTCATTGGCACCTCTGAGCCAGCCGCTCACCGTGGTCCGCTCACGACGATCGAGGGGCGGGGCGGTCACGACGTCGAAGAACCGGGCCGTGAGATGGGCAAACCCCCCCAACGTGTGGCTTTCGGAGGAAGTCACCGGTGAGCCGACTTGCACTCCACGCACAATGTCGACTCGGGACGGGCTTCCAGGCGAGCGGCCGGAATCGGCTTGCCGCAGGAAGCGCAAATGCCGTAGTCGCCGTCGGCGATTCGCCCGAGGGCGCGGTCGACCTCGTCGACCTGGCCTTTGAGGGTCTCGACCAAGCCAAGACGTTCCGTCCTCTCCGCAGTGGTTGCGGCGGCATCGGCGAAACTGTCGCCGAAGTCGACGTCGGAGCGGAGGTCGCCTGATGGAGTTGCGCCGAGATCGTCGAGCTGTTCGAGGAGCCGGGCACGCTGCTCCTCGAGGTGCAGTCGGATCTGGTCGATGTCAAGCATGGTCATGTCGTTCCTCGACGTGGGGCCAAAGCCGGCCGGCTTTGAGATTCGATCATAGCCTCGACACCCACCGAAGCCCCCTCCATTGTCCTGCCGCCGGCTGCGGCCACCCGGCCTCAACCCCTTCCGGCCCTGGAGGGCACGCAAATAGAGCTCGAGCGTTTAAGCCTCTTCCAGCCACAACGCCTGGTGTCGAGCAGAAATCTCAGCACGATGGCTCACCTATTTGCGCGCCCTCTGACCCAACACCTCAACCAGCGGGACAGGACGAACGGGGGAGACGAAAGACCAGAGCCGCACCTCCGCAGGCCGATTCCAGCCGGATGCCGTGTCGCCGGAAACCAGATGCCTCCGCCACCCGCACCGAGGGTTGGTTGGCCGGGTCTATCTCCAGCTCTACCACCGACACCTCCCAGGTATCGAAGGCCCAGCGGGTCGCGGCTCGAACGGCTGCCACAGCCCACCCACGCCCGCGTGCCTGGGGCGCCAGCCAATAGGACAACACCGCCACGTCTCCCCGCTGCACTACCGCCACATTTCCCACCGGGCGGTCGTCGGGACCACAAATTGCGAACGGTGCCTGCCATGGGTCGGCGCGGGCGGCTTCGATGTTGCTTCGGCATTCCGCCTCGTCGAGTTGGGGAGCCTCCGTGGTGAAACTGAAGACTGTTTCATCTCGCGAGGAAACATAGAGGCCCGCCTCCTCTGGCCGCCATGGCCGCAGTTTGACTGCTTCCGCCGTCACCTCAGGAGGAATCAACGTCGAGCCAGAGCCTCTAGGGGTGGGACGTATGAAACCCCGAGGCTGTCTGCCACGGCCGGGTGACAGATGTCGTCGCCGACCACGTTCACCCCCAACGCCAGTTCGGGATGGGCCGAGACCGCCTTCTCCGCTCCTAGATCGGCGAGAGTGAGCAGATAACGCAGCGTAGCGTTGGTGAGCGCGTAGGTTGAAGTGTGGGGAACGGCCCCCGGGATGTTGCCGACCGCGTAGTGGAGCACATCGTGCAACTCGTAGACGGGGTTGTCGTGGGTCGTTTCGTGACTCGTCTCGAAGCAACCCCCCTGGTCGATGGCGACATCCACCAGCACCGAGCCCTTCCTCATCTGGCGCACCATGTCCTCGGACACGAGTTTGGGCGCCGAGGCGCCAGGGAGGAGCACGGTTCCGATCACGAGGTCTGCCTCGACCACCTGCTGTTCGAGCGTCAGCCGGTTCGAAGCCAGCGTGACGATGCGGCCTGCGTAGAGAGAGTCGAGGTACCTGAGCTTCTCGAGCGAGACGTCCAAGACGGCCACTTCGGCCTGCATCCCCGCCGCGATCACTGCCGCGTTGAAACCGGCCATTCCGGCTCCGATCACCACCACCTTGGCCGGTTTCACCCCGGCCACGCCTCCGAGGAGGATCCCGCGCCCCCCTTGCGCCGCTTCGAGGAAGTAGGCACCCACCTGGGTGGCCATCCGACCGGCGATCTCCGACATGGGAGCAAGCAAGGGGAGGCCCTTGTCGGCGACCTGCACGGTCTCATAGGCTATGGCCACGATGCCCTTCGCCCGCAGATCGGCCGCCAGACTTGGGTAGGCCGCCAGGTGCAGATAGGTGAAGAGGACCTGTCCCGGACGGAACAAGTCGACCTCCGACGGCTGAGGCTCTTTCACCTTCAGGATCAGGTCGGCCCGTTCGAAGACGTCGTCGGCCGTATCGACGATGCTCGCTCCCTGCGCTACATATTCCTCGTCGTGAATGGTGGATCCTTCGCCTGCCGTCTTCTGGATGACGACGTGGTGTCCCCTCTCCACTAGTTCTCGCACGCCGACAGGGGTGATCGCAACGCGCTGCTCCGCCGTCTTGATCTCTTTAGGTACGCCGACGATCACCCTCGCCTCCTCTTCCATGCCAGCAACGCCACCTGGGTCTTGGCGTCGGTGATTACGCCACGGTCGATGCTATCCAGCGCTTCGTCGATAGGAAGGGACAGCAAGGTCGCCTGATGCTCTTCGACTCCATCGGGGCGGCGATCCCCGAACACCAGATCTTCTGCCGCAAATATCTCGATCACCTCGTCGGTGTAGCCCGGAGAGGGAGAAAAGGTGGCGAGATGCTGCCACCGGCCGGCAGTGGCCCCTAACTCCTCAGCGAGTTCCCTCCTCCCTGCCGTCTCGGCGTCGGTGTCCGCACTGTCGAGCTTGCCCGCCGGGATCTCGTCGACGTGACGGCCGAGAGCGGCACGGTACTGGCGTATCAGCCAGACATGGTCATCTCCCACGGGGAGGACGGCAACGCCGCCCGGGTGGCGAATCACATCCCGTCGGACCGTTGTCCCCGACTGCGACCGCACGGTCAAAGCCTCGAACCGCAAGAACACCCCCTCGGCGAGGACCTCGGTGTCGACTACCTCGAACTCCGGCGTCATGCGGAGACGTCGACCTCGGACTCGACGACTGATCCGACCGCTCGGCGCCGGTGATCGCGAGCCGCCTCCACCAGGCCCGAGAAGAGCGGGTGGGGTACGTCGGGACGGCTTCGGAACTCCGGATGGGCCTGGGTGGCGACGAAGAATGGATGATCGATGAGCTCCACGTACTCCACAAGATGGTCGTCGGGTGACAAACCGGACAGACGCAACCCGGCCGCCTCCAGATCCTTGCGATAGCGGTTGTTCACCTCCCACCTGTGCCGGTGCCGCTCATACACCAACTCCTGGCCGTAGAGGGCGCGTACCCGCGACCCTTCGGCCAGCTTGGCGGCGTAGAGGCCGAGACGCATGGTCCCGCCCTTTTCTTCCACGTCATGCTGGGACTCCATCAGGTCGATGACCGGATGCGGCGTGGACGGATCGAACTCCGTGCTGTTGGCCCCGCCCAACCCCAGGACGGTGCGCCCGAACTCGATGACGGCACACTGCAGTCCGAGACACAGGCCCAGGAACGGGATCCCGGCCTCTCGGACGTGGCGGATGGACTCGATCTTGCCTTCCACTCCGCGGTAACCAAAGCCCCCCGGAACCACGATCCCGTTCACACCTTCGAGATGTGACTGCGCCAGCAGCCCGGTGAGCTCGTCGCTCGGTATCCAACGGATGTCGAGGGCGACGTCGTGGGCGGCGGCACCGTGGCGAAGAGCCTCCACGACCGACATGTAAGCGTCGGGGAGATCCACGTACTTGCCGACGATGCCTACCGTCACCTCCTCCGTGGCCGACATCGCCCGCTTGACCATCTCTCTCCACGGTTCGAGCCGGGCCGGACCGGTGACGAGGCCCAGGCGGTCACAGACCACCGAATCGAGCCCACCGGCGTGAAGGGTCAGCGGGACCTCGTAGATGTCGCGGGCGTCGGGCGCCGCTATCACCGCTTTGGCTTCGACGTCACAAAACAAGCTGATCTTGCGGCGAACGGCATCGTCGATCTCACGGTCGGACCTGACGATGATCACGTCGGGATGGATGCCGTGGCTGCGTAATTCGGCAACCGAGTGCTGCGTCGGCTTGGTCTTCAACTCTTCGGAGGTACCGAGATAGGGAACGAGGGTCACGTGGGCGAAGAGCACATTGGCCCGGCCCACGTCGTTGCCGAACTGGCGAATGGCTTCGAGGAACGGGAGACCCTCGATGTCGCCCACCGTGCCACCCACCTCTGTGATGACGACGTCGACGTCCGCCTCTTCACCCAGCCGGCGGATGCGATCCTTGATCTCGTTGGTGACATGGGGGATGACCTGCACCGTGTCACCCAGGTAGTCGCCCCGCCTCTCCTTTTGAATGACGGACAGGTAGACGGACCCGGCCGTGACGTTCGACAATCGCCGCAGATTCTCGCCGGTGAACCGCTCGTAGTGGCCGAGGTCGAGATCGGTCTCGCCGCCGTCATCGGTCACGAACACTTCGCCGTGCTGGAAGGGGTTCATCGTTCCGGGGTCCACGTTGATGTAAGGGTCCAACTTCTGGTTCACCACCCGCAGACCACGAGATTCGAGGAGACGCCCTAGCGAGGCGGCGGCAATCCCCTTGCCGAGGCTGGACACGACTCCCCCGGTCACGAACACGTACTTGGGCTCCCTCACTCCCACGGCTCGCTCGCCTTCGAAGCTCGTGGCGGGTGCCGAGTCGAGAGTCGGCTGGTTGCTGGAATCACCGCTGGAAAAGGGCCCGTTCATGACGGGAGGTCACGCTAGCACGTCCGCCCCGCTCCGAAGGCCTTGTCATCCGGTGTCGAGGCCGAGAATGGCATCGAGGCCCATGGCGACACCCTCGATGTCGCCGATGGCGCGCACCGCGGCCAGCGCACCAGTGGCAAAGGAGCCATAGCTCGTGGAGTGGTGGACGATCGAAAACTGTTCACCGACATTGGACATGGCGACCTCTTGATGGGCGAGAACGCCGGCCAAGCGCAGCGAATGCACCCTCACGCCAGACACGTCCCCTCCGAGAGCACCGGGGGCAAGCTCCTCCCCCCGACTCGAGGACCTACCGCCCGCCGACGCCATGCGACCGGCAGTGTGGAGAGCCGTTCCCGAAGGTGCGTCGGGTTTGCTGGCGCCGTGTCGCTCGATCACTTCGACTGTCTCGAAGTGCGTCGCTGCCAGCTCGGCAAAACGGCCTGCCAAGACTGCACCGATCGAGAAATTGGGCACGATGAGGCAGCCGGGTCTGCCGTCGCCCCACAGCGACTCGACAGCTTCCACCCGTTCGGCGGTGAACCCCGACGTTCCCACCACCACCGCCACCCCCAGAGCGCGCCAACGAGCCAGATTGTCCATGACGACGGACGTGGGCCCGGCCTCTACCACCACCTCGGCGTCGACTTCCTCGAGACTTCGATACGGTAAGTCGTTCCAGGTTTCGCCCCGGCGGCCGGGATTGACGGCGGCCACCAGGTCGAGATCGTCGGCAGCGACGATCGCCTCGGCTATTGCCGATGCCAGACGTCCCGGAACACCCGAGACGGCAACCCGGGCACGCGTCGTGTTCATTGGAGGCAACTCTAGAAGGTTACGTCGGCGCCGAGGCCCGGGGTCAGGAACGCTGATGACCCGACGACTCGATCAGTTGACGCGTTTGTCCATTCCAACCCATTCGGCGTCACGCAGGACATACTTCTGCACCTTTCCGGTCGACGTCTTGGGGAGCTCGCCGAGGACGGCCACCTCATCAGGGGCCTTGAAATGGGCCAACCGCTCACGCACATGCGCGATGATCTCGTCGGCCGTCGCCTCAGATCCTTCCTTGAGGACCACAAAGGCTTTCGGCCGCTCGCCCCACTTCTGATGGGGCACGGCTACGACCGCTGCCTCCAGGACCGCCGGGTGGGAAACGACGGCTTGCTCGACCTCGATGGTGGAGATGTTTTCGCCACCGGAAATGATGATGTCCTTGGCCCGGTCACGCAGCTCGATGTAGCCGTTGGGATGCCAGACCGCCAGGTCGCCGGAGTGGAACCAACCGCCTCGGAAGGCCTTGTTTGTGGCGTCGACATCGTTGTAGTACCCCGACATCACGTTGTTGCCCCGCATCACAACCTCACCCATGCTCGTTCCATCCCAGGGAACGTCGTTCATCTCGTCGTCGACGACTCTGATCGGGTCGGCGCCGATATAGGCCACCCCCTGGCGCGACAAGAGCAGGGACCTCTCCTCGAGGGACAAGTCCTGCCAGCCGGGCTGCCATTCGCACACCGTGTACGGACCATATGTCTCGGTGAGGCCGTAGACATGGACAACCGTGGCTCCCAGTTCTTCCATCTGACCGATGATGGTCGGGCTGGGAGGCGCCCCGGCCGTGGTGACGACGAATGGGCGTTCGAACGGCTTGGCCGCGACGTGATTGGCCATCGAGATGAGCACGGTCGGGGCAGCGTTGAGGTGGGTGACGGCCTCATGGGCTATGAGACGCCAGATCTCGGCCGGTTCGACAGCACGAAGGCACACATGGCGCCCACCGATGGCCGTCAGCGCCCACGTCGTGCACCAGCCATTGCAGTGGAACATGGGGAGGGTCCACAGGTATACCGATTCAGGACTATGGCGGGAGTGGAGGAGCTCCGCCAGGGCATTGAGGTGCGCACCTCGATGGGTGTACTGCACGCCCTTGGGCCGCCCCGTGGTGCCGGAGGTGTAGTTGATCGAGATGGGCCGCAGTTCGTCGTCCACCCTCCAGGGCCGGGCCCGTCCGTCGCCACCTGCCAGTACGTCTTCGAGTGCGGCAGTGGGAACGGCCAGCTCGATCTCCGCCACGACGTCTGCGACTTGAACGACCAACTCGAGGTCGGAACATTCGCCCAGGCGTTCGGCCAGAGGCACCAGGAGGGCGGTGTCAGCCACGAGGAGGCGGGCTCCCGAATGCTGAAGGATGTACTCGATCTCCGCGGCCGAGAGACGGGTGTTGATCGCAACGAGGACCGCCCCGAGAAGTGGAACGGCATTGTGCCCCACGAGCATCTCGGGCAGGTTGGGCATGAGATAGGCCACACGGTCGCCCGGACCGACACCCCGGGCGGCCAAACCGGCGGCGGTTCGCTGGGTGAGGGCCGCTAATTCCGAATAGGTAAGGGAGCGATCGCCGTAGGTGACGGCGGTCTTTTCCCCCAACACCTGAGCGGAGCGCTCCAGGAAGAGCAGGGGGGTGAGCTGGGTGACATCCACTCGGTGTTCCACACGACCGTCCTCTGTCGCAGGCGGACAAGGATACGCCATCGCCGACAGGCGTCGGGGGTCAGTCCTGTCCGAGCGCCGCCTTGGACTGAGGTCAGTCGGGCCAGTCGGCGGACCGTTTCTCCAGGAAGGCGGTCATGCCCTCCTGAGCGTGGGGAAGTGTGGCGTTCTCCACCATCACCGGCTGAGCCGAACGATAGGCGTCTGCTTGTGACATCGATGCCTGCCGATAGAAAGCTTCCTTGCCCAACCCGACGACACGACCACTGTTGGAGACTATCGCCTCGACAAATTCGTCGACGGCTGCATCGAGCGCCCCCGGCGGCACGACTCGGTTGACCAAGCCCCATGACAGGGCGGTGGCTGCGTCGACCGGGCGGGCGGTCAAGAGCATCTCCATCGCTCGCTTGCGTCCGATGGCACGGACCAGAGGCACCGCCGGCGTCGTGCAGAACAAACCGATCTTGACCCCCGGGGTGCCGAACCACGCCTCCTCCGAGGCGACGACGAGGTCGCACGAAGCCACCAGCTGACAGCCGGCGGCGGTGGCGACCCCGTGCACCCGCGCGATTACCGGTTGGGGGATCGACTGGATCGTCTCCATCATCTCGGTACAGGCAGCAAACAACGCCTCGTAGAACTCGGCCGGCCGATCGATCATCTCCGACAGGTCATGTCCGGCCGAGAAGGCGGGCCCTTCCGCCGCCAGCACGACCACCCGGACGTCGTCGGGTACCTGGCGCAACGCCTTCGTCACCTCAGTCATCATCTCCAGGCTCAGGGCGTTGCGAAGTTGCGGCCGGGCCAGCGTGAGCACAAGTCGATGCCCGGCGTGTTGCACGTCGATGTGGTTCCAACTCATGCGACTCCACGCTACCCCCTCCGGCGCCGATGGACCACCTACTCCTGGGGGGAGGGGCCGGGGCCTCTCAGCGGGTGGCAAGCTCGAGAAGCTCCTCGGCAGCGTCACGGCCACGTTCGGAAGCCGGCAACCCGGCCAGCATCCTCGACAATTCCTCCAGGCGCCCGTCGCCGGCAACCACCCCCACCGTTGCCGTGTTGTCCCGCCGTGTGACGACGTAGTGCTTGGCGGCGAAGGCGGCCACTTGCGGGAGATGAGTCACGCACAGCACCTGGCGATCGGTGGCCAGAGCAGCCAGTTTCCGTCCCAACGCCAGAGCGGTAGCGCCCCCCACCCCGCTGTCGATCTCGTCGAAGACGAGCGTTTCGGCCTCACCCCTCCCACCTGCCAACCGGAGGGCGAGCACCAGGCGGCTCAACTCGCCACCGGAAGCAACCGCCGCCACCGGGCCAGGTTGCAGGCGTGCGTCAGACGCGAAGAGCAGTTCCACGGAATCGGCTCCGTGACGCGACGGCGGTGCCGGCGATATGTCGACGACGATGAGGGGGTCGGAGAATCCCAGATCGATCAGGTGCGCCCGCGCCTCTGAAACCAAGCGCCTCGCCGCGCTGCGCCGGGCCTCGGTAAGCCTCTCGGCCGCCGTCGCCACCGCCTCCGTCGCCGAGTCGACCTCAATGTCGATGACGTCGGCACGGGCCAGGAGGTCGGTGAGCTGATCTCGCCGATCGGCGGCCGTCGACGCGAAGGCCAGGATCTCATCGATCGACTTCCCGTACTTGCGGCGCAGTTCACCGAGCAGTGTCAATCGATCCTCCACCCCCGCCAAAGTCTCGGGGTCTCGGTTGACCCCATCGAGAGCGCGACGAAGGTCGGTCGCCATCTCCGTTAGACCCTCGGCAAGAACCTCTCCGGTCTGCTCCAAATGGTCGTGGGACGGGTCGATGCGGGCGACTCGCCGGATCTCGTCGAGCGCCAGACCCAGCGGCTCGCGCGCATCCTCCACTCGCTGGCGGGCACTGGCGAGCAACTCGGCGATGTCGTCGGCATGTCGCAACCGGGTCGAGTCGTTCTCGAGCTGCTCATCGTCTCCCGGCTCGAAGGCGGCGGTCGCGATCTCATCGGCCTGGAACCTCACCAGGTCGAGCTCCCGGGCCAAAGCAGCCCGGTCACCGCCCAGTTGCCGACGAGCCGCCTTCGCTGTCTCGAGCTGCGCCCATGCCTCTTCGAACCCGGCCAGCGCTCTCAAGCCGAGGTCATCCAGTGATCTGTCGACCAGGGCACGCGCCTCGTGCGGACGAGTCAGGGAAAGATGATCGTGCTGTCCAATGAGATCGACGACTCCGGCGAGCTTCTCGTCGAGAGCCGTCGCCGAGGCGATGGAGCCGTCGAGGTAGGCGCGACTACGCCCACCCCGAGGAAGCCGCCGGGTCGCCCCCACCTCGGTTCCGTCGCTGAGCACGAACCTGCCCTCAGCCACTGCCTCATCGCCGAAGGGGCCCACCATCCCGGTCTTGGCATCATGGCCGAGCAACAGCCTCAGCGCACCCAGCAGAAGGGTCTTGCCGGTGCCGGTCTCGCCGGTCACCACCGTCAGTCCCGCTCCGGGTTCGATACGACCCGATTCGATGACCCCCAGGTTCGCCACGACCAGTTCGTCGATCACGGCCTTATCGCAGCCGAAACTTCTCGGTAACCGCCCGAGCGAATGATCGATGGTCGAGACGAACGAAGTGCACGGGTTGGTCGGCACGTTTGATCTCGACCACGTGACCCTCCTCGGCCTCGCCCAGGCCCACCTTGTCGACGCTGACCCTGACCGGGCGGTCACGCTGCACTGTCACCCGGATCACCGAGTCGGGCGGGAGGACCATGGTGCGCGAGAAGAGAGCATGGGAAGCGACCGGAGTCATGAGCACAGCGTCGACGGCGTGGTCGACCAGAGGCCCCCCGGCTGAGAAGTTGTAAGCTGTCGATCCCGTCGGTGTCGCCACGATGAGACCATCGGCTCGATACGTCACGAAGGGGTCGCCGTCGATCTCCACAGCGAGGTGCACGAGGCGCAGACTGTCGATCTTCTCGACCACCACGTCGTTGAGGCCCTGGGCGCTGACGCCGTTCAGGCTGGCAGCGATCGCCAGACGAGGGACAGTCGAAAACTCCCCTGACGCCAAGGACGCGACGACGTCGTCGAGTTGTTCGGGTTCGGCTTCGGTGAGAAACCCGATCGTTCCGAGATTGAAACCGAGAACGGGAACTCGGTGGCGGAGTGCCACCTGCACGGCCGCCAGCATGGTGCCATCGCCACCGATGGCCACAACCACGTCCGGTGGTTCGGAACTCGGGTCGTCGACACCGACCACCGTCTGCGCTCCGGCGTTGCCGACGAGGTCGAGGCCGTGCCGACCGGCAGCCTCCACGAGTTGGCGCGAGAAAGCCACCACCTCCGAGCGACCGTCATGCACCACCATGCTCGCTCTCATATCGGCGTTTCCTCCCCGGTCGCCGCCGTGGACCCTTGCCGGCACCAGACGAACACTTCGCGGTTTCCCCCGGCTCCCGCCACCGGTGAGGGCACCGTGGCAAGGGCGCCCAGACCGACCGCGCCCAGGCAGGTGATCACAGAATCGACCGTACGACGTCGGACATCGTCGTCGCGCACGATACCGCCTCGACGTACCTCGGCTTTTCCCGCCTCGAACTGCGGCTTGACCAAGAGGATCAGGTCGGCGCCATCGGCGGCGAGTTCGGCCAGCGCCGGGGCGACGGTGCACAACGAGATGAACGAGAGGTCGGCCACGATAAGCGGAAACCGACCTCCGGCATCGTCGGGGGTGACGTGGCGCAGATTGGTGCGCTCCATGACCGTCACTCTCGGGTCACGACGGAGGCGGTCGTCCAATTGGCCGTATCCGACATCGAGTGCCACCACCTGCGAGGCGCCCCTCCGCAACAAGAGATCGGTGAAACCGCCCGTGGAAGCGCCGCAATCGAGTGCCCTCTTCCCGGATACTTCGACCTCGAAGGCGTCGAGTGCTCCTTCCAGCTTGAGTGCCCCCCGGCCAACGTAGCCATTGCCCCCAGCGACGACGTCGATGGGTGTGTCCCGTCCCACGAGGGTCGCCACCTTCGGCGTGGGTACACCCTTGACCCTGACTGCGCCTTCCTCGACCATCCGCCGAGCTTCGGTTCGGGAGGGCGCCAGGCTACGACGGACCAACTCGAGATCGAGGCGCTGGCGGCTCAGGTTTCCTCCTGAGGCGGATCGAGGAGCCTGCTGAGCAGGTCTGCCAAGCGGGCTGCCGGGTCAGGCACGTCTGCGGGATCGACCGCGGCCAACGCCTCGAGTGCCTCGTCCAACGCCTGACGTTCCTCGGAACTGAGCTCCATGCGCCCATTATCACCGATCCACCCGACAGATCCGAGTGTCCTCACACCGCACGCCACCGGGCCTATCCGGGCGTACTCGGGGAGTCATGATGTGGAGCTGGCTCGAGGGCCCAGCAAGGCTTCCACCGCCGAAGGCAGATCCGCCGCTTTGAGGTCCGGCTCCACCTCCAACCGCTCGTCCACACCCGTGACTCCTGTAGTGACCAACACCGAGTGCCATCTCGGACCTACCGCCAAGGCGATGTCGGTGTCGACGCGGTCACCAACCATCCAGATCCGCCCCTCTCCTGCCCGTTCCTCGATGAATCGGCGCATTGCCTCACTGGGTTTGCCCGCAGTGGTCCCCCGGATACCCGCGGCCGTTTCAACGGACGCGGCGCAAGCCCCGGCACCCGGGCACAGGCCGTAGTCGGTGGGAAAGGTCGGATCTCGGTTGGTGACGATGAGGTGGGCGCCCGCCCGCACTGCTTGGCTGGCCCGGTGGATTCGCTCGTAGCTGATGCCTCGATCGAGTCCGACTATGACAGTGGCCGCCGCCGAGGGTTCCTCGGTGAGCTCGAACCCGGCCTTGGTCACGGCTTCGACCACCCCAGATTCGGCCATCAGCAGAACCGGGCCCGCCCGGACCAGTGAGGCTGCCACGAGCGCCGACGTAATGATCTGGTCGTTGGAGGCCTCATAGCCGGCCACGCGCCCGAGCTTCTCGGCGACACTGCTCGGCGGCCGGGCCGAGTTGTTGGTGGCGAACAGCAGCCTCCAACCTGCGGCTTCGACCTTCTTCAGTGCCCCGGCGGCACCGGGGACGGGCCGCTCCCCCAAGTAGACGACTCCGTCGAGATCGCAGACGAGCGTGCGGGTCATCCGGAGCCGAAGCGCTCAAGGACCGTCTCGAGCAAGCTGGTCGTCCTGAGGATCGACTCGACCGCAACGCGCTCGTCGTTGCCGTGGAACAAGCTGAGGAAGTCACCGAATCCGATCGAGTCGTCGAACAGCCCCACCCCGTACGCGATCGTTCCCCGCGCCCGCCAGAAGCGCGCATCGGTGGCCACCGTCATGAGTGTCGGCACTACCCGACGAGAGCCGGTGTGGTGTTCGATTCCGTCCACGATGGCATCCCACAACGGGTTGGCCCGACCCGACGTGCTCGCCAGGTGATCGGCCATGGTGATCAGTTCTATGCGATCTCCCGCCGAGCCCATGGCCTTGCGGAGGTGCTCGTCCACGAAGGCGCGATCCATTCCCGGAAGCGCACGGAGGTCCACTTCGGCTGTCGCCGCGTCGGGAACGACGTTGGCCTTCACTCCGGCGCTCAGCTTGTTGGGTGACACGGTCAGGTGGGTGGCTGCGTGGACGTACCGGGCGAAGGTGGGATCGTCGACGGCGAGGCGATCGATCACCCCGTCCACGCGGTCGGGATCGACCAGGGCAGCGGCAGTGTCGTCATCCAGACCGAGGCCGTCCACGAACTCGCGCCACTCGTCGGTGATACTCACCGGCATCGGCGTGTTGAACAACCCGTCGACGGCCGACACCATCGCAGCCAGGGCGTTGTCGGCACCATAGGGCGCCGAGCCGTGCCCGGGTCTGCCCGAACAGACCATGGTCGTCCAAAACGGCCCCTTTTCACCCACCGCCACCGGATAGGCCGGCCCGCCCGGCGTGTCCAACGCCGGGTAGGCGACTTCGGTCAGCACGTAATCGGCCCCCACCAGGTCCCACTCTTCGTCGACCAGGGCTTTGGCGCCCAGAGTCCCCGAGTTCTCTTCGTCGGCTACTGCCACCAACAAGAGGTCACCCGGTGTCGACTTCTCGCCTGTGAGATAGGGGCGGAACACGGTGGCCATGGCGGCGGTCACGTTCAGCATGTCGACCGCTCCCCTGCCCCACACCATTCCGTCCGCAATCTCAGCCGCGAACGGATCCACCGACCAGCCGCCCGGGTTGACCGGAACGACGTCGAGGTGGGGCACGAAGGCCAGTGACGGCGCGCCGTGGTCCCGACCGGGAATCCGGTAGACGACAGACTGGCGCCCCGGAGCCGGCTCGAAAACCTCACCCCGACTCCCGAGAAAGTCGACCAGAGTGGCCACCGACCGTATTTCCTGGCCCGATTCGGGGGTTCCGTCGTTGACACAACGATTCTGAATGAGCTGCTGGAGAAGCTCTACTGTCTCGTTACTCACATGCTTGACGGTAGCCGCCACCGGTCCGCACACGGTGGTGACTCAGGCCTCGAGGGCATCGAGCAGTGCGGGCATGGTGGAGGTGAGAGGGAGGCGGCGGGCCTCCTCGATCGTGAACCATCTCGCGTCGGCGGCGTCGTCGTGGGGAGAGAGCTTGCCGCCTACCAAGGTTGCCCTGAAGTCGACGAGCGTGAAGTGCCACTGGGGCGGATCGCCCGGACCGATACTGTCGCCAACCCACAGGACGTCTCCGATCGCGACTTCGAGCCCGGTCTCCTCGCGCACCTCTCGGCGAGCGGCGTCGACCTGGCGCTCGCCCCGCTCGACCTTCCCGCCGGGGACGGCCCACAGGCCTGCTCCCGGCTCGCGCCCGCGTTTCACGAGCAGGAGCCGACCGCCAGAGACGACCGCCACCCCCACGCCGGGAATGGGGTGGTCAGCGGTGTCGGGGGTCACGGCCGGGCCGGGGGGTGGGGTCGTCGTCATGATGCATGACGATGGATCGGGCCGAGAAGCCGCCCGCCTCGAAGAAGTTCTTGGCAAGGCGGTGACCGGGAAGCACGTGGGCGTCGAAGCGACTGACCCCCCGGTGGCGCAGAAGTTCCAGTGCCAGCTCACGCATGGCTTCGGCCACTCCGACCTCGCGTGCGGCATGGTCGGTGTAGACGAGACGGATCACCCCGATCTCCGCCCGGTCGGCCTGGGGTAGGAGGCGTTCGACTCTGGCCAGGAGGAAACCGAGCAGCACACCCGAAACCTCGCCTACAACCACCACGGACTCGGCGTCGTCGATCAGGGCGGAGAGAGTGGCGTCGACCGGTTCTGACAATCCGTCTGCTCGAGGCCACATGGGGTGCAACGCCGTCATCTCTGCCTCGAGACGACGGTACAGCCAAACGATCTGATCGACATCTTCGGTGGAGGCGAGGCGGGCCGATACGAACTGCAGCGCACTCATCGCCCGAACAGCCTGGCGACACCCCACCGGGTCACCAGCCACATCGCCTCCAGAACTATCCCCGTGCCCATCTTGGAAGTGCCGACGCGGCGGTCGCGGAAGGTTATCGGGATCTCCACGACTGCCATACCGCGTTGCACCGCCCGCCAGGCCATCTCCACTTGGAACCCGTAACCCGACGCCTGGGCTTGGCTGTAGGGAAGTGCAGCCAAAGATTGGGCCCGGAAGGCCCGGAACCCGGCGGTGGCGTCGCGCACCGGGATGCCGAGCATGGCACGTGCGTAGCGATTGCCCCCGCGCGATATGAGTCGGCGGAGGAGCGGCCAATCCGGAGTCGACCCGCCGGGAACGTAGCGCGAACCGATGGCGACGTCGGCGCCGGCTGCGACAGCTCCTACCAGAGCCGGCACGTCATTCGGGTTGTGGGAGAAGTCGGCATCCATGGCCACGACGATGTCGGCTCCGTCGGATAGTGCCGTGTCGAAGCCGGCGGCGTAGGCACGGCCCAGGCCCTGCTTGTGGGTGCGATGAATCACGGCCACACGAGGCACCTCGACGGAGAGATTGTCTGCGATGGCACCGGTGCCGTCGGGGGACCCGTCGTCGACTATGAGCAGCGAATAGCCGTGGAGCAGGACGGCAGCGGCCAGATGAGCGATGTTGTCTCGCTCGTTGTAGGTGGGAACGACGACGGTGACGCGGTCATTCGACACAGTCGAGACAAAGCATCTTTCGCCGGTTGGCCACCTGGGACATGCGCTTGACCAAGAAACACGACGAGCACACGAATTCGTCGGAGCGCTGGGACTGCGCTCCCACGTTGAGGGTGAGCTCTTCGCGCCGGATGGCCCTCAACTCGGCCGCCTCGTCGACCAGCAACGCTTCGCCTACTTCGTCATCCAACAGCTCCAGCTCCTCGGCTTCGAGCTCGTCGAGGGCTTCAGCTGTCTCCTCGTCGTCGTCCCCGTCGGTGGCTGGGGTTCCGTCATCGTCATCGTCGAAGCCGTCATCAGCGTCGGCAATGACGGCTTCGTCATCGATGTTCTCGATGTCTTCGATGTCTTCTTCGATGTCGAGGTCGTCTTCCAGATCGACCTCGTCGTCGTCTTCGAGAGCGTCCTCGTTGAACTCCTCCTCCGGCTCCTCGTCGAACTCTTCGTTGTCGGTATCGCTCGTCATTCCTCTGTTCCCGGTGGCATGCCCCGTGGCCTCATGGGTGTCTGTGTCGCGGCTCAGGCGGGCGGGAGTATACGCATACTCGCCCGCCTCATCTCGTCGGCTCAGATTTTGAGCCGGATTGCCGCCGGGAGAACACGTCCGTCAATGGGCGTATTCCCGATGAAGTCTCCGTCCACTTCCACTGGCCACGGGTACTCGGTCTCCAGGCGGAACGAGCCTGCGCTCATCCGTCTCACACCCTCATGGCCCAGGTGAAGGCCTTTCATGAGGAGAGGCACCATGCCGGCCGCTTTGGTCTTGGGGACGTCGATCACCTGGAGATCGAAGACACCATCCACCATCGTGGCCTTCGGGGCGATGTTCCAACCACCGGCAAAGTACTGGGCATTGGCGATGATCACCGCAAGTGCCCGGCCGGTGTGGGTACGACGCTCGGTCACGAGTTGGACTTCACCACCTGGAAAACGCGGAAGCCTCATCCCGAACGCGGCGATGTATCGCTGCGCTCCGAATCTTCGCCACATGTGCGCAGCCGTGGCGGCGGCCGCCGCCCCCACCCCGGCCTGCCCCACGTTGACAAATCGCCTGATACCGAAGCTTCCTTCGAGCTCTCCGACATCGACGACGTACACCGAGTCCCCCCTCAGGTGACTAGCCGCCTCGTCGAGCCGAGCCGGTATACCGAAGGTACGCAGCAAATCGCACCCGGTTCCCGAGGGGAGGACTCCCAAAATGGGAAGGCGCTCCGAGCGGACCTCCAGGAGGGCGTTCACGGCGATGTTCACCGTCCCGTCGCCTCCGACCACTGCCAGCCGATCGACATCGACGGCGTCCTTGACGAGACGGACCATGGCAGCTCGACCGACGGGAACCTCGAAATCGGCCTCGATCTCGGCGGCGTCCAGCGCGGCGCGCACCTTCCTCAGCTCAACCGCCTGGCGCCCGGCCGCCGTGTTCACGGCCACGAGCCAGCGTCCCATCAACCCACACCCTGCGCCGCGACGATTCCTCGGTCGATCGCAGCCAGGGCCGAGCGGGCGACGGGAGCCAGCTCCGGGTAGGTATCCCGCACTTGTCGGATCAGGTCGACCAGCTGACGAGACATCCGGACGAAGTCTCCCGGCGACATCGCCCCATCGGAAAGCTTCTCCAACTCGACTCCATCGGCCCACTCGTAAACCGCGCTGGCCACCCCGGGATCTGGGGCCCTCGTCGGCGGAAGTGAGTGCTCTCGCTCGGCTGTCACCAATTCCTCCCAGGTCGCCTCGACGTGCTCCCACCGCTCACCGAGTACCGCCGTCGGCCAAGCCGGAACCGAAGGCTCTTCTCGGCGCGGCTCGTAGACGAACGTCGAACAAAGGGCCGCCAGTTCCAGCGCGTCGAGTCCGCCCAACAGGTGACGCTCGCACACCTCGGCCACCAGCAGGTCGAGCTCGTTGTAGATGAAACGCAGTCGCTGACCGGTGTCGGTGAGAGCCCACCCCTCGACGTATCCCCACCGGTCCAGGAGGGAGCGGATCGACTCGAACTCACCCACCAGCCCCAAGCCTCTGGCGCGGAGGGAGTGGCGGAGCTCGTCGATTCGATGCCGGGTGCGTTGCGCCCGGTTCAGCCAATGGAGATGCCGCTTGGCGTCCGGACAGGCTGCCACCGGGTGATCGGAGTGTCGTTCGTCGCGGCGCCGCTGCTGCTGCTGCTGAGGAACCTGGCGGACGAGGCGGAGCGTGTCCTGACGGAATCGCCGATCGCGTGGCCGCAACGGCACGGGAAGGTCGATGCGGCCGGCTTTCTGCGAGCCGTCGACCACATCGCGCCCACCCAGCGTCGAGACACGACCCGAGGTGCCCATTACCAGGAGCCGGGCACTGGTGTGACTTCCCAGGAGCTTGAGCACGGCGTAACGCCCGGCCCGCGCTCCGCTGGGGATGTCGACGACGTCACCGGGGCGCAAATCTGCGCTGAGCCGATCCCGGCCCGCCGTCGCACCGGCCTGGCGGGCGAACTCGTGCACCGAACCCAGCTCACACCGGGCCTCTTCCTCCTCCACGACGAAACGTTTCTCCAGCGCCACCAGTCGGTCTTCGGTGTCGGCCGCCTCACTTCTCCTTTGGAACTGGGCAAACGACGCTTCCAGCAGTTCGGCGGCGCGCTCTTCGTCGTATTTGGCTATGAGGTTGGCGGCCATGTTATAGGTCGGCCGGAAGCTCGACTGCAACGGGTGGCTGCCTGCCGCGGCGATCTGCGTGACGTTGCGGAAAGGCACGAAATGCGAGTGAAGGACGACACCGTGGCCGACCTCGTCGATGCCTCGGCGACCGGCCCGGCCCGTGAGCTGGGTGTAGTCGCCGGGCAGGAGCAGACGGTGTGATTCGCCGTCGAACTTGGAGAGGCTCTCGAGAACGACGGTCCGGGCGGGCATGTTGATCCCGAGCGCCAGGGTTTCCGTGGCGAACACCACTCGCAACAGCCCGACAGTGAAGAGATGCTCGACGGTCTCCTTGAAGGCCGGCACCATGCCGGCATGGTGGGCGGCCACTCCGGCCTCGAGGCCGGTGACCCACCTGCTGTAGCCCAAGACGGCCAGATCGGTTTCATCTATGTGGGCGGTGCGTGACTCGGCGATCTCTGTGATGCGCGCCCGCTCTTGGGGTGTCGTCATCTGCAACCCCGCCTCGACCAGGGCCAGGGCGGCGGCGTCGCATCCGGCTCGGGAGAAGATGAAATAGATCGCCGGGAGCATGCCTCGCTCGGCGAGGTACTCCACCACCTCCACGCGACGGGGACCTGCGAACCTGCGCGCCCTTCCTCGCTCGGCCGCCAGCATTCGCTCGATCTGGGGATTCGGCCGGCTGCGGCCATCCCGTCGCAGGAAGGTGGGGAGCAACGTCACCTCGTGGGCGTAGCGGTCCTTCAGCATGTATTGGGCGGAAAGCGGAACCGGCCGCTCGGTGGCGACCACCAGATCGGTCGGGCCGCGACGGGCGGCCACCCAGTCGGAGAACTCGACCGCATTGGCGATGGTGGCCGACAATGCCACCATTTGGATGTGCGAAGGCGCATGGATGATCACCTCCTCCCACACGGCGCCCCGGAATCGGTCCTGGAGGTAATGGACCTCGTCGAGAACGACGATGCCCACGCCGTCGAGACGGGAGGCATCGGAGTAGATCATGTTGCGCAGCACCTCCGTCGTCATCACGACTACGTCTGCATCGCCATTGATCACGTTGTCGCCCGTGAGCAGGCCGACCCGTGTCGGACCGTGCACTGCAATGAGGTCGGTGTACTTCTGGTTGGAGAGGGCCTTGATGGGCGTGGTGTAGAAGGCGCGCCGGTGGCTTTCGAATGCCAGATGCACCGCCACTTCGGCCACGAGAGTCTTGCCGGCACCGGTAGGTGCGGTGACGACGACAGAGCGACCCGACGCGATGGACTCGGCCGCCTCCCGCTGAAATGGATCGGGGACAAATGGGATCGACTCAAAAAAGGAGTCGATGCTCATTTCCGTAACAGGAGCCGAACGAGCCAGTAGGTGATCTCGTACATGAGGTACAGCGGTATCGACATGAAAGTGAGGGTGAGAGCGTCACCGGTGGGAGTGATGAGAGCCGCCGCCACCACCACGATCAGAACTGCCCACCTCCGCCCGCGTGCCAATTGCTCCGACGTCACTAGGCCGGCGGCGGCGGCGGCGAAAACGAAGACGGGATACAGGAACGAGGCACCGAGGGCCAACAAGAACCGGATCACGAACGAGTAGTACTCCGACATCCTCAGGTCGTTGCGGATGTCGGGAAAGATGCCCAACAAGAATTGGAGCCCGCGCGGCAACAGCCAATAGCCGAACAACACTCCGGCCGTGAACAGCACCGCCATGGCGCCGATGATCGGCACCGCCCACTTGCGCTCCCGCGAGGTCAAAGCCGGGTTGATGAATGCCCAGACCTGATACAGGACCACGGGGCTTGCCAAGATGATCCCCCCGAAAAAGGCGATCCGCATCCACACTCCCCATTGCTCGGTCACCGCGAACGACTGGAACTCCGAGTCGGGTGCAGCGGCGTGGAAAGGCGCTTCCAACAGGACGCGCAGTTGGTCGGTGAAGAGGAAAGCCACGATCGCAGCCGCGATGACCGCCCCACCGGCTTTGACGATTCGCCAGCGGAGCTCGTCCAGGTGGGCCAGAATGGGCCGGGCGTCGTCGGTCATCAGGGTTCGGGCTCGTCGGAGGGAGTGTCCTCTTGGCGACCCTCGATCTCAGCGAGGTCCTCGAGGGCGTCGGCGGACGTCGGGCCCGCTACCGGGTCCGGGCCGACCCAGTCCAGCCGCCTCAGGTCTCCCGTTGCCCGGTCGACATCACGACCCACGTCACGGACGGCGTCCTTGGCGTCTCCGATCGGCTTGCGCAGCTCGTCCCCAACCTGTTTGAGGTCGGCCACCTCGGCATCCAACCCCACCCTGAAGTCGCGGGCGGCCCGACGTAGCTCCGCCGACCAGTTGCCGAGCTTGCGGGCGACCTCCGGTAAGCGCTTCGGCCCGAGGACCACCAGGGCCACAAGAAGAATGATGATGATCTCGCTGCCCTGGAGCATACGAGCATGGTAGAAGAAAGCGGGAGGGAGCCAGACCCCAGGGCCGGATCAGCCGGCAAGGAGCCGGAAAGGATCTGGTTCGGATTCGAGGGCGGCGGCGAAGGCCATGATCTCGATTTCGGTGATGGGGTTGGGGTTCGTGACCTCGTAGGCGACCCCAGTCGCCAACAGAACACTCACGACCCTGGCATTGGCCGGGCGGCGCTGCTGAACGAAGCAGGTGGGGCAGGTGAACCGATAGGTGCCCTCGTCTTCGCTCGGGTCCAGTTCCAGGGCGAGATCGGCCGGTGTCAGGTGTATGTCTCCGCACCGGGAACACGTGGTCTTGATGGTCGTCATCGTGTATCTCCACACTCCGCTTCTTGGAGGTGATATCGGTCCACCCGGGAAAAACTGAAGGGGTGGTTCCGCCGAGTGGGGGGCCGGTCGACCCACCCGTCACGTCACCGGTAGCGGGCCAGGATCGCCCGCCCCAGCGACTCCATCGAGGCTCTGACCTCAGACCCCTCGAGCAGCCGAGCCCGAGTACCGAGGCGCAGGAGCAGGCGCGCCGCCACGGAGGGATCGGCGGCGGAGAACTCGATCGTGACGCCTTCGTCGGACCGTGACACTATCTCGACTGGGTAGTAGTCCAGGACCCAGTGCGCCGGCTCGCTCAACTCGATGACACAACGAACATCTTCGTCGGAGGGTGTGTAACGCACCTCCGGCTCGGGGGTGGAGGCGGGCGGCGAGAAGCGGTCTTCGCTGACGGACACCTGACGAATACGATCGACCCGGAAGATCCGCTCGTCTTCGGCCAGGCGGCAAAACCCGACCAGGTACCAGTTGCCGAGAGAGGCAAAGACGCTCCACGGCTCGACCGCCCGCTCGGTTGTCTGACCCCTGGCCAAGGAGGTATAGGTCATCGTCACCACCCGCTTTTCGGTGGCCGCTCGCCGGAGCGGGCCGACGAGGTCGGGCTCGGCCGACACGTCCACTGCCAGCCCTTCGTCTGTGTCCGGAGCGACGGTGGCGGCGAGTTTGTCGATGGCCGACTCGAGGGCCGGGCTCCCCTGCCCGCTGCCGACCACCGCCATGCCGGCGGCCAGCATCGAAAGTGTCTCGATCGACGTCAGTCGGGGCGCGTCGCCGAAGTAGTCGGCCGTGTCCACGACTACCTGGTCGTCGTCGATGTAGGCGACCATGAGGTCACCGGGGCCGTAGCCGGGAAGGCCGCACACGAAGACCATGTCGAGGTCCCGCGCCAACTCATGCTCTGTCGTGTAACCGAACCTGGCGCACACCTCCGCCACCGTCGACCCCGGGTTGGCTATCACCCAGGGGAGCATGGTCAGGATGCGGGTGAGACGGGCGGCGGTGCGGCTCGAGCTCATCGCAACGCCGCTTCGATCCGCTCCACGACCTGTTCCACCAGGTCCGGGGGGTCTGTGACCACGGCCGCGTCGTCGAAACTCAACAGCCAGCCGACGAAAGCGTCGACGTTGGCCACCGGCAGCTCCACCACGAGGGGGCCAGACTCCGGGAGGGGGACGTGGAGCGTACGCGCCGCCCACCACGCCATCTTGGGCTCGAAACGCACCGTTGCCATCACCGTCTCGTCGCTTCCCGTCTCCCAGGGATGGGACTCGATCTCACGTCTCAGGTCGAATCCGTCGGGTCGCGCAAAAACGTCGGGATCGCCACCGACGGTGACCGGGCCCATCCGATCCACTCGAAAGACCCGCATACCCGAGTGTCCCTCTCCCACCAGGTACCAGTGGCCTCGTCGATGAGCGAGCCCGTATGGCTTGATCTGCCGGTCGGTGTCTCGGTACTGGAAGGTGACCATCCTCCGTTCGGAAACCGCCCTGAACAAGTCACCCAATCGATCCGCCGAAGAGCCCAAATCGGCTCCCAGGGGCTCCTGACCACCGCCAGGCCCGATACCGCCCAGCTTGAGAAGCGCATCAGAGGCAGCGGGACCCCCTCCCAGGCGGACCACCCGGGCCGCCAGCGACAATGCCGCCCGCTCTTGGTCCGTCAGACCGGGATCGGGAAGCCGGTAGAGGTCGGGATCGATCTTGTAACCGTGGTCTAGGCCCCAGCCGTCCGAATCCACCAACTCCAAGGGGATGCCGACTCGCCTGAGAAGCTCCTTGTCCCGCTCGAACATGCGTCTGAAGGCGTCGTCGCCGGGGCCGGCGTAACCGGCCACCCTGCGGCGAATCTCGGCGGCCGTGACCGGCCGTCCCGTGGTGAGGAGGAATGCCAAGAGATTGAGGAGCCGTTCGATGACATTGCGCATTCCGGTCCATTCAACCGGACCCGCCCGAGAAACTCGTCGCAATGCAACTCAAAGTCTTCCGCTTTCCCGACGCCGGTCTCCGACTCAGAGGCTGTCGATGAGCCGTTCCACTCGCTCGTCATGGGACTTGAAGGGGTCTTTGCAGAGGACGGTGCGCTGGGCCTGGTCGTTGAGCTTGAGATGCACCCAGTCGACGGTGAAGTCCCGTTTCCGAGCCTTGGCCACCCTGATGAACTCTCCGCGTAGCCTGGCCCGGGTGGTCTGGGGAGGGGTCCTCACGGCGTTGGCGATGTCGGTGTCACTGACCACCCGATCGACCATACCCTTCTGTTCCATCATGTTGTAGATTCCCCGCCTGCGATCCACGTCGTGGTAGGCCAGATCCAGCATCGCCAACTTGGGGTCCGACATGGGTAGCTGGCGCTGATCCCGATACCGCTCCAAGAGCTGGTACTTGATCACCCAGTCGACTTCCCGGTCGAGACTCATCGGATCTTTCTCTAGCCCCGTCAGCAGGTGCTCCCACATCTCCACGGCACGTTGGACCTGAGGTGGAAAGCCGGGGCTACGCGCAAAACGCATCGTCCGGTCCAGGTACTCCCATTGGATGTCGAGCGCCGACAACTCGCGACCGTTGGCGAGCCGCACCTTCTTGCGACAGGTCAGGTCGTGGGAGATGTCGCGAATCGCTCGAATCGGGTTCTCCAGGCCGAGGTCCCGAAAGACGACGTCACGCTCGATCATCTGCAAGAGGGCCACCGTCGTTCCCACCTTCACGAACGTGGCGTATTCGCTCATATTCGAATCACCGGCGATCACGTGCAGGCGCCGGAAGCGTTCAGCGTCGGCATGAGGCTCGTCACGGGTGTTGATGATCGGTCGAGATCGCGTCGTCGCCGACGACACACCCTCCCAGATGTGCTCGGCTCGTTGCGCGATCGAGTAGCTGGTACCCCGCGGCGTCTGGGTCAGCTTTCCGGCTCCCAGGAAGATCTGACGGGTGACGAGGAACGGAATGAGGACGTCGACGGTCCGATGGAAGTCCTTGTGCCGGCTGACGAGGTAGTTTTCGTGGCAGCCATATGAGTTCCCGGCCGAGTCGGTGTTGTTCTTGAAGAGGTAGATCTCTCCTCGGATCCCCTCTTCTTCCAGGCGCTGTTCGGCCGAATGGACGAGACCCTCGAGGATCCGCTCCCCCGCCTTGTCGTGGGCCACGACGTCCATCAGCGAGTCGCACTCGGGAGTGGCGTACTCGGGATGGCTGCCGACGTCCAGGTACAGCCGGGCGCCGTTCTCGAGGAACACGTTGGACGATCGGCCCCATGACACCACCCGTCTGAACAGGTAGCGGGCCACCTCATCGGGGCTGAGACGACGCTGCCCCCGCAGCGTGCACGTGACCCCGTATTCGTTCTCGAGCCCGAAGATGCGTCGATCCACTGGCCAAGCCTAGGAGGACTGTGGCCAATGCTGCGTCACCCTCGACCACCGAGCCGGCTCTCATCCTCGCCGCACCCCGGAGGACACGAGATGTCGATGACGATCGAGGCCTGACCTACTGGTCACCGCCGTCGGTCGCTTCGTCGAGCCTGCGGAACCGGCGCCGGCCATTGGTGTGGTCGAGCACGGCCAGCTCCCAACCCTCGGATTCGCGTTCTTCGGCGCGGCGGAAGGCCTCAGTTCCGGCTTCGATGGCGTCCTCGAGAGCGAGACCCTCGCTCCAGGTCTCTTCGAGAGCGGCCAGAAGCGCCTCGGCCTTGCCGCCTATGGCAGCAAATCGACGCTCGTCGGAGAGGGTGCCGTCGTAACTGACGCGGTAGAGCTTGTTCTCCTCGCCATCGATCCCCAGCTCGGCGATGAGGATCTCGACCTCGTAGGGCTTCGGTTCGTGGCTGAAGATCGAACCGAGCGTCTGGGCGAAGGCAGTGGCCAGCGCCATGGCGTTGACATCGTTGCGGCTGTACAGGTACCCCATGAGGTCGGCCTGGCGCACCCCGGCCTTGCGGAGCGTGTCGAACTCGTTGTAACGGCCAACCCCGGCGAAGGCGATGCGGTCATACACCTCGGCGATCTTGTGGAGTGAGCGCGACGGGTTCTCGGCCATCAAGAGGAGGCCTTCGGCATATTCGAGCACCACGATCGACCGACCACGGGCGATTCCCTTGCGGGCGAATTCGGCCTTGTCCCGGACGAGTTGCTCGGGAGCGACATAAAAAGGCATGCTCATCGGCGGACAACTCCCCCGGGAGGTCTCATCGCACGGTCTCCAGGGCCGCCCTGGCGAGAGGCATCAACTCTTCGTCTGGGTATTCGACGATCCCGTCGCCGTCTATGCGGAAAACGGTGGGAAGAATTCCCCGAATGAGGTCCGGTCCTCCGGTGGCAGTGTCCTCTTGAGCGGTGGCGACCAGAGCCCGGATGGCTAGATCAGCCGCCCCCCCGGAATCGAGATCGGGGGTGTAGGCAGTGCGCAGATACGACTTGGCGAGACGGGACCCGGATCCGGTCGAGCCGAAATCCTGTTCTTCGTACCTGCCCCCGACGACGTCGTAGGTGTACAGGTGACCGGTCTCGTCGAGGTGGTCGTAACCGGCGAACAGCGGCACCACCACGAGACCCTGAAATGCCATCGGCAGTTGCCCCCGCACGAGCCGGGCGAGGAAGTTGGCCTTACCCTCCAACGACAGCCTCACCCCTTCCAGCTTCTCGTAATGCTCGAGTTCGACCTGGAACAGCTTGACCATCTCCGAGGCAAGGCCGGCCGTTCCGGCGATGGCGACAGCCGAGAAGCGGTCGGCGGCGAAGACCTTCTGGATGTAGCGGTGCGCCACCAGATGGCCCTCCGTTGCTTGGCGATCGCCGGCGATAACGACCCCGTCGGCATAACGCAGTGCCAGAACCGTGGTTCCCTCAGGTACTGCAAGCGAGCGAGCGAGTTCGGGGGGGACATCCCAACTGGGTGTCGCCCCGACTTCTTTCAGGAGGTCACTGAAACTGCTGCCCGGCACGGGAACGTCGAGCTGGAGAGGGAATCGTGGCATGGCAGGCCACTGTAGACCGCCCTCGAGGTTTGGCCGTCAACCACTAGCCGCCAACGGTGCCGAGCGGGGGCGATTGTTCGCCGCGGGGACGATGAGGCAGCGCCCGTCCCCTACGAGACTCCTATCCTCAGGATGCTGAGGGTAGAGGGTTGCCGGACGGCTGGGGCTCACCGACGGCCGCTGGCCCACCGGGCCTGTTATGGCTCCTACCAGACCAATACGAAGGAGCAGACGTGAGGTTGATGCTGTGGGTTGGGCTGGGTGGAGGCGTCGGGTCGATGCTTCGCTACGCGGTAAATCTCCTTGTCGGTCGTTCGCTTTTCCCGTGGGCGACATTGGCCGTGAACATGGTGGGTTCGTTCCTTCTCGGCTTCCTGGCAACCTGGGCCATGAGCCGGTGGCCGACCACCGTTACGACGGCCCTGTCCGTGGGCTTGCTGGGGGGGTTCACCACGTTCTCCGCTTTGGCGTGGGAAGGCGTCTCGATGTTGCGGACTGGCCGAGCGGGCGTGGCCTTCAGCTACCTACTCGTCTCTGTCGTCGGGGGGTTGGCGAGCGCCATGGCAGGCATGGGAGCCGGTCGTGCTCTCAGCTGACAGCCACCCTCTGACGTGATAACCAGTGCAACCTGCGACCGGACCCGACGACCAAGGGCGGTCGAAAGAGTCCTTCGGGCCATCTGGCGTAATCCGCCCCGAGAGCGGAAGGCACCGGATCCCAAGGCCCCAGGTCGGGGCTACTGGCCGCCCTTTTGGACGTAGTTCTTGACGAACTCCTCGGCGTTCTCCTCGAGCACGGTGTCGATCTCGTCCAGGAGCTCGTCGAGCTCTTCGAGATCCGACTCCACCCGTTCTTCGGTGGTGTCCAGGTCTTCGAGCTCTTCGCCGTCGGATTCTCGACCCCGGGGCCGTGACTTCTCTTGTTCGGCCATTTCAGCCTCCTAGTCGTTCGATGAGTGAAGCAGCGTCGTCGACGCCCTCCAACAAGGGCTCGACAAGATCTTTCCCGCCTCGCATGGGTTCCATCATCGGTACCCGCTTGAGATGCGACTCTCCCAGGTCGAAGACGAGCGAATCCCAGTTGGCGGCCACGAGACTGTCGGGAAACTTCGTCACACACCGTCCCCGAAAGTAGGCTCGCGTGCGTTCCGGCGGGTTCGACTCGGCTCCAGCCACCTGTTGGTCCGTGAAGAGCCGACGAACGACCCCCCTCTCCACCAGGCGGTGGTAGAGGCCGCGAGCGGGATCGACGTCGTGGTATTGGAGATCGAGCGCGGCCAGCTTGGCGTCGGCCCAGCTGAGATCGTCACGTTGGCGATATCCCTCCAAGAGACGAGACTTGGCGGCCCAGTCGATGCGATCCGCCAGCCGCGACGGCTCTTCTTCCAGGTCGGTGAGGACACTGCCCCACTCAGCGAGTACCTGATGCCACACCGGCTCGTCGAGCTCCTTCTCGACATACTTGGTCAGCCACTCGAGGTAGCGCCATTGCAGTTCGAGGGCGGTGGCGCTGCCGCCGCCTTCCAGGTCGAGGGGACGGCGGAAAGTCAGATCGTGGCTCACTTGCCAACATGCCTCGACCGGGTCGGCCAAGTCGAGGGGATCGGGCAGAGCCCCGTCTTCGAGGGCGGCGAGGATGAGAGCGGTCGATCCCAGCTTGATGAAGGTCTGCACCTCGGAGAGATTGGCGTCGCCCACGATCACGTGGAGTCGCCGGTACTTGCCCGAGTCGCCATGCGGCTCGTCGCGGGTGTTGATGATCGGGCGTTTCAACGTGGTCTCCAACCCGACCTCTTCCTCGAAAAAGTCGGCGCGCTGGGTGAGCTGGTAGTCCACGGATGGCCGGCCGTTCTCGGAGCCGACCTTGCCGGACCCGGTGAACAGCTGACGGGTCACAAAAAAAGTCATGGCGTAGCGGATGACTTCCCCGAAGGGAGTGGCACGCGAGAGCAGGTAGTTCTCGTGAGCACCGTAGGAGTTGCCTTTGCGATCAGAATTGTTCTTGTAGAGCGCCATGCGCGTCCCGCCGAGCCGTTCTGTGGCGGCGGCCGCGGCCCGGGCCATCACCCGCTCCCCGGCCTTGTCGTACAGCGCCGCCTCAAGGGGATCCCAACACTCGGGTCCGGAGTACTCTGGATGGGCGTGATCGACATACAGCCGGGACCCGTTGGCGAGCACCGCGTTGACCAGAGTCCCCTCCGGGTCGGACACACCGTATCCCTCATGGCCGAACCCGCGCGCGTCGCGACCGGGGGTCTCCTCTTCGTACGACCACTGCACCCGAACCCGCGCACCAGGGTACGAATTGACGATCATGGCCGAGCCCAACGCCGGGTTGAACTCCGGGTCGGCCCGCACGGCGATCCCGTACTCGGTTTCAGTTCCAAGGATTTTTCGGAGAGCCATCCCGCTACCCCTGGCGACTCGCCGTCACAGGTATTGCCCCGTCGAGACCCGCTCGATCATGCGACTCTCGGAGTCTCCTCCCACGAGCGTGCGAACGTAGACGATGCGCTCGCCCTTCTTGCCCGAGATCTTCGCCCAGTCGTCGGGATTCGTCGTGTTGGGCAGGTCTTCGTGCTCACGGAATTCCTGTTTGATGGCAGTGAGCAGGTCGGAGGTCCTGACTCCCCGCGGCCCGCCGGCGATCTCGCGTTTGATGGCATCTTTCTTGGCCCGGCGCACGATGTTCTCGATCATCGCCCCCGACGAGAAGTCCTTGAAGTAGAGGAGCTCGCGATCACCGTTGGCGTACGTGACCTCGAGAAACTGATTCTCGTCGCTCTCGGAGTACATGGCGTCGACGGTCTCTTCGATCATCCTTTCCAACAGGCGCTCACGATCGTCATCGGCCGCGGCCAGCTCCTCTTCGTCGAAAGGAGCGGTGCCTTCCAGGTAGATCTTGAAGATCTGACGCGCGGCGACCGGGTCGGGGCGGTGGATCTTGATCTTCACGTCTAGGCGGCCGGGGCGCAGGATGGCCGGGTCGATGAGATCCTCGCGGTTGGAGGCGCCGATCACGATGACGTTCTTGAGCGACTCGACTCCGTCGAGTTCCGACAGCAGCTGGGGAACGATGGTCGACTCCACGTCCGAACTGATGCCGGACCCACGCGTCCGGAACAGAGAGTCCATCTCGTCGAAGAAGACGATGACCGGCACCCCCTCATCGGACTTCTCCTTGGCCCGCTGGAAGATGAGGCGGATCTGTCTTTCGGTCTCGCCCACCCACTTGTTCAAGAGCTCGGGGCCCTTGACGTTGAGGAAGTAGCTGCGCGTGTCGGGGCTTCCGGTTCGTTCCGCCACTGCCTGGGCGAGGCTGTTGGCCACCGCCTTGGCGATGAGGGTCTTGCCGCAGCCGGGCGGCCCGTACAACAGGACACCTTTGGGAGGTACCAGCCCGTAGTCGCCGAAGAGATCCTTGTGGACGTACGGCAACTCGACGGCGTCGCGAATCTCTTCGATCTGTTCGGCCAGGCCGCCGACATCCTCGTAGGTGACATCGGGCACTTCTTCGAGGACGAGCTCTTCCACCTCGGGGCGGGCGAGGCGCTCGTAGATCAATCCGGACTTGACGTCCATACGGACGAAATCGCCCACCCTGAACAGTTGGTCCTTCATGGAGTCGGCGACCTTGAGAACCTGCTCCTCGTCGGCGTGAGCGATCACCACCACCCGTCCGTCGGCCAGCTTCTCTCGTACCCTGACTACCTCGCCGGACGCCTCGAAGCCACGCACATCGACGACGTTGAAGCTCTCGTTGAGAAGCACCTCCTGGCCGATGGCCAGCTGCTTGACCTCAATGGTGGGCTGGGCAGACACGCGCAGTTTGCGATTGCCCGTGGCCACGTCAACGGTGCCATCCTCGTTGATCTGGAGGATCGTCCCGAAGTTGTTGGGAGGATTCGTCAGCTTCTCTACCTCGGCCCGTAGCACACTGAGCTGCTCGCGCGCTTCCTCGAGGACGGTGGCGAGCTTATCGTTGTGGGACCGCAGGCGGTCGATGGTGGTCTGGGCTTCGGCCAGCTCGCGTTCGAACCGTGCTTCCGCTTCAGGGACATGGCGCAGCCTCCGACGGAGATCGGCCACCTCCTCTTCGAGGGCGGCCATCGTCCGGCGCAGTTCCTGTGCCTCGTCGGCTCCGCTGGATCTGCTCATCTCGGCTCCTCCTGGCTCAGCAGCCTCCCGCGCAGTATACGGACGGTTGGGGTTTGTCCCAGGACTGTCACCCTGGGGCTTTCGATCCCGGCATCGTCACCCGTCCGGGGACATGTCCGGCGCCCCGTTACCATACGCTCATCCCGCACAATCGGGCGGAAGGAGACGTTGAGCGATGAAGGTGTGGATCGATCAGGATCTGTGCACGGGCGACGGCCTGTGTGAGGAGATCGCCCCCGACGTGTTCGTGCTTCTCGACGACGGCCTCGCCTACGTCCGCCAAGGTGACACGATCTTCGCCGAGGAGAAGGGCCACCCCCAAGGGTCCCGAGGCATGGCCGTTGTTCCCCCCGGTCAAGAGGACATCACCATCGAATCGGCCGAAGAGTGCCCCGGCGAGTGCATTTTTCTCGAACCCTGACCGCCCTGTCTCCCCGTGGGGCGCTCAGGGTGACGCGGGGGGTGAAGCCGACTCTGGGTGCGCCACGCGACGGGCGAACACCAAGAACCCGGTGTGGCCCACCATCGTGTGCTCCGGTCTGACCGATCGGCCCGACACGTTCCAGTCGCGGAGAAGGAACTCCCGCACCTCGATCTCGGCGAAGGCACCCGTTGAACGGAAGACCTCGACCAGGGTCTGCACCTGGGGAATGGTGGGGATGTAACCGCAGAACACGCCGCCCGTGGGTTGATGAACTGCCGCCACCTTGGCCGCATGCCACGGCTCCGGGACATCGAGCACGATCCGTTCCGGAGCCACCTCGGCCACCATGTCCTCGACGTCGCCGACCCGCAGGTCGAGGTTCGGTGGGATCCTTCCAAAGTAGCGCTCGATGGCCTTGCGCCCGTGATCGGCATGGTCCTGGCGACGCTCGACCGAGACCACCCGGCCTCCATCCCCCACGGCCCGGCTGAGAGCCATCGTCAAGGCACCGGACCCCGTGCCCGCCTCGAGCACGGTCATGCCCGGAGCGATGTCGGCATAGACGAGGATCGGACCGATGTCCTTGGGATACACGACCTGGGCACCCCTTCGCATCCGGAGAACGTAGTCGGCCAGACGAGGACGCAAGGCCAGCAGCTTGCCGCCTCCGCTCGCCTCCACCCAGCTTCCATCGGGCAGGCCGATCACTGCGGAGTGGGCGAGGACGCCCCGGTGATATTGGAACTGGCGGGCAGGGTCGAGCCGAAGGAGATACTGGCGTCCCTTCCCGTCGATGAGGAGACAGGGCTCACCCTCCAGAAACGCCGTCATGGTCCGCCCGCGCCGATGCGAACGAGTGTCTGGTTTCGCAGGCGGCAAAAGGCGCAGGTTTCTCCGGTGGTGGGCTGGCCGCACCCAGAACAGGCGGTCAGCTCGAGCCCTTCTCGATGATGGGCGAAGGCTGCCTGGCCGCGTTCGAGGAACCCGAAGAGAAAGTTGGCTTTCGACCCGGGCGACTCCTCCTCGAGGCGGTTGAGCCATTCCTTGTATCGATTGATGGTGTTCCCGGACGCCATTGGACACTCATCCACCTCGTACTCGATCCCACGCACCACCGCGTAGGCGGCGGTCTCCCTCTCGGCCACGCGGATGAGCGGCTTCACCTTGCGGACCAGACCCCCTTCGTCGGCTCGGAGCACGGGGGACTGTCGCGCCAGATACTCGCCGTTCCATTGCATGACGTTGCCGAACAACGTGGCAGCCTCGTCGTCGAGGTTGTGGCCCATCACGAGCACGTCGTAGCCGCGCTCGGACGCAACCTGGTTGAGGAGGTAGCGTTTCGTCAAGCCACACGCCGAACAAGGGGTGCGCGCGCTCACGGCGGCGGCCTGGGGCACCGAGAACCCGACGTCGTCCGGAAGGTCGATCACCCCGAGCGCCAGGCCCCGCTCAGAGGCAAACCGCCGGCTGAGCACGAGGCTTTCCGCGGAGTAGTCCCCGATGCCGAGGTGCAGGTACGCCCCGTCCACCCGATAGCCCAGCTCTGTCAAGATCGCCCACAGGGCGAGGCTGTCCTTGCCTCCCGACACTCCCAACAGCAGCCGGTCCTCGCTGCCGAACATCCGATAGTGACGCACGGTCTTGTCCACCTGCCGGTGGACGTGCTCGACCAGGTGGGAAGCGCAGAAGTTGGCGTTGTGGCGACGCACCTGGATCACGGCCCGCCCACGACACACATTGCACTTCATGGCCGGGAACGGAGGTGATCGAGCACGCTCATCCTCCCGAGATGACCGGTCGCAGTTCGACCACGTCGTCGTCGTCCACCGCCATGTCGCTCGTCAGCAACTCGCCGCCGCGAATGGCGAGATACGACTCCGCCACAAGGTCCAGGCGGCTGAAGAGGTCGGCCACCCGTTGCACCCCCTCCAGCTCGACCTCGCGGCGGGGCTGGCGGAGTACCACTCTCATAGGCCCATTACGGACAGGGCACCGGCGGCCAGTGTCAGCACCATTCCTGCCACCACCACCCAGATGACGATCTGTTGGAAACGTTTGTTGTTACGCATGGCGATTCCTGTGGTCGATTCCGACTCGGCGACCCCGACTCCGAGTGTCCCTGAACCGTGCCGGAAGCATCCCTGCGACACCCTAGCGAGAGTCGCTGCGCGGCTGCCCGGCCGTCGGTTCCCGGATACCTTCAGTTACGGAATCCCGGGTCGCCAGCTACCGTTCAAACGGTAGATGAACTGCTCGACAGGGTGAAGCTCGTGAATCTCAAGGCGATGGGTTGGGCCCGAGCGGTCCGGGGAATACGAGAAGGAGACCAAGGTCTGATGGTGACAGGCCTCGCCCTGATCCTGTTGCAAGGACTGCGGTCGTCTCGACCCAAGCGCCAACTCATCTACCGCAAGACCGTGCCGCTCGGCTCGACGATCGTGGTTCGCCATGCCCATCGTGGCGAGCCCAAGCTCGACATCGCCAAACCCGACCGCACCCGCCGCGGAACGAACCCGAAGCGGGATGTTCAGACCCGGTAGATCTCCACTACGGCCTTGCTCCGCTTGCCTCGTCGTCGTCCTATGAGAAAGGCGACGAGCACGATGGCGGCCACGACCACACCGGCGATCACGGCCGTGTTCTGGGCGGCGTCTTTTGTCTCGTCGATCGCCGCTTCGAGCTCGCGTGCCTTTGCTTCGATGTCGCTCGGTTGAACCATCAGATGCTCATCCTCCAAGCGATGATGCCCGCGGCCGCCCCCGCCACGATTGCAGTGAGTCCCCGGGCCAAGACGTTGTACCACGGTGTCACCAGCACGTCCCCCGCCGGCGGGAGGACGAACTGAAACAACGAATAGACCGCCAACACCAAGAAGACACAACCTACGGCGAAGAGGGCGGCACCTCCCACCCCCATGCCGGCGAATCGACCCAGCTTCTTGGCGGGCTCGATCGTCTCCTGACGAAGGTACTCCTTGGACATGTCGAAAAGCTCGGTGGCGAGCTCGGGAATCTGCTTCGGTTCTGGCATCGGTGACGAGGGTACCAACACCGACCCGGCCAAACCACCCCACCGGTTAGACCCCCATTAGGGTGCCTGGCGTGATAAGCCCACGAGGGGGTGGTGCCCTACCCGGCCGCGGCCGCCACCTGGCCCAACCGACCGGCCTCGGACCACGGTTCCGTGTCCTGTATGTCGGCGCCACCATTGGTTTGCTCGGCAACTACGTCGCCTACTTGACCCTGCCCCTGCTGGTGCTCCAGATCGTGGGTAGTGACAGAACCTTGCCTTTCTCGTTGGCGTACACCCTCGAGACGGTCCCCACCCTGATCTTCGGTCTGGTGGGAGGTGTGTTGTTGGATCGGGTCAGGCTGCGCGGCGCCATGATCGTCGCCAACGTGGCCCGGGCCGTGGCGTTTTTCTACCTGGCGCTCAACGTGGACGAAGTGGGCCTGCCCACGGTCTTCGTGAGCGCATTCGTGGTGGGCTCGTTCGCGGCGGTCTACGAAAACTCGCTCTACGCCGTTCTCCCCTCCCTCGTGCCCGCCCCGCAGCTGGCCCTGGCGAACGGGCGGATAGCCACGGCCCAGGCGGTCATGTTCGCTGGTGGCCCCGTGATCGCCGGCGGGATGGCGATGCTGGCGGGTCTGGGACCCGGTCTCGCCCTCACCAGCGCCAGCTTCGTCATCTCGGCCGTGTGCATGTACCTCGTGGGAGCAGTGCCGCGTCAGGATTTCGATGGCCCCGAAGGCGGGTTCGTCGAAGAGACCCTCAACGGACTGCGCTTTCTCATCGGCGAGCGCCGGCTGCGTGACTCGACCATCACCGCCGCCGCCGCCAACCTCGTCTTCGGTTTCATCGAGGCGACCTTTGTGATCCTCGCCACGGTGGTCCTCGCCACGACCACAGAGGGTCAAATAGGTGTCATCCTGGCAGCATTTGGCTTGGGTGCCACCGCCGGGGCAGTGGGTGCCCATCGCGTCATCCGTGCCCTCGGCCTGGGACGGACGATGATCGTGGGGCTCGCCATCATGGGTGGGGGCATGACTCTCCTGGTGTTCTCTAGTTTCGGGCCGTTGGCCTTGATCTTCGGCTTCGTCATGTTCGTCGGAACGGGCCTGGTGAACGTCCCCATCGCCACCATCCGTCAGGTGTACACGCCGCCGGCCATGCTGGGACGGGTTATAACCGCCTCGCGGGCTTTGTCGTGGGGCACGCTCCCCGTCGGAGCGTTGATCGGGGGTGGCCTGGCCTCACAGATGGATTATCAGGCCATTGTCCGCTCGACCCCGGTTCTTCTCGTCGGCCTGGCACTGTGGTTGCTCACCACTCCCTTGTGGTCCGACACGTTCGGCCCGTCCCACCGTCGCCGCACCGAATGACCCACCTCGGCGGGGTGTCCTTCAGAGCCGGAAGGAGCGCACTTCGCTCTCGAGCCGGAACAGGCGTTGCGAACCGAAACCCTTGATTTCCATCTCGCCCACTTCGCTCAGCACGAAGTCGTCTTTCAATTGCTCGGCAGTGGCACCGTTGAGCGTGATTTGCATCGGTTCGGAGGCCGTCTCCATGCGCGAAGCCATGTTCACGCCGGGACCGAACAGGTCGTATACGTAGCGCTGAACCCCAACGAGCGACCCGATCACGGGTCCCGTGTTGATACCGATCCGGGCGCGCCATTCCTGGGGGTGAGCAGAATTGCGGCGCTCCAGGTAACGCCGAATTCGCAGAGCGGCCCGGGCAACGTTGGCGGCATGATCGGGATTGGGCTCGGGTACGCCCGAAACCGCCATGTAGGCATCGCCTATCGTCTTGATCCGCTCGCAGCCGAAAGTCTCGACGATGCGGTCGAAGGAAGAGAAGATGTCGTTCAGCTCAGAGATGATGGCGCTCGGGTCGCTGGCCACGGCCATGTCCGTGAAGCCGACGAAATCGAGCATGAGGATGGTGGCAGCGTCGAACCGCTGCGGTGTGGCGGTGCCGAAGTCCTTGAGCTCCTCGAACACGGCCCGGGGCATGATGTTTAACAGCAGCTTCTCTACCCTGTCCCGCTCCTTTTGGAGGTCGCGGGCATTTCGCTCGGCCAGGGTGGAGTACGAGTCCAGCATGTACTGGATTTCGTGCTCTTTGGAGGAGTCCCGGCACTCGACCAGGGCCAGGTCTCCTTCGTCGGCGAGACGCCGAACGTCCACCCGTACCGGCAGCGGGCGGCCGCGCACTTCGACCTCGGTGTCGAACCCATAGGGCCGGCCCTCCTCCAGGCGGGTGCGGGCGCGCTCGGGGTTGAACCCGGGGATGCGGCGATCCAGGGTCAGGCTCTCGTCCTCGCAGGCGAACCATTGGAAGAAGACGGCGTTCTCGAACTCCACCCGCCACCCTTTGACGTCCGCCACGGCCACGCCGGTCGCCAGCGACTGGACGGCCTGGCGGACGACGTGATCGTCGGCCGTCACCTCAGCCAGCCTCTTGGTGCTCGGTCACCACATACGGTTTGCGAGCCAAGATCTCGGCGTGGACACGGGAGATGTCTGTTTGATCGAAATCGAAGTCCTCGAGTGTCTCGCGCAGGAGAGAAACCATCTCGGTAAAGGCATGCTCGCCGATGGAGAGGTGGGCATGGACCCGGGCCAGGTGCTCGTTGGTGAAGCTGGCCGGCCCGCCCATCATCGTCGCCATGAACTTGGTCTGATGGTCGATGAGGGTGCGCATGTCGATACCGTCGAAGAACGGGGAGAGTATGGGCGAGTCGAGGACGCGTCGATAGAAATCAGACACCACTCGGCTGATCTTTGCGAACCCGCCGTACCGCTCGAAAATCGGCTGCGCCATCTACCTGCTTTCCTACTGAGAGCAGCGTACTGCCACTGCAAACGAGCTTACGCCGTCAAACAGGCAGAGAGCCGTGCCGGGGAAGAGTGGCCCTGAAGACCGTCCGACCCGGCTCCGAGTCGACGGTCAAGTCCCCGCCGTGCTCGTCGACGACGATCTGTTGGCTGATCGACAAACCCAGGCCGACTCCTTTCCCGGGAGGTTTGGTGGTGAAAAAGGCGTCAAACACCCTGGGAATGTCCGAGGGGGGTATACCGGAGCCGTTGTCCTCCACCTCGACGACCACCTCATCTGCCTCCCCCCGGACACGGATCACGATGCGGCCGTCGGCCCCGACGGCGTCCGCCGCGTTGGCCACCAGATTCGTCCAGACCTGATTCAACGCTCCTCCCGAGCCGACGATGGAACCGGCCTGGGGGTCGAACTGCCTGTCGACGGTGACCCCTTCCAGACGATGCGACACGAAAGTCAAGGCTTTCTCAATACCGGCCGCGACGTCCACCGACTGGACCGGAGCCTGACCGAGGTGGCTGTACGAGCTGAGATCCGAGACGATGCCGGCGATGTGGTCGGCGGCCCAACCGATCTCGGACGCCAGCCGCTGCGCTGAGGTTGCCGCCACCACGAGGTCGAGTCCGGGTTTCATCATCTCGGCCGAAAGCCCCGAGATGAGCTTTTCGAGGGTGGCCGCGTCGACACCGGCCGTCGTCAGGGCCGAGGCGAGGCGCCATGGCTCGCTCAATCCCAGGCCGGTGAGTCGCTGTTCCAGAGCCGCCTCCTGGTCGGCCCTCTGCAGAGGACTTTCCATCGACGTCGTCCTCGTTCCTGGCTGGGATGCCAGCTCCGTCAAGAGTGTCTTCACCGCCGGGTCGAGCGCCGAGGTGTCCAGAGCAACACCGGCGACCGCCAGATCCTTTAGGTAGTCGGCGAGAAGTCTGGCGCTGCGTGCGATGGCGGCCGAAGGATTGTTGAGCTCATGGGCGACGCCGGCGGCCAGCGTCCCCAGCTGCACCATTCGCTCCGACGTGCGGATACGGTCTCGTCGTCTCTCGAGGCGATTGAACAGGGTCTGATAGACCACGTCGGCCCCGGTGGAGGTCGCCAGGGCGGCACGCAATTCGTTGGGGCCGAGGGCCAGCAGCCGGACAGACGTTCGAGCGGCGACGGTGGCGTTGCGGGGAACATCCCGTATCAGCGCCGACTCTCCGATCAGCTCTCCGGGGCCGCACACGGCTAGGACAACAGGGTGGGCGTGCCCCCCAGTCGTCACCTCGAGTTTTCCCTCCAAGATGAGGTAGGCCCGGTCGCCTGGATCTCCCTCACTGAACAGCTTCTGGCCGGAGTCGTACTCGACCACCTCCCCGCGTGCGGCGATGGCCTCTAGGGCTTCGTCGTCCAGGGCGGAGAAGGCAGGCGTCGACCGCAGCCACCTGACGGGCTCGCTCACGTGGTGGAGAGGTACTCGTGGATGAACGTCAGCGCAGCCGACCCCGCCCCTACGGCTGCCGCCACCCGCCGCACCGAGCCGTGTCGCACGTCACCGGCGGCGAAGACCCCCGGAACGCTCGTTTCGAGGAAGTACGGGTGCCGGCGCAGGGACCAGCCCTCCGGGAGCTTACCGTCGGGCATGAGATCTGGGCCGGTGAGGACGAACCCCTCAGGGGTGAGAGCCACCACTCCCCGCAGGAACTCGCTGTGGGGCACCGCTCCGATCAGCACGAATATCCCCGACACCTCGAACCGGCTCACCTCGTCCGTGTCTCGACGCCTCACATTGACGTGTGTCAGGTGTTCTTCACCTTCCACGTCGACTATCTCACATCCGGTGAGAACCTCGATGTTGGGGGTGGCTTCGATCTGGTCGACGAGGTACCGCGACATCTTCGCCCCCAGATCATCCGCCCGGACGATGAGGGTCACCGAAGCGGCGTGACCTGCCAGCTTAATGGCGGCTTGGCCGGCCGAATTGGCCCCGCCGACGACCGCGACATACCCATCGGCGTAGTCCTTGGCATCGGTGACGGTGGCACCGTAGAACACACCCTTTCCCTCCAAACGCTGAAGTCCGGGGGCGTCGATGGTCTTGACGGTCATACCGGAAGTGATGAGCAGGGCACGAGCCGCCAGCTCATTGCCGTCCGCCAGGGTGATAATGCGAACAGGCTCTTCCACCCGTATGCCGGCCGCCTCGGCGGTGGTGAGGATCTGGGCGCCGAATTGCTCGGCCTGGTCACCGGCCCGACGGGCGAGATCGGCTCCACTGACGCCATGGGGGAAACCCAGGTAGTTCTTGATGAGACTGGTGGTGCCGGCTTGGCCACCCGGTGCCCACCTCTCGACCACCACCGTGTCGAGGCCCTCGGATGCGCCATAGACAGCAGCCGCAAGTCCGGCGGGACCGGCTCCGATGATGGCCAGGTCGTGAACGGCGGCACCCCGAATGGCCACTTTGCGTTCGACTCGCTCCGCCAACTGGCGCGGGGTGGGCCGCCCCATCCACGTCCCATCGGGGAAGAATACGGCCGGCAGGGGTGGTTCTTCGTCGAGGCTCGACAGGAGGGCGACCGCCTCGCTGTCGCGATCGAGGTCCAAGAACAAGTAGGGCAACTGGTTGAGGGTGAGGAACTCCTTGAGCTCCGAAGTCTGACGCGACCAACGGTGGCCGAGGACACGCAGCCCTTCCCGCGGTGGGGGCCGGGTAGCCCGCCAGTCGTCCAGCAGGTCGGTGACCGCCGGGTACAGCTTCTCTTCGGGTGGGTGCCAGGGCTTGACGAGGTAGTGATGGAGTCCGACCTCGTTGATGCCTTCGATGGCGACCGCCGTGTCGGCGAATCCTGTGAGCAGCACGCGACGGGCGTCGGGATAGATCGGCTTGACCGCCGCCAGCAATTCGATGCCGGTCACGTCGGGCATCCGCTGGTCGACGAGGAACATCGCCACCTCCTCTCCCCGCTGGAGGAGCTGATTGGCCATGTCGAGGGCCTCACGGCCACCGGGGGCTGTGACGATCCGATACCGGTCGCCGTACTCCGTGCGCATGTCGCGGGCGACCGCCTCCACCACGTCGAGGTTGTCGTCCACGACCACGATGATGGGCCGCTCGGTCGACGTGGACATGGTGCTCATTGACAACCGGGGTATCCCTTCATCTCGTCTGCGACCGGACGGTTTCCTGCGCTCGGGAGCGCCGGGAGGTTTGGCCTCCGCCGGCCGGTGGCTGTGGGGCGCATCTTAGAGGGCGGGCAAATAGGTGAGCCATCGTGCTGCGATTTCTGCTCAACACCAGGCGTTGTGGCTGGAGGAGACCAGACGGCACGAGCTCTATTTGCGCGCCATCTTATCCACCCATCGCCGCCGCCCGATTCGGCTTCAACACCGGCCCGGCATCGCCGGCGGGACGCGATTCAACCCCGTCTCGGGACGGGGTTGAATAGTCGAGCCGGTCGATACCAATCAGTCGGCGAGGCGCTTGACCCGGAAGAGGGTGCCGGGGTCGCCGGGAGCCTTGACGGCCACAGTCACCTCTCGGCACACCTCGCACACGGTGCGCTCCAAGCCGGCATTCACAGTCTTGATGGTGCGGGGGTGTTGGCAGGTGGTCGGTCGACGCCCCGGCGCCTTCTTGACTAACAGCATTGTTTCCACTCCTTGTGTTCCTACGTGTATCCATCGGCGGTTCCCGGCCACAACTGCGGGTCCATCACGAAATCGCAACGAAGGACTAGTCACTTCTTGACCCCGGCGAACGCCGGCAGGCTCCAGTCGTCTTGGCGCTCAGTCGGCCTGATGGATCATCTCAATGAGGCTGCGGGCGGCCACCGGGAGGGGGAGGAGGGCGGCGTCGGCTCCGGCGCTTTCCATTTGAACCGCGGTGGCGGGGTCGTCGGAGCTGACCACGATCTTGCCCTCGTACCCGTGACGGCGGAACGCCGAGATGATGTGTCGGCTGGTGGTGTCCTCGCGAATCGTGCTGATGACCCACCGCACACGCGTCATGGGCAACGCCTCCGGCAGGTCGGGGTCTTCGGCATCGCCGTACAACACCGGCAGGTCCCAGTGATCGGACTGAACGCTGCGCGGGTCGAAGTCGACTCCCAACACGTCGTAGCTCCGCTCCAACAGCTCCGACACGACCGTCGACCCGAGACGGCCCAGCCCCAACACGATGACCTCGGGCTCGATGCTCGCCACGTCGAAGTCGAAGTCACGGGCACCCTTCCGCTCGAAGGGGCGGAGCAGCGGCTCGATCCTCTCATAGATGCTGTCCGATCCGTAGATGAGGTAGGTGGAAGCGGCGATGGTTATCAGGCCGACCGCGGTGACGAGCCCGAGGACATCGCTACCGATTTGGCCCTGGGCCACCCCCAGAGCGACCAGGATGAGGCTGAACTCGCTGATCTGCGCCACCGTCAACCCGGCTTTGAACGACACCCGCTTGCGGTATCGCATCACACCGAGAATGACCATCACGATGATGGGGTTTCCGATCAGAACGAACAGCGAGAAGGTGATCGCCGCCGGCAGTTGCTCGGCTGCCGACGACAGGTCGAAGTTGGTCCCCAGCTCTATGAAGAAGAAAACCAATAAGAAGTCCCTCAAGGTGGACAGCCGGCCGCTGATTGCCTCCCGATACTCGGTGGACGCCAGCGACATCCCGGCCAGAAACGCGCCCACCTCCTCGCTGAAGCCCAACAAGATCGACACGGCCGCCAGTGACACCGCCCACGCCACCGCCGCCAGCACCAACAATTCTGCCTGTCGGGCCAGCAGATGGGTGATGCGAGGGGCCACGTACCGGCCAACCAGGACCACCAGCGCCAACAGCACCAAGCCACGAAGAACCACTCCCCCGATCTCCGCCACCAGGCTGGACTGATCTCCTGCTCCGCCGGCAGCCGTGATACCGATCATGGCCAGTACCACCACGATGTCCTGGACGATCAAGAAACCGATGGCGATCCGCCCGTGCAAATGGTCGAGCTCGCGCTTGTCGGTGAGCAACTTGACGATGATGATCGTCGACGAGAACGTGAGTGCGACTGCGATGTAGATGGCCGATACGACGTCGAAGCCGAGGGCGATGGCGATCACATACCCGATGATCGAAGTGAAGGCCACCTGACCGAGCCCGGCGGCCAGAGCGACTGGACCGAGCCGGCGCACGAGCCGCACGTCGAGCTTGAGGCCGACCACGAACAGCAACAACGAGATCCCGATCTTGGCCAGCAGTTGGATCTCCGATGTGGACTCCACCAGGCCCAGGACTTCGGGCCCGACGGCAATGCCGGCGGCTATGAGGCCGACGATGAGCGGCTGTCGGAGCAGCATGGCCAGGGCACCGGCAGCCACACACGCCGCCAGCACCGCAGCGACCCGCTCGAACACGCCAAACTCCATCCCAACTCCAACCGGTCGCGGGCCATCGGGCAGTGTTGAATAGTCCGTTCCAGCCGGCGACTCCAGTCCTCCTACCAGGGACTCTGCCGAGCTGCGTTCGGGCTTCCTTTGTTATTCAACGCCACCCAGGACTGGGCCATGATACGTTGTCACGATCCGCCCCGTCAGCGTGGGGCCTGACAACCTCTCCAGCGGGCGAGACGGCCCAGTTTCTCGCCCCCACAGCCGAACGCGCATCGTCCTTTGCCCCGAAAGGGGAAGGGAGGGGGGCCCCTCAGGGAACCGGAGGGGGATCAGACCGAGCGCATCAAGACGAGAAGTCTCCGCGGGTTCCTGTGGTCACGTCACGGACGCCGTGGCGATGCATGATTTCCTCGGCGGCGGCGACGACGTCGGCGTCGGCGTGGTCGACGCCGACGGCGATCACCCCTTCCTGCACCTCCGTGTATGTCTCGATTCGTGCCCGCGAGGAGTACTTGGCCACCGACATCCCTCCGGCAGCACCACCGACTCCCGCTCCGAACACCGCCCCCAGTCCGACCGCCACCCAGATGGCCGCGTCCGGAAAGATCAAACTGATAAGGGCCCCCAAGAACCCTCCCACCAAGGCGCCCACCGCTGCCCCGGCGAGCACAGACTTGGCCAGTTCTGAGAAGGCTCCGGCCTCCACCTCGTCGCGCCGGCCGGCCGACCCCGGTTCCACTGTGTCCCCCAGGAGTGTGATCGATCGAGGTGGCACCCCGTGCTCCTCGAGGTCCTCGATCAGCACCCGGGCCTTCTCCATGTCGTCGACGGTGGCAACCACCGCGTGCGGGGTCTCAACCAATTCCTCTTCTTCGGACGCCAACTCGGCTGCTTCTCCCTCCTCGATTAGGCCCGGATCCTGGACGTGATCTCGCTCCTCGGCGTCCTCATGGGCCCCGATGCCATCTCTGTTGCTCTTGCTTCTGTCGCCGTCGCTCATACTGCGCTCCTGATACCCCTCCTCCGAGGCTACCAAACCGGCGGGTAGGTTTCTCGATGTGCCCGACGGGGTATCTTTCAGGAATGGACGTCCCCCAGCTGATACTCATCGCTCTCGTGGTTGCTTTGGTGGTGGCCGCCATCACCTGGTTCGGCCCTCGGGCGAAGCAGTGGCGCACCAACGACGGCCGGCCCACCGAGCAAGCCGGCCCGTTACAGCCCCTATCCGAGGAAGAGGACGAGCTGATTGACCCTTCTGCGGACACGGACCGCCTAGAGACCGATGACGACTACCGGCAGGAACCGCCCCCGGAAGGTCCCCACGGCTGAAGGGCACGTTTGGGTTCAGTGATCGCGCAGCTCGGAGATGAGTTGGCTCTTCGACATCCCCGACCGCCCGGCGATGCCGATCTCCTTGGCTCGTTCGTAGAGTTCCTCTCTGGTCCACTCTTCGTAGGGCGGCGAACCCCCACCCTTCCGACCGGCCTCTTTGGGGTCGGTGTTGGCGATGCGAGCCGCCTTTTCCTTGCTCGCTCCCTCACGTCGGAGAGCTTCGTAACGTCGATCGTCCTTGACGCTGGGTCCCGGTGTCTTTTTTCCGGGCATGGCTCGTCCCTCCTGGTGTCGAACACGTAATGGCGGTCAGTTGTCGGTTGGGAGCACCCGCCGAGATACCACAGAACCGATGGCTCCCAGGAGGGTCGCGCCGAGTGTCAGCAGCGGTCGGCGATGGCGGCTCGCCCACAAGAGCGGGCTCGACCCTCGGGTTCGGTCTCCAAAGATCCCTTCGGCTCCTCGGTCTCCCGGTATCGGCTCGAAGAGGTTGCCCTCCGCGTTGGCGGGGTCAGGTGGCAATTCGCTCAGTTGGCCGTCGACTCCGAAAGCGCCCAAATAGCGATCGACGATGCCCGGGGCGATCTTGTTGCCGATGATCGTCTTGTAGGCGGGGAATCCGAGGTACACCTCTCGGCGCCGCTGGGTCACGGCCAGATGGACGGACTTCGCCGCTAGTTCTGGGGTGTAGATGGGTGGAACCGGCTGGGGATGGCGGTCGAACCTGGACCTACAGTGCGAGAATTGGGGTGTGTTGACTGCCGAGAGTTGCACCATGCCGATGTGAACGTTCGAGCCGGAGTGAAGGAGTTCGCTGCGCACGGAGTCGGTGTATCCGATCATGGCGTGTTTCGCTCCGCAGTAGGCCGACTGGAGAGGTATGCCCCGATAGGCCAGGGCCGACCCAACTTGGATGATGGTTCCCTGGTTTCTCGCCAACATCCGCCGCAAAGCCGTCTGGGTCCCCCACACCGTCCCCAGGTAGGTGACTTCGGTGGCGCGTCGAAACTCGTCCGGCTCGATGTCGACGGCAAAGGAGAACACCGTCGTCATGGCGTTGTTGATCCAAACGTCGATGGGCCCCAACACCTCTTCGACCTGGCGGGCGGCCTCTTCGACTGCGTCGGCATCGGCCACGTCGGTGGAAACGGCCATGACCGCAGCCCCCGCTTCTCTCAACTCTTGGGCCGTTGCCTCCAGACCGTCGTCATGGCGTGCCAGCAAACCCACGCGCCAGCCCTCGGCTGCGAACAGCCTGGCCACGGCCCGCCCGACACCGGAAGTGGCACCGGTCACGACCACGACCTCCGGTTTGCGGGCAGGCATCACGTCTCGGCAACCGGGAAGGCCATGGTGCTCAACAAAGCGTTCTCGGCCTGCCGGGAGTCGAGGCGAGTGTGCTGAACGACGATCGGCTGGTCCGCTTCGATGATCGAGGCGAAATCGGTTCCCTTCGGCACCGCCTCGGGCCTTTCCAGGTCGTTGAACCGGAGGTGGAGTGTGCGCCGAGCCCCCACCACTACTTCGTACGGCCCAACCGGCTCTCGGTCGTCGAAAAAGAGCGTCACCTGGACCTTGGCATCCACGGCGCCACTGTTGAGTATGCAGGCCGTCTCGTGGCTGGTCATCTCCGGCTCGGGGCCGGTGCTGTGCTCGGGTATGTATCCCTCGGGTATGACCCAGCGTCGATGCCCGACAGCCTGGGATGACAGGTCCATGTGAACCCGTTACCCGCCTCTCCGCACTTCAAACTCCCCGGTGGCCGCCCTCCCACGCGGTGCCTTGACCCAACCAACGGTGACCATACGGCTCGAGGTGCACCACCAGGGCGCCGTCGTCCACCTCCACCGTGTCGCTGTTCCCACCGAATGTCACCTCTAGATCGCCGGGATCGCCTCCGGTCTCGATTCGGACCGTGTGGCTTTCACCGTCGAGATTGTGAACCGCCACCCCGATACGGCCTTGCCAGTCACATCGATGAGCGAGAACCTGCGGGATCGACGTCTCGAGGACCCGCGGCTCACCCCAGCCGAACTCCGGAGAGCGTCGGCGTCGAGTGATGGCCGACTTCATCCACTCGAGAAGTGAGTCGGGGTCGTCTACCTGATCGGCCACGTTGACCTGGGGCGGGCCGTACTCACCGCCCGGGAGGGGACGACACAGACTCGCCGGGTCGACGTCGGAGAATCCGGCCGACTCTTCGGCCGTCCACTGCATGGGCGTCCTCACGCTCAGCCTTCCGGGAATATCGAGGTTGGCGGACATTCCGATCTCCTCTCCGTAGAAGAGCACGGGTGCACCGGGGAGAGTGAACAGGAGGCTGTAGACGAGTCGAATCCTCGTTCCGTCCCCCTCGAGCATGGAAGGGAGGCGGCGGCGCAGTCCCCGACCGAAGATCTGCATCTCGTCTTCGGGCCCGAACGCCTCGAACACCTCGCTGCGTTCATCGTTGCTCAGTTGGCCGAGGTTCAGCTCGTCGTGATTGCGGACGAACGTCCCCCACTGCGAGTCGGGTGGAGGGTCCGGGGTGGCCTCGATCGCCTCCACCAGCGGCCCCGCGTCTCTGCGGGCAAGAGCAAGGTACAAGGCCTGGTTGAGAGGGAAGTTGAACAGCATGTTGAGCTGGGTCCCTTCCCCGAAGTACCTGGCGCTCTCCTTCGGCGTGACGTCGACCTCACCGAGCAAGAGGACGTCGCCCCGTCGGCGCTGAGCGAACGAACGGAGATCGACCAAGAGGTCATGGGGATCGAGGTCGACCTCACAATTCAGTCCGCCGGTGGCCAAGATGAGCGGGACGGCATCCACCCGGAACCCGTCCACCCCCAACTCCAGCCAGAAACCGGCGATCTTTTCGATCTCCGCCCACACGGCCGGGTTGGTGATGTTGAGGTCGGGCTGATGGGAGAAGAAGTGGTGGAGATAGTACTGGCCCGCTGTCTCGTCCCACGTCCACACGCTGTCCTCCACCTCCGGGAACATGAGGGGCAGCTCGGCGTCTTCGACCGGCTCGTCGCGCCACACGTAGAAGTCCCGATATTCGGATTCTCGATCGGAACGGGCCTCCTGGAACCATCGATGTTGGTCGGACGTGTGGTTGACGACAAGGTCGACGATCACCTTCATGCCCAGCTCCCGAGCTTGGCGGAGCATGACGACGAAATCGCCGAGCGTCCCCAAGCGGGGATCCACCCCGTAATAGTCGGCGACGTCGTAGCCGTCGTCGCGGTTGGGAGTGGGATAGAAGGGCATCAGCCATATGCACGTCACCCCCAGACTTCTGATGTATCCCAGCTGGCGGGTCAGTCCCGGGAAATCGCCGTGCCCGTCGTTGTTCGAGTCGAGATAGGTTTCGACGTCCAGACAGTAGAAGACGGCGTTCTTCCACCAGAGGTCGGTGGTGAGGGCGGGCACGGTCATGGTGGAGGATACGAGTTGCGGACGGGAACGGTCATACCCACATCTCGGCGGCGACAAACCCGTTCCTGGCCACCGGTCAGACCATCAGTCGAGAGTGAAGAGGTAGGCGACGATGGCGGCCACCTCCTGGTCATCGAGCTCGAGGTCGGGCATGGCGGTGCCGGGTCGCACAGATTCCGTGTTGGCCAAGAAACGGGCCAGATTGTCGGCGCTGTTGGGGAGAACCCCGGCGACAAACGCCCTCCTGCTCCAGGCCTCCAGCGGTGGTCCGACCATGGCATCGGCGTTCGGAATCCCAGGGATACGGTGACAAGCTCCACAGCCGTGCTCGATGATCGCACCTCGACCGACCTCGGGCTCCCCCGCCACCGGAATGACCGGGCGGTCGCCCCGTGGACCCTGTCCGGTGCACGCCACCAGGCAAAGCGCCCCCACCGCCAGCGCCCACCTCGTTGCTCGACGCCTCATATGCATGGGCTCACCATGGCGGAGGCAACACCGGCCATCACGGTGACGAGGAGGAAGAAGAGTCCGAGCAACCGGCCCAGGATGCCGACTAATTGCCAACCCGACTCTGGGACCTCTGTCATTTCGCTCCGCGCGTGGGTTTGACTGTTGCGTCGTCGCCACCCGACACCCATTGCGACGGCGATCGTCGCCACAGCCGCAGCCGTGACCAGGTGAAGCCACAGGACCCCCCACGGACGACACGTCAGGTAGACGAGGGCGTAGCTGATGTTGAGGTGCCCGAACCAGGCGAGAGGACCGGCGAGCAGGGTCACCCACAGCCATCCCGGTGACGGGATGTCGGCGCGGCGGGAACTGTCCTGTGTCATACGACCCTCGGAGCCACATGCACCACCGCCCACAACACGGCCCAGAGGACGAGTGCGCCTCTCCAGTAAGCGATGTCCACTTCGACCGGCTCTGGGTCTGTGGGAGATCGCATCGCCTCGACGAGCATCGTCGCCCGCACCAAGAGCGCCACCGCCAGGAGACTTGCCGCCATCACCTCCAACACGATGACGATCGCTTCGTAAGCATTGGCATCGATCCGATATCCCGAACCGACTACCGCCACCACCTGCAAAGTGAGCCCCCCGGCGGCGAGACCCATCGCCAGCCACCGCGCCAGACCGCTTCCGGCGCGTGGCATGGAAAGCACTCCCGCCACAACCACCAGGGCGAGTGCCGCCAATGGTATCCCCAACGGTCGCTCGCTCGAACGGGATGGAGGCCACGAATCGGCTCCGAGCCGCAGATAGAAGTAGGCGTACACGAGGGCAGCCACGATGGTGGCCAGAGCGGTCAGACCTACCATCACCCCCCACCACGAAGCCGAATGACCCCGCGGGGTGAGCGCCTTGAAGTGCTCGGCTGCTCGCCGCCGCGCCAGGGCGGGCGCTTGGTCGCTCCCCGACACCTCGTGACCGGGATCCTCGTCGGTACCCACGGCCGCCAAGAAGTCCGGAGACGTCCCGGACGGGTCCGACGACTGGCGGGTGAGCCGAACTCGATCCTCGGTCGCCCAGCCGATGAGGAAGGCGACGGCAACCACCGCTCCCAATCCCGCCAGCGCCCAGGCGTCGACGAGCACCCCGACCAGCGACGACGTGAGAGCCGCAGCTGTCACGAACGGCCAATAGGTGGGACCGGGAAGGACGACGATGGCCTCGGGGTCCGCTGCCACCACGGTGGTTCTCAGTACTTCACGACGACCGAGCCATGGCCGCCCGAGAACCCCGATGCTCTCGAGGGTCTCGTCGTCGTAGCCATGAGCGCCTCGGTCCCAGAGCGGGCTCAGGCTGCCGACGACTGGAAGAGAATCGAAGTTGTGGTTGTTGGGCGGTGACTGGGCCGCCCACTCCAACGTGTCGGCACCCCACGGATCGGGCCCGCTCTCTCGTCCCCGTCTCCAGGCATGGGCCAGATTTGCCAGGAACAAGAGAACGCCGGCAGCCAGGACGAACGACCCGACCGTGGAAGCCATGTTGGCCGCTTCCCAGCCAAGACCGGCCGGATACGTGTAGGTGCGTCTCACCATTCCTTGCAGCCCGAGCCAGTGCTGGGGAAAAAAAGCGACATTGAAACCGACGAACATGAGCCAGAAGGCCGTCTTGCCGATCGATTCACTCGGAAGTCGGCCCGTCATCTTCGGGAACCAGTGATGGAGGCCGGCGAACACGGGGAAGACCACCCCGCCGATCAGCACATAGTGGAAGTGGGCAACCACGAAGAACGTGTCGTGGGCTTGATGGTCGAAAGGTGCAGTCGCCACCATCACTCCGGTGATGCCGCCCAACACGAAGATGACGAGGAACCCGATCACGAACCACAGGGGCGTCCCCCAGCGGGGACGACCTTCCCAGATGGTGGCGATCCAAGCGAAGACCTGGATCCCCGAAGGCACGGCGATGAAGTAGCTGGCCACCGCGAAGAGGCTCAACACCAACACGGGCAGGCCGACGGTGAACATGTGATGGACCCACAGTCCGAAGCTGGCGATGGCGATCGCCACCAGCGAGGCCACGACCAGTGGATACGCCACCACCGGACGACGGACGTGGGCGGCGACCACCGCCGATACGATCCCGGTGGCGGGAAGCAGGAGGATGTACACCTCGGGATGACCGAAGATCCAGAACAGGTGCTGCCACAGCAACGGGTCTCCTCCCAGCGAAGGGTCATAGAAGGGAGCACCGAACTTGCGCTCTACTTCCAACAGAACTGAGGCGGCCACCACGAACGGGAAGGCGAACAGCATCATCCCACTCATGATCAGGGCACTCCACGAGAAGAGGGGAATGCGGCTCAAAGTCATGCCGGGAGCGCGGAAACGCATGATCAGCACCACGATCTCGACGGCGCCGATGATGCCCGAGATCTCGACGAACGTGACACCCAGCAGCCAGAAATCGATGCCTGCGCCGGGCGAGAACTCGGTCGACGTAAGGGGCGGATAGGCGAACCAACCGCCGTCGGGCACGTCACCGGTGAGGAAGCTCCAGTGCAACAGGATCCCGCCGAAGAGGTACACCCAGTACCCGAAAGCGTTGAGGCGGGGCAGAGGCAAGTCCCGGGTCCCGATCTGGAGGGGCACGAAGTACATGGCGAGCCCTTCGAGGATGGGGATGCCGAAGAGGAACATCATCGTCGTGCCGTGCATGGTGAACAGCTGGTTGTAGGCCTCGGGCCCGAGCACGGTTCCGTCGGACGTGGCGAGCTGCAGACGGATCAACAAGGCTTCGACACCGCCGATGAGGAGGAAGACAACGGCCGTCCAGATGAAACGAAGGCCGATCTGCTTATGATTGACGGCCGTCAAGAACCCGATCAGTCCCGGTCGCGAAGCCCACGTCCGCTCCAATTCCGCAAAGGCGGCATCCGTGTCCCGATCAGTCATCTCAATCCCTCGAGATACCTGAGGAGCAGGTCGAGTTCTGCCGCGTCCAGTGGTGTCGGCGGCATGAGGTTGCCGGGCTTGATCCCCTGGGGGTCGACCACCCATCCGGCCAGGTTGCCCCGCCGATTGGCCACCGTCCCGGCACCGAGGGTTCGGCGTGAGGCGAGGTGAGTCAGATCCGGCCCTGCCACTCCAACGGCGTCGGTGCCGCGCACGGCGTGGCAGGCGGCACACCCGTGCTCGGAGAATATCTCCATACCCCGAGCGGCCGTCTCATCGGCCGGAGGAGCAGCGGGTTCTGCCTGCTCGGTTATCCACGCCTCGAAATCGTCGGCCGTCTGGGCGATCACGAGGAAATGCATTCGACCGTGTTGGAGGCCGCAGAACTCGGCACAAAAACCCCTGAACACACCCGGGGTGTCGGCGTCGAACCGCAACTCGTTGGTCTTGCCGGGGATCATGTCTACCTTGCCGGCCAGCTGGGGCACCCACACGCTGTGGATGACATCGGCAGAGGTGAGTAGGAGACGAACGGGAGTGTCCACCGGAAGGTGGATCTCGTTGGCGGTGACGACACCGAGGTCCGGGTATCTGACCTCCCACCAGAACTGATGACCCACCACCTCGATGGTGAGGCCGACATCGCCTTGGCGATGGGTGAGACGGTTCCCGCTGACAAGCATCGCCACCGTGAGAGGAACCAGGACCATGACCGGGAGAACCACTCCCCCGCCCAGGACGAGCCGGCGCGACCGAGCCGTCGCAACGGCCTCGCCCGAGCCGAGCGGAGACGACCGAACCGCCATACCCAGCGCCACCAACACGAGCACGAACACGGCCGCCCCAAGTACCACCAGCAGTAGTGTCAGCCCGCCGATCTCTTGCGCGACCGAGCCACGAGGAAGAAGAGCACCCGGCTCTTGGTCGCCACATCCCGCCAAGGCCAAGACCGGCGGGGCGATGACCCACCGGGGAACTCTCCGAACATGCCTGGAGGTCATGGCCGCCTGCTCCGCCCGACGGGATTGCGCTGTGAGTCGGCGGCAGCCTCCTCGGCGATCAGAGTCCGGCACACCGAGTAGGTCACGAGCCCAACCGTGGCGGGGACGACCACCAGCGCTATCCGATAGGCGATGGTCATGACCTCGATCGACGCGCCCAACAAGAACCCCTGCCAGTCATGACTCCCTGCCATGAGCAGCACCGTCAGGGCGGCGAGGCCGGCGGCGCCTGTCGCGGTCCGCACGGGCCGGTCTCGCGGCCGGTCGAGGATGTGGTGGCTGGCGGTGTCACCCGTGAGCTTCGCTTCCGCCAGCGGCCATGCGTACAAGACGGCAAAGACTGCCACGGGGAACGCCACGCCGGCGATGAAAGGACTCGGGATGGCCCATCCCATCACCGTGAGGTCGACGGCCGGAAAGATGCGCAATGCGCCTTCTACCCAACCCAGATACCAGTCGGGCTGGGCAGGAACCGTGGTGGAAGCCGGATCGAAAGGGCCGTGGATCCACACCGGAGCGATCTGGACCAAGGCCCCGAAACCCACGAGAACCCCCGACACGAGCGCCAGGAGGCCGCCTGCCTTGAACAGATAGGCGGGCCATGCCGCCGAGCCCTCGACAACCTGCTCCGTGCGTCCGTTTCCTCCAAACATGGTGTGCGTTTGAACCCATACGAGGGCCAGATGGGCAACCAAGAAGAGCCCGATGACGATGGGGAGGATCACGACGTGCAGCATCCACATGCGATGGAGCATTTGAGGGTTCCCGAATGGTCCGGCGAAGAGCAAGTCGGCCACGCCTGGCCCGATGACGGGCACCGAGACGGCGAAGGCATGCCCGATACGAGCGCTGGTTCCCCCCAGGAGGTCGTGAGGCAGGACCAGGCCGAAGAACCCCGTCACCATAGCCAGGCCCATGAGAGTGACACCGATCATCCAGTTCAGTCGCCGGGGCCGCCGAAATGCTCCCGTGAAGAAGACCCGAGCAGCGTGGAGCACGAGGGCTGCCACGAATACAAGGGCCGCCCAGTGATGGGTCTGTCGGACGACTGATCCGAGCGGACGCTCGAAGGTGATGTCCATGACCGACTGGAACGCCTGGGAGACCGACACCCCCGCCAACTGAGCGTAGGACCCATCGTAGGGGACGATTTCGGCGCTGGCGTCGTAGAAGAGGGACAGGTACAGGCCGGTGGCCACGAGCACGAAGAACGAGAACATGGCGATCTCTCCGAGAAGGAAGGACCAATGCCCGGGGAACACCTTGCGGAAAGCCTTCTCGGCCGCCGCTCTTCCTCGTTGCACTACCGATGTCATGAACCGTTCACCGGTCTCCAATAGCCCGTTCCGACCACGTCGGAGAACCCACCCAGGGCCACCAGATGCCCATCACGGTCAACACCGATGGGTAGGCGGGGCAATGGCCGCTTCGCCGGCCCGGCCAGCACCTCCCCGCCGCCAAGCAGGTCGAAGACTGCTTGATGACACGGACAAACCACGGTCCCGGACTGTTCCTGGTAGAGGCCGAGGGGACAGGCCATGTGGGTGCACAACTTGGAGTACGCCACGATGCCGTCCGGAGCCCCGCCCGCCTCATGTTCCGAAGCCAGAATACGCTCCGGTTCAGCACCGAGCAGGATGGCCTGGGACTGGGCGGGGTCGCTGCCGTCCTCGGGGAACACGGTGAAGAGGCTTCCTGGCACGACCTCGCCGGCGAGGATCGGTCGACCCTGATCGTCGACGAGCCGGATGCCTTCGCGCCATCCTGTGTCTCTCAATCTCTCCGTGGCTGCTCCCACCCGCAAGAAGGCCGGGACGCTGATGAGCGCGGCCACCACCCCCGCTCCGGCTCCCCCCAGCCAGACGAGCATTCTCCGCCGCTCCGACCCGGGGCCCCGGGGTTGTCGTTGCTCACGATCCGTTTGACCACCGGCCAGGGCCCGGCCCCAGCTCCCCATTGCCGCTCCGGACGCCACCAGAGCCATCGCCACCCAAGCCACGACGTGGGCCGAGCCTAAACCCAGCCCGGCGGCGCTTCCCGCCGCCACCACCGCCAGCGCCGCCCCCACCGACCACACCCAAGTCGACATCGGTGGACGCATCAGGACGCCTCCCCCAGCAACCGAGCAGCCACCGCGAGCGCGGCGAAGGCGACGACTGCCGCCAGGCCCTCACCCACCCGTCCCCCCGGAAGGGGAATTCCGGTTCGGGGTGGATCTCTAAGGTGGGCGACGTAGGCGCCGACGTCGGCCATGGCATCTTCGTCCAAGACCCCCTCGAACGATGGCATCGTCCCCGGGCCCGACACCACCGCCGCCAAGATGTCCGCCATGGTCGCCAAATGGAGGGAGGGGGCGAATTCATCGACCGTCAACGCTCCCCCCGCTCCGCCAGCACCGTGACACGAAGCGCAATGGAGGCGATAGTGAATCCCCCCGGCGACCACGTCTGCCGTCCCATCAGGGAGTGGTGGCAGGGCCGGACCGTCGCCGAGAGTGGCGGCGTAGGCGACGAGCTCGGATAGTTGGCTGCTGGTGTAGGCAGGCCGACTGCGCTCGATCGCCGAATCGACCGAAGCAATCGGCATCCGGCCGGTGTGGAGGTAATAGAAGTTGGCTGCCTCTCCCGCCCCCGCCAGAGATGGTCCACGCCGCGAGCCCTCACCGGCCGGACCGTGACAGGAGGAACAATCGCGCTGGTAGAGGGTCACGCCTTTCTCTAGATCCGGCGACGCCCCCTCGACAGCAGTCGCCGGTTGTGCCGACACCACTGTCAGAGCCAGGGCCGAAGCGGACACCATGAGCACAGCCCGCACATGCCGGAAAGCACGGACACGGACGAGATCGGGACCGACCCGGCCCAGACCGGCCACCATGGCCGCCGCCGCCGCCACGCCGAGGCAAGCACCCATGACACCGGCCATCAGCGCCCCGGCTATCTGCTGATCCAGCACGTCACCGTGGGCATACATGGCCCGTGACGAGAACATCAGCAAGATCCCGATTACGGCGCCGACGACTGCCACGCCGAAGACCGAGACGACCGCCGGTCCGATCGACCGGCGCCGGCTGTGATGAACGATGCTCCCCCACCACCAGACACCCGTGACGAACATGGTGGCGTGCTCCAGCGAGTGAATCACGTCCGACCGGAGAGCAGCGTCGTAGGCTACCGGCAGGTGCCACAAGGCGAGCACGGTGGCATGGCATCCGCCGGCCACCAGGGGAGCTTTGCGGCTCCATACCACCGCCGAGAGAAACCCTCTGAGTGATCGCACCATCACGGGAAGGCCGATCGACATCGCGGTCCCCATCAAGGGGGCAGCCGCCAAGAGGATGATCAGGTGCTGGACCATGTGCCCGGTGACTCCGGCCTGTGCCCATGCCCCCACCGGGGAGTAGACGGATACGCCCAAAGCAGCAACTGCAGCCCATGCCAGGAGACGACCGTGTCGCCTGCGCAGGCTCACCGCCACCAAGCCGGCCACCACGAGAGCGAACATCTCCACCCAGCCCGCAGAGCCCACATGCCCGAGCGTGCCCACGTCAGATCACACTGCGCTCGAGAAAACGGGCAGGTGGGCTGCGGAAATCTCTCCCCATCCGGTCAGCCGCCTACCCGATAATGGCAAACCGCATTCCACACCACGAACATCGGCTTGTCCCGGAAGAGGCAAGTCATCGTTTTCACCGTACTCGCGCGACACTCCTCAGTGGGGCTACGGGCTTGACAGCCGAGGAGTGTCGATGACAGCGCGCCAGCGCCGGTCAGTGAGGTGTCGACTCCTCCCGGGCGGGATCGAGACCGAAATAGCGGTCGATTCCCTCACGCCACTGCATGTCGCTGAATGATGGCCAATTGTCGGGATCGAACCCCGGGCTGTCCTCCAGCACCTGCTCGTCGAGGTCTAGGACCAGACGCTCGTTGTCTCCGTCGACTCCGACAAGAGCCCAGGGAACAGCGAACAGTTTCTCGCCGACGCCGGCGAAGCCACCGCGAGCCAGCACGGCGTAGGCGACCTCACCGGTGCCAGTGTCGATCATCAGCTCCTTGAGTGTCCCTATGTCGGTGCCCTCGCCGTTGATGATTGTGTCGCCGGTCATGGTGCCGGCAGAGAGTATCGAGTGCTTCATGACGGGTTCTCCCCTTCCTCGGTCTGTTGGGTCTCTGTCAGTGGTCATGCGTAACGGCCTGGTCTACGAGTGCCGCATCGGCGCGCCGGTGATACATCTCGCCGAACTTCCCGCCTATGTAGGCGCCGGCGAAAACGGCGACGACGCTGGCGGCGGCGGCAACGACGCCGAGAGTGGTGACGTCATCGCCCCGTATCTGGCTGAACCAGTCGGGCAGGCCAACGCGCTGGAAGGCGTTGTATTCCGCCCCGGCCCAGGCTCCGAGGGCAGCAAAGACGGCAATCACCAGCAGCGCCCACAATGCGGTGCCGATTCCGTTCATTCCGCCGTCGTAGCGCGCCATGCGGCCGGCTGCCCAACCGCCGCTCAGGAATGCCACAAACGTCACGAGGACGGCCATGATGACCCCCCCAACGACCAGTTCTTGGACGTTGCCTTCGATGTCAAAGGCATTGAGCTGATAATCCGCGGCTCCGACACCCGCGGCGATCAACGAACCCAAGAAAGCGAGCACGCCAAAAGCCGTGAACATGCCCATGAGTGAAGCGGGCGTATCGATCCCGCCGAATCGCTCGGTGACCGATGCCATATTGGCTTCGGTGCCACGGACGGACTCTGTGTTTGTAGTCATCGTCGCGTACCTCCTTTGAACGTCTTGTCAAACAATCCGCCCACCATCTCAGAAGACCAGCAACAGGATCAAGATGATGAGGATGAGTGTTCCGATTCCGATATACACGGGATTTCCTTTCGACGTGAACTACCGAGCTGGTGACTACCCATTCGCCAGAGTTCGAAACATGCAGTCTTGGTTTCCGAGGTGCAGCGTTGGGTAACACTCTCTGTCAGATCTCAACCGAGAGCTGAAAGGAGATCTCGTGAAATGCGAACACTCGGTTTGTACGTGTGTGGTCGCTGAATCTATCGACGTATGCTCTGTCCACTGCCGCGACGCTGTCGAGGAGGTTGGAGACGCATCGATGCACCGATTGTGCGAGTGCGGTCATCCAGATTGCGACGGCACCGCTGATCTGGAGTCGGTGCTCGACGAGGAGTCTCTCCACCCGCGTGCCGGGGGTAGCGGTGGCTGACGACATCGCGCCCACCGACCCCGAAGACGAGGGGATCGAGACTCCAACACCCGACCTGCCCCAGATCGAAGCTGCTCGTCTCCTGGCCAACTCGTCGCGGGATCGTCTGCGATCGGCCGGCCTCACCGATGACCAGATCGACGATTGGGCCTACACATTCATCGAGGAAGAGGGTGGCACCGCCGATACGAGCGTATTCGTCGATTGGATCGAGCGGCGTCAAACCTGAACGTGGTGAGGACCGGCTTATGGAATCACCCGCCGAACTCCCGGAACCGGCTGTATCCGTGAGCCAGGCCGAAAGCGCCGGCTACCACTAGAGACGGAACCAGGATCTGGCCGAGACTCTCCACCACGCCCAACACCACGAGGAGCGGCGCCACCAACGCAAAAAATGTTGCGACGGCCAAGACGTCGAGCAGGGACGAGTCGACGCCTGGTCCTGCTGGCAGTTGACCCAGTGTCAACTCATGGCCTTCGTCTCGTGCCCTTCGTCGATTGCGGGCGCCTGGATTCATGCGCACCCCACCGAATGCGAAGGTCGCTCAGTCGACATACTCATCGCGCGCCTGGGCTGCCCGGCTCGCGCCGATCTGGGTCTTGACATGCTTCTCCTCTTCGGGGGGAGGCAAGGCCGCGGGAACACCCAATGACTCGAGCCAGAGTTCGCGCGCCCATCCATGGTGTGAAACAGGTGCTCGGCTTCTTCTTCCGCCACCTCCCCATAGGCATCGGCCATGGCCGTCCCGAGAGCACCCTCGACATGCTCCGCCATGAGCCCGATGAGCTCCCAGTTCCGATGGTCTTTGCTCTCGGCTTCGACCACACACTCCGCAGCCACCAGCTGAGCCGTCCCGGGTCCACCTTCATCCCTGGCGATGGCCATCGCTTCGATCAGGCCCGTGGCCTTGTGCCAGAGAACATCGCAGCCGGGTGTGTCGCGCTCGATGTCCAGTTCGGCTGCCTCGAACACATCCCGAAGAATCCGCTGGTGGTTTCGGGTCTCGTCCAGGTAACCCTCCCACTCCTCGCGCAGGTCGTCGTTGACGGCGCAATCGATAGCCGCCAGATAGATCTGCTCTCCTCCCAACTCGGTTTCGATGGCTTGGTAGAAGAGCTCATCGAGCTGCTTTCTGTCCATTGGTTTCTCTCCCACTTCCGGGGCCGGGGTCGGCCCGTGTGACGGAACCGTTACCCACCACTTCTCCCAGCAAATCAAGCACCTGTCAGATTTTCGCACCGAGGTCGTTCGCCGGCCTGGGCGCCGGACAACGCTGCGGCGTGTCACTGATACCAGACCCCCTTCGTTGCCAGATCCTGCAGCGCCTTCCACGCCGTCCCTTTGCGAGGAAACCGCGCCGAGGGCTACGAAGCCACCTCCTGGGCGACCAGGCGACGCATGAGGCGGCGCTCCTCGGTGGCGAGGCCACCCCAGACTCCATATTGTTGACGTGTCTCCAGCGCGTACAGCAGACACTCGAGGCGCACATCGCATTGCGCACACACTCTCTTCGCCGCAGTCTGTTCGGTCAGGGACGGCGAGAAGAACAGGTCTGAGGTCTCGTCTCGGCAGGCGGCCGACTCGAGCCGAACCCTCTGGAAACCGGGCGAGCCCGCCCCGGCGGCGACTACCTCTGGAACCGTGGCGGTCATGTCTCTTGGCTTCCCGAAACGAGCACAACCGAAACCTGCACGGGTGGGATTCCTGAGGTGAGAGACGTCGTAAGTCGCCGGCCGGGCGTGGACGTCGCCTGAGCCGACGCGCGACGAGTGTCGATCTCATCTACGGTACGCATACGACTTGGCGTGAGGCTAGAACATGGAACTCAAGATCGACGTGGTACCCGACGGGGATACGGTTTCGGTGTCCCTGACTGGGGAGATCGACTTCGGCAACGTGGCGCAACTCCGCGCGGCCTTGATCGAAGCGTCTGGCATCGGCTTCCATGTCGTCGTGGACCTCGCCGGCGTATCGTTCGTGGACTCGATGGCATTGGGCGTACTCGTTCAGGCCAAACGCAGCGTCGAGCACGACGGTGGCCGCTTTGTCGTCCGCAATTCCACACCTCCCGTGCGCCGGGTGCTCTCGGTGGCTGGGATCGAACAGTATCTCTTGGACTGATCTCCAGGCGCCAACGCCACACCGCCCATCCCCCGGTCCAAGTCTGAGATGCCGGTTCGGGCATCGTCTCGGTTTGGCAGAATCCGGTTCGCTATCCGCCGCTTTCCTCAAGAGGGGGCACACCCGGGGCCCTTTCCGCGACCACCAGGCGAGCCCCGGGCCGTCAAAACACCCACGAACCTCGGCGGGGGGCACTCAGCTGAGGTGTCTTCGGTGTCCGAGGATTGGATTCTGGGAACTGCGGGTAGACCCGCCCGAATATGCGGGACAGGGTCGACATATCATCCTCGGATCACGACAAGCAAGTTCGCGATCTTCTGCAGAGATTGCCCGACGAGGAAGCTCGAGCGGAACTCGTGGCTCACTTCCGACCGTTGGCGTTGCACCTGGCCCAGCGGTATGCGAACCGTGGGGCTGAACTCAACGACTTACGTCAGGTCGCTCTTCTCGGGCTGCTCCACGCCATCGACAGATACGACCCTGAGTTCGGGGCCCGGTTCACCAGCTTTGCAGTGCCCACGATCACCGGCGAGCTGAAGCGGTTCTTTCGGGACAATCTGTGGGGAACGGGCGTACCACGACGTCTCAAAGACATAAGTGTCACGAGCCGCCGGGCCAACGAAGAGCTGGGACAGCGCTTGGGACGTTCCCCCACCGTCGGTGAGATCGCGGCGCATATCGGTGTCTCCCCACAGGAGGTGGTGGACGCCGCCGCTCTCGGCAATGCCTTCCGACCAGACGCGCTCGATGCGCCCGTCGGCGACGGCACCGCCACGGTCATCGACATGTTCGGAGCCACCGACGAGCGCATAGAGCTGTTCGAGGACCTGGATTCTCTCAAACCGTTGCTGGAGTCGCAGCCAGAGCGAGAGCGCCAGATTCTCTACCTCCGGTTCTACTGCGAGCTGACTCAACGCCAGATCGCCGAACGCATGGGCATCTCCCAAATGCACGTTTCCAGGATTCTGGCCCGAAGCCTCGACACGTTGCGTCAGTCCCTGGAGGCGTGAAGTCCCCCTCGTTCGCCTTCCTGGTGGGTTGCAACCACCCTCTCGCGGCGGCAATCGCCCCTATTTCATCCCCTGCACCAGGACAAGCCCACAATGGCCGTCGTCGCGAACTCGAACGTCCTCACAAATCGCCGTGAGCACCTGCCACCTGAGATCCACCTCCAGATCCGGAGGTGGCCACTGGCCTTTGGGGTCAACTGCACTGATGACGACCGTCGCCCGATCACCGTGCTCTAGTGGCGCATGAAAGTCGACTTCCAGGGTGTGGGGGCCGAGGTCGAGCAACAACGCCGCTGCCTCATTGGCTGCCAGGGCAAAGTCCTCGATACCGTCGAAGGTGAACCCGATCAACTGGGCCACCCTCCCCACCGCCGTCCGAATCAAGTCGACGAGCGAATCGATCGCCGGGATGATCAGACGGATAGCGATCTCAGAGGATTGTTGAGGGCCCTTTGTGCTCATGGGGAACGTTCCTTGAGGAAATGAGGCACCGGCAACCGAATGTCGGTGCGGGTTGTTGGTCACGTCAATGGGCGGAACCGGCTCGGTGCACGACTACTGGCCGGGCCGTCGCGTCGACCGACACCCGGCACTCATCCACCCATCCAGCGTCGGTCGACAAACTCCACCTCTCCATCCAAGAAGCGTAACGGCTTCTGCATAATCTCTGTTGGACTCGCCTGGCCTTACAGGGTCGCTCATGACGTCTCGAGCGGGGACCCACCCCTCACCCGTGGGAAACGAGTCGGCTGGTGCGGCAGACACGTTTCTCCCGAGTTGTAGCGGCTTAATACCGTGTCACATCCCTCAATAGGGCACACCCGCCGCTCGTCGACGGTCCGGGGGCGTCGTCCGGCCACGGCGACCGTCGTAGCCCGCAGCAGCCGGTCGTCACGCCCGGTCATACGACGGCCCTTCCCAGCGTCCAGATAGTGAGGAGGATGAGGGGAGCCCACTCCCATCCCCTTTGCCTCATGCCCTTGCTCGGGGCGCGTGGTCGAAGGACGCTCATGCCCCTTTTCGTGCCCACAATCGGCCGCTCCAAACCTCCAAAGGGCCCCAGGCACTTGACGGCATCCGCATGATGGGCGTAGATGGACTCGATTGCTCCGATCAGCGCACCTGGGCGATCGTCACAAACGAACGCTCCGGATCGTCGACGAGGGCCTGTCTGACTGCCACGGCCACCGCGAGCAGTGGCACGGCCAGGAATGCTCCAGCTATCCCAAAGACGGTTGCACCCACCAGGATGCCCATGATGGTGACGAGGGGGTGGAGGTGGAGGGTGTGTCGGAACACAATCGGAGCAACTACGTTGGCCTCGACCTGTTCCACGACGGTGATGATGGCCAATGCCAGCAACGCCGTGCCTATCCCGCCGTGCACGAATGCAACCGCCACTCCCACCAATCCACCGATCCAGGCCCCGATGAGCGGCATGAATGAGGCCAGGAAGGCAATGGTGGCGATCGGAATCACCAAGGGGACACCAATGAGGTGCAGGCCGAGACCGATGAACACGGCATCGAACAGCCCGACCAGAGCCAGCCCTCCGATGTATTGGGAGAGCGTTCGGCGTCCAACCACCAGCGCTTTCCGAGTCCTATCTGCCCGATCGTGCGGCATTCGCTCGACGACCGCTGCCGCGATCCGGTCTCCGTCCTTCAATATGAAAAAAGCGATGATCACAGTCATCACTGCTCCCACGAGGATTTCGACAAGTGTGACCGCTCCCCCAAGGAGGCCGCCCCCTCCCTCGTCGTTGGTAGTCGACCAGATCGTCTCGATGTAGCCGTCGATTTGGTCGTCGGACAGCCCCAGGGGACCGTCCACCAGCCATCCCCGGAAGGTGCCCCAGGCCTCTCGCACATCGCCGCCCAACTCGCTCAAGCCCTGGGCCAAGGGCGGCCCTATCAGTAAACCGAGTGCGACGAGGAGACCGAGCGACGCCACCATCACGACCAAGGCGGCGAGAGCCCGAGGGGCGCCCCGCTCCCGCAGCCAGCGGGCAGCAGGCAGGAGCACGGCCCCCGGGAACACGCCGACAAGCAGGGGCAGCACCACTACCCGCACCGAGCCCAGAGCCACCATCAGGAAGTACACGCTCAATCCGAGACCGAGCGCCCACCAGGCTCTCACACCCCACCTTCGAAGCCAATCGCTCCAAGGCGTTCCCGACCCTGAGTCGAGAGGATCCGTCACAATTGCAGGTCCGGAGAGCCGGTGCGTGGCGATCTTTGCATGTCGAACCGGTCGGCCATTGACACCCTCTCCTCGTTGCACCCCGCTGCATACCGCCACCGGGCATCTCCTAAACACGGGGATCCGGTCGACAGCTCCCGCCTAGCCATCTGGGATGGCCACTCCCCCGCCGACACAACAAACGTTTAGCGACCATCACATCGGGTAGAGACCCTTTCCGCAACGGAGGAGGACAGGCCATGGGAGAAGTCACCGAGCACGTGGACGTCGACGTCGACGTCCACACGGTTTACAACCAGTGGACACAATTCGAAGAGTTCCCGCATTTCATGGAGGGAGTCGAGCGCATCCAGCAACTGGATGACACCCACTTGCGGTGGGAGGTCGACATCGCCGGCGTCGATCGCGAGTTCGAAACCGAGATCACCGAGCAGAAGCCCGACCAGAGGGTGGCGTGGAAGTCGACAAGCGGAGTCGACCAGGCCGGAGCCGTCACCTTCCACCCTCTCAGTGATCGGCAAACCCGAGTTACGCTCCAGCTGGAGTTCGAGCCGGAGGGCGCCGTCGAGCAACTCGGCGACAAGCTGGGAATGGTATCGAGACGCGTCAGGGGCGACCTCGACCGGTTCAAGGACTATATCGAGGAGCGGGGTTCGGAGACCGGAGCATGGCGGGGAGAAGTGGAACGGGACATACCTTCGGCCGCCGAGGACACTCATCTTCAGGACCTACCGGCAGACCACGAGCCACGGCTGGACCGATAGCGCCCGTGAAACCTCGCCGCGCGCTCGATGGGTCAAGAACGATAGTGGAGTAGGCGGAGAGGTCGATCGGTCTGCGGGTAGTGACCGCGCTTCATCCACACGATGCAGGGAGGCCGGGGGAAGTGGCGATGGGCGGCCGGTGCCGATGGCGACGGCCGTTGGATGACCTAGCCGGTGCCCAACAAGACTCCCCGTGTTTCCCACGTGACACCTCAAACGGCTCAAACCTGCGGTTCGGGTTTCGACTCATTGGGGGCGGGTATGTTGACGGCACTCCTCCGACCTCTGGAATCACGATGGATGGTGGAAATCTTACGCCTTCTGCTCATGACTCCCGATCCGCTCTGCATGAACCACGGGGACCGCACCCCGGAGGCGAGGCTGAGGTGTTGACCGGAACTCTCGAGGACGAACGAGACGATGGTCACCTGATCGGCAACGGGGGCGAGTTTCTCGACGCCCTCAGGTCCCTGGCCGGTCTCCTCTATGAAGAGGAGACTCTGGAGAGCACCCTCGCCCGCGTTGCCCGACTCACGGTTGAAGTGATCGCCGCTTGCCACGAAGGCACGCTGTCGGCCATCGAAGATAACCGGGTCACCACCCGCTTCTCGACCGGCGAGACCTCCCAGACCATCGACGACCGCCAGTTCGCCACCGGGGTCGGCCCCTGCCTCGACGCCATCCGGGAGCGTCACCCGATTCGCGTCGTGAACCTGGCGGCTGAGGACAGGTGGCCTGAGTTCGTCTCGTTTGCCGGCGACAACGGCGTAACCAGCACCCTCTCCATACCTCTCGAGGTCAACGACAAAGCCGTCGGGATCCTCAACCTCTATTCGATGGGTTTGACTTTCGAGGAGGACGACGAGGTATTGGGCCGCTCGTTTGCACGAGAAGCGGCGGTTGGCGTCGCCAACGCCCGGGCGATGGAGCGGAGCCGGTCCCTCGTCGCCAACCTCGAGCGAGCACTCGAAACTCGGGATCTCATCGGCCGAGCAGTCGGCGTGACCATGGTCCAGGGCAAGTGTGACGCCGAGACTGCATTCGAATTGCTCCGCGAGATGTCCCAGCGCGAGAACCGCAAGCTGCGCGAGGTGGCCGAGCGAGTGGTCGAGTGCGCAACCAACGGGGACCGATACGTGACCTCCGCCCCACCCGCATCGTATGAGGCAATGCATAACTCGAGCTGATATAGTCGGTGGCGGTTGGACAGTCAGCCGGACCTGAGGGGAAGGTGGCCGGAGCCTGCAGCTCGGCCGTGGCAGTTGGAGGACTGATGGAATCAACCACACCGCTCGCCAAATCGAGTCGCCACACTGCAGCCGGGCGGCCCGGCCGATTCGCCTGGCACCAAAGCGCCGATCGACGCTTCGTTGAGATCTCCGGAGAGGTGGACCTCGCCAACGCTCATCGCATACGCGACACCCTGCTCCAACTCGACAACCGGTCGTTGCTGATAGACCTCACCGGAGTCACCTTCATGGATTCGACCGGTATGAACGCGCTGGCCGAAGTGCAGGAGCACCTCAACGGCCGAGAGCTCGTCTTACGGATGGAAGCCGGCGGCAGGGTGCATCGGCTGTTGGACCTCACCGGTTTCACGGATCGGTTCAACACAGAGTTCTCCTCCTGAGACCCGGCCCACCCGTGGACAGGCAATCGAAAGGTGAGCACGCCCCCATCGTGGTGGCCGACGGTCGAGAAATGTTCGCCTCGTTGCGCCGCGATCCCCAGGAGGGACCTGACCGGCTGGGGACCATCGGCCACGGCGCAGTTGAGCCGTTCCTGGAAATGGACGAATTTGCGATCGGATTGGCGGCCGCCCGATCGGTAGAGGAGATTGCCGAAATCGTGAGCACCGTCGCGGGTGGAGCTTTGGGAGCGCGCGCCAGACTCATCTTGTCGAGCGACACCCCCGGCAACGACACAGGCGTTCCGAGGCCGTCGGCACAGCTTGGCGATGCCAAACATGAGGAGCAACGGCCCACAGGAACCGATGCGGCGGCGGCCGTCTACCGAGTTCCCCTCATCCCGCTCGAGACGGGATTTCTCGAGTTTCGATTCGAGGAGCCTCAGGACCTCGCACCTCTCCAGCGTCTCTACATGAAGGCGATGGCGTTGCTATCCAACCAAGCCCTCCTGCGGGTGGAGGAGCTGGCTACCACCTCGCAGGCGGTCGAACGCCTGCACCGTTTGGAGCAAATGAGCGGCGTGGGCCTCCTCCAGATGGGTCTCGATGAGCTTCTCGCCGCATTGCCTATTCGGGTGGCCCACGCCCTTGGATGCGTGACGGCACGAATCTTCCTCGCCAACGACGAGGGAACAGAACTCTCCGAAGCAGGAAGTCACGGCTTGACAGAGCCTTCGCCGGCCCGGCCTTTCGACCAGGGCCTCACTGGCATGGTGGCCGTTGCACAGAGGGGGAGGATTTTCGATGACATATCCAAAGAGGACGTTGTCGGAACACTGCCCACAACGGTCACCACCGTCGCGGCCGTTCCTCTCCACTCCGGAGGCCGCGTGGTGGGCGTGTTGGACGTCGGGGCGAGCACGAGCCGCCGCTTCGGAGAGGACGACCTCATCCTCTTGGAACTCGCCGCCGAACGCATAGCCACCGCCATCGATCGCAGTCGGGCATTCCAGGCAGAGCAAGCGCGACGGTTCAGGTCCGAGTTCCTCGCCGACCTCGCCCAGATTCTCGACGCCAGGAGATCACCCCACGCCATCGGGAGAGCGGTGGCCCGCTTGGCGGTGGAAAGATTGGGCGAACGCTGCGTGGTGACCTTTCGTCCGTCGCCGGGAGATGCGCCGACCCGGTTGGTGGCCGAACGACCGAACGTCGGTGAGGGCCAGCCGATCGTCGTCACGAGCGAAAGTCCGAACGAGCAAGGACCGCCGGCTTCAGAGCAAGGAGCTCACTGGGATGAGTTTGCGCTAAACGGTCCCACGATGGATGTCGGGTCGATCGAGATCTGGCGCAGGCGAGGACGGGGACCGCTCAACCCGAGTGATTTGGGCCTCATGCGGGAAGCCGCCAGCCGGATCGCCACAACGGTGGAGTTCCGGATGATCCACGACATCCAACGCACGTTGGCGCAAGAGTTACAGCGCAGTCTGCTTCCGGCAACGCTGCCCGAGGTCCCCGGCGCCGGAGTGGCGGTGGCCTACTGGTCCGCCTCGGAGGCCCAGGCGGTAGGAGGGGACTTCTTCGATGTCTTTTCTGTCGGCCCCGAGCGGTGGGGCGTCCTCATCGGAGACGTCTCCGGCAAGGGTGTGCGAGCAGCAGCCATGACCGGCATCGCCCGCCACACCGCCCGGGCCGCAAGTCGGCATGGCCTCTCGCCAGCCGAGGTTCTCAGCTGGGTTCACGATGCGTTCCTCTCCGAGCACGAGACCGCAGACTCGTATTGCACGGCTGTCTTTGGCTTCCTGAGCCGGGACGGGAAAACTCTGAAGTTTGATTTCGCCGTGGGGGGTCATCCCCTACCGGTGTTGGCTCGGTCGGGCCACAAGTCGGTCCCGGTGGGAACGACCGGGACGGTTCTGGGTCTCGTAGATGATGTGACCCTCCACGACACGACCGTAACCCTCGCCCCCGGGGACACCCTCGTGCTGTACACCGACGGAGTGACAGACGTTCCCGGGGAGCTCGCCTTGTACGACGACCGACTGACGAATTTCTTCGATGAGCTCCTGGCAGACAGCTCCACGGCCGCCGCCATCGCCCAAACCGTGGAGACACGCTTGAAGGATCTCTACCAAGACATCCCTCAAGACGACACCGTTGTATTGGTCTTGCAGAATATTGGGCCGCCTGACAACCGCGCCTCAGAAGTCTGCAAAGAACCTCACTCCGAGCAGGGGACCGCCTACGGAGCCGAGGTCCCCTCGCCCCAAGGGCGGGCTTCTGCGCCCTCGACCTGACGCGCCACCTCGCTCAGATACCAGCCGGCGAAAGTTCGAACATCCTCGGGGATGGCCAAGGTCAACAGGGCGCCTGAGCGACAGTATTCGTCGGCCTTCTCGATGAGGTGCCACAGCTCAGTGGCCGCCGCCCCGGCGGCATTGGGAAGCTCGAGGTCGAGATCAACCTCGATTTCCCTGTCAGTGATGGCCTGGTCGAGGATCGGTTCGCTTTGACCGAACCCAGAAAACTTCTCGCTGACTTCGGCCACGAATCGAACAAGTTCGGTCGGGGGGCCGCCCCTGGTGGGGTCGACTCCACTGGCAATGATTTCGAATTCCCGTATGAGACCGCTGAACCACTCGCGCGATCGTCGCCATATCTCCACTGGAACGCCTCGAAGGCTCACCTTGTGGAGATCGTCGTGTCTCAGCATGGAAGCCCGGCTGCTGCGTCGTGGAGGTCGAGAGAGAAGCGAACGGTCTTTCCGGTTTCGTGTTCGGTGACACTCCACTCAGAGGCCATGCTGTCGACCAGCCGCAGACCGCGCCCGGTCACCGAGTCAGGGCGGGGATCTTGTAGTTGCACGGAACCCCCGCCCATGTCGGAGACGGCAACTTCAACGGTGCGAACTCCCTTAGTCACCTCCACCACCACGGGCGTCTTGGCGTGGACAACGGCATTCGTCACCATTTCGGTGACCAATAGGGCCCCATCCTCCCTCAGGTTCCCGTCGATGCCCCATGTGTCGAGCAGGCTGCGCAGAAATTCCCGAGCCCGGGAGGGGCTCGACGATGAGACGGGAAGCACGATCCTGCGCACTCCGGCAGTGTACGCGGCCTTGGGCACCAAACTGCGGCTTCGAGCGTCCTAGGCGGAGCCCGGCGCGGCCCGCCTCAGGTGCGCCACTCGTCCAAGCCCGACAGTGCTTCTTCGGCCACCGCCACGGTGATGGCATCGTCTCGGATAGCTTCGATCCAATGGGCAGGAAGGACACGATGGCCCGACAGGAAGCCCAGATCCACCACCAGGTGGTTGAGCCGGCCGTCGTCGTCGGTCGTGACTTCGGCCACCGACCCGATCGAGTCACCTTCCGGGGTCCGGACATCGGTTCCGTCGTTGATCACCACACTCGAGTCCGGCACGTTGCGCTCTTTCACGTTCGACAAAGCCGGATCGGTTGGGGGATAGGCGGGATATGCGGGGTACATTCCCTGACCGGCCATCGGGTACCGCCACATCGAAGCTTCCCCCAGCGGGTCGTCGAAGCGGTCCCGGGTGGCGGAATCGACCGGGACATAATGGTCCACCTCGAATTGGGGAAGTTCCTCGAGTTCGACCTGATCAGCCAGCACGGGGTTGCCGTTGTCGATTCTCGCCACCATTCCCATCGGCACCACTCGATCTTCGGGAAAGAACACCCCTTTACGGATGACGAGGTGTGTCACCTCGCGACTGGACGGGTCGATGACAAACCGATCGATCTTTCCGAGGCTCTCCCCGTCGGGACTCTCGACAGTGGCACCGTCGGCGAATTCGCGGATCATGGTCTCTCCCTTGTTGGCGAACTTCCCCTCTGTACCCGATCGGAGGTGACCGAAAACCACTTCATCTCGATTTCCCCTTCCTCGCGACGGTCTCCTCGGATGTGAGATCGGCTGGCCGGCAACCCGGCTCAATACCTCTGCCGTCTCGGCCAACGAGAGGGCCTCAGGGCCGGTCATGTCATAGGTGCGATCGTCGTGGCCGTCGGCGGTCAGCACTACCGTCGTAGCGTCGGCGATGTCATCGCGAGCCCCCAACGAAACCCGCCCTTTTCCCACCGGCCCCCGGATGATGCCTTCGGTCCCGGCGAAAAAACGGGACGAAGGTCGGCGTACAGGCTCTACCTCAGAAGGGTTAACCCCACACCTGTCTGGAGGATGTGCTGCTCCGTAGGTTGGCGCGCCGGCGTGAACACGGCCTGCAACGAGGCGTTGAGAAGGACAGGTAGACGATCCGCTCGACACCCCGGCCACGACGGCGTCCACCGCGGTGCGGTGCTGGACGAGGCGGTCGACGTGTTCGCGTCCGTAGACCAAGGCCGCAACGACTCCTCGGGTCCGCCACCGGCGTGAGGACGCTCTCGAGCCAAGAGTCGACGCGTTTTCGACACTGGTCACACGACCTGCCTCTCTTTCGTGCTGCCCATGGCCGGACACCTGAAAGCACCGACAGTAGCCTTCCCCGCCGATGCCCAACATGTTGCGCACTCCCCCATGGCCAACGACCTCACCGAAGAGGATCCGTGCCCGCCCCTGACGGCTCCTCCTGGCCCCTGATGGTCGCCGGTTTGGCGGGTGGTATCGCTCTGCTCTTCTTCGGACTCGAACAACTGACGTCGGCTTTGCGCGAAGTTGCCGGCGACCGCCTCAGGACCCTCTTGGCCCGCGCCACGTCCAACCGCTGGAAAGCAGCGATAACAGGGGCGATCACCACGGCCGTGGTGCAGTCGTCGTCCGCCACCACCGTCCTGGTCGTCGGTTTCGTCAGTGCCGGGTTGATGTCGTTCGTCGGCTCGCTGGGGGTCATTCTCGGCTCCAACATAGGCACCACAGTCACCGCCCAGGTGGTGGCGTTCGACGTCGTGGAATGGGCGCTGGCCGTCGTGGCGGTGGGTTTCCTCGTCATGGTCTTTGCTCGCGAGGAACGACTCGAGGGTTGGGGGCGGGCGATCTTGAGCCTGGGTCTCGTGTTGGTCGGGATGGGAGCGATGAGCTCGTCGATGGCTCCGCTCAGGGACCACCCCGCAACCTCGGAGCTCCTGAGCGGACTCGCCAACCCTGCGCTCGGCGCCCTGGTGGGAGCCGGATTCACCGCTTTGGTGCAGTCGTCGTCCGCCACCACCGTCCTGGCCATAGTCCTGGCCTCCGAGGGACTGCTGACCTTGGAAGCCGGCGTGGCAGTGGTGATTGGAGCAAACGTCGGGACGAGCGTGAAAGCCATCCTCGCCGCCATCGGCCGCAGCACCGACGCCAAGAGAGCCGCGACGGCTCACGTGCTCTTCAACACCGTCGGCGCTTTCATCTGGCTCGTTCTCCTCGGACCCCTGGCATCGATCGCCACTGCAATCTCACCGGGCTACCCGCTGCTGACCGGCACCGAACGGGTCGCCGCCGAGGTCCCCCGTCAACTGGCCAACGCCCACACCATCTTCAACGTCGCCAACGTCGCCATTTTCATCTGGTTCCTGGGCCCCATCTCCGCCCTGCTTCGTCGTCTGGTGCCCGACCGCATAGTGCCGCCACCGGTGTCGGAGCCGCGCTATCTCGACCCCGAGTTGCTCGGAACACCCAACCTGGCGCTGGCGGCTGTGCAACGGGAAGTGAGCCGCCTCGGGGAGTTGGTCATCGACATGCTGCGACGGGCACCCGGAGCGGTCTTCAGAGGACCGCGATCCGCTCTCGACCATCTGCAGGAATCCGACAACGACGTCGACCTCCTCTACGACAGCGTGATCGGCTATCTGGCGCGGGTCTCGGAGGAGAAACTCGGCGAGCACGACGGCCGGCGCCTGCTCGCCCTCCTGGAAACGGCCAACGCGCTCGAGAGCATTGCCGACCTCGTCGAAACCAACCTCGTCTCCCTCGGCCACCGCCGGCTCGACACGGGGGTGGCACCGTCGGAATCCACCCGGAGTCTGTTCGAGGATCTGTTCGGGACGGTGATCTCCACCCTGGACGACGCCCGGATCTGCATCGTCGACGAAGACGAGGCTGCGGCCCGGCGAGTGGAGGCTGGTCGCAGAGAGCTCAACCGTCGCCTGGCCGGCCTGAGGGTCCGTCAGGCCGGCCGACTGACAGGATCGGAGCGGGATCGCCGGATCATGTACGCCATCGAAATCGACGTGATCGACATCGTGAAGCGGATCGAGTACCTCGCTCGCCGCATCGTGCGGACCACCCATCCCGAAGAAGACACCCACGACGGTTCGTCGTCGGATCAGTCGGAGTGAATCTGCATCGTCCCCCAACTGGAGGCGAGGCATTAAAGGTCACGGCTGAGGCGTGATGCGGCCCCGGAGGCAAAGTCCTCGCCCCAAACACGCCTACCAGTCGATGGCGGCCACCGACGCGAGGTCGAAGATGCCCGCCGACTCCCCCGTGAACAGGTCGAGATCCACCAGGACCGTTCCGTCCACCCCCACGATGAGTTCGCCATCCTCGGACACCCCCACCGCATAGCTCGCGCCCTGGGGGACATCCGGAATGGGCGCAGCTTCTCCCGAGACGAGATCGACCCGGGTGAGAGGTCCGCTCCCGGTGGGGTCGACGGCCGACCCCACCCCGTAACCGCCCACCACCCCGAGCAGGTAGAGGCCGGGAAGGTCCCGCGTCGGGTAGGAACTGATCGGTTGCGGCGAATCGACGGTGGCGGGCAGTTCGTGCGTGACACCCGCCTCGTTGAGCACGAGCAGTTTGGCGTCGTCGGCCCACACGAGGTTGACCAGGGCCTCAGAGCCCGCCGTCCCGACTGGCCCCTCCAGGCGGTAGCGAACCAGGGTGTCGCGAGCCAGTGCGGGCCCGTTGGCGTCGGCGATCACTACCGTGTCGAAGACTGCCACGAAGAACTCGTCCGCATCGGGATCGGGAAAACAGTCCTCAGAGGTGAGGTAGGCGAGTCGCGACCCGTCGGGCGACAGCGCCGGGATCCCCCGACCGATCTCCGTGGACGCCCCGGAGGCAACGTCGAGCACCATGACCTGCCCGAATGCCGTCTCACATGAGAACCAGTAGTCCTCGTAGAAGAGCTGGTAGTAGGCGCGGCCGACGCCGGGAGCGAGGGCGAGTCGCACCGGATACTGCGCCTCGAACAGGGATTCGTGGAGGACCTCTATGCCGCCGTCGCCGGTGTCGAGCCACACCAGATCCGCACCCGTCACCGCCAGGGCCGGCCGGGTCGCCGCATCCGGGTCGCCCGGCTCGGTGGTGGGCGGGGCTTCCGTGGTGGCGGGAGTGTCGGTGGTGTCGGTGGTGTCGGTCACATCAGTCGTGGGAGGAACGTCGGTGGCCGATGGCAATGAGGTCGAGGTGTCGGGCACAGGTTCGGGCACGGTCTCCGGACCGGGTTCGGAGTCACCGCCGACGAACTGGGCCGCCACTAACGCCGCCACCAGCGCAACACCGACCAGCGCGGGGATCAGCCACGTCGGCTTCTCCTCCGGGCCGGTGTTGGCATCTGCCACATCCTCTTCGGGTCCGTTGGTGCTCATCGGCTCCTCAACTCTACGGCGAGGTCGTCGGTACCCGAATTGGGGCCAATCGCCCCGTTGTGGCACCGTTTGCCGGGTTGAACGAAATAGTGTTGAGGGATGGCAGGCATCGCCATTCACCCACGTCGACCGGGTGGTCGTCGACCCAGAACGGAGATGCACGAGATGAATGCGATCGAACGCCTCCAGTCGGCCCGGGTGCTGGCCATTTTGCGAATGGAAGAGGTGGCCACCTCAGGTGTGGCCACGGCGTATCGGCTCCATCGAGCGGGCGTTCGTGCCATCGAGTGCACCCTCGATCAGGGAGGTGCCTTGGATGCCATCGCCGAACTGGGAAGGTCGCTCGGAGCCGACACCGTCGTCGGGGCAGGCACCGTCATGACCACCGCCCAGATCGACGACCTGGTGTCCATTGGCGCCGAGTTCTGCGTCACCCCCCACCTCGATGCCGACCTCTTGACCTACGCGCTGGGCGCCAGTTTGCCCATGATCCCCGGGGTGATGACGCCGTCCGAACTGGCGACTGCCCTGAGGCTGGGGGCCCCGGCGGTGAAGCTCTTCCCGGCCGGCCCACTCGGAATCGGCTATCTGAAGGCTTTACGGGGACCGTTCGGCAACTTCGCGGTGATACCGACCGGGGGAATCGATGTCGGGGAAGTCCCGGCGTGGCTGGCGGCCGGGTCGTTGTGCGTCGGGCTGGGTTCGGCGCTGACCGGACCGGATGGGGTGCCTGCCGAGCTGGTCGACATCCTGACCCCGGTGTGATCGGGGCCCACCGCTCGGTCGCCGCCAGGCAGCGGCAGACGAAGCGGTTTGAGCATGGATTCCCCCATGTCAGAACGGGCTTCTGCTCGTTTGTCCCGGCCGGGATACGCACCCAGGGGCCAATTCTCGCATGGACCGGTTTATCGGCGCGATGTCGGGGTATGCATCATCCGTCGGGGGGTCTGGGAGGATGGCGAGCGACCCCCGCGTGCACGCGGGGGTCGCTCGTCATGTGTGGTCTATCGCCTTCACCGACGTAGGTATCCCCCTCGCTGTGCTCGGTGCGGGAGAGTCGCACTACGACCGTCCGGTTCGATCGTTCAACGCGGCTGCAGGAACGGTAGACTCGCGCCAAGCGAGTTGGCTACCTCTGTTCGGCGTCGGAGGAACTCGAACTCCGGAGTTGACCGTTTTCTCCAGCTAGGACAAGGTCTTCGGCGACGGTCGTGTCCTCTAGTGATGTCTGATATCAGCCGGTTTCGCCCAGTTCGCGGACAAACGACACCCTCCTGCAGTCGGGAAGACACGTCCGTTTGAGACCTACTCGGTCTTCGTCGATGACGCACCAGATGCGGCCCCCGGCCGTGACTTCGTACTGCTACTGCTCTATCTCGACGCCGTTTGGCGGTTCGGGCAAGTTCCGCGGCGAACAGCTCTCCTGAGATCGACTCTTGAGAGGCAGCCAACCAGATTGGGGCCATGACCTGAATCCTCCCGTCGGCCTCGCGGAGAGCTCGTCGGGCGATGTCGGGGATGTTCTCCGGCTCACATGCTTCCTCCGACGATTCGAAGGCCATCTCCTCTGGTCCGACAACGTCGATCTCGGGGGACGAGCACCGGCTTCGGGATCGACGTCGTGATAGTCATGATCGTCGTGGTCAACGCCAGAGTCGTCGAGGGGTCAACCGGAAGGTCCGTGCTAGTGGTTGTGTCGGCCGTTGAGCCGGGAGACTGGACGCAGCGACAAGGCCGCTGCAATGAATGCCCTGGCTCGCCCGACCGCCATGATGGGACAGGGTTTCGGTCCGAGTCGCTGGGAGAGCGCATCGCCAGGCCACCGTCGGTAGGGGGGCTCACCTATATTTGCCAGGTGGATCACACCTTCCTCTTCACCGACATCGAGGGCAGCACACTGCTTTGGGAGGAACATCCGGAGGCGATGGCCCCGGCACTCGAGCGACACGATTCGATGCTGGGCTCGGCCATAGTCGACAGCGGCGGCGAGGTGCTCAAGACCACCGGTGACGGAGTCATTGCAGTGTTCGACTCCCCTGTGGATGCCGTCGCTGCGTCGCTCGAGATACAGCGTGCCCTGGCCGCGTCCGATTGGGAAAGCATCGGCCAGCTCCGGGTCCGCATGGGAGTTCACACCGGGGAGGCCCTTTCGCGAGCCGGCGACTACTTCGGACCGACGCTGAACCGCACCGCACGCATCATGGCTGCGGGTCATGGGGGCCAGATCTTGCTTTCTCGAGCGACTGCGGCAGCCACAAACGGCCGGCTCCCCGATGGTGCTTTGCTGCGGGACCTCGGGTCGCACCGGCTCAAAGACCTCAGCGACCCCGAACATCTGTTCCAACTCGCCCACGGTGACATCGCCAGCGAGTTCGCAGATCTACTCACACTCGACGCCAGACCCAACAACCTCCCCCGCCAGACCACCGAGTTTCTGGGCCGCTTGGATGAGCTCGCCGCAATCCAGCTCATGTTGGAGTCGCCCGGCGCCCGTCTGCTGACCTTGTTCGGGCCGGGCGGAGTCGGCAAGACCAGACTTGCATTTCAGGTGGCTGCCGAGCAGATCGACCGGTTTCGGGACGGTGTGTATTTCGTCGATCTGTCGGCGGAAGGAGATACCAGGGCGGCGTTCGAGGTAGTAGTTCGCACCCTCGACCTTCCCGTGTCCGGCGAAGGCGACCCGCTCGAGGTCCTCAAGATGAGATTGAGGGATCGTCAGATGCTGTTGGTGCTCGACAACTTTGAGCAGCTCATGCCGGCCGCAGCCGGGGTCAACGAGCTCCTCCAGACATGTCCCGAGCTCCAAGTCTTGGTTACCAGCCGGGAGACGCTCCGGGTCCGCGCCGAGCGGGTGTTTCCGGTTCCACCACTTTCGATGCCCAACCCGCGCGACCCCCTCGAACAGCTCGCCGAATCAGAGGCGGTCCAGTTGTTCTTGGATCGGGCCCGGGCGGTGAGACCCGACTTCACGCTCGACGAAGACACCGGCCCAATGGTGGCTGAGATATGTCTGAGACTGGACGGCCTTCCTCTGGCAATCGAGCTGGCCGCGGCCCGACTCAACGTCTTCACCCCAGCCGATCTGGTGTCCCGGTTGCGTGAGCGGCTCGACTTTCTTGGAGCAGGAGGCCGTGACCTGCCGGAACGGCAGCGGACGTTGTGGGGAGCGATCGGCTGGAGCTACGAGCTTCTCGAGGACGAGGAACGTGAATTGTTGAAGATGCTGTCGGTGTTCTCCACCGCCCGCATCCCGGCCGTGGAGGCGGTGGCAGACTCGGCGCTCGGAATACAGATGGCTCTCGACCCGCTGTCCGGGCTGGTGGAGAAGAGCCTGGTCCGCAGTGACATCAGCGGTGAATCCACGAAATTCTCGATGCTGCTGATGATCAAGGAATACGCCCAGACGAAGCTGGAGGAGTCCGTCGACCGGGAGCAGGCGGTGAGGAAGGCGCACGCCACCTACTACTCCGAGTTCGCTCTCGGCCTCCAAGACCGACTGCGCGGTGCGGGACGGGATTCGGCACTCGTCGATCTCGGGGCGGAGATCGGCAACCTTAGGACGGCGTGGCGCTTCTGGGTCGACCAGGGTGACCTCCAGCAGCTCTTCGGCCTCCTCGACGTGCTGTGGGCTCTTCATGAGGCGAGAGGCTGGTACCACGCCGCGATCGAGCTCGCCAAGGACACTCTCGGCGTCCTGACGACGGCCGAGTCTTCGCCGGAGCTGGCAGCCGAGGAATTGGTCCTCCGATCGAGCCTGGCCCGAGCCCTGATGGCTGTCCGTGGCTACGACGTCGAAGTCGAGGAGGCATTCAAGGCAGCCCTGCAGCTCTCGCAGGCCAGAGAGATCCCGAACCAGCAGTTCCCGGTGCTACGTGCCCTGGCCAGCTACTACATACTCAGCGGCAACCTCCCCGCGGCGGCCTCGATCGGTGGGCAGATCCTCGAACTGGGAGAGGACCTCGACGACGAGGCGATGCGCATCGAAGGCCACAGCGTCATCGGCACGGCGATCACCTTTGGTGACGTCTCGGTCAGCCTTCCCCACCTCGAACTGGCGATCGAGGCTTACGACCCGAGCAGACACGGCTCAAATCGATTTCGCCTCGGGTCGAACACAGGGGTCACTGCCCGCATCGCCTCAGCTCTGGTCCTCTGGATGTGTGGAGACGTTGCCAAGGCCGTCTCCCGGGCCGCCGCTGCGCTGTCACTCGCCCGTCAGCTCGAGCACCCTTTCAGCATCGCCTATGCCCTCCATCACAATGCCTACCTGGCGGTACAGCGGGGCCGATTCGAAGAATGCCTCGCCCTCACCCGGGAGCTGGGCGAGATCTCCATCGAAAACGACTACGCGGTCTGGGAGACGCTATCGAGGGTTCTCGAAGGGGTCGCCCTGAGCGGTCTCGGACAAACCGAAGAAGGTCTGGCCAAGATCGAGGCCGGCATCGACCTCTACCAGGGCTTGACCACCCCACCGGTGTTCTGGCCATTCCTGCTGGGACTGCGCGCCACGGTCCACGCCCAGGCCGGACTGCTGGTCAAGGCGCTGGAACTCATCGATGAGGCAATCGCCATCGGGCTGGCCGGCGGCGCCCCGCTTCCGTGGCTCGGAATGATCAAGGCCGATGCGATGCGTCTGCTTCCGGATCCCGACCTCGATCAGGTGGCGGAGCTTTATGAGGAGACGATGGAGACCGCACTGACACTAGGGCTCAACATGGTCGAACTCCAGGCAGCAACTCGTCTGGTCGCCATGCGCCGGGAGCTCGGTGTCGTCCCCGACGGGACCGGTCGGCTGGCGACGGTGTACTCCACCGTCACGTCTGGTGACGACGAACCCGATCTGATCGCGGCGCGTGAGCTGCTGCGAGGAGCTACGCCTCAGCAAAACGAACCACCCGAAGCCATAGAGCTGGCCGGTCCGTAGTCTCATCAGGCATCAGTTGGGGATCGTTGGGTTCGAGAATCCGGCAGGTGAAGAACGATCGTGTGGACGCCAGGTTGTTGGCTGATCGTTGCCTCCAATCCACGACTCCGGCAACCGGCCGCCCATCCGCTCCTCCAAGGGTCGCCGGGCTGGCGTCAATCCTCCTCGTCCACAGTTCGGAGCCATCAGCATCCAGGTCCACAATCACCGACCGACGACGGTGCAGATCCACACCAACCTAACGTGCCATCCGGCGCCTTCTCACTCTCGAGAATGACGAGGCCCGAGTCTCGTCATTCGATCAAAGAGCGGCGAGGCTCCAGCTAACGAGGGCGGTACGCCATGAGGAAACCCCCCGTCGGAATGTCCTCCAGGGGGTCTCAATCGTTGAGGGCGTTCTGTTTGCCGTCCGTCTCGTCGGGTTTTCCCGGCCCTTGACGGGATCGGGGAAAACGAACTAGATCGACTCGACTTCCTCGTTTATCTCGATCCTCGGGGAACCGAGCACGCCGGCCTCGGTCATCTTGGCCTTGAGGTCGGGATTGTTGATGAAGGCGTTTGCCGACTCGAGCGTATCGAAACCAGCGACCACGGTCACCACGTTGGGATCCTCGACCGAACGATTCACTCTCGCGAACTTCGCTCCCGCGGAGGTGGGGGTGAACGTGTCGTATACGCTCTTCCACTGGGCATAGTCCGTCACCGGATGGCGGATTGCAGTCGTGAACATGAGTCTCCTCATCTAGCTGCTGATTCCGTCCATACTCTAGCATAGACTTGGAGTTCTAAATTATATATAGAATTCTGAGAGAGTCACGGTAGTTTGAGGAGATTGATGGAACTGAGCCTGAGACGAAAAGGCGACTACGCCGTCAGGGCAATGATCTCGGTTGGACGCCACCATGGGACCGGTCTGCGCCAGGCCCGTCAGATCGCCACCGAGATGCACATTCCCTACAAGACATTGACCCTGATCCTGGCCGGACTGGTCGCCGAGGGACTTCTCGAAGCCACCCACGGCCCCACCGGAGGTTACAGCCTGGCCCGAGACCCCAGCGATATCAGCCTTCTCGACATCGTGGAAGCCGCCGAAGGACCCGCCACACTCGACCACTGCGTCCTACGCGATGGTCCCTGTGACTGGGAAGAGACCTGCCCAGTCCACGACACATGGGCCCGCGCCCAGGATGCTCTCACCAGAGAGTTGGCTTCGATCTCGCTGGCAGAAATAGTTGTAATCGACGCAGCCATCGAAGACGGTTCACACCAGCCTGAGGCCCCAGCCCATACCCGTCCCACGGATCGACACGGCATGCGCAACCAGGCCGGGCAAGAGGTCACCGCCGAGACGTCTGCAAACCTCGCTGGGCCGTAGCCAGAATCGGGCCCGCCAATCCAGGATCCCACGTTTAGCCTCGTCCCTTCGGGCCAGGTGAGGCCAGCATCCGACTCGGTCGTCACACCACCCTGTCCGGATCTAGTCAAACGGTGTCAGATGGCTCCATTGCCGAGGTAATCCCGAGCGGTAACGATCACACTCCTCCGAGCAGCACCGATCGGCTTCACGTATCGTTCGTCGGTGGCGACTCAACTGGTGAGGCGCAGCTACACCCCGAACCGCCGCTACCGACACTGCCAGAATCTGGAACAGAGAAGTGGGAGCATTCCCAAAACGTGGTGTCGGAGGGGGGACTTGAACCCCCACCCTCTTACGAGGACTAGGCCCTCAACCCTGTCACCCCCGTTTCGACCTATACCGTCTCAACCCTAAAACCCTTGTCCTGTATGGGTTTCTTGTGTTCCCCGTCGCGTCTCGTATCGCCCGATTTAGGGGGTTTGGGTAGAAGTTTGGGTAGAAGAATGCCCGACCAAGGCTCATTGCGCGTTCTAACAGTCGTCCTGCTTCCACTCGCCGCCCTCACGCACCCACGGCTCGGACAACTGATCCAAAGCCGGCACCGCGTACGTGTACGACACTCGTGCCAGATCCCCGGCCACTTCAGCCTCGAACGACTGCAACGGCAACGGTGCCCCGTAGAACGCCGCTGCCGCCTCGACCACCACGGCAAAAGCATCTTGGGTGTGACGATCCTGGCATCGCTCCGACAGGATCCCATATGCGCCATCGGAGTCGCCGCTGAGGAACGCATCCGAGTAGGCGACCACCGCGGCCCGTAGCTCCTCGTCGTCGGCGACCGGAGTCGTGGTGACGGCGGGCAGGGTGGTTGACGTCGTTTCCACGGTCGTGGTCGTTGTGTCCTCGATGGTGGTCACCGTCGGGACGGAAGTCGTGGTCATCGGGGCTGCAACCGTGGTGGCCGGAGCAGCGCCCTGGCATCCAACGAGGAGAAGCACCGTAAGAGCTACAAGTGACCTCATCCTCGGGGCTCTCATGCGGGTCACCATACCTACGCCGCCTCAGCTCCGCGGCTATCCCAAACTCGGCAACCCACTCGTCAGCCGCCGAGGATGGCAGCGGCGACCGTCTCGGCAGCGTCCCGGTCGAGCCCTTCGAGCATGTGGCTGTAACGGTCCATCGTGATCTGGATGGAGCTGTGGCCCAACCTCTCGGATACCACCTTCATCGGTACCCCGTTCACCAGGGCGAGAGTCGCCCACGTGTGCCGAACGTCATGGAGGCGAATCCTCGGGCATCCAGCCTCGGAGACGAGCTTGTCGAATCGTCGGCTCACCCACGTCGGGCGCAACAGGGTGCCGTCTTCCCTGCCGAAGACGAGGTTCGAGTTCTGATAGCCCTCTCCCCATGCGATTCGCTCTTCGAGCTGGCGACGACGATGGTCCCGCAACTGAGCGACCGTGGCAGCGTCGAGGGAGACGTGACGTTTCGAGGTTCGGGTCTTGGTGTCGCGTCGACGGACAACCCCCTCGGGGCCTTTCACGACCGTGTGCGTGATAGACAGCGATCTCCGGTCGAGATCCACGTCCGACCAGGACAGCCCGAGAAGTTCCGAGCGTCTCATGCCGGTCGTCGCAACCGTCCACCACAACGCCTCCAGACGGTCGCCCTCGACGTGGCTGAGGAAGGTGCGCATATCGGCCGCTGTCCAGGGTGGCGGGGTGTCTGGGTCGCCCGCCTGGGGCCTCTCAGCCCGCTCTGCTGGGTTCCGGGACAGTAGGCCCTTGTCCACAGCGAACGACAGGGCCGACGAGATGAGACCGTGGACGTTCTGCACCGTCTTAGGCGCCAATCCCGAACCCTTTCTTCCCCCGGTGGTGCGCAACCTCATGTAGAAGGCGTCGAGCTTCGTAGCGTCGATCTTGTCCAACCGCTCAAAAGCTATCTGATCGGTGCCGATGTGGCCCGAGATGATGTGTCGGTAGGTGGACTGGGTCGACGGCGACAGTCTCGCGTCGATGATCGGTAACCACCGATCCTTAAGGAACGCCCGCAACGGCATCTTGGAGGTGTCCACCGTCTCGCCCTCGTCCAAAGCATGAAGGAGAGTGGTCAGCTCGACCACGGCGTCTTTGCGATCGTCGAAGCCTCTCGACCACTTGCGTCGGCGTCGACCGTTGGCATCCCGACCCAGGTCGACCACCGCGTAGAACTTCGCACCTTTGGTGGCGATGGTGCCTCGGGTCACGGGCGAACCACCCGGGAGAGTGCTTGACGTATCGACGCTCGAACCGAATCCACGACCGGAGCCATGAGCGACTCGAATTGCGCTTTTACCACTGGAGCCACGATCGACTCGAACTGTGCCTTCACCGCCTCGTGGACCGGAGTCACCGATGGCGCCACTTTGGACCACCTGTAACTGTGGACTGACTTTCGAGCCGACCAGTCTGGATCGTCGGTGGACAACAGCACTCCGTATGACGAGCCGAGGCGGATCGCATCGAGGGCCGCGTCGATGACAACCGACCTCCGGTAGTCACGCACCGACGCAAACCACTCATCGAGATTTAGGTGCTTCCCCCGCCCGGTGCCTTCGATTGCAGCGTTTGGCGCCCCCTCGAAAGCAAAAAGGTGATGGTGGGCACACCGAACCACATCGCCGCTGTCAAGCGGCACCCACTTCACCCGACTCTCACCCGGAGCGCGCGAGCGATGCTGGACCTCGACCATTCCGTTGTGGAGATCGACACGAAACAGCCCCGCCCTTTCTGAGCCGTAACGACTCACACACTGGCCGCAAAGGACGAGGAACCACATGACTTGACATGATAGACCGCGAGAGGGAGAATGTAATTACTCGTTGGGGATTCGGCCCCAACATCGGCCGCCCACCACGTGGGCCAGGAGCCGCCCGGTAACCAAACCGGGACACGTCCTTACATGGAGGTGTCCAAGTGGCTCCCACTACCGCCGAAGCTCCCTCGACCATTGAGGAACTTCCTCCCGTCTGCAACGTCGCCGATGTTGCCCGTTACCTCGATTGCTCCGAGTTCACTGTTCGCGAGCTGATCAAACGAGGCGACCTTCCCCACGTTCGTCTTGGACGCCTGATACGGATCACCCGCCATGAGCTGGCGCGGTTCCTGGGTGAAGGATGATGTCACCCCAAGAAAAAGCCGGCGCCCCCGAGGGAGCACCGGCCTCAGATTCAACGGTCGCCACAACCGTCACCGTCACCGAAACGGCTGCTGATCATGATAGTGGAGCCGGAGGACAGAGAACAGGCAAGCCGTACACGGTCCCGGTCACCATCGAGGCGATTCCCGACGAGCTCCGAGATCTCGACCGCTGGGTGGGGTGGGCATGGACCCGCAAGGACGGCAAGTGGACCAAACCCCCCATAAAGACCAACGGCCGCAATGCTTCCTCAACCAATCCGGCGACCTGGACGACCTTCGATAAGGCGATCGCCGCCTACCAGAACGGCACCTTCGACGGGATCGGCTTCGTGCTCACCGAAGACGACGACTTCGCCGGTACCGACCTCGATCACTGTGTTGAGGATGGCCATATCGAGGAGTGGGCGCAGGAAGTCATCGACCGCATCGGCTCCTACACCGAGATCTCACCGTCCGGTACCGGGGTGCGGATCGTCGTCCGCGGCAAGCTCCCACCAGGAGGCCGCAAGGTCGACAGCGACGGCCGCAAGATCGAGATGTACGACTCCGGGCGCTATCTCACTCTCACCGGAAGTCGGATCACCGACACCGGCATTGAGCATCGCCAGGAGGAGCTAGAAGCGGAGCACGCTCGATGGTTCAAGCCATCGCACGCGAGCGAAGGCTTCGACTATCGGACGTATCTCGCCACCCCTTCCCTGTCCGACGCTGAGATCCTCGACAAGGCCATGAGCGCCGCCAATGGGGCCAAGGTCCGCCACTACTACAACGGAGGCAACGACGGCACCGAAGACGGTTCGGCATCAGCCGGCGACCTCGCCCTCCTGTGTCAACTCGCCTTCTACACCCAAGACCCCGCCCAACTCGACCGGCTCTTCAGAGGTTCGGGCCGGAATCGGGAGAAGTGGAACCGGCCCGACTATCGGGAAGCGACGATCGGAAAGGCGCTCAAGGCCGTCACCGACACGTACAGCCCGCCCGGGCCGAACATCGGGTTGAAACTCCCGGACGGGCGCGTAATCGGTGCAGAGGAGGAGGATCGTCCGCGCCGGTACCTCCAACCGGTGGACCTCCTCGCCCTCATGGCCGCCGACCCACCCGACGAGGAGTGGTCTGTCGAACCCCTCGTCCCGGCCCGCAAACACACCGGCATCGTCGCCGCCAGAGGCACCGGCAAAAGCCTCTTAGCCCTCGACATCGCCGCCAGGAAAGCCACCGGGCAAGCCACCCTAGGACAACCCCAAGGGGACCCGGTCGACACCATCTACCTTGACCAGGAGATGGGCCCCGACGACCTCTACGAACGTCTCGCCGACCTCGGATGGACCCTCGACAACAACGCGTTCGGGAAGCTCGTAGACCACCTCCACTACTACCAATTGGTCGACCTTCCCGCCCTCGACACCCAGGAAGGAGGCGCAGCCCTCGAGGAGATCGTGGCCCACCACGGCGCCGAACTCGTAGTCATCGACACCGTATCGAGGGTGATCTCCGGCGACGAGAACTCAAACGACACCTTCCGGGAACTGTTCCGGCACACAGAAACCCGTCTCAAACGGCGCGGCGTGACACTGATCCGGCTCGACCACCTGGGAAAAGACCTCACCAAAGGATCCCGAGGAGCATCCGGCAAAGAGGACGCTCTCGACGTTGTGTGGCAACTCACCGAGACCGCCACCGGATCGCTGTCCCTCAGACTCACCAAAGGCCGACAAGCGTGGATACCGAACCTCGTCACCGTCCACCGTGACAACTGGAACGGAACCCTCAGCCACGCCATCCACGAACAACCGACACCCGACTGGCTGATCGACCTCGCCGACCTCATCGACTCGCTCGGACTCCCAGCCGACGCCGGCACCCCCACCGTCCAAAAGGCACTACGGGACGCCGACCACGGACGCCGACGAGCCGACATCGCCAAGGCCGTCAAGTTCCGAAAAGGGCGCGCGAAAGAGGGAACACAAGGCGGGAACACCCCCGGAACACCCCGCGGGAACACCACCGGGAACACCCCGGAACACCCCCCTCTAGAAACACACTCTGACCAGGGGTTATTCGACCGGGAACACCCCCCGGAACACCCGGGAACAGTTGGGGGGTGGTTCCCACCACCTATAGGTGGGAACACCCCCACCCCGTCGCCTCAAACCTGCACTGTGTGTGACCGCCCCGGCGATGACCTCCTCGTCATCCACGGTGAGATCGTCCACCCCCGATGCGCCCCTAATTCGTGGCGGCCACCCGACCTACCACCACCCGAACCCGAGGAGGTGACACCGTGAACAATTCCACCCTCGAGCTGCTCGCCGACCACGCCCTCGCCCTCGATCAGCCCGTCAGAGGTGGTGGCTTGTGGGCACTCCCCGACACCACCATCGAGGAACTCACAGCCGCCGGCCACGGCCCACTCCCGCCGACCTGGAGCGTCGAACGGGACGACGGACGCACCGTGTGGTTCTACTCGGATGGGACCACCCGATGAAGGTGCGGTGGAGCTGTGGTCGCTGTGGGTCCCGAGGTCTCACCCGGGTCGAGGTTCGGGTCGTCTTCCACCCCTGCAAGCCACCTCGACGTGAAGCTTCCGTCATAACCCTGTCCCACCGGTGGCCCACCCGAGAAGAATCCGTCCGGGCCGTGTGGGAAGGATTCGCCCAGGCAGTCGGCGAAGAGAACCTAAGGAGGCGACTGTGAACATGCTCATGACCGTGGCCGTCGCCGCCAGTTACGGAGTCGACAAGGTCCGCGCCGATGGGTACCACGTGGACCGGGAATCATTCGACAAGGCCATCCGACTCGTCGCCCAGCTCGCCCAACTGGTCGACCCAGGCCAACTTTCGCCGGTGGCGCCGCCGCGAAAGTTGCCGGACAATGGGCTCATGAACGCCACCACCGTCGCCGCCCTGGTCGGCGTCACTCCTGCCGCAATCCGACTCGCCGCTAGACAAGAGCGGTTGAGCGGAACCAAGGACGGCGACGGTAGGTGGTGCTTCAGCGCCGAAGCAGTCGAAGCATGGAGGCCCCGTGGACGTTGAACAGCTCGACAGCCTCGAAGGCATGACCACCGACGAGATCAGAGCCGCCTACGAAGCCGGCCAGCTCGACCAGATCCTCGGCAAGACCGACCCGCTGCTCGACGCCGTCGAACGCAAACTCGCCCGACCCGAACGCACCGACCAGCCCCCGCCGACCCGAGCCACCGCGGTCCGTTCAGGATCGCAGCCGCCATCGTTGCCACTCAACGGTGACCCTCTAGAACAGTCGCTGAGCCGCAAGCTCGGCATCGACCCACGCCGTTTCCGAGGAAAGTAGACGCCCATGATGCTCCCCACCACCATCACACCCAGCCGGACCCGAGACAACTTCGCCGCCCTCGGCATCGAGATCCCCGGGCTCGATGAGCTCGCCGCCATCAGCAAGTGCATGTACGAGGCAACGGAACGCGACCCGGGTGAGGACCTCGCCGCCGAGATCACCACCGGGAAGGTGACGGCCGACAACGCCGCCAAGAAGCTCCTCGACGCCGCCGCCTCTCAGACCGCCCGCCTCGCAGCGAACGAGATCTACCAGCGGGCTCAGGTCGCCATCTCCAAGGCCACCGCCCAGGCTGTCCGCGACCACGCCCCCCACATCATTGAGACGCTTGCACCGAGGTTCGCCGAAGCTGCCGACCGGCTGGCCGCAACGGCGGGAGTGAATGTACCCGCCAAGGCCAAGCGCATCCTCAACACCCCCGGCATGGCCGACACCCACCGCACCCGCCAGGAGGCCACCGCGGACCTGAGCGCCATCGCCCTGGTCCGCACGTCGCTCGCAACGAGCTACCGATTCGGTCCGAGAGAACCCGCTGCAAGCTGGTGGATCGCTGACTCAGCCGATCTCGATCAGGACCGACTCGACCAGGCCACCCGCCTCGGCCGTCACTGGTACGCCCTCACCCAAGCCGGGTACCAGCTGCGATTGAGCACCCCCGAGGAGGCCGCCGCCCTCGAAGCTGCCGCCGCCGAACGCACTCAGCGAGCGAAGCGGGAGAAGGAAACCAAGCGCAACGAGCAGGCCGCCCGCATCGCCCGGGCGGAACTGGAACAGCGGAAGCGCCAGCTCGAGGAGGCCAACCGTTGACGATAGTTAACGGTAGGTGCCGGTGGGAGGGGTCCCGCGGTAGGGGGGTATTCTCGGGGTCGGCGGGATAGCTACTCACCATCGCTGCGCAGCACTCTCAGGATTTACCAGGAGCCTCTAAGTGCCCACTAAACCCCCTAAGGCCCACAAACCGACCCCCGAGCCCAAGGGTCTCGGCCCTGCCGGCCGTTCGCTGTGGAAGTCGGTAGCGGCCGAATACATGCTCCGGCCGGATGAATTGCGGGTATTGGAGCATTGCGCCCACCTTGAGGACCGTATCCGCCAGCTCGAGGACGAACTCGCCGGCCAGCCGGTGATGGTGGAAGGGTCGCGGGGTCAGCCGGTGCTCAATCCGTTGGTGGCCGAGATCCGATTCAGCCGGGAGACGTTCGCCAGGACGATCGCCAAACTGCGGTTGCCTGACGATTACGGGATGCCGCGTAATCCGTCAGTGTCAGCTCGGGAGTTGGCCCGAGCAAGATGGGGCGGCGGATGATGATGCCCTTTTTTTTCGGCGAAGGGGCCCGTATGAATGTCTGGCGGTGGTGGCGCGACCATGGCCGGGCGCAGCTTCTCAACCTTGGGTGGGCATTGAAACCGCCGCTGGGGAGTCAGGCCCGTTCCACGACACCCAAACCTCCCCAGGACTCGATCGGTCGGTCGTTCCCCCCACCAGGAAATCCCGAGATTCGCCGGCCCCGAGGTCGATCCCGTCGGGAAGGTACCTGAACAGCAGGCCCTCCAGGCTGGCCGGGTCGATCCGAACGTTGACCGCCTTCTCACGTCCGACGTTTCGGAGTCGGTAGAGGCTGCCGCTCTGCCACTCGATCAGCCAGTCGACCGGTGGCCGGCTGTCCACTAACTCAACCCGCTGTGGTGGAGGAGGGAAGACGCGTTCAAACATGCGTTTGCCTATCCCGCTGATGGCCTCCACGACGACGCCGCCGACGATGCCGGCGCAAATGCTCCAGAAGATGGGCCACTCCATCCGCAGAGACGCTAGGCGCCTCGGTAACGCTGCGCTCTGAGAACGCCCGGCCTCCCCCCAGTGCCTTTTTGGGTTTTCGCGTTCTCGCCGCTCCTGGGCCATCCTCGTCGGTCTGACGAATGTTTCGCTCCGGGGGTGAGGGGTAGCATCGGTCGGGCGTACCTCATGTCAACAATGACGGAACGCGAGAACCCCCCGCCCGCCGCGGGGGGTTCTGTCTCGTCCTGTTGACCGCTGTTTGGGGTCGCCCTCGCCCTTCAGGCCGTCGAGCGGGTGAATTCGGCCCAGACCGTCTTGCCGTCGTTGGTGGCCTCTACGCCCCAGTCGGATGTGATTCTTTCGACCATCCGAAGCCCGTACTGCGAGTCGCTGAGGTCTTCCACGGCGGGGATGATGGATGAACCGTCGGAGACCTCGACTCGTACGTGTCGATCATCCACGGAGATGCTCACGGTGTATTGGGTGTGAGCGTGGCGGACGACGTTGCTGGCAAGCTCGGAGGTGATGAGAACTACGTCTTCTGAGGAGCGATCCACCGACGGCAGGACGCTTCGCGTCAGCGCTCGCACATCATGGAGAGACTCAGGCGTAGCCTCGAAGGACTGCTCGACGGATGCAAGCTCAGAGTGTCCCAAAAACTTCCTGCTACTAGCTTGCTCCCTCTGATACCCGACTATTGACCGGACCAAACATCTAGTGGCTTAGGGTGCTTGTTCCCCTGAGCAACCTCAGGTGACGGTGCTGTAACAATGTGGAAGTGGGTTTCCAGCCCGGTGACCTCCAAGAGCCGAAGGGTTCGAGCGCCGGGGATCAGATGAAGGCGCTCTAGTCCGACGTGTCCCGCCCCCTCGATGAGCGCTCTCAATCCCGTCGAGTCGATGAACGTCACGCCCACAGTATTCACCGTCACGGTGCCGCTGTCTGGTGCCTCAGCTATGGCGGCCCTCACCCGATCGGCGTTGCTGAGGTCGATCTCGCCCTTGAGGGTGATGAGATAGGTGCCATCGAGATGGTGTTTGAGTATCTGAGGCTGGTGCATCAGGGGGACTTCCGGTAGGTGGAGGCAAAACCCCGAGCGACTCGTTCACACTCAAACCAGTCAAGGCGTTGTAATGGATCTTATCGGAGAAGCCACCCTATGCCTGATTTGCTTTTCGCGTTCTGGATCCAGAACGAGCAATCCCCATCAGCGATGATGTGCGCCGCTCGTCGCCTTTAGGGCATCATCGTCGGTCTGCCGATTGTTGTTTCGGTCCTGGCACGGAGGGCTAATCAAGGCTAGGGCCTCTGAAAATGGGGGGCTCCACGCGGGGGTCGTCTCCGGGCGGTGCAGCATGGAACCTGCCCGAGAGACCCCCGCGGCCCGTTTCGGAATTGTGACAACACGCTCTGATCTGCGGTGTGACGGCGCATTCGGTTTCGCTTCCGAATCGCAGGGGTAAACGAAGCGAGCCAACCCGAATCGTCTCCAGACACTGCCTAAACCGATTCGGCTGGTGCGAGGATTCTCCGAACGGGCAACCTCCAAAGCCCTGAAAGGGAATCCCCGCGTGCCGGCCTCAAACACGCAGGAACCCCGGCCGAGGGGGAGAAGACCGGGGCTCCTGGGTTGTGAGGACGGCTGAGGTTAGCGGTTAGCGCCATCTGGAACCCGGCCGGGGCGCCTTTCTGCCGGTAGGGACCCCCTGGTGAGCCGATGTGGGTAGAAGATTGGGTAGAAGTCGCTCCCCTAGCTCAGTCACAGCGAGATCCACTCAAGAGAAAAACCCCCTGTTACCAGGGGGTTTGTTCGGTGTCGGAGGGGGGACTTGAACCCCCACCCACTTGCGTGGACTAGGCCCTCAACCTAGCGCGTCTGCCAATTCCGCCACTCCGACGTGGACTCGGGGAGTATATCGATGGGAGAACTCACGCCAGCAGCAGCGTGAGGACCACGGTGCTGATACCGAAGAGGATGCCCGTGATCACCGTCAATCGGTCGAGGTTGCGTTCAGCCAAGGTCGACCCTCCCAGGCTGGAGGTAGACATCCCGCCTCCGAACACATCCGAGAGGCCGCCACCCTTGCCGGAGTGGAGAAGGATGAGGGCGATCACGGCGAGGGACAAGAGGATGTGCACGACGGTGAAAATGGCAACGAAGATCTGCATGAGACCCAGGTGGTCGGGGACAAAACCATGATACCAGGGTCGTGGGGGCGCTCCCAAGAGGCCGGTCTGCTGCGAGCGGACGCCGATCAGCCTGCCTGGCGGGCAACCGCTTCGGCGGCCGCCTGGGCAGCCTCCTCGTCGCCCAGGTAGCGGCGTGAGAGGGGACGAAGCGAGTCGTCCAGCTCGTACACCAGCGGAATGCCGGTGGGGATGTTCAACTCGATCACCTCCTCTTTGCTGAGGCCATCGAGATGCTTGACCAACGCCCGGAGGCTGTTGCCGTGAGCAACGACCAGAGGACGGCGTCCCTCCACCAGGTCAGGGACGATGGAGTCGTGCCAATACGGCAACATGCGGTCGACGACGTCCTCGAGGCACTCGGTGGCGGGCAGCACGTCGGGAGCGAGGGTGGCGTAGCGACGGTCGTGGGAGGGATGGCGATCGTCGTCGAGCTCCAGCGCGGGTGGGGGAACGTCGTAGCTGCGTCGCCACACCAACACCTGGTCCGATCCATGACGGTCGGCCGTCTCCTTCTTGTCCAGGCCCTGCAGCGCCCCGTAATGGCGTTCGTTGAGGCGCCAGTGGCGTCGCACCGGCAGCCAGTGCAGGCCCATCTCCCGCAGAGCGATCTCGGCTGTATGGATCGCCCGCACCAACACCGACGTGTGGACGACGCCGAACTCGAACCCCTCCTCGGACATGAGCCGCCCCGAGGTGGCCGCCTCCGACATGCCCTGTTCCGTCAGCTCGACATCGGTCCAGCCGGTGAACAAGTTCTCCAGGTTCCAGGTCGACTGGCCATGACGCAGAAGCACCAGATCCATTCGATTCTCCCTCATCGCGGGCGCCGACAGAACTCTAGGGGCTGATCGGGAGCGTGCGATCGTGGAGCAAATCGCCGGCGGGGGGCGGCGGTCTCTTGTCGTCAAATGCCTGTGAGGGCCAGCACAGCTAGGGCGGCAACACCCAGGATGACGGTGGTGATTCCGACGGTGGCGACGGCGGACCACGAGGAAACCTCTTCTCCGTGTTGGAGGCGTTGCCAGCGGGCCAGGTAGCGGTGGCGATCGGAAGCGACCAGTACGAGTCCGATCAGAAACGTGAGGATGGGGAGGGTATGCATGACCTGGGGATAAGGCTGGCCGATGACTCTGAAGAGGAGGCCAGATGTCACCATGGTGGCGAGTCCTGTCCGGTCCCAGGCCAGGCTGGTCCGTTCTTGTTGCAGACCTGCGTCGTGGACCTGGCCGAAGGGTTTCACCGGTCGATGAAAAGGAGCGTGGCGGCCAACAGGGTGATCAGTATCACGCCGATCCCGAGAACGACGGGCAGGCGGGTGACCGGTATAGGTAGGTCCTGGCGGATTGCTTCTTCGGCTGTCGCCCAGCGCTGCATGCTGCCGCCGGCGAGGACGGTGCCGAGGGCGATGAGAGCTGCTCCGAGTGTTTCTCGCCCCCCGGCGAACCCGAATTCGGGAACTACTTGGATGACGGCCAGGCCACCGGCGATGAGTGCGAGAGAGGTGCGGATCCAGGCCAGGTAGGTGCGTTCGTTGGCGAGGGTGAACCGGTAGTCGGGATCATGCCCGACGTTTCTGCGGGGACGAAACCGGGGGTGGTTCACGTGGGCTTCTGGTTGGGGTCGAGAAGGTTGTGGCAGTGGGCCGCCCTGGCGGACCAGAAAGAGGCGATGGGACCGAGGTTTGGGATCCGGTTGCGGTGACGTTCTTCCCATGCCCCGGCATGTGTTCGCAGCCAGGTCAGCACGGCAGCTGGTGATTGGTCGAGTAGTGCTTGGAGGGTGGGGAGGCGGCCCGTGAGCCGGACCCCGAGGCCGCTGTGGCGGGCGCAGCGCGCCAGGTCGGTCCGGGTGATGACCATGCCCGAGCGCACCGGAGTGAGAAGTGAGCGGACGTCGCCGCAGTCCTCGATGGGGTCCGGCGGCTCGCTCAGGTGGCGAGGTTGCAAGGTGGGAGTAGTTGTTGCCTCGTTGGCCAGCGACTCGTCGAGCAAGGCGGCCCATTCGGGCCACGGGGCGATTCCGGTTTGGCGGACCACGTCGATGAAGACCCCCACCCAGGGGAGGAGGTGTTCGCTCAGCAGCGCCCGGCGCGCCTGACCCAACATGAGTCGGCGGGCTGGCATGTCTTCGGTGCGCTCCCTTTCTCCGAGGGCTCCGTACAGTCCTAGCAGTGCCGCCAGGTGGTCGGGTTGGTCGGGGACGGGGTAGCCGAGTGCTTGCCAGAACCCACCGATTCGGGCCGCCACTTCCCCGCCCAGCATTCCGTCTGAGTCGAGGTAGAAGGAGGCGTAGGGGGGTGCTTGAAAGGCGAACACTTCGGTGTGGTCGGCCGGGTCGGGATTTTGGAGACCCAGGGCGGTGGCCACCGCGGCGGCGGGGGTGTCGGCTAGGGAGCCCAACGCTCTGATCAGTTCCCAGCGGCTGGTGGTGTCCACGGGGGGGACCGGCGATTGGGCAGTGCTCATCCGTCGCTGGGCGTGGCGGTCAGGTTCCACGCCTCGGGTTCGGGTTTGAGCGGGCGGATGATCCATTGGGGCCGTCGGGTGCGGTCGGGTGAGAACAGTTCGGCGTGGCGGGTCATTTCGAGCCATTCCCGGTACACCCGACGGGAGCGGTCGGTGTCGACCACCACGTCGCCGTAGGCGTCTCCCGGCTCGGCCCTCCGGACCCGCACCGCCTGATGCCAGCAGTGCTGGCCGGAGATGGGGTCGGGGTGTACCCCGAAGGTGAGGTTCTGATGGACCCCAACATCGGACCACCAGATGCGCGACGTGTCGGGGTCGGAGGATTCGAACGGCTCGAGGCCCCGTTGTCGTCTCAGTCCCCAGTCGGTGCCGTCGTGGTCCAACGACACGACCGCCATCGTCTGGCGTTGACCTTGTTCGGTGGATGGGCGCCAGCGGCCCATGTGGTGGCTGCATGCCACCACCCCGGGGCGGATCCCCTCTGTCACCCAGGCTTTGACGACGAAGTGGCCCAGTTCGGTCTCGACCCGGACCAGTTCCCCGGTGCCGACCTCGAGCCGTTGGGCGTCCCGGGGGTGGATCCACAGTGGATTGGTGTGAGCGATCTCGTCGAGCCATTTCGAGTTGCCCGAACGCGTGTGGATCTGTACCGGGAGCCGGAACGTCGAGATGAGCGGCATCTGGTCGGACTCGAGGCGGGAAGGGTGGATGTGGCTTTCGATGTAGGTGGGGATGGCGTACTCGCGCCATCCCCACTCGACCAGGGTCTCAGAGTAGAACTCGAGTCTTCCCGAAGGGGTCGGCCATCCCCGCAACACCTGGCCATCCACTTCCACCCCCACCGGCCGCCGCCCCCACGCATCCGGGTCCGGGGCTCCGGTCGGAGCCAGGTTGGCATGGGGGTTGGCCGGCTTGGGACTGGCGGTGTAGACCCGCCCGAACGGTCCTTTGGCCGCCTCCTCGAGCTCCTCGGCCGCCACGGCCTCCTCGTGGAGCGCCCCCACCCCCTGGGAGACTTCGAACGCCCCGTAGCGGCGCATGTACTCGAGAGGCGTCAGACCCTCGGCCGAAGCACGTTCCGGCAGCCCGGGCACCGAATTCTCGAAGATCCACCCGTAGTAGTCGTCGACCGTCATCTTCTCGCCCGCCCGGTCGGGCGCCTCGTAGTAGCGGCGGATCCCGAGCGAACCGTCGGGATCGATCCGCCACGAAAGCTCGATCCAGAACTCGTTCTCTTCCCACACCTCGCCCGGGTTGACCTCACGGGTGTCGGTCACCTCCGTCCCTTGGCGGCGGCGCACCTCCCGTTTGACGGGCTGACGGAACCCGACCCATTGGCCGTCGTACTGTTCGTAGGAGTGAATGTCGTGGCGTTCCGACGAGTGGCCCATCGGCAGGATGTAGTCGGCGAAAAACGACGTCTCCGACCAGGTGGGGGTCAAGGCGACGTGGAGTCCGATCTGCTCGGGATCTGTCAGCGACTCGATCCAGGCGAACCCGTCGGGGTTGGTCCACACCGGGTTGTAGACCCGAGTGAAGTAGACGTCGACCTTGCCCCGTCCTTCTTGGAGGAAGTGGGGCAACAGAAAAGAGAGTTCGTTCATAGCCAGCGGGTACTCGAGGGGCCAGGTGAGCTCGTTCCAGCTGACCGGATGCGGAGGCAGGTAGGGCGGGCGGGGAACGAACTTGTTCCAGGCGTTGGGGAAGGTCCCGCCGGGAGAAGCAACCGCCCCCAACAGGGCGCTGACCAAGAACAAGGTGCGCGACACCTGCCAACCGCCCAGATTCCCCGCCGCCGCCGACCGCCAATTGTGAGTCGACAGGCGGCTCCCCGCCGAAGCCACCAACTCGGCGATCTCGGCCAGGGTCTCCGCCGCCACCCCCGACTCGGCGGCGGCATACTCGAAGGTGTAGGAGTCGTAGAGGCCGGCCAGGACCGTCTCGAAAGACTCGAAAGTGGCCGCAACGTCGGGATGCTCGGCCGCCAGGTACTGCTCCCAGTTCCACCAGCGGCGCACGAACTCGCGGTCGTAACGGCCCGTACCGATCACATGATTGGCGATGGCCAAGTTGATGGCCGCTTCGCTGCCCGGGAACGGCGAGATCCAGTGGTCGGCGTGAGTGGCGGTGTTCGAGAGCCTGGTGTCGACCACCACCAGCTGGGCGCCCCGCTCCCGCGCCTCGATGATCCGCTGGGCATGGGGATTGAAATAGTGACCGGTCTCCAGATGCGACGAGATCAGAAAGATCACATCGGCGTTGGCGTGGTCTGGACTGGGACGGTCGATACCCATCCAATACTGGAACCCCGCCCTCGCTCCCGAAGAACACACATTGGTGTGAGAGTTGTGCCCATCTACCCCCCAGGTGGCCAACACCCGCTCCGTGAACCCGTCCTCGCCCGGACGGCCCACGTGATACATCACCTCGTTGTGGCGGTCCTCGACGATCGCCGCCCGAACACGAGCCGCGATCTCGTCGAGGGCCTGCTCCCACGAAACCTGCACCCAACGACCCGCACCCCGCTCCCCCGCCCGCTTCAACGGGAACAGGATCCGATCCGGGTCGGTGACCTGGTTGACCGTGGCCGGACCCTTGGCGCAGTTACGGCCCCGCGAACCGGGATGCTCGGGGTTCCCCTCGAACTTGCGCACCTCCAGCGTCTCAGGATCCACATACGCCAACAACCCGCACGCCGACTCGCAGTTGAAACACGTCGTCGGCACCAGCACCGACCGGCGCTCCACCCGCTCGGGCCACGAACGAGAGTCCAACTCCACCCAGTCGTCCCAGCGCTCCTTGGGCGGGAAGGCAGCCAAATGCACCCGGCTCGGACCCGGATAGAACGTCTCCCCCCTCGCCTCGACGTCGGCCCGGGCGGCACTCACCCGCTTCCCGAGATCCTCGATCCGACCGCTCACGACGTCACCCATCTCATGCCAGCGGCACCGCCTGGCCGGCCTGAACATAGGAATGCTCATAGGCCAACAACCCCACCAGCGGGCCCACCGCCACCCAACCAGCCCACGGAGCCGCCAACCCCAACGCCACCAGGCCCATGCCCCACCAAAACCAGGCGGCGTAGCGCCCCCGAGTCATCTCCCACACCGCCAGATGGGCATGGGCGGTGGGATGAGCCAACGTCACCTCACCCCACAACAACAACAGATGCAACACCGCCCCCCCCGCCACCACCGCAGCCAGCGGCGCCACCGCCTCGAGGTCCCACACCCCTGCTGCCAGCACCAACACCGCCGCCCCCGCCAACAAAGCCTGCACCGCGATGTGGAAAGGAAGGAGAGGAGACTGCCACAGGTCACGACCCTTCGACTGAGCGAACAGATACGCCGTGTACACCGCCGTCATCACCCCCGCCGGGACACCCAACACCGCCGCCCCCTGCACCCAACCGACGCTACCGACGATCGACCCCACGACATGCACCGACACCGCCAGCCCAAAGGCCAGGATGATCACCGCCCCACGCACCAGCCAGCTCGCCCACTGCGGGCGGGTGAACAAGTAATAGAAACGCTCCGGGTGCTCCAAATCCAAGATCAGTACACCACCCGTGATCGCCAAGAACACCAAAGCCGCCACCGGCGCCACCCACATCACCAAAGGCGACGTCCACTCCAACCACCCCGCCAAAGCCGCCAACACCGCCACCAAATACACACCCGCCGAAATCGCCTTCGTCCACGTGTACACACTCACCCGCCAATCCCACGGCGCCCCATGGGAAACGTCATACGACAACACCGCCCCAGCCGACGAATTCGCCCACCCCCCCGCATGACCCGAACCCACCCCCGGCGGCTGCTCGGCCCACATGTACAGATCCCCCGGAGGACGCGACGCCGCCAACGGATCCAACGTCGCCTGATGAGCGCCCACATAGAACAGCTTCGGCCGCGTCTCCTTCTCCGGGCGACGCACCGCCACCGCCTCCCGCTGCACGACCCTCGCCACCTCCGAGCCCGGATCGCTCAAATCCCCCACCAAGATCGCCTCCGTCGGACACACCACCACGCACGCCGGCTCCAAACCAATGTCCAAACGATGCGCACAGAAATTGCACTTCTCAGCCGAATGGTCCTCAGGGTTGATGAAAATGGCGTCATACGGACACGCCGCCATACACGCCTTACACCCAATACAAGCCGACTTGTCGAAATCGACGATCCCGTCACGACGCCGATACATCGCCGAGGTGGGACACGCCGCCACACAAGGCGCATCCACACACATGTTGCAGCGCGTCACCTGAAACGCCCGCCGCGCAGTCGGGAACACACCCACATCCACATACTTCACGTAGGTGCGCGACACCCCCACCGGCACCTCGTTCTCCGACTTACAAGCCGTCGTACACGCATGACAACCAATGCAACGAGAATGATCCACCACCTTCGCCCACGCCGGCGTCCCCTCGTCGATTCCCGGACCGGCCAACGACCCCAACACCCCCAGAGGAGCTTCCTCCAGAGTCACAGACTCACGATTTCTCGATCAAGAAATGGAACTCGCCGTCGGTCTCGAACTGCTCTTTCAGTTCGTGGCCCATGTCGTCTGCCCACGCCGGGACGTCGGAACACGAGCCCCGGTCGGTCGAGATCAGCTCCACCGTCTGTCCGGGGGTTACCGACGTGATCGCCTGACTCAACTTGATCACCGGCATGGGACATTGCAGGCCCCGCGCATCCACCGTCACCTCAGCCACCGAGTCTCCTTCCTCAGATAAACAAACTGATGCTCGCCTGTTTCATCAGGCTGATGGCCGATCCCGCCCCCGCCGGGTCGTCCAAGCCATCGAGCAGATCCTCGCGCCGCAGGCCCATCAAGTCCATGGTCATCTGACATGGCCAGAGCTTCACTCCCATTTCCTGGGAGAGCTCCAGCAACTCCTGAACCGACGCCACTTTGTGCTTGTCGGCGAGGTCCTTCATCATCTTTGCCCCCAAGCCTCCGAAATTGAGCTTGGAGAGCTTGAGGTGATCGGGGGCACCCCGATTGAACATCGACATCAGCTTTTGGCGCCAGTCATCCCCGGTGACACCGGCATCGGGCTTCTTGAGTATCCCGAGGCCCCAGAAGGTGAAGAAGACCGTCACATCCATCCCATAGGCGGCCCCGGTGGTTCCCAGGATGAAGACGGGCCACGCCTTGTCGAGGTCCCCCGAGGCGGCGATCAGGACCATCTTCTCCCGCTCGGGCACCACCTCCTCGGCTTCGTTAGGGTCCAATGCTGTAACCGGCTGGGTCACTCTGTCCTCCCGGCATCATCCACCTCGCCACCATATGCGAGTTGCCGCATCCTTGCGCGTGTGATCCTGGCTGTCAAGGGTTTCCGTTGACGACCCCATGTGCCATAGTGGACAGCGACATGAACAACGTCCGCAACGAGTTGTACCGTCTCCATGCCAGCGTCTGCAAGGGCCTGGCCGATCCCAAGCGGCTACTCATCATCAACGCCCTCCGCAGCGGCGAGCGGTCGGTGACGGATCTCTGCGAAGAGTTGGATCTTCCTCAGACCAACGTATCCCAGCATCTGGCCGTGCTCCGGGAGAAGGGGCTGGTGGCAGTCCGCAAGGAAGGCCAATGGGCCCACTACTCGCTGTCTTCACCCAAGATCACCGAGGCCATGGACTTACTCCGCGAAGTGATGTCGGAGCAGCTCGGCGCCCTTTCCTCTTGATCTTTTCGACGAGGAGTTACCCCTTCGGAGTGCATCGGGAGACAGAGCAAAGTATGCTTTCCCTTGCATATTCGTCTGTCTGCATGTAAACGGAGATCCTGGTGGAGGTCGTATCGATCCCGACGCCCGGCCTGGGCGACATGAGCTACCTGCTGATCCACGAAGACATGGCCATCCTGGTCGATCCCCAGCGGGATGCAGAACGGTTCATCGCCGCGGCCGTCGAACGCGACGCCGAGGTCCGGTGGGTTCTCGAAACCCACCTCCACAATGACTACATTTCGGGAGGACGAACCGCGGCCACCACAGCAGGCGCCGAGCTGGTTCTTCCCGCCGGCGCCGGCACGGCCTTCGAACACACTCCCGCATTCCATGGTGAGGAGATTGGGGTCGGCGATCTCGCCATCAGGCCGCTGCACACGCCCGGGCACACTCCCGAGCATGTGTCGTATCTCGTGATCCTGCAAGGCGATCCCGTGGCAGTCTTCTCCGGAGGCAGTCTGCTCGTCGGGGCCGCTGGGCGAACTGACCTGCTGGGTGTCGACCGCGCTCGCCAGCTCGCCCGGCTGCAATGGGGTTCCCTGAACCGACTTGCGGCCCTTCCCGACGAGGTCGGCCTCTATCCGACCCACGGTGCCGGGTCTTTTTGTACTTCCAGCCTGGCCGGCCCCAGCACGTCCACCATTGGTGAAGAACGCAGGGGCAACCCGCTCCTGGCGATCGGCGACGCCGAACAGTTCGCCGATGTCCAGCTTTCCGGTCTCGAACCGTATCCCACCTATTACGCCCGCATGGGCCCGATCAATCTGGCGGGTCCCACGGCTGTCGCTGTCGGGGACATCGCCCAGCTGGGCGCATCGGAGGTGATCGACATGCTCGATGAGGTAGAGGTCGTCGATGGTCGTCCCAAGGACCGCTTCGCGGCGGGTCACATCCCCGGCTCGTGGGGAATCGAGGCAAATCAGGATTTTGCTACCTGGGTCGGCTGGCTTCTGCCTTTCAACAGCCCCATCGTGTTGGTGCTGGACGAAGGCCAGGATCTGGACGAGTCGCGCCTGGCTTTGGCCCGGATCGGATTCGAGGACATCCGCGGAGTCATGCGCGGCATGACAGATTGGATGGATGGCGACCACCCGGTTGCTTCACACGCAACGGTCACGGCCCGTGAGTTCATGGAGCTGGCCGACAGTGATCCCGATCTTCAGGTGCTCGATGTGCGCTCGCCGGGAGAATGGAACGACGGTCATCTGGAAGGGTCGGTCCATCGCTATCTCCCCGACTTGGCTGCGAACGCTCCCATCGAACTCGACCGCTCACGCTCGCTGTATGTCGGCTGCACCACCGGCCATCGCGCCTCCACGGCGGCCGGGATCCTGAATCAGAGTGGCTTCGAGCCGGTGGTGATGGTGGGGGCCAGCCTTCTCGGCGTCCTCATGCTTCGGGAACAACGCCAAGAAGAGTCGGCCAACGAGCCTGAACCCCTCCACCGATAACACCTCTCGCCCTGACCCCTCTGAACTCAGATCCAGTAGCGGACCACCGAGGCGAAGGTGTCGGGGTCGAGAGAGGCACCACCCACCAGCGCCCCATCGATATGACGTTTGGCCATGAGCGACTTGATGTTCCCGGCGTTGACCGAACCCCCGTACAGGATCCTCACCCCCTCGTATGCCGCCGATCCGGCGATCTCGCCCACCTCGACCCGTATCGCCTCGCACATCTCGCCGGCGTCGTCTGGGGTGGCGGTACGGCCGGTTCCTATCGCCCACACCGGTTCGTAGGCGACGGCCATCGCGGCAGCGGCCTCGGGGTCGACGCCTGCCAGTGCACCCTTGAGCTGGGACACCACCACGTCGTGTGCCTCGCCGCCTTCGCGCTGGTCGAGCGTCTCGCCCACGCACAGGATGGGCGACATGGAGTTCCGCCACACCGCCGCCAGTTTGGCCCTCGCCGTATCGTCGGTCTCTCCGAAGTGCTGGCGGCGCTCGGAGTGGCCGACGATGACGTAGGAAACCGACAGCTTGGCGAGCATCGGAGCTGACACCTCACCCGTATAGGCCCCGTCCTCTTCCCAGAACACGTCCTGGGCTCCGAGTCCGATACGCATCCGGTCCACCTCGATCACCGTCTGGGCCGACCGCAACGCCGTGAAGGGGGGAGCGACCACCACGTCGACCCGGTCGTAATCGGCCACATCGAGGCGATAGTGCAGTTTCTGGATCATCTGGATCGCCTCCAGGTGATTGGAGTTCATCTTCCAGTTGCCACAGATGAGATCTTTGCGGTCGGTCATGTCGTCCACCTCCCCAATACCGCCACCCCAGGCAGTTCCTTGCCCTCCAGGAGTTCGAGGCCCGCTCCCCCACCGGTGGAAAGGTGCGAGACCCCGCCGTCCATCCCCATGAGCCGCAAGGCGGCTGCCGAATCGCCCCCACCCACGGCGGTGAACCCGTCACAGGCGGTGATGGCGGCGGCGACCCGTTCCGTGCCGGCTCGGAACGCCTCCCATTCGAACACACCCATGGGCCCGTTCCAGAACACCGAAGCGGCGGCTCCGATCACCTGCGAGAAAGATTCGGCGGTGTCGGGGCCTATGTCGAGGCCCATGGCATCGGCCGGAATGGCCGACACGTCAACGACCCGGGGGTCGGCGTCTTCCGCGAAGGTCTCGGCGACGACGACATCGACCGGGAGCCGTATGCGGGCGCCGTAGGGCCCGTCCAGCAACTCGCCCACCGCTTCCAGCTGGTCCTTCTGCACCAGGCTCTCGCCCACCTCCACTCCCCTAGCGGCAAGCAGAGTGAAACACATGCCGCCGCCGATGAGCATCGTGTCCACGCCGGGCAGCAAGTTCTCGATCACGCCCAGCTTGTCGGAGATCTTCGCCCCGCCCAGGACCACCACGTACGGCCGCTCTGGCTCCCCGAGGAAACGTCCCAACGCTTCGAGCTCGGCGGCGAGCAGCGGACCGGCCGCCGAGCGGAGACGCTCGGCCACCCCCACGGTGGAGGCATGGGCCCGGTGCACCGACCCGAAGGCATCTTGCACGAAGACATCGGCCAACGACGCCAAGGCAGCGGCCAGTGCGGGATCGTTCTTGGTCTCGCCTTCTTCGAAGCGGGTGTTCTCCAGCATCACCACATCGCCCGGCTTTGCTTCCGCCACCGCCCCCTCGACCTCGTCGCCCACCACCTGGCCGAGGTGACGAACCGGAAAACCGCCCAGCTCCGAGAGACGGGCCGCCACCGGCGCCAGCGAGAAAGACGAGTCGGGGCCCTTCGGTCGACCGAGGTGGCTACAGACGATGGTCACGGCTCCCGCCCGCCGAACATGGTCGATGCTCCCCAATGCCATGCCGATGCGGAAATCATCGGTGACCTCGCCCCCGTCGAGGGGCACGTTGAGATCCGATCGGACCAGAACACGTTGTCCTGCGAGTTCGAGGTCCTCGAGAGTGAGGTAACTGCTCATGCCCGCCCATTGTGGCAGGGGGCGGGTGTGTTCCATCAGCCGACGAGACGAGAGAGGGCCCGGCCCAGGGCGATCGGGTCGTGAGCAGGCCAGTCGACGCGGGGATCGGCGATGTCGGCCCGCTGAATCTCCCACGACCCCACCAGATCGTCGTCGAAACGCACGGGCTGCAGTCCGGGCGGAACATCGAGGGGTCCGTCGTGGACCACCACGATCCCGGGCCCGTCTACCCGGCCGTGCCGGATGAGGGCGTCGACGTGGCCCGCTCCGTCGAGGTCCCACGTTTCTCCGTCCTGGGTGACGAGGTTGGCCACGAACACCTTCTCGGCCGGCGCCGACATGACCGCCTCGGCCATTCCCGGCACCAACAACGCCGCCACGACCGATGTGAACAACGATCCGGGACCGATCACGATCTGGTCGGCCTCGGCGATGGCGGACAAGGCACCGGGGAAGGCGACGACGTCGGCCGGGTCGAGTCCGATGCTGTCGACTCCTCGGGTCTTCGAGATGGTGGCCTGGCCGGCCACCACCTGCCCACCGACCCTGGCTGTCAGGCCGACCGGTGTCGTCGTCGTCGGCACGACGTCACCTACGGCGCCGAGCATGCGTCCGGCGGCGGCCACCGCCGCCCCGAAGTCACCCGTCAGATCGGCCAGGGCGGCCAGCATCAGGTTCCCCAGGGAGTGGTCGTTGACGTCTCCCGTCTGGAACCGGTGGGCGAACAATTCGGCCACGAGAGACGGTTCGGGGGCCAGGGCCAGGAGGCAGCGACGGATGTCCCCTGGGGCGGGTATTCCCATGGTTTCCGTGAGACGACCCGACGATCCCCCGTCGTCGGCCACCGACACGACCGCTGTCACTTTGCCGGCGTAGAGTTGGATGGCGTCGAGGGCGGCGGCCTGGCCGTGGCCTCCCCCGATCGCCACCACCGACGGGCCGGCGGGGTCGAGGAGGAGGGGCTCAAGTTCCGCCTCCGGCAGCTCGTGGTGGTTCACGCCTCGATGTCCCGGTGCCGGACCCCTGCTCCGATGCCTCGGCCCCCGAGGCGCCTGGCAAGTTCCTCGGCGATCGCCACCGACCGGTGGTGTCCCCCGGTGCAACCGATGGCGATGGAGAGATACGACTTTCCTTCGGCCTCATACCGGGGTAGCAAGAAACCGATGAGGTCGTCGACGCGGTCCAAGAACTCGCCGGTGACTTCGAAGCCGAGCACATAGGCCGAGACCGGGGTGTCCACGCCTCGCAAGGGCCGCAGCTCGGGTACCCAGTGCGGGTTGGGGAGGAAACGCACGTCGAAGACGATGTCGGCATCGCGCGGAATCCCATGTTTGTATCCGAACGAGCGGATCGACACCCGCATGGGTCGCTCCATATCTCCGCCGCTGAAATGGTCGGTGATCCTGGCGCGCAGTTGGTGAACGTTGAGCTCGGACGTGTCGACTACCACGTCGGCCGTCTCCTTGATGGGATCGAGCAGCTTCCGCTCCTCGGCCAGTGACTCCTGAATGGTTTCGAGACCGAGAGGGTGAGGGCGCCGATTCTCTTCGTAGCGACGGATGATGGTGTTGTCGTCGGCGTCGAGAAAGAGCACCACCGTGCGGATACCGCTCTGGTCGAGTGCCTGGACGACTTCCTTGAGCGTCTCCAGGGACCGGGCGCCCCGGGCGTCTACCACCACTGCCAGTCGCCGCTTGTCCTCGGCAACGGCGTTGTACTCGACCACCTGGGGCAGCAGGGCGGGAGGGATGTTGTCGATGACGGTGTAACCGGTGTCTTCGAGCACGTTGGCCACCGACGATTTGCCCGCCCCCGACATCCCCGTCACGACGAGGACATGGGGCAGGTCGGCGAAGAGATTGGCGGGAGGGGACGATGACATACCGGGAGGGTACCGCTTCCCTCCGCTCCCCCAGAGGAGACGATTCCTCGACCTCGCTGTCCGGTTGCGGAGCGGTGGATTCCGGACCCTGCGCTCCGCCCGGGCCAGAGCCAATATCGGTCAGGGGCCGTGGAGGGCGGTGTAGAGGTCGTCGGCCACTGCCCGGGGAACCACCTCGGCCAGCTCGTCGCGTGGGGCGTTGCGCATCTGCTTGAGGGAGCCGAAGCGCTTCATGAGCGCCTTCTTGCGTCCCGGCCCCACCCCGGGCACGTCGTCGAGGATGGAATCGATCATCGACTTGGAGCGGAGGCTGCGGTGATAGGTAATCGCAAACCGATGCGCTTCGTCGCGCACTCGTTGCAGCAGGTAGAGGGCCTCGGCATCACGGGCGATGACGACCGGCTCGGGCTGGTCGGGCAGATAGACCTCTTCCATCCGCTTGGCGAGGCCCAGCACCGGAATGTCGAGGCCGAGCTCGTCGAGGACCTTCACCGCCCTTCCCAGCTGGCCCACCCCGCCGTCGATGACGACCAGCGACGGCGGATACGAGAATTTGCCGCCTTCGGTGGACCGGTCCCGCTCCGCCAGGTAGGCCTTGAAACGGCGGCGTAGGGTCTCTTCCATCGAGGCGAAGTCGTCCTGGCCGTCGACGGTGCGGATCTTGAAGCGCCGGTACTCCGACGGCCGGGGCACACCGTCCTCGAGGACCACCATCGAGGCCACGGTGTTGGTGCCCTGCAGCGTCGAGATGTCGTAGGCCTCGATACGGAGCGGCGCCTCGGGCAGGTCGAGGACCTCCTGGAGGCTGCGCAGGGCCTTGGCCCGAGCGTTGTGGTCCTGGTGCCGTTTCAGTCGGTGGCGACCGAACGCCTCCCGAGCGTTGACCTCGGTCGTCTCCAACAGTCGCTTTTTCGCTCCGCGCTGGGGCAGGCGCAGCGCCACGTTGCCACCCCGCCGCTCTTTCAGCCACTGGGTGAACACTTCGACGTCGTCGGGCAGGTGCGGCACCACAACCAACGGTGGTGGGGGCTCATCTCCGTAGAGCTCGCGCAACATCCGCCCCATCAACTCGGCCTCGGTCAGGTCCTCGACCCGATCGACCACGGTTCCGAACCTGCCCACCACCCGTCCCCGGCGCACGTACAGCACCTGAAAAGACATCTCCAACTCGTCGCCATGGCAGGCGATGAGGTCGAAATCCTCGGGGCGCTCCGTGACCACTTCCTGGCGCTCCAGGGCCCGCCGGACGTCGGCCAGACGGTCGCGGTAGCGAGCGGCCTGTTCGAACTCCAGCCTGGCGGAGGCCTCGCGCATGTCGGCGGTGAGCCGATCGATCACCGCGTCTGTCTCGCCTCCCAGAAAGGCCGCCAGGCCATCCACCATCTCTTCATAGTGGACACGATCCACCTCGTCCACACAGGGACCCGAGCACTTCTCGATGTGGAACAGAAGACACGGGCGGCCCTGGGCCCGCTGACGCTTGAAGAGACCGTCGGTGCAGGTTCGCACCGGGAAGGTCCGCAACAGCAGATCGAGGGTCTTGCGTATGGCGTAGGCATGGGCGTACGGACCGAAATACTCGGTCCCTCTCCGTTTCGCTCCCCGCATTACCCGGGCGCGGGGCCACTCGTCGGAGCGGGTGATGGCCAGATACGGGTACGACTTGTCGTCGACGAGGCGAACGTTGAAGCGGGGCCGGTGCCGCTTGATGAGGCTGAACTCCAACATGAGAGCCTCGACCTCGTTGCCGGTGATGATCCACTCCACCGACTCGGCCACATCGACCATTGCCTGGGTACGGATCGCCAACCCCCGGGCGAAATACGACGACACCCGCGCGCGCAGGGACGCCGCCTTGCCGACATACACGACCTTGCCGTGCCGATCCCGAAACAGATAGGCCCCGGGAGCGTCGGGTATCTCAGATGGGCGCGGGCGTTCGATCACACCCAGAAGGCTAGAGACACTCCGACCATTGAATGCCATGCCGGCTGCCACACGGCCCCGAGATGCGATACTCCTCGCTCATGCGCCAATTCCGCCAGGTCGACGTCTTCTCCACCACTCCTTACCTGGGCAATCCCGTCGCAGTCGTCATGGACGCCGACGACCTGTCCATCCCGGAAATGGAACGCGTCGCCCGCTGGACCAACCTCTCAGAGACGACGTTCCTGCTGGCGCCCACCACCCCCGAAGCCGACTATCGGGTCCGAATCTTCACCCCGACTCAGGAGCTCCCCTTCGCCGGCCACCCCACGCTGGGGACATGCCACGCCTGGCTGGAAGGTGGCGGCCAGCCGGCCACGGGCGATGTTGTGGTGCAGGAATGCGGCTCCGGCCTCGTCCGCATCAAGAAGGCCGCCGACGGTTTGAGCTTCGCCGCTCCACCCCTGATCCGATCGGGACCCGTCGAAGAGGAACTGGTAGGGAAGATCGCAGGCATGCTGGGGATCGAACGCGACGACATCGTCGATTCCCAGTGGGTGGACAACGGACCGGGATGGGTCGCCGTCCTCTTGGGCAGCGCCGAGGCAGTCCTCGATCTCCCCCGCCCTGCTTCCGTCGACCTCGATCTGGGTGTGGTCGGTTGCTATCCGCCCGGGTCCCCGATGGCGCTCGAAGTGAGAGCGTTCTTCCCGATAGGCCCGACGACCGGCGAAGACCCGGTCACCGGCAGCTTGAACGCCTCCTTGGCCCAGTGGCTCGTCGCATCCAGCCGAGTCACGGTCCCGTACGTGGCCTCCCAGGGCTCGACGCTGGGCCGGGAAGGCCGCATCGCCGTCACCCGAGACGACGACGGGACGATCTGGGTCGGAGGTGGGACGGTCACCTGCATCAGCGGTCACATCGCCGTCTGACCCTCGCGCCGCCACCACCCCTGACCCGACCCGATGGATCCCCTGTCGAATCGCCTGACCGGGTTCACCCGGCGTTAACCTCCGCTACCGGCGATGACGCAGCCGCTTCTCTCTCCCCCCAACCAACGTCTGGCCACCATCGTCCGGGTGGCGGCGGTGATCGCCCTCCTCTACGCCTTCCTCGCCGGGGTCAAAGGCCTCGAAGTAGGAATCGAGGCTTTCGGGTCACGGTTCGCCCAGGACCTCTTCGAGAACGTCACCCACCCATTGGCGGGGCTCTTCGCCGGGGTCCTGGCCACAGTGCTGGTGCAGTCGTCGTCGGTGTCCTCGGCCACCATCGTCGGGCTGGTAGGGGCTGGGGCGCTGCCGCTGGAGCTCGCCGTGCCGATGATCATCGGCACCAACCTCGGCACCACCGTCACCAACACCATCGTGTCGCTCGGTCACGTGCGTCGGGGCCAAGAGTTCCGGCGGGCCTTCGCCGGGGCCACGGTGCACGACTTCTTCAACATTCTCACCGTGGCGGTCGCCCTCCCCCTCGAGCTGCTCACCGGTTTCTTGTCCCGGTCGGCGCTGTTCCTCACCGAACTGCTCGGTCGCCGCCAGCTCGAGCCGGGCACCATCGCCACCAGCCCCATCAAGACGGCGGTTTCGTGGCCCATCAACGGCCTCGCCGGCCTCATGGATGGGTGGGCGCCGAACATCCGCGGCATCGTCTTGTTGGCGGTGGGCTTGGGCCTCATCTTCGTGGCTCTCACCTTCATCACCCGCACCATGCGCGCTCTCATGGCGGGCAGCATCGAACGCTCCCTCAACCGCATCCTCGACAAGGGAGCGGGTTTGGGAGCGATCATGGTGGGAATCGTCGTGACGGTCATGGTGCAGAGCTCGTCGATCACGACCTCGATTCTCATCCCGATGGTGGCGGCGGGGATCCTCACCCTCGACAACGCCTATCCGGTGACGTTGGGCGCCAACCTGGGCACCACCGTGACCGCACTGTTGGCGTCGGTGGCGGCCGCCCACCCGGCCGCCCTCACCATCGCCCTGGTCCACACCCTCTTCAACCTCACGGGCATCCTGGTGTTCTATCCCCTCCCCGCCATGCGCCGCATCCCCATCCGTCTCGCCCAAATGGCCTCCGAGCTGGCCCAGCGCAGAGCCCGATGGGCGGTGGCCTATGTGGTGGGTTTGTTCGTGGTGATACCGCTCACGGGTTTGGTGATACTGGCATGATGAGGAGTTGACATGGTGTTCGACCTATTTCGGGGAAGTGGCGAGAGCCAGATCGAGTCGATCGAGGAGGAGGTCGGCAAGATGCTGGCCACCGCCTACGACAACTTCCAACTGGCCATCGACGCCCTGGTGAGACGCGTCGATCCCAGCGAGATCGGGTCGACGTTGCGCAAGCGTGACAAGACGATCAACCGGGTGGAGCGGGCCATACGTCGCCAGCTCATCGTCCACGCCGGGGTGAGAGGCAGCCAGGCCGACGTGCCGCTCTTGTTCGTGTACATGTCCATCGCCAAGGACATCGAACGGGTGGGCGACATGTCCAAGGACCTGTGGGACCTGGCGGCAGCCGGAGCCGACATGAGCGGCAACGACTGCGCAACCGTGACCGGGGTGGCGTCCGACGTGTCGACCCTCATCACCGACGCCGCCCGGGTGTTTCGGGAGCGGGACGCCGACGCCGCCATTGCCATCCTCAACGAGGCCGACGAGGCCGTCGACCGTTACGAAACCGAAATGCTGGCCCAGTTCACCTACCCCGACGCCTCCCGGGCCGTCCCCCTCGCCCTCTTCTACCGCTACGTGATGCGCATCACCGCCCACCTCATGAACGTCCTCACCGCCGTCGTGATGCCCTTCGAGCGCCTCGACTACTGGGACGAAGACAAAATCGACCGGGAATGACGGTCACAGGGCCGGCAGGAAGACGGGTTGGCACCGTTGCGGTGTCTCGCCGTGGACGGCGCGTAGCGGCATCCACCGCCACCACCACGGAACCGGGGCCGACAGGTCGGGGTCGTCACCGATCCGAGATACCTCGAACGTGATGCCGAACCGCTCGATGACCACCCCGGTGTCGGCGTGGTCAACGGCGTACAGACGAAACGACGGCCAAGGCAGCAGGTATCCCTCGTCGGCGTAGATTTGCAGTCCCGGGTCGTCGCTCGACACGACCGTGACGAGGTTGCGATGGCCTTCGCGGATGGGAAGTGTCGAGCGGACCAGGAGGTGGTTGGAGGTACCGTCGACGGTCACGAGGTTGGAGTACATGTTCCATCCATAGGCGGTCTTCACCTCGAGGTAGGGAGTGAGCCCGTTGACCACCACCAGCGCCACCACCGCCGCGGTCACGGGACCCACCCGCCAGCCCAACCGCGCCGGTTCGAGTGATCCAACCGCCGCCCACGCCACCAAGGCAAGATAGGGCACCCACCACAGGAAAGAGCCCGTGATCAGCCACCACGCACTTTCGGGAGAGAGGGGGGTGACGTTGGCACCGGTAACTGCGATGCCCACCACACTGACGGCCGCAACGAGAACCCACCGAGCGGAGGGACGAATCGATCTCCCCACGCTTTCGAAACGTTCGGCATACGAGTCGGGGAGGAACAGGACGAACAATGCCAACAGGACGGCCGTGAAGTCGTAGAAATGCTGAGCCAGGTCCAGGCTGATGAGGCCATGGAAAGCTATCGCCACGAACACCCCGATGGTCCTCGTCCTCTTGATCATCAAGAGGATCGGAATGGCCAACTCGATCAGTGCTGCCCCCCAAGAGCTGACCCAGGCCAGGGGGCTCGAAGCCGGAATCGACCCGAGCCCGAAGCTGACCAGCCAGTGGTTGGCGTAGAACAGACCGCAGCTGGTAGCCGGGTCGAGAAAACCGGCATTCAGCTTGGCAAACGCTGCGAATGAATAGAACACCAAGAGGATGATCCGAGCGCTCGGTTCGAACACCTCCCAACGACCCCCGGTCACCAGATAGGCGAGCGAAACGAATCCGGCCAGTACCCAATGGTTGCCGAGCATCGGCGCCTCGAGGACTACCGCCACCGGGACCAACACGCCCAACGCAAGAAGCATCCACCGCCTGGGGACAACCAGCGCGGCCGTTCCGACCAGCCCGACCGAGAGCAGTACCACACCGACGAGGGTCGGCTCCGGCCACACGTTCCCATGCCCCCAATTTCCTGCCAAGTGGGCAAGCATGGCCAGGCCCCACATCCGGGCGAACACGCGGTGACGGGAACTCACCAACCCATGATCGACCAGTCCAGTGGCGAAAGAGAGGGTTTCTCGCCACCGACGCCTCGTGACCCCCCGAAAATGGCAGATACCTCCTTGCCTACCGGAGTGTCCAGCGAGCCCCCAGGAGTCTCGGAATGTGTTCCTGACCGGCCAAACCCTTGCTCCGGGACACCTGCGCCTTGGAAACGCCCAGCTCGACCAGGTGATCGAGACACCACCCGGCCCCAGAAGCCGTCGTGAGCAGCCGGGCCATAGTGCGGTGATGGAAACGAACGCTTCCCTGACCCGCCCGCTCATCGGACCAACCTGTCGAGAAGTACTCACCCGGGCGCCACAGCACCTCCTCTTCGTCGCCGATGGGCGTGGAGGAGGGGGCTGTCCAGATCGGGTGGTTGACGACCAGCGCCAGCACGCCACCGAGACGAGTCACCCGGGCCGTCTCGGCGAAAACCGCCGCCTCGTCGGCCAGGTGCTCCAACACCAGGACGATGACGACTCCATCGACCTCTCCGTCTGCGAGAAAGTCCAGTGGCGGGATCTCGGCGTGAACCGCGCGTCCGTGTCGGGAAGCTCGACCAACCAGATCCGCGACGGCGTCGACCCCGACGGGAATGGCACCGGCTTCGGCGATGGCAGCCATCACCCTTCCCTCCCCGCATCCCACGTCGAGGTACGTCTTGTTGGGGCGTGGATCCAACAGGTCGAGGGCGAGCGGAAGCACTTCCTCGGAGTAGGCAGGGTCGCCGGCCAGCTCGTCGAGCCACCAGTCGGCCAACGACGACCAGTCCTGGGGTGGTTGGCTCAGAGGTCCAATACCTGACGGAAGAAGGGAAGGGTCTTCTCCAGCCCTTCCCGCAGCGGTATCTCGGCTTTCCAGTCCAACAACTCCAGGGCCTTCGTGGTGTCGGGGCGCCGCACCATGGGGTCGTCGGTGGGTCGGGGGTGGAACTCGATACCCGAATAGTTGCCAACGACGTCTTGGACGGTCTCGGCCAGCTCCAGCATCGTCACCTCCTGAGGATTGCCGATGTTGATGGGGCCGATGTGGTCGGACAGGACCAGCCGCAGCATGCCGTTGACAAGATCGTCTACGTAGCACAACGACCGGGTCTGGGTACCGTCACCGAAGATGGGCAGCGGCCGATTCTGCAGCGCAGCCTTGAAGAAGGCCGGCACCGCCCGCCCGTCGTCGGGCCGCATGCGGGGCCCGAACGTGTTGTGGGCCATCACTCCCGAACCCGCCCAGAAGTTTTCGAATCCAGGAACGCTGAAGTCGAACACGAGCGGGGTGGCATCCACCGGCTCGATGGCAGTCACAGCCGCCCAGACGATGTCCTCGGTCACCCGGGCGTTCAGGTTCTGACTCACCCCCTTGTGCCAGTCCAGTGGACTCCAAGGCGAGATGGATGCAAGCGTCAGTCTCCAGAAGGGATACTTCCGATCGCCGGTCTTCTGCTTGAAGGTGGTCTCGTACCGCCCTACCGACGGGACGAGGCCAAAGCGGGCGAACGCCACGACCAGGTCGTCTTTGAGAGCCGTCGACGTGGTCGAGAATTCGTGGCGCACAGCTTCCTCGAGCTTCTTCCCGGAGTGCACGCCGTCGCCCTGGCGGTACCCTTCCAGGAACCAACCCAGGCGTGAGAGCGGCAGTCCGAGGACCCAGCCGGGAATACGCTTCTCGCCTGGCGCAAACCCGAGGTGATCCAACACCTCCACGAACAATCGGGAGTGGACGGAGATCGATGGCGAGCGCTGGGAGCTTCCCGACGATCGAACGGAGTGGAGACCGAGGTCGCGCTCGACGATCTTCTGGGCCCGATCGAGCAGATCGTCCTCACAGGCGATTGTCACGAGAAAGTCGACGTCAGGATCGCGCCGAATGTGTCCCTCGGCGACCATGAGCCCCAAGAACCAAAGGAACTCGTTGGAGATCCCGATCCGAATCGGCAGCCTGGCGCTCCCACCCCCCGTGTGAATGGCGACTGTGGCATCTTCCGGCACTTCGGCACCGAGATAGTGAATGGCGGCCACCGGCATGTACGATCCATCCCGCATGCCGCGGATCCGGCTCCATGTAGCTGAGCGAACGTACCTGGCTTTGCTGGACGCTTCGGACTCCACGAAGTCTCTCAGCTCGAACCGGCGACGCCACGCCATCTCCCCCAAGGCCGGGTGGTGGATGTCGAGCCGCCATGGATCCCAACCTCGACTCAGACAGGCAACGACCGGCTCCACCGCCAACCGGTCACGTTCGGGAACAACGATGCGGCGAGCAACGGCAATCCTGTCGCCGACCCTCAAGTCGCCCGTCATTCGTGCCACCGGTGCCCCCTCGGCGCTTTCGACGAACAGGCTGTGGTCCGCCGTCACTCGAATCGAGCGACCGTACCGGGTGGCAACCTCGTAACATTGCTGGTCTGTTGGGTGTCCCACCAAGGCAATGGCCGCGCGCGCTTGGATCGACGAGCGGGCGTCGAAAGCGGGGACGGTGTAGCCCACAAGGTCGGCCGAAGGCGCTCCCAGCCGCTGCGCCAGGGCGCCGACGGTCTCACGGCGCAGCTCGGTGCCGTCGTCGTATAGAACCTGCTCGTCGGCCAGGATGGAGTTGAAGATGCGAACTATTCTCACTTCGGTGCCGTGTTCGCGGTGATAAGCCAGGGTGAGGGCCTCGGCGAAGCGCTTGGCCTCGTCGTAGACACCACGTGGCCCGATGGGGTTGACATTTCCCCAGTAGGTCTCGGGCTGGGGGTTGACTTGGGGGTCTCCGTACACCTCGGACGTCGATGCCAGGAAGAAGCGTGCCCCTTTGTGGCGGGCAAGCCCTAGGCCCTTGTGCGTACCGAAGGCACCTACTTTGAGGGTGTGGATGGGCCACTTCAGGTAATCGACGGGGGAAGCAGGAGAGGCGAAGTTCAAAACGTAGTGGACATCACCTTTCACATGGAGAAAGTCGGTGACGTCGTAGTCGATCAGCCGAAAGTGGCCGTTCTCGAGCAGATGGTCGACGTTTTCGGCATTTCCGGTGATCAGGTTGTCGATGGCGGTGACATGCGCCCCCGACTCGACCAGCCACGTACAGACGTGAGATCCCAAAAAGCCGGCGCCCCCCAGGACCACCACGTGAGTCCCCTCGAACTCCGAGAAGGTCTTAACAGTCATTCAGTTTCTCTCCGGGTCGGTATGAGTCCACACTATCGCCCGGTTGTGACACCACCTTGATCACGACCTGATGCGAGAGGGCTCAGTTCGGCTTGCGGGCCACGACGACGAGGCTGAGACCGGGGAGTCGTTGCATCCGCTCGATCAACATGGCGAAAGGCAAGAGGAGCGCGAACAACCGGGCCTGCCAAGGCGCCACGACGGTCCGTGCCGTCTTCTTGTTCACCCACCAGCCGAGCACCCCGAACCGGTTGAACTGCTTCATTTCCACGATGTCGAAGCCGGCCTCCGATACTTCCTCCCGAAGCTCCAGTTCTGAGTAGCGCTTTCGGTGTTCGAGGGCGTCATCGGCTGCGGAAAAAAGCCAGCCGTGGGCGGGTACCAAGATAAGGGCATGCCCACCCGGTCGGAGAACGCGGTGGAACCCGGCCAGTGCCCGATCGGGATGGTCGAGATGCTCGAGAACGTTGACACAGACGACCGAGTCGAATTGGCCGATGTTGTCATAGCAACCCGGGTCTTCGAGGTCGGCGTGGGTGACAGTCAAATTGGCAAGATGGCCGTACTTGCGCGCCAGGTCCGACACGTAGAAGCGGTCGATGTCGATGGAATGTAGCCGCCTTCGGTCGAGAAGACGGGATGTAATGTTGCCGATCCCACACCCAGCCTCCATCACTTCGTCTCCGAGGTAACCGGCGAACTGGTCCATCGTCCAGCGGGCGACCCCCGGCACCTTGGACAGTCCCTCCAATGTCGCCTTACCCGAGCCAACACTGAATCGGGTGTCGAGAAAGCGGAACTTGAAGATGAGCCACAGTGCCTGGAGGCCGTCACGCCAGCCGATGTTCTTACCCTCGGCGTAAGTGCGACCGTGGTAGCTGATAGGCACTTCGTAGATGCGGGCTCCCCACTGGGCAAGACGGGCCGTTATCTCCGGTTCGATTCCGAAACGGTCCGATGTCAGTCGGAGTTCCTGGAGGATGTCGCCTCGCACGGCCTTGTAACAGGTCTCCATGTCGGTGAGGTTGAGGTCGTTGGCCATATTTGACAGTGCCGTGAGGACCTTGTTGCCCATCGAGTGCCAGAAGAAGAGCACCCGCCTCTCCTCGGAGGCCGCAAAGCGAGAGCCGTACACGGCATCGGCCTTGCCTTCGAGAACGGGCTTCAGCACTCTTGGGTACTCTTCGGGGTCATACTCGAGGTCGGCATCCTGGACGATGGCAAGGTCTCCGGTCATGTGAGCGATGGCCGTGCGAATTGCCTTGCCCTTACCCATATTGTGGGGCTGAACCACAATCTTGATCCGGTCATCATCGGCAGCAAGCTCGTGCAAGATCTCTACAGACTCGTCCGTGGAACCGTCGTCGACCGCCACGATTTCGATCTCTAGGTCGATCGGCGACCCCAGCACCCGCTCCACGATGGCGCGCAAGGTACGGGCTTCGTTATAGACGGGCATCAACACCGACAGCTTCTTCATGAATGGACCAGACGGAGGGATGGGACGGGCATTGTATCGGACCTCACGCCCCGCGCTTGAGGCTGCTCGTCAAGCCGACTGCGCAGCTCCGAGATCGACCCCGACGGATCCCGCGCCAAAGGAGCGGGCACTGACGACCTATCCTCAGCTGACCCAGCAATGCCTCAACGTCGCAGTTGCGCCGACCGATCAATATCTGGAGTCACCAACCGCCGTCACCTGAGAAAGGAACCCGATATGGACGCTGGACTGGTTGCGGCGCGACCTCAACGATCGTGGATCAAAGACAACCGGATGCGTCTGGTGATGCTCAGCTTTCTGATGCTGTTCTTGGAGCTGGCGCTCATTCGTTGGCTGGGGGAGAACGTTGTCTATCTCTCGTTCTTCACGAATTTCGTGCTGTTGGGGAGTTTCTTGGGCATCGGGCTCGGGTTCCTATCTGCCAAGAGGCGCGGAAGCCTCAAATGGCTCCCAGCCAGCCTCTTCGCTCTCGTGGGACTCGTCCTCGTCTTTCCGGCTGAGATCGACAGGTCGGGAGCCGAGGTCATCTATTTTGGAAGTCCCGAGGTTTCGGGCCTTCCGTTGTGGGTCATGCTTCCGCTCATCTTCGGTGCGGTAGTGTGGATCCTCTTCCTCGTCGGTCAGGCCGTGGCACGGGTATTCAGCCTGTTTCAACCCCTCACTGCCTACCGACTCGACATTACGGGGTCGATTCTGGGAGTGGTCGGCTTCGCTCTCTTGTCGTGGCTACAAACCCCGCCCGTTGTCTGGGCCCTGGTCGTTCTCGGCCTGCTGGTCGCGGTCGCATTACCCGAGATGGACGGCCGCAGCCTCCTCCTCATGGTGGGTGTTGTCGTTGTCCTCGGAGCCCAGAGTCTCTCTCCTGGGTCTTCCTGGTCGCCGTATTACCACGTTCAAACCGTCGAAGCACCCGAGGCAGTCCTCGTCAACGTCAACGGGATCCCACACCAGGCCATGACAACGGTAGAAAGACGTCTAGCGACCGAGCCTCTCTACTTCGCCCCCTACGACCTGATCCCTGCCGACCCTGCCAGGGTGATGGTCGTCGGCGCCGGGACCGGGACCGATGTGGCGATCGCACTCGACAACGGAGCCGGAGCCGTTGACGCCGTCGAGATCGACCCCCGTTTGTACGAGATCGGCCGTGATCGCCACCCCGACAATCCCTACGCCGATGACCGTGTAAGAGTCGTGATCGACGACGGCCGGGCGTTCATGGAGCGGAACCCGGGCAACTACGACCTCATACTCTTCGCCCTCCCCGACTCGCTCACCCTGGTTTCGGGTCAATCCAACCTCCGGCTGGAGAGCTTCCTCTTCACCCAAGAGGCCATCTCGAAAGCAGGAGACCTATTGGCACCGGGAGGCATGTTCGCGATGTACAACTATTACCGAGAAGACTGGCTGGTCGACCGTCTCGGAGCGACCCTCGAAGCCAGATTCGGTACCGACCTGTGCGTCATCGCCCCTCAGGGCGGCTCGGGATTGGCGATGCTGGCGGCTGGTGGAGGCGTCAGCGACGTGTGCCCCGAGGGTGTACGTGACCTCAGCGCGGCACCGCCCCCGGCGACAGACAACTACCCATTCCTGTACGTACGTTCTCCCGGAATTCCGTTCTTGTATCTGGTCGTGATGGCATCGATCCTGGCGATCTCCCTGATCACGATCCGGGCAACCGGAACCACTTTCCGGTCTATCCGCCCGAACACCGACCTGTTCCTGATGGGTGCCGCCTTCCTGCTCCTCTCCACAAAGAGCGTGGTCCAGTTTGCCCTCTGGTTCGGGACCACCTGGATAGTGAACGCCCTCGTTTTCGGGGGGGTTTTGCTTTCGGTACTACTCGCCATCCAGGTGGCTCGTCTGAGATGGCTGCCCCGTCCCGAAGTGCTCTATGGTTTTCTGGTTCTCGCCATTGGCCTGTCGTGGGCGATCCCGCCTTCGCTGCTGTTGGAACTCGCCCTCCCGATGCGTTTTGGTGCGGCCATTCTCTTGGCTTTCACGCCGATATTCATCGCCAACCTCGTATTCGCTCAGCGCTTCGCCCACTCGGAGAACGCCACGGCGGCGTTCGGGGTCAATCTGCTCGGGGCCATGTTGGGAGGCGTTCTCGAGTATGCCTCGCTAGTGACGGGCTACCGGGCCTTGGCCGTGTTGGTCGGAGTGCTCTACGTCGGAGCATTCCTGGCGTGGAAACGAACGAGCCGACCGAACATGGACGATGAGCCTACGCGGGAAGGCGCCACTCAACCATTGGAGCCTGCTGCGCACCCTGCCGTCAGCCCTGCTAACAGAGGCTGAGACCTTGTCTGAAAGGGATCGCTACAGAGCGACTCGGTAGATGGTTTAGGCGAGCATCTCCCTCAGGAACTTGCCGGTATACGACTCCGACACCTCGGCCACTTGCTCCGGGGTCCCTTCGGCCACGATTGCCCCGCCGCCGATTCCGCCCTCGGGGCCGAGGTCGATGACGTGGTCGGCCGACTTGATGACATCGAGGTTGTGCTCGATGACCACGACCGTGTTGCCCGAGTCGACCAGGCGCTGCAGCACCTGCAGGAGACGGCGGATGTCCTCGAAATGGAGTCCGGTGGTCGGCTCGTCGAGAATGTAGAAGGTGGTACCGGTGGAGCGTCGCCCCAGCTCGGATGCCAACTTGATGCGCTGCGCCTCGCCTCCCGAGAGGGTGGTGGCGGGCTGGCCGAGTCGGATGTAGGTGAGACCGACGTCGTGGAGGGTCTGAAGGATGCGGGCAATCTTGGGCTGGTTCTCGAAAAAGGCCAGGGCCTCGTCAACCGACATCTCCAACACGTCGGAAATGGTGTGACCCCGCCAGGTTATGTCGAGAGTCTCTCGGTTGTAGCGCTTGCCCCCGCACACTTCGCACGGAACATACACATCGGGAAGGAAGTGCATCTCGATCTTGATGGTCCCGTCACCGGCACAGGCTTCGCAGCGCCCACCCTTGACGTTGAAGGAGAAACGCCCGGGTTTGTAGCCGCGCGCCCTCGACTCGGGAGTGGCGGCAAAGAGGGTGCGAATGTGGTCGAACACCCCGGTGTAGGTGGCGGGGTTGGAGCGGGGGGTGCGCCCGATGGGCGACTGGTCGATGTCGATGACCTTGTCGATTGCCTCGACACCCTCGATCTTCTTGTGCCGTCCGGGCACGGTGCGAGCCCGGTTGACCTTGCCGGCCAGGCCCTTCCACAGGATCTCTTCGACCAACGTCGACTTGCCCGAGCCCGACACTCCGCTCACGCAGGTGAAGGTACCGAGCGGGAAACGCACATCGATTTCCCGTAGGTTGTGCTCGGTGGCTCCCCTCACCCAGATGTCGGTGCCGTTGCCCTGGCGACGCTTCTCGGGTACGGGGATGACTCTTCTGCCCGCCAGGTAGTCGCCGGTGATCGACTCGGAGGCGGCGATCAAATCGTCGATGGTGCCGGTGGCAACGATCTCCCCTCCGTGCTCCCCCGCCCCGGGGCCGATGTCGACGATGTGGTCGGCGACGCGCATGGTGTCCTCGTCGTGCTCCACGACGATGAGGGTGTTGCCCAGGTTGCGCAATCGCACCAAGGTTTCGATGAGGCGCTGGTTGTCCCGCTGGTGGAGGCCGATGGAGGGCTCGTCGAGGATATACAACACTCCGACCAGACCCGACCCGATCTGGGTGGCGAGCCGGATGCGCTGGGCTTCGCCGCCGGCCAGGGTGGCGGCCGAACGCGACAACGATAGGTAGTCGAGACCCACGTCCAAGAGGAACTTGAGTCGCGCCCGCACTTCTTTGAGGACCCGCTCGGCAATGGCCGTGTCTCTTTCTGAGAGCTCGAGGCCCTCGAAGAAGCGATACGACTCGCCCAGGGGCAGGTCGGCCACCTCGTGGATGGCCCGCCCGGCCACGGTCACCGCACGTGAGATCTCCGCCAGTCTTGCTCCTCCGCAATCGTCACAGGGGACCTGAGCCATGTATTCCTGGTAATACTCGCGGGCGCCGTCGGACTCGGCGCCTTCGTGACGCCTGTTCAGGAACGGGATGGCACCCTCATAGGTGGTGTCCCACCGCCGCTTTCGTCCGAAGCGGTTGCTGTAAGAGACCGTGATCTTGTCGTTCCCGGTGCCGTGGAGGATCTTCGTCTGGACGGAATCGGGGAGGTCCTTCCACGGCGTCTCCAGATCGAAGTCGAGATGGTCGGCCACCGCTCGCAGCAAGCGGTGGTAGTAGCGCATGCGGTTGGAAGCCCACATCGGGATTGCCCCCTCCGCCAGTGAGAGATCCTCGTCGGGAATCGCTCGGGCCGCGTCGACCTGAAAGCGGGTGCCGATTCCCGAGCAGGTGGAACAAGCCCCGTAGGGACTGTTGAACGAGAAGTTACGGGGCTGGAGATCTTCGAAGGAGAAATCGCCCTCCGGGCAGGCCAGAGCCTGAGAGAAGGTGAGAACGTCGCCGTCGATCACGTCAACGTCGACGACACCTCCGGTGAGCCCCAGGGCCGTTTCGAGGGACTGGGTGAGCCGCTGTTCCATCCCTTCTTTGCGGACGAGGCGGTCCACGACTACTTCGATGGTGTGCTGGAAGTAGCGGTCCAACTTGATCTCGTCGGTCAGCTCACGAACCTCACCGTCGATGCGCGCTCGGGCGAAACCGTCGGCGGCCAGATTCTTCAACATGGCCTCGTATTCACCCTTGCGTCCCCGCACCACCGGAGCCAGTACCTGGAAACGGGTGCCTTCGGGAAGATCGAGGATCTGGTCGACAATCTGTTGGGGGGTCTGGCGCCGCACCTCCAGGCCATGGTTGGGACAGTGCGGAACACCGATGCGAGCATACAGGAGCCGCAGGTAGTCCCAGATTTCGGTGACGGTACCCACGGTGGAGCGGGGATTGCGGGAGGCCGTCTTCTGGTCGATGGAGATGGCCGGCGACAGGCCCTCGATGAAATCCACATCAGGCTTGTCCATCTGGCCCAGGAACTGCCGGGCGTAGGCCGACAGGGACTCCACGTAGCGACGCTGCCCCTCGGCGTAGATCGTGTCGAACGCCAGCGAGGACTTGCCCGAGCCCGACAGCCCGGTGAACACGATGAGGCGCTCACGTGGCAGCTCGACAGTTATGTCTTTGAGGTTGTGCTCACGAGCGCCCCTGATCAGGATGGTGTCGGTCGACACGAACTCCGCCTCCGGCATAGAACGACGCCATTGTAGTTCACATACTGGAGGGAACGCGTGTTCGATGGACAACGGCTGGCTAACAAATACATGCTTTCCTTCCCTCTCTCCGCCAAAGTTGAGCCTTCGTGGAGAAGATCCTTCATAGGACCCGAACGGCGACCGAGAAATAATGCTTGGAGAACCAGTCGATACATGCAGCAGAGACCAACACGCATCCATCCGACAGCAATCGTGGACGACGGGGCCACTATCGGCGCCGGGACGAAGATATGGCACCACACGCACATTCGCTCGACGGCATCCGTCGGAGTTGAATGCGTCATTGGCAAGAACGTCTACGTCGACGCCGGGGTTGTAATCGGCGATGGGTGCAAGATCCAAAACAACGTTTCGATCTACCGCGGCGTCACGGTTGAAGACCGCGTCTTCGTAGGCCCCTCGGTAGTATTCACAAACGACTTGTTGCCCCGTGCCGGCGCGGCGCACTGGGAGGTTGTTCCGACAGTCGTTCGGACCGGATCATCGATTGGAGCCAATGCTACGATCATTTGCGGTGTCACCATCGGGCTCGGTGCGATGGTTGGCGCAGGCAGCGTGGTTACCCAGTCGGTACCTGACTATACGCTCGTTAAGGGCAACCCGGCCCGGGCTTCTGGGCTGGTCTGCGTGTGCGGCCGCCATGTTGATTCGGCCACCGTTGCACAAGAGTGCTCTCACGAGACCCGAGAGAGATGATCAGCATTTCTCAACCCCTGATCGATCACCGCACGGAGATGTACGTGCTCGAAGTTCTCAGATCAGGCCATTTGACTGCTGGGCCGCGGGTGGCCGAACTCGAACGACGATTCGCCGAGCTCGCCGGAACCAAGACCGCCGTTGCAGTTTCGTCAGGCACCGCGGCGCTTGAGACAGCACTCGGGTTCACGGTTGGACCAGGGGATGTGGTGTTGACGACACCGCTCACCTTCGCGGCCACCCTCAACGCTGCGCTGCGATCGGGCGCCGTGGTGCGCTTTGTGGATATTGATGAGAATTTCAACCTGGATGCCGCCACTATCGAGGATGCCGTCGATGCCCGGACTACGGTCGTCATGCCAGTACACCTGTACGGTCGACCGTGTGACATGGAAGCCATCGAGAAGGCCGCAATTCGCCATGGTCTGGTCGTCATCGAGGATGCAGCTCAAGCTGCAGGTGCCACCGTTTCCGGCAGAGCCGTCGGATCCTGGGGCATCGGCTGCTTCTCTCTCTATGCAACAAAGAACGTGGCAGCCGGAGAGGGTGGAGTCATAACCACCAACGACGAGGCACTCTCCGCCAAGTTCAGGATGTTTGTGAACCAAGGCTCGCGTCAGCCCTATTCGTACGAGATGGTCGGCACCAATCGTCGGCTGACAGATCTTCACGCCGCGGTGGCGCTGCCCCAGATGGACGACTTGTTGACTCTCATAGCGAAGCGGCGGCGCAATGCCCAGCGGCTCACGGACGGCCTTGCTGATGTGTCTGGCGTAATCACCCCCGCCGACTCACCCGGCCATGTCTATCACCAGTACACGATCCGTGTCACAGACGAGGCCGCCATCGACCGGGACGGCTTGCGTTCGGCTCTCGGCGACGAACAGATCGCCACCGGCATCTTCTACCCTCGACTCGTCCACGACTACCCGTGTTACTCCCGGCATCCACGTGTCATCGGCGGCGAGACCCCGATGGCGCGAAGGGTTGCCTCACAGGTCCTGTCTCTGCCGGTCCATCCTGCTTTGAGCGACAGCGACCTATCCCGAATCATCGAGGTCGCCAGAAAGAGCCTGCATGCTTGAACTTGCTCTCATCGGTGCCGGATCGATGGGAGCGAACCATGGGCGCGTCGCCATGGGCCTCCGCGACGCCCGCGTATCGGTAGTCGTCGATCCCGACGAGGTCCGCGGGTCCGCCGTGGCCGAGGCCGTAGGTGCCCGATACCTCCGAGACCTTGACTTCGCTCTGTCTCAGATCGACGCTGCCATCGTGGCTGCACCGACTCATCTCCACTACCCATTGACCATGAAGCTGCTGGGTGCCGGTATCCATGTCCTCGTGGAGAAGCCGATATCCACCACAGCCGACCAAGCCAGAGGAATGATCGATCGAGCAACCGAAGCGGACAGAATCCTCATGGTCGGGCATATCGAACGCTTCAACCCGGTGGTCCTCGAACTCGAACGTCTCATCACCGACCCCATCCACGTGTCGGCCGAGCGTATCAGTCCCTACACGCCCCGTATCCCCGATGGAGTCATTCTCGATCTGATGATCCATGACCTGGACCTGGTCGCCACTATCGCCCAATCCCCGGTTCGACGACTTGCCTCTTTCAGCCGGGATGTTCATGGGCCAGATGACCTCGCGTCGGTGCTCATGCAGTTCGAGAGCGGCATGACGGCGGCCCTCACGGCGAGTCGGATCGGCCAGGACAAGGTAAGGGAGATGACTATCACCCAGCGCGACGACTTCCTACGGCTCGACCTCATTCGACAGGCCATCACGGTCCACCGACTGGGAAGAATCGACGATTCCCCCGGGGAGGCGGGATACCGGCAGAGCGGGATGATCGAGATGCCTTTCCTACGGCACCGCGGCGAGCCGCTGCTGTTGGAATTGGGTCACTTCATCGACTGCATCCAGGACGGGACGTCACCTCGGGTTACCGGCGAGGATGGTCTTCGAGCAATCGAAATGGTCGAGATGGTGAAGACCGCCGCCCGCGTCGGGCAAGTCGACGAGAAGGCCAACGCGTGATCGACAAACTCGAGCAACTGACGAGCGCAATCGACGATCGCTCCGCCATAATCGGCGTGGTCGGCCTCGGTTATGTCGGCCTACCCGTGGCGAGCTGTTTCGCCGCTGCCGGATTCAGTGTGGTCGGGTACGACATCGATGCCAACCGTGTGGCCGTGATCAACTCCGGAGCGTCGCCTATCGAAGGCGATGAGCCCGGTCTCGATGATGTGGTGGCCGAGATGGTGAAACAAGGCCGTCTTCGAGCCACCACGGATCCGGCCGAATTGGCCAACGCCGCCGTGATTACGGTCAATGTCCAAACGCCGGTCGGAAACGACAACCGACCGAACCACACCGCCTTCGCGGCCGCGGTCGACAGCGTCGGCGAAACGCTTCAGCCGGGAGTTCTCGTCATCGTCGAATCGACTGTGGCCCCTGGCACCACAGACACGGTTGTCCGATCCCGGCTCGAGAAAGCTTCGGGACTCACCGAAGGAAGAGACTTTTTTCTGGGCGCCTGCCCGGAGCGCGTGATGCCCGGACGTCTGCTGAAGAACATCCATCACATGCCGCGCGTGTGCGGAGGATCATCGCCGGCTACTGCGGCCGCTATGAAGCATCTGTATCGAACTGTCGTAGATGCCGACTTGGACACGGCCTCGATCGCCACGGCCGAACTGGTAAAAGTGACCGAGAACGCCTATCGAGACGTCCAGATTGCTTTTGCCAATGAGCTTGCCCTCATTTGTCGGGATCAAGGGGACGACGTCTGGCGGGTGCGGGAGCTCGTGAACAAGGTACCAGAACGCCACATGCACCTGCCCGGTGGAGGAGTGGGCGGCCACTGCATACCGAAAGATCCATGGTTGTTGGCGGCGTCGTCCACAACCCCACTTCGACTCGTCCCCGCGGCGCGGGCAGTGAACGACGGCATGCCCGCCGTGATAGCCGACCTGGCGCTGGCAGGGGCTGAGGCGCTCAACGCAAGAGGAATGGCCCCTAGCCGCGCTTTTCGAGTCGTGATCCTAGGGTATGCCTATCTCCCCGAGTCGGCCGACACCCGCAATAGCCCCAGCGCCGCTCTAGTGGACGAGTTGGAAAAGCGCGGGTTTGAGGTAGTCACGCACGACCCGTTCGTGCCCGATATGGGGACCGACCTGGATGCGGCATTCACCTCGAGCGGCATCGCCGTGACAATGGTCCACCATACGGTCTACGACTCGCTAGAGCGTGCAGTCCCCTTACACATCGATGCCAGACACCTCGCTGTGGCTGCGGCGAGAATCGCCTCTCTGTGGGACGGCGCAGTTGTTTGAGGGAGCCCGAGTGCTGATTACGGGTGGCGCCGGTTTCATCGGCTCGTATCTCGCCGAGCGGCTGCTACCCGACAACGAGGTCGTGACGATCTTCGACAACTTCAGTCGCGACGCCATCGCCGCCAGCGACGTAATCGGACATCCACGCCTCCGTATCATCCGGGGAGACATCCTCGACGCCGAGGCGGTCCAGGACGCCGTCGCTGGACATGACGTCGTCTTCCACTGTGCGGCCATCGCCGGGATCGACACAGTCGGTCGAAGTCCTGTGACGACCCTGAAGGTCAACGTCATGGGATCAATCAATGTGCTCGATGCTGCCGCCGCTCAAGACGACGTGCGCCGCGTTGTGTGCTTCTCGACCAGCGAGGTATACGGACGGCGCGCCAATCGAGTGAAGGAGGATGCCGATGCAAGTGTGGGCCCTCCGGGCGAACCTCGATGGACATACGCCGCTGGCAAGTTGGCCGAGGAACATCTCGCCTCGGCTTATCACATTGAGCACGGTCTTCCCACCGTGGTGTTGAGGCCATTCAACGTCTACGGTCCTCGTCAGGTCGGAGAAGGGGCAGTTCGGTCCTTCATTCTCAGGGCGCTCAGTGGCCAACCCGTCGAGATTCGCGGTGACGGAAGCGCTGTCAGGGCCTGGACCTTCATTACCGACATGGTCGAAGGGGCATGCCTGGCCGTTTCCGTCCCGGGCGCGATTGGAGGGCATTTCAACATCGGCAACCCGAACGGGTCGATCACAGTGGCCGACCTAGCCGCCAAAGTGGTCCTCCTCAGCTCGTCCTCCAGCAAAGTCGTATTCGTTCCTGCTACTGGAGTCGACGTCGCCGAACGAATCCCGGACATCGCCAAAGCAAGCCAGGTCCTGGGTTTCGCTCCAAGAGTAGATCTCGATGAGGGAATATCTCTCACCATCAAGGCCCTCCAGAGCCAATCATGATTCCGCTCGGCAGACCATGGATCACGACCCACGACCTGGCGGCGGTGAATGATGTGCTCAGCTCCGCACGGCTCGTCCAAGGAACACAGGTCGCAGCCTTCGAGGATGAACTCGCATCACAGGTCGGTGTCGAACATGCCATCGCCGTGAGCAGCGGAACGGCTGCGCTCGCGGCGAGCATAGGCGCTCTCGGTGTTGGAGCGGGCGACCGCGTACTCGTAGCCTCGTACTCATGGGTGGCCACCGCCAACGTCGTGGAACTGGTCGGGGCAACTCCAGTCTTCGTAGACGTCGACTCGGACACATTGGGCATGGACCCGACCCACCTCGTCACAATCATGGAAAACCTCGGGGAACATGGCTTACTGGATTCCGTGAAAGCCATTCTGCCGGTATACGTCTTTGGCTACATCCCCCGAATGGAGGAGATCATCCGCGTCGGAAGGTTCCATGGCATTCCCGTGATCGAGGATGCCGCCTGTGCTCTCGGCGCATTCACGGCTGACCAGGCCGCCGGCTCCATCGGGGCCGCGGGGTGCTTCAGCTTCCATGCGCTCAAGGTTGTCACCACCGGCGAGGGGGGAGCGATCACCACCGATGACGACAGGTTGGCGGAGTTCGCCCGCGCCTACCGCAACCACGGGCAGACCCTGCGAAACGGTGAGAGATGCTTCCAGATGGCAGGGCCCAATCTGCGCATGACCGACTTTCAGGCTGCTCTCGGCCGGTCTCAACTCAACCGCCTCGGTACCATTCTCGACCAGAGGCGCGACCTGATTGAGCGCTACCGCCAACGGCTCTCCGGCCTGCCACTGAGGTTCCAGGAGTACGAGCGGGACCGGACGACGGGCCAGGCATTCTCCGTGTTCTTAAAGAGGCCTGAAACCCGCCAGTTCGTCCAATCCACCCTGCGCGACCTTGGGGTTGAGGCAGGCTCCGGGACCATCGCGATGCCCTTCTCGCCTTACTTCCGCCGTCGTTACGGCCTGACCGAGGCCGACCTTCCGGTCACCGCTTCGATAGGCCGCTCGGCGCTCTCGCTTCCGCTCTTCAACGGCATGACTCACCACGACCAAGATATCGTGATCGTCAGTTTGGAGAAGGCTCTGGAGGAATCGTCGAAGGGGAGCGGCGCGTGACCACCGAGGGCGCGAGCCTCGTTTCTCTCGTCATCCCACTCTTTGACGAAGCCGCCAACGCCGAGGCCTTAGCCGAGCACCTGACAGCTATCGCCTCGGCCAACCCCGAGCACGTCTTCGAGGTCGTGGCGGTCGACGACGGCTCGACCGACAACACAATCGCCATTCTGCAAGCTGCATTGGATGACCGGCTTCCCCTTACCACCGTTCAACTGTCGCGGAACTTCGGATCTCATTATGCGATATCCGCAGGCCTCGCCAATGCCCTTGGGGAGGCGGCGGTAGTCCTCGGAGCAGACCTGCAGGAACCCTCCGAGCTCGTGGGGCTCTTCTTAGCGGCCTGGCACGACGGGGCTGAGGTCGTGTGGGGAATCCGTCGTTCCCGAACCCAGCGAGGACTTGGATCAACCTCCTCACGCATATTCTCCCGGCTACTCCACCGATACTCCGAAATCGTGTCATATCCAGCGGAAGGACCCTCCGGCGTCCTCGTCGCCCGACCCGTGATCGACGCGGTAAACCGACTCAAGGAGCGACACCGCAATGTCCTCGGCCTCATCGCCTGGGTGGGCTTTACTCAGACAGAGGTCGAGTACGACCAACTCCCGCGCCTGGCTGGGACAACGAAGTGGACGACAGCCAAATTGCTCAAGCTCGGGTTAGACTCGTTTGTCCAGTTCTCCCACACGCCGATCCGGTTGGCCGCTCTACTCGGTGTGCTCATCTCCGGTCTCGGGTTCGCCTACGCCGCGTTCATCAGCATCCGGGCGATCTTGGGCGCCGAGCCCCCGGAGGGTTGGACCACCGTCATCGTGTTGGTTCTCCTCCTTGGAGGCATACAGCTGATCGTCCTGGCCATCTTCGGTGAGTACCTGTGGCGGGCCACCGACGAGGCTAGGGATCGGCCGGTGTACGTCGTCCGACGGGTAGAGATTGGACGGCTCGACTACGACGCACGCCAACCAGGGAGCAACGATGACAGTGGCTGAGGAACCTCCGCCGTGGCATTCATTGGCACCGAACCCCTACAACCCTCATGCCTGGATCGTGGGCGCACCTGTGATCGGACCCAACTGTTGGATCGGCGCGTTCACGGTCATCGACGGGAGCGGTGGGCTCACCATCGGCAGCGGCTGTGAGATCTCCGCAGGCGCACAGATCTATACCCATTCGACCGTTCGGCGTGTTCTGTCGGGCGGAAACCTACCGATAGACCGCTCATCCGTCGAGATCGGCGCAAACGTCCATATCGGGGCGGGCGCGGTCATCCTGATGGGGTCCCGAATCGGGGATCACTCGGTCATCGGTGCAGGTTGTGTGATCCTTCAGCACACGCTGGTGCCCCCGTGGAGCGTGGTGACCGGCGTACCCGGCCGCATCAGAGAAGGACGTGCCCGGGAGATGCTCAAGTTGACCTGGGGCGACGACGTGAATGTCGACGGGGAACAGGCGACATAGTCCTCCCCGACGATTGCCGCGTCGACTCGCCCCGCCGCGTACTCTGGATCTCGACCGTATTCCTCGAACAGGGTCGGTAGTCTCTCGCGGCGCTGAGCGGATCCACGACTTGCCACACACCCACGTCGCCGGAGCTGTGGATCCGGTCGTAGCTGCGCAGGAGACGCACTGCTGCCGTCCGCTCCGCCCCCCCAAGATGGTCCACGAAGCCATCGCGTAAGACCAGGATGTCGGGTGGTTCGCCCGGCGCAGTATACGGCCCAATCCCTTCCTCGGCGCAAGCGAATGGCCGAGGCAGAGGAATCACCAGTGAGCGATCAATCATGCGAGCGGCCAATTCCGCCGGAACGGCCACATGCTGTGCACCGGTCTCCCGGACCGCTACGAGTACTGACGACAGATGCTGATCCCGTTGTGGAACGAAGAATCCCATGACGGGGGCCAACAGTATCCAGCTCAACACGAAGCCACCGCAAAGGAAGAAACCGAGTCTCATCCGGATCGGCTCGAGCGCACCAAATCCCCACACAGTCGCAAAGGCCACGCCAACGAACGTCGGATACCAGTAGTGATGTATGAATGCCTCTGCACTTGACCAAGTTCCGAGAAAGGCGATTGCTGCCGACGGGAGCCCGATAAGGATCCATCTTGGGCGAGCCATCGTTGGGAGAAGTCCAAACGCAAGCAGCCAGAAGCTGATTGAAATTACCAAGTCCCAGGAAACGACGGCACCCAGTAGTGATGCTGGTCTCGCTATCACACTTTGCAGGACTTCAGTCGGCGTGTTTCCCAGGTGACCGAAGTGAGCGGCAACCGATTCGGTTGGAAAGGGATTCATGAGCAGCCAGCCGACGTAGAGCAGGATACTTGAGGCTCCCAATACCAGAAAGGCTGTACTTCCTTTCCGGTATCGAGGAATCGACCAAAGGATGATGCCGACGACGAACACGCTCGCCGCGATCTCGATCCTTGCCGCGACAGCAAGACCGGCTGCAGTCCAAGTCTGCCACCGATGCGCCTCCCGGACCGCCAGCACTATCGCCACCGCCAGGGGACCCAGGCCTATCGTCGTCTCGTGGATCTCGAACTGTGACATGAGAAAGGCGCCCGGCGAAAGCGCAACCGCGACCTGAAGAAGGTGGGACGCACGAGTGTCAAGCCCAACATGTCTGGCGAGCACCCCCACACACCACACCAGCGCGGCGGCAGCCAGTACCGGACCTCCCAACAGCGAAAGCATAGCGAGATCTAAGGGAAGCCATTTGAAGGCTGGAAGCCACAGTGCACTGAGGGGAGAGAGATGAGTCGAGATGTAATGGCCCCCTGTCATCGCCGTCTGCGTATCGAGTCCGTGGGCTACCCGCCAGATGACGTTGCCTAACAAGGCCGTGTCAAAGCCTGTCCCGAAGTTGAAATACGTATAGAACCGCCAGGACGACATTGCAACGAAGAATGCGGCCGGGATCACCCACGAACGGCGCCGCCAGCCCTGAGACAGGCCAGACGGGTCGGGAATTCGAGTCAAGGTCACCGTGACGGGCCCTGCCGACTGCTGACGGACGCATGGGATACGGTCGGCGGCGCCAACCTCCTCCCAGTGTCGTACGTTGCCGAGAGGTGGGTCAGGCGTCTTCTAGGCCTTCGTCGCCGTTGGGGCACTGGCTCGACCACGTCCACACCCAGAGTCCGTGATCGCTGCGGACCATTCAACATCGTGTCGACCGGGATAACGCAACTCACTGTTGGTACGCTCGAATATGGATCGGACTCAGTTCTTTGGCGGTTGGCCCAGCTGCTAGAACCATCGGCGATCCGATCAGCAGCCTTGACAGCGACAACGCTTGTCGAGATTCTCATCAGGCCGGGAGGCTACCGGTCAGTTCCACTTGAGAGTGTCTTCCGTTGGCGACACCCCCGATAAGATCCTCCGCCCGTCGCCGTCAACCCGCTGAGTTAGCGTCATCTCGCGGCTTGATGATGGGATCGCGAGTCTCGGGCATGTGTTTGAGTCTGGCTGTGATCGCCTCAGACCCAAACCGGTCGGCCTGATCGGCCGCGGCCAGCCTATTTCATGGAGTCTGCCAGGGGCTGCAAGCTTGAGAGAAAGTCACCTTGCAGGGGGTTGACCGTGGGAAATCCCTACCTCTCGAACCTATGTCTCGTCCTTTACGAAGGTCACACCGTGACCGAGGAGTCGCTCCAAAGTGGGCGCATCGACTCCGATAATGGAGTCACTGTGAGAGGTGTCGAATTGCGAGAGAAAAGCTCGAGGAGGTATTGGTGGGCCCGACGTGTCATCTCCGAGGCAGTCAAGTATCCCTGCGACAACGCCAAAGGTCATGGTCAGATCCGCTGGGCAGGATTCCGGGAGACGAACCGCAGCAAGCGTCAACATCCTCTCTAAGATCATCTCCTCGGTCCAGTCCCGAGCAGGGGTGTCGAATTGACCGAGGGAGTCGGGCCCATGATCACCGACGATCCCGATGATCACGTCCGGTCGTGCCGACGCAACCAGATCGAGCATGAGTTCTGTCACGCATTTCGTCTGCTCGACAAACAGCGCCCTTCGCTCGAACAGCAGGCTCTCCTCTATGTCGGACCATGCCACCATCAAACCACTTGATGCCCGAGCCGAGGCGGACTGCCGCGAACAGTCGCTTGCCAGAACGAAAGGCGGGTGAGGCGCTACCAAGTGCAAGTACACCGCCTGAGGCGGTTGGCCCGTTGAACGCTCGCCAATGTTGTGGGCCAACCAATCAATATTGGCCTGCAGACCTCGACTGAACGCATTAGCACGGGCAATGCCGAGCAAGGGACCGAAAACCGACTGTTCGATCAGCATCCCCATTGGTTCGTCGAGTAGAGGAGCCGGAACACACCTGTCCACCGGATACAGGCAACCGGACAAACGCCAACCGTTCTCCACCACGCTGACTTCGAAACCGAACGAGGCGAGCGCGTGGAAGAACCGATTGTAACCTGATATTGAGCGACTCAGCCTCGTCATGTCGCCACGGCTGATCACGTCTCGTGCCTTAGCGTGATAGGCGTTTTCGAATATGGCCGGGAGGGCGAGGTGGGTGAACGCATAGGGTGTCAACGAGTTCTCGTTCACGATGAATCCCTCGTCGATGAGGTGAATACCAAGACTCTCGGTCTCAGCTCCGTAGACTTCGCGCAGCGCCCAGGATGAGGGGTAGGCGTCCAGGACGATGAACCAGACTTCCTGTGCATCGGTCTCAAGGCTTCGTTCGAAGTCATCCTCACCTGACACGACCGCGGGAAACGTGCCGAGGGTCGGGCGTCCACTCGCCGCATGGGCGAGCGCCATCTCTATGGACGGAGTACCGAGAAGAATGATGCTCAGGACGACAAGCAGGGTCTGCACCACCCTCGAGCCCCGGAGGCGATAAACCACGACTCCTGCGATCATGGCAATGACGGTTACCACGGAGGCGCTCATTCTCCAGTCCACTGGGATCGGATGAGCTAGTGATCCTCCGATGGACAGGATCATCCACGTGATGGCTACGGCACACATGGCGCCGGTCAGGGGTATGTTGAGCCGTGTCATCAGGCCGGACAGAAGCACGAGCCCCAAGAGCACGACGGCGGCGAACAGCCCGAGTCGATAGCCGCGACTCATCTCCCCTAGCCACGAGGCATAGAGCATGCCCGGGGCGTAGATGGCCGATCCCACCAGGAGACAGCTCGCCAGCAGCAGAGACGGGCCTGGGGAGGACGACAACCAGGTCCCGGGGTCGTCTTGATCGCCCTTCACGCCCCCTCGCTTCTCACCACAACCGTGAGGCTCGCACCGCTCGCCGCTCTCCATCCAATCGTCGCGATGAGGATCTGGCGAGTCACAACAGAACCGAACCACCACCACTCCCCGACCAACAACGAGTCGAAGGCAACGAGAGATGCCATCGCCAGGACTGCAGCGATAGCAGCAAGAACTCTCGAGGGACTGTCGGCGAACACAAGAAATGGCAAGAGCCAATAGATGAACTGGGTCGAGTTCAAAGGCACCGCCACGAGCGTTGCCGCCACTAGGGCGCAACAGACAAGGATCGGGGATTGGGGACGAGGACCGACTAGTAGCCGTCCTGTGATCGCCCCTGCGATCAACACACCTGGGAGGATCATCGCCGCCGGCGTCGAGAGATACGCCGCGCCTGCCGACACGAAGACACCGGAGTGGAGTCCGGCCAGAGCGGAGACCAGGCCCCACAGCGCTCCCCCCGTCGACTCGGTGTGGAGACCCTGGAACTCCCTCGCCCCTACGAAGCCAGGGAGAGCTACAACACTCCCCACTGTCAATAACGACAGGCCGACGGTCAGAGCGGCCGAACGCCGCCATCCTCGCACCAGCATTCCTGCTGCTAGGAGAACAGGCCAACCCTTGGCCAATGCCCCCGTCACGCTGGAAACGACAGCGCTGGTCCTTCGGCCCTCGATGATCGCCAAGATTCCCACGACCACGGGGAGAACAACCCAGGGCTCTGTGCGAAACACGACCAGCGGCAGGATCGGAGCCGAGAGAATCGCCCACGTCAGAGCTGAGCTGCCGTGGGTTCGGGTGTCGTATTTCCAATACAGGAATGTGGTCAGCAACACGACCAAGGAAGTGAGAAGTACCCACAATCCACGAAATACGAAGGGTCCGAGCGAGCCTCCTACCAGCCACGTGAGAGCCATCGGCACGAGCATCATCGGTAGGTGTTCGAAAGCCTCATCAGAATAGGGAAGCAAGCCGGCAAAGAGTGCATCCGTCCGTTCGTAGTAGATCAGAGGGTCCCCAGCCACATAGTCGAGTTCCAGAGCACCAACCAACCAAATGGACAATGCGATAGTGCCCGCCTGAAACATCAAGATCCGCAGGAGCCCCGACCGCGATGCAGCGACGGCTCTACCCGTCGCCGCCACGTCTCCCCTCGTCAGACTGCGGCCTCCGTCGTCTCCCTCAACTCCCGCTTCAACTCGTTGATCTCGTCCCGCAGTCGGGCGGCGTACTCGAATCGCAACTCCTTGGCCGCTTCGTGCATCTCTGCCTCGAGGCTGAGAAGCAGTCGGTGAAGATCCTCGCCCTCCAGGTCGATAGGGCGGCGTCTTTCCACCTCACGTCGTCGTCTATCGGCCGCAGGGACCTCGGACTGGATGAGTTCGAGGATGTCGGAAACGTGCTTGCGGATGGTCTGGGGGTCGATGCCGTTCTCCTCGTTGTAGATCATCTGGAGACGGCGGCGGCGGTTGGTTTCGTTGATGGCCCGCTGCATCGAGTCGGTCATCTGGTCGGCGTACATGACCACCTGTCCGTCTACGTTGCGCGCCGCCCGGCCGATGATCTGGATGAGTGACGTCTCCGAGCGCAAGAACCCCTCTTTGTCGGCGTCGAGGATGGCCACCATCGACACCTCGGGCAAGTCGAGGCCCTCTCGCAAGAGATTGATGCCGACCAGTACATCGAACTCCCCCAGTCGCAGCTCACGCAGGATCTGGACGCGTTCCAATGTGTCGATCTCCGAATGCAGGTAGCGAGCGCGCACCCCCATCTCCAACAGGTAGTCGGTCAGGTCCTCAGCCATCTTCTTGGTCAATGTGGTGACCAAGATCCTCGAGTTGCCTTCCGCCCGGTGGCGGATCTCTTCGAGGAGGTCGTCGATCTGGCCTTTGGTGGGACGGACCACCACTTCGGGGTCGATGAGACCGGTGGGACGGACGATCTGTTCCACCACTTTCGTTGAGTGTTCCCGCTCGAACGGGCCGGGAGTGGCCGACATGAAAACCACCTGCGGTGACCGCTCCAACCATTCGTCGAAGCGCAGCGGCCGGTTGTCCATCGCCGACGGAAGTCGGAAACCGTGGTCCACCAACACGTCCTTACGGGAGCGGTCGCCTTCGTATTGGCCGCCGATCTGGGGAACGGTGACGTGGGACTCGTCGAGGACCATCAGAAAGTCGTCGGGGAAGTAGTCCAACAACGTGTACGGTGCTTCTCCCGGCGACCGGCCGTCGAGGTGACGGGAGTAGTTTTCGATTCCCGAGCAGAAACCGACCTCCCGCATCATCTCCAGGTCGTAGGCAGTACGCATACGCAGCCGCTGCGCCTCCAAGAGTTTGCCTCCCGACTCGAGGGCGGCGAGGCGCTCGGCCAACTCGAGCTCGACGTTGGTCACCGCCTCCAGCATCCGTTCGCGTTCGGTGACGTAGTGGGTAGCGGGGAAGACGAACACCTCCGACATCTCCTCCATCACCTCACCGGTGACAGGATCCATCCGCAGGATCCGCTCTACCTCGTCGCCCCAGAACTCGAGGCGGACGATCGTCTCGCCGTAGGAGGGGAACACCTCCAGGGTGTCACCTTTGACCCGGAACTTTCCCCTCACCAGGTTGATTTCGTTGCGTTCGTACTGGATGTCCACCAAGCGACGGATGGCCTCGCCCATGGGGTACTCGACGCCTCGTACCAGCCGCAGCAACTGACCCTTGTACTGCTCGGGCGAGCCCAGGCCGTAGATGGCCGACACCGAGGCCACGATAACAACGTCGGAGCGCACCAGCAGAGCTGATGTGGCAGCGTGGCGGAGGCGGTCGATCTCGTCGTTGACGGTGGCGTCCTTCTCGATGTATGTGTCCGTCTGGGGCATGTACGCTTCGGGCTGGTAGTAGTCGTAGTAGGACACGAAGTATTCGACCCGGTTCTTGGGGAAGAACTGACGGAACTCATTGGCCAACTGGGCCGCGAGGGCCTTGTTAGGAGCCAGCACCAACGTCGGCCTTTGCACCTTCTCGATGGTCCAGGCGATGGTGGCGGACTTGCCCGACCCGGTGATTCCCAGCAGCGTCAGGAACCGCTCCCCTGCCTCGATGCCCATGGCCAGCTCGGCTATGGCTTGCGGCTGGTCGCCGGCCGGCTCGAACTCGGAGTGGACCTCGAATGCGGGCATCCGGTGCAGGGTACCGGACACTTGGGTCAAGATTCCGCAACTAGCCCCTCGGGCAGGCGGCGACGACTCAGTCGCGAGAAGAGATCGCGGGCGTCCGCTACCGAAGGAACAAAGGCCAGGTAGGAGGCGAGCATCACCAACTGAAAGAAGGCGATCTCGAAAACCGTTGCGATGCCGAGGTGGAGAAGGACCCCGGCGAGCAGCACCCACGGACGGCTACGGCGGAACCACACGCCTATTCCCACGCTCGCCTCTATGAGCAGCGTCGACCAACCCAACACCGCACCGACGGGAGGAGCGGCTATCCACAGGGGGACGTCGAAGCGCGCCAGGTCTTCCAGACCGAGGGCGTACCACACCGCCGTGCCTCCCAGCCAGGAATGACCGCGTAGCTTCAGAACGACGGTGAGGATGTATCCCAGGGATATGTGGGCCTGGATGAACCGCAGAGGCCACGGGTCCATGAGAGGTGCTACCCAGTCGACCGATCCCTTCTTCCTCCAAGAGTCTACCGACAAGTAGGCACCGGAAGGACCCAGAGCCAGCCCGAGCATGAGGACGCCCCGGAAGATGAAGTCGCCTCCGTTGAAGGCGGCAGGGTTGTAGCGCTGGAGGATGAGCGTAAGCCCGAACACGGCCCACGCAGCCGACCTCGAGTACCAGCCGACAGTCATGAACAGCGCCGCCACGATTAGGCCAGCGGTGATGGCCACCACCGCACCCGGCGGCGCCGATGGCCAGAACTGCCACCAACCGATGTCTCCGTCGCTACCCACCCGCAGCCAGGTCAGTAGCGGGTCGACGTCATACAGCAGGGCCAGCGACCAGAAGAACGTCAAAAGTCCGATCGCCATCCTCAACAGTCCAAACGACGTCGCATACACAGGTTTGAAAAGCCACCTGGCAAGTAGGGTCGGCTCAGCCATTGTGAGACCCAGGTGTGGTTCGGAGCTCATCGCGCTCCAGCGTGAACAGAACCCACACTTCGGGAGCGGGACGTTCGCCGCCCAGCACCCCCGGCTCTCTCAACGAGCCGAAGAGTGTGATCCTGGTCACTGGCTTCGCTGCCCGAGACTCGAGCCACTCAGCGAGTCCCTCGAGTTGGCCGTGCGGCTGCTGTAACACTCCAGTCTCCATCCACTTCACCCAGCGGTAGAAACGGAGCTCATTTCCTTCGGACTCATCGGTGATCGACCAGCGCGTTTCGGAACCATCGGGATGATCGAGAACCGCCCACAGGTCGACAGAGGCGCCGCGGGGATCCGCCGAGAACATGGTCCAGCGATGCTCCTGGCCGACCAAGTTGGTGAATGAGTGCCCTGCTGCCTGAACGGGAATCGGAAACCAGGGGAGATGCAGAGCCACAATTGCCGCCAGGCTGAAAGCTGTGAACACATACCCCAAGACCGCTCCAAGCTGCCGGCTACTACCAGGGTCCCGATCTCCACGCCTCAATGCCTCTCGTGGCGTCACATGAAGGTTTCGAATGGTGGGCAAGACCTGTCGTCGCCAGTCGGTGGACAGTCTGAATCCTTTCATCATCCGACCTCTACCTCAAAGAGGAGGTAGTCGGTCGACGCCGCAACCGGCATTGGATGAACGAAGTCGGGTGGCGTGCCATCGATTAACGCTGCGTATAGAGTCCCCTCCGGTTCAAGCGGGTATGTCAGATCCTGCGGTCCGGGGCAGACCAGTATGAGACCGACCGACCGCTCCGCCAGGAGAGTACGGGCCACCTCGAAATCGGTCTCCGCCAAGGTGTCGAACATGAAGAGAAAGGCGCTGGAATTCCCGTAAGGAGTGACGACCACGTTGTGGTCAGTGTGGTACAGAAGGTTGGGCCCGATGTCCTGGTCAGCGAGGATGGTCGTCCGGTCGGCCCGTCTGAGTGTCGGTAACACATCCTCGAGGGAACAGTCCCTTGCCGTTCCGGCAGGATCAGATTCGATGCCGCCGCCGACCAAAGGAAAGAGGAGAACGCTGGCGATCAGCAGTGGGCGCACCAACACCGCCCCTCTCATCTCACCCATCCGATCGTAGAGCCCTCCGAACGCCACCACGATCAAGATCAGAGCCAGGTAGTGACTGAACATCGCCCAGCGGAACTGCATGACCGTGAGAACCGCGTACACGATCATCCAACCGCCGAGGGCGCCGACCATCGTCCTCCCCGGGCGGCCGAAGGTCTGCCGATAGGCGAACGGCAAGGCGACCAATCCGAAGACGATCGGCGCCATCCGAAACACGATGAGACCCGATCCCTCATCGAGTGAGACAGGCAAAAGTTCGGTGACTCGGCTGAGCCACCTATCTCTGACGATCGGATCGAAATCGACGAACGGGCCTGCCACCAGTTGAGGGAACACCAGGAGAAGCACCACGCATCCCACCGAACTCAAGCCGAGAAGACCTAGCCACCTGAACAAGGACGATTCGTTCCGACGACCAAGCCAAGAGAGGCCGAGGAAGACCAAACTGAGGACGACAGCAACAATCACGTGGACTATTGCGATCCGGGCAAACTCGACTTCTGACGCCGACGCTCCGCGCTCGATCATGAGGGCCACGGCGGTGCTCGCCGCCGCAGAAATGAAAGTCACAACGGCAGCTTGAGACAGTGCGGCCCGATTGGTATGGACGACCAGCACACCCAACGTGGCCGCCACCAGAAGCCAAGGCACCAAGAACTCGACAGACACCCACAGCCCCAGCCCCAGCGAGACCCCCAGGAGCGCAGCGCGACGGGGAGTAGGGTCGTGCAAAGTCCGACCCAATATTCCGATCGTCCAGATGAAGACCAGGAGAATGAGCCCGTGATGGTCCACTCGACCGAAGCCGAAGTAGGCAATCAGCAACGGAAGGCCCAGATGTGCCAGCAAAAACACGCCCCGAATCCCCGGTCGCATGAACCACCCGAAAGCCCACACACCGAGCAGGCCTGCCGCTATCAGAAGCAACGGACCGTTTATGAAGGAGGCCCAATAGAGAGCCTCCTCACCCACAAAGGGCCTGAGGAGCAGGCTGAGGCCGAATACATAGACATCGAGAGGCCTCGTCCAATGGAGAGTCTCACCGTACGGGTAGTTGCTTCGATGAAAGACCGAATCGAACCAATCTCCGGTCACAGCGAGTTGCTCGATCTTGAGAAACCGCATGTATCCGTCGTTGTCGATGAGAGTGCGACCTGTCGGCGACAGTCCATTGAGGATCGCCACGATCGTCCCCACGATGATCACGGCCATGACGAAGAACACGATCTCGGTTGAGGACAAACCCATACCACGACGCGGTTGGGACTGCACTGTTTCCATCAAGGGATTATCGGCGTCGGTCCATCAGGCTCAACGGATTGCTCCATGAGTCGCTCGAGGCCTAACTGATGCCGGCGACGCTTGAATCCTTCGCAAGTGTGTTGCTCTCCTCGGCCAACCACCAGGCGATGAGGACCACGGCTAGGTTTCGTACGGTGATCATCGAGTAGAAAAGCGGGTCTTCGAACAACGTCGGTTCCCACACCCATGCCAACCGAGTCGTCAACAATCCCAGTGCCATCGCCGTCATCAGCACGCACCGACGGCGCGACAACGCCACGAAAGGCATCAACCACAGCACGTACTGCAGAGAGAAGAGCTGCGAAGAAAGCATCACCCCGCCTACAGCAGCGCCGATCGCCAAAGATGCGGTCCTCCACTGGGTCGAACGCCGCAACGCCCAGAAGGCAAGCGCAAGCACCATGAGCCCAAGGGCGGTGTTCACTGCCACAAGAAGCCCGCTCACAGGAAGATAGGCGGCCGTAGTGATCTCGACGCCACTGGGGTCACCACGTGCGGTCCTCGACAACCCCACCAGCGCTCCTACCACGGTTTCCCCATGGATTCCGACGCCCCTCCGTGCCGCGCTGAAGCCGGGGAGGAAGGTCAGCGCCAAGGCCGCTGCACCGGAAAGTCCGACGACCACTGCAGTTGCGGGCTTTCCTCTCCGCCACGCCGCAAGAGAAATTGCGGCCGGCCAGATCTTGGCCCAAGCCCCACCCATTGCGAAGACGACCCACGACCTCCGCTCAGACACCAACATGAGCAAGGCAACGACGCTCAACAACACCGGAACTGGGTCATTGCGGAAGAGGGCTAAGGGCATCAGTGGAACCATGACCATGGCCCACCGCCAACCCGTCGCCGGCAGGCCGATTCGGTGTCCCCAAGAATCCATCACCGGGGCTGTGGCAATTGTTGTCACGAGCATCAAGCCAGCAAAGGCAAAGACATACATTGACTGCGATGCCGACCCGCCGAGAAACCATGCACCGAACATGGGGATGATCATCACCGGGAGATGCTCGAACGGCACGTCGAGGTACGGCAGACCTCCGTTCAACATCGCTTCGACTCGGACCCGATATTCGGCCGGGTCACCGGGGATGATCGTGACGGGTGAGCCCGACACCAAGAAGATCGACAGCAAACCAACCGCCAGAATCGAGAGCATCAGCAGCAGCCGTCCACGAGACATCCGGGCCGTCATCTGAAGACCAGAAGAGTGAACGGCAACCTGGTTTCGCCGATGCACGTTTGGGTGCTTGCGGATGGATCACCCTTCGCGCGCCGCGGATTGCCTGCGGTGAGAGCCTGACGGGCCATAATCTCAGCTTCTATATGGACCACTCCCCCAGCTGGCTGACGAGCGGGAACCGCATCGTCATTGGTTCCGAATGGGTCGCCCTGGTACTGGCGATCTTGGGCAGCTCCTCGACGCTCGGCACAAACCCTCCGATTATGGTGGCTGCCGCGCTCTTCGGCGGGGGATTCGTCGTCGCTCATACCCTCAGCCCTCTCGCGGTGATCATGCGTCGGGGACTCTATCTGGAGATACTCGTGATGACGGGCGCCCTCCTCACCGTGTCCGCCGCCACCCTCACGGGAGGAGTCGACAGCCCCTACCTTCTCTTGGCCCTGACTCCCACCCTTCTCGGATCCATCGCCGGCGGGTACCGCATGGGTATCACAACGAGTCTCTTCTCGGCCGGTCTCATCATGGCCGTCACAGGCGCCGGCGGTGGCGTCGCCGCGGTGCTGGCCGGGGCGGGCCCCATCGCGCTCTTCCCGCTCCTCGGCCTTCTTGTATCTCAAATACGCAATCTTCTCGTGGAGTCGGAACTGCGAGCGACGAGCCTCGAGGAGGCATCTGTTCAGGTCTCCGAAGAGCTGGCCCGAATGACACAGGCCAACGATTTGTTACGGCGGCTGACCGACGTCTACGCCGACGGGGGTTCCAACCCGGTCGAGATCGGCCGAGCCGCCCTCGAAGCGATCGTGGACGCCAACCCGGGAGCCTTCGCCACTGCCACTCTCTTCGACTCTGAGGGCCCGGTGGTGGTGGCCCGGGTGGGCACCGACTCTCCCAGCCTGATCCGCACCCAGATTCCTTTGGGCGATGGGGAGACGACGTCCGGTGTGGTGGCTCTCGGCACCCAGACCGCATTGTCGGCATCGGTGCGTGGGGACATCAACCGGCTGCTGAGGCCGGTCGCTGTCTCATTCGCCAACACCGTGCTGCTTCAGGACATCGCCAAGGCGGCCGTTGCCGAGGAACGTCTTCGCCTGGCCCGCGAGCTCCACGACGAGGTGGGGCCTGCTCTGGCGGCACTCGGCCTGAGCCTGGACGTGGCCGCCATGCAGGCGACCCAACCCGACACCGGAAAAGACATCGGCGACATCCGTCAAGGCCTCAGCGATGTGCTGGAAGACATCCGCCGGATCATCGCCGACTTGAGGGCAGAACCCGCAGAATCGCTCGTCAGCGAGATCAACCGTGCCGCGGGACAGGCGGACGTTCAACCAGGTGTTCAGGTTGACGTCCGCGAACGGAGGCCTCCCCGGGCTTCGGCGGGCCGACAGATAGCCGCCATCGTCACAGAATCCATCAGGAACGCCCTCAAGCATGCCGATGCATCCAACATATTCGTGACCGGAACCGTCGACCGTTCCTCGGTCAACATCGAGGTGCGTGACGACGGTCGAGGATTCGACGTTGAAGAAGTCCCAGACGGCCATTACGGCCTGTTGGGCATGCGAGAACGGGCCGACCGGATAGGGGCCAGAATCGAAATGAAGTCCGGCCCCGACGGAACTGCCGTCCGCTTGACATGGAAGGACGAACGATGATCAGAGTATGGATTGCCGACGACCACACCCTCTTTGCCCAGGGGCTGAGCAGGGCGCTGGAGGGGATACCCGACATCCGCGTGGTCGGTATCGCCGCTTCCGGAGCCGAGTTACTCGACAGCATCGTCAACCAACCGGCCGAAGTGTGCATCACTGACTTAGAGATGCCGGGGGGCGGAGGCGGCGCCGTTCTGGCCGCCCTCGACGACACACCGGTGATAGTAGTGACCATGCACGCCGAGGTTCCCCAGCGGGAGGCGGCTGCAGCAGCAGGCGCCGCGGGGTTCTTCTCCAAGTCGGCTCCCTTGTCTACCATCGTGGCTGCGATTCGAGCGGTGGCTGCCGGCGAGACGCTCGATGTGTCAGACTCCGAAACCACGCAGGCCATCCTGGACCGCTACGCCAAGGCGCAATTGGACCCCGGCGCAGCCTCACTCACAGACCGCGAGAGAGAGATCCTCTCCCATCTGGCCAGGGGTGTCTCGGCGACGGACGAACTGGCCGAGATTCTCTTCATCTCCCAAAAGACTGTAAAGAACCACCTGGCATCGATCTTCCAGAAGTTGGCGGTGAGCGACCGCACCCAGGCTGCGGTGGAAGCGATCCGACTTGGGTTGGCCGAAGAGAACTGAGAGACGCTCACCTACGGTGAATGGGGCGCCCGGCCCACTGCGAACTCTCGGACCAACGGCGATCATCTACGTCGGGCTATGAGGAAGGTTCTAGCGGAGAACCTTCTGGGCTTTACAAGGAGAAAGGGTTCTTCCACCGAAGAACCTCGAAAGGAGGACTTATGCTAGCTATTTGGACCAAGATGATCGCCCGGTACACCGGCGACGATCGCGGCGCCAGCATGGTCGAGTACGCCCTGTTGGTCGTACTCATCGCCATCATCGCGCTGGTGGCCATCAGTCTCGTGGGACAGCGCACCTCGCAGGCGTTCAGCACCGTCGGCGCATCACTCGCCGCCACCAACTGACCAACGTCGGCACAACCGACACACTATGAGGGTGGGGCCGCAAGGCCCCACCCTTTGTCATTGGTCGAGCTTCTTCGAGATAGCTCCGAGCCGGAGAATCGGGCTGGACGGGCCGAGCCAGGCAATCGCACCGCAAGCCTGCAGTTCTGACGATCTAACCGAACGACGCAGCCGAGACAACCTCTCTCCGTGAATGAGTCGCTCGACCCACGTCAGAAGCTCAAGTCACCCCGCCCCCCGGTCCGATAAGACGACCGCAAGCTCTACAACAGAGCACCTTCTAGAAGGAGACAATGTGCTAGCCATTTGGACCAAGATGATCGCCCGGTACACCGGCGACGATCGCGGCGCCAGCATGGTCGAGTACGCCCTGTTGGTCGTACTCATCGCCATCATCGCCATCGTGGCCATCAG